>DATJDL010000001.1:0-118176 GCA_035497455.1 Flavipsychrobacter sp.
CTCAGGCGCTTCAGCAGCTTGTTTTGCTCCCGTTGGATTCGTTTATGATAGTTGTCGAGGGATTTTGTGTTGAGTTCGATGTACTTCCTGCCCTGCCTTTGGGTCTCCGCTTGCTCCTCCTGGCTTCGGGCAGCCGTGGAATAGCATAGGCATAAGATTGCTACAATCAGTTGACAGGCAGGCATATATATAGGTTGGAATACAATAGTAATCCCTATTTGTTATTTAGCAAAATGTTCTGAAGAATATTTAGTAAAAAATGACAATAGGATGAGTGTAAAAGCTACTGACCCTAATCCCCGGGAAGTAGTTTTCCCCATTATCTGCCGGGTTCGTATTCCGCAAGCAAGGCACCCATAACAGCAGGAGAAACCCTTCCGGGCAGGCTGCAGAGAGAAAACAGACGTGCCGGATCCGGCCCATGCAATAAGAAACAGCAGTCCACCGGCACGATCACCCCCAACCTACCGGCGGCAACCATAAACCAATCTCCGGCGCCTATAAAATAGCCTCCGGCAACCTCAAACTAACCACCGGCGATTATAAAACAGCCATCGGCGATTTCAAAGTAGACACCGGCGATTTCAAACTAACCACTGGCGGTTTCAAACTAACTACCGGCGATTTCAAAGTAGACACCGGCGATTTCAAAGTAGACACCGGCGGTTTCAAAGTAGACACCGGCGACTATAAAACAGGCTCCGGCAATTATAAACTAAGCACCGGCAATTATAAAATAGCTACCGGCGGTTTCAAACTAAGCAGCGGCGGTTTCAAACTAGCCACCGGCAACTACAGGACGGTCACCCCAAAAACCAAAAAAGGCAAACCCTGCCTAAGAATAAACCACGGTGGAGACGGGAAGAACACGCGCCGCTTCAGAAGAATCCCCCTTCTTCTTAAACTGCACATTGAAAACCGTGGAAACAAACAGCGCGATCCCGATAGAAAAGATGCAGATCGCAGAAAACTTCTGTAAAGCACAGAAATATAGTCGAAAAAAAGCCTTTCAGGCTTTTCGTCTGAAAGGCTGAATTTGTTGGTAGCAGGGATTGTAAGCTATACAGATCCTGTGCAAATAAAAATAGTTTCAAACTTTTATCGCTTGAAACTATTGATTCACTGGTGGTTCCGTAGGGACTCGAACCCTAGGCCCGCTGATTAAGAGTCAGCTGCTCTACCAACTGAGCTACGAAACCATTGAAAACGCTAAAATAGCAAAAACTTTCTCTTTATATAACCGTGCGTTATCAATGGCTTTTTTATACCGGCTATTTTTACTTTCCTCCTCCATGTTCACCTTTTCAACAGGTTTGAATAGATACACCTATTCCACTCCAGGGATTAAATAAAATTCCTGAACTATAGATCTGAAAATGGCGGCAATACTTTATCAATTATTAGCTTCTGATTATCTGTGGTTTGTCGCATCTGCCCGTTGTACATTATTCCTTAATGCTTTCCTGTTTTCCGGGATCTTCCGCATCTTTATCTGCTACGGAATGTTCACCGTTTACATCGCCAAAGATTTTATCAAATGCTTCGCCAAAGATGTTTCCGTTCTTTTCATCTTCCTGGGGGTCTGTATTTTTTGATTGCTGTGACCCGCTATTGTTATCTGTTTTCATGATCACCTTTTATATATTGAATGAATAAATCATGCCACTATAGTTCAATACGTGGCATTTTAAGTATCCCTTACGCAGGGTTTTAGAATTAGCTGTTGCCTGACGAGTTCTGCATAAAGAAGATTATATTTCCGTTGTACCGGTTTGTTTTATATATACCAAGGTGTACCAACTAAGACTGCTTAGTTGGATGATTCTTGCCATTTCAGGGTTTTCATAGAATTCATTTCAATTCGTCCTTCAAAGAACTAAACATTCTATATGCAGTATTGTTCGCCTTTTAAAAATTATGTTTCGATATTTGCAGCTCGCTATTGATGTTTTTTAATGGAAAATATTCTGTCTCAATTAGGACGTTCGCTTACAGGCGGTGCATCCGCTAAAAATAAACCTGCTGAACTGGTGTCAAAGGAATTGTTACTGAAAGCTTATCGTATGATGATGACAGCACGGGCCATGGCTGATATCTATGATGCGAATCGCCAGGTTTGCAAGTACGTTCATAGCACTTCGCGCGGGCATGAGGCTATCCAGTTGGCAACCGGCATGTTACTTCAACCCTGTGATTTTGTAAGCCCCTATTATCGTGATGAAAGCATCATGCTGGGCATGGGTTATCGTCCTTACGAATTGATGCTGCAACTGCTTGCTAAAGGCGACGACCCGTTCACCGGCGGCAGAGAGTATTACAATCACCCCAATATTCGCAGGGAAAACTTCCCGACCATCATTCATCAAAGTAGTGCTACCGGTATGCAGGTGATTCCTACTACCGGTGTGGCACAAGGCATTCAATACAGGGAACAACAAAACCTGGGTGCTTACGATATGCCTCCTGTCGTAGTTTGCTCCCTGGGCGATGGTAGTGTGACGGAGGGGGAAGTAAGCGAAGCTTTTTCTTTTGCTGCACTGCATCAATTGCCTGTCATTTATTTGATACAGGACAATGACTGGGGTATCTCGGTAAGCAGCGATGAAGCGCGGTCTAATGATGCCTATGAATATGCTGCAGGGTTTAAAGGATTAGAGCGGGTGCGGGTGAATGGGAGCGATTTTAAGGACAGTTATAAAACGATGTCTTATACGATCGACTGGGTACGTCGTGAACGCAAACCGGTATTGATACACGCTAAAGTCCCCTTATTGGGACACCACACTTCCGGAGTACGGAAAGAATGGTATCGGACACCGGAAGACCTGGAAAAACACTATAAAGATGACCCGGGTCCGAAGCTGAAGAAACTACTGATAGAAAGCGGCGTGAAAGAATCGCTGCTGGATACAATTGAACAAGAAGAGAAAGATTTCGTTGCCCGCGAGTTTGAGAATGCAGTAAACGCCCCCGATCCGGATCCTGCCACGGTATCAGATCATGTGTTTGCACCTAATCCCATCAGCAAAGAAAAAGGAAACCGTACCCCCGAAGGAAAAGAAAAAGTAGTAATGGTAGATGCAGCGCTTCATGCAGTAGAAGAACTTTTGCAAGACCACCCGGAAGCATTGTTTTACGGTCAGGATGTCGGCAAAAGATTGGGAGGTGTATTTCGCGAAGCCGCTACACTGGCAGATAAGTTCGGTGATGAGCGCGTTTTTAATACGGCAATACAGGAGGCTTATATCATTGGCTCTACCGTAGGCATGAGTGCTGTAGGATTAAAACCGATCGTGGAAGTACAATTTGCCGACTATATTTATCCGGGAATTAATCAATTGGTAACCGAGATCAGCAAGTCCTGTTATTTAACTTGCGGCAAATTTCCGGTTTCGTGCATCATCCGTGTTCCGATCGGTGCTTACGGTGGTGGTGGTCCGTACCATAGCGGTAGTGTAGAGAGTACATTAGCTACTATTAAAGGCATTAAAATAGCTTATCCTAGTAATGCCGCAGACCTGAAAGGATTGATGAAAGCAGCATTCTACGACCCGAATCCGGTAATTATGTTAGAGCATAAAGGGCTGTACTGGAGCAAAGTTCCGGGAACAGAAGAAGCTAAAACCATCGAACCCGACCGGGACTATGTGCTTCCTTTTGGCAAGGGGCTTTCCGTAATGCAGGCAGATGAAAACGCAGTAGAAAACGGGGAATCTATGTGCGTCATTACCTATGGTATGGGCGTGCATTGGGCACGAAACGCTGCAAAGCAATACCCGGGCAAAGTAGAGGTAATTGATCTTCGTACAATTTACCCCCTGGACGATGAACTGATCTATCAAACAGTGAAAAAACATGGCAAATGCCTGGTGTTAACAGAAGAACAATTGCATAATTCATTCTGTGAAGCCCTTGCAGGGCGTATCGCGCAGAACTGTTTTAGCAATCTGGATGCTCCGGTGCAAACCATGGGTGCCCTCAATTTACCTGCAGTGCCGATGAATATGGGTTTGGAAGCCGCCATGTTGCCCAACACCGATAAGGTAGCACAAAAAATTAACGAGATACTTTCTTATTAATATTATACTTTCAATAAATCCAACTAAAAAATGAAATTAAAATCTGTACGTATTGCCCCGGTAGCGGCTGCAGCCCTGCTAGTTTTTGCAGCTGCCTGTTCATCTACCAAAAAAACAGCGGGCACTTCCTCCGGAACCAAAACCGAAGTGGCTGCAAAGCATTATAGTGCTGCTGAATTGGAAGAGGGTAAGATGCTGTGGGAAAAAAGTTGCGACCGTTGCCATAAACTGTATTTGCCGGAGTCCCGTAGCCAGGAAAAATGGGATAAGATACTTCCGCGCATGGTGAAACGTTCCAAACTGAACGAAGATGAGGCCGGGAAAGTTCGCGGGTATATCATGTCCAAAGCACAATCCTAGTTTATTCTTTTCGTTTATCGAGTTATATAAATTATTGGCTGCAGCAGCGGCAGGGATTTGATAACTTGCGTTCTTTTAAAATAGTTCTGTCCCGGAATGGAGAGATGTTCTGGAGTTAGGGCTGACCTAACACATCAGTAGTGGCGCCGTTTACAGGTTTTCCATGCGGCTGTGTCAACTCCTTTTCGGTACGAAAAAGAAATATAAATTGATATTATGAAGATTGGAATTGTTTGCTATCCTACGTTCGGCGGCAGTGGTGTATTAGCTACAGAACTGGGCATGGCACTTTCAGAAAAAGGACACGAGATTCATTTCATTACCTATCAGCAACCTGTTCGGCTCAGTTTCCACCCCAATATTTATTACCACGAAGTTACTGTTCAAAATTATCCGCTGTTCGATTTTCCACCTTACGAAACAGCACTGACCAGCACATTAGTACACGTTATTAGCAACAACGATCTGGATCTGCTGCATGTGCACTATGCGATCCCCCATGCCTCCGCAGCTTATTTTGCACGTGAGATCCTCAGGAAGAAAGGGAAAGACATTCCCTATATCACCACCTTGCACGGCACCGATATTACACTCGTAGGAAAAGATCCTACTTATAATCCTGTGGTGACCTTTTCGATCAATCAATCTGATGCCATCACGGCAGTATCCCATAACCTCAGGGAAGAAACCTACAAGTATTTTCCCATAGAGAAAGACATCCAGGTGATCCACAACTTCGTGGATACGCAGCGTTTTCAGCAGACAGATAAGAATCATTTTAAGAAAATGCTGGCGCCCAACGGAGAACGGATCTTAGCGCACGTTTCCAATTTCAGGAAAGTAAAGCGTGTGGAAGATGTGGTGCGCATGTTCGAAAAAGTCCGTAAGCAACTTCCCTCCAAGCTCCTGATGATAGGTGACGGACCCGAAAGACAAAATGCAGAAGAGATTTGTCGTACCCTGAGCATATGCAATGATATACGTTTTTTGGGCAAACAGGAGCAAATGGATGAAATACTCAGTATCACCGATCTATTTGTGTTGCCTTCCCAGTACGAAAGCTTTGGTCTGTCTGCTTTGGAAGCTATGGCTTGTGGCGTGCCGGTTATATCGACCAATGTGGGTGGACTGCCGGAGATCAATAAGCAGGGGGTCACCGGATTTTTAAGCAATGTAGGAGATGTGGAAGATATGGCGATGCATGCCCTTGAAATTTTAAGAGAAGATACAACGCTGCTTCGTTTCAAAGACGCAGCTCTGGCTCAGGCTCGCCGTTTTGAGAAAAAAGACATTATTCCCCAATACGAGAAACTGTACGAAACGGTGATGGCTGCTTATGCAGAATAAAAAGTACCTCCCTTGCAAGTATTCAAACGACAATGGTTCCCTTTAATTTTGCTGGCTGTTTCAGCGGGGATCGCTATTTTGCTTTCAGAATACTGGTATAAAAATTTCGATTTTGCGCTTGCCGACGGTCTCATCAATGCCCTGCCATTTTCCCTTTCCGTATGGACGGCAGGCTTTATTACCCGCAATTATCCTACGCATGTTGCAGCCATTATTTACTCGCTTATTATTGGCAGCATAGCAGGTTACATTTCTTTTTCACTCAGCAGCCTGCTCTCGCAATGGTGGTGGCGCGGCAGCAGCGTGTTCGTCCATTTGGATGATGCTACAACTTTTACGCGGCTCCTGCTGCACGTCCTGGGTGCCTGCTGGATCATATCCATGGGAGCGATGCGGAAAAGAAGCGATGAAATGGAAGAAAAGATAGAGCGTGTGGCCGATGCAGCTACCCTTCATAAAGAGGCTGAACTCTTCAAACTTCGCCAGCAAATACAACCTCACTTCCTCTATAATAGTCTGAACTCTATCAATGCGCTCATCACCATTATGCCCGATGAGGCACAGGTCATGATCGGTAAGCTTTCCGACTTCCTGAGAAGCAGTGTAAAGCGTGACACACAAAAAGAAATTCCCTTGCAGGAAGAGCTGGAGTATATTGAAAACTATCTTGCCATTGAGTCCATCCGCTTTGGCGACCGGCTTAAGGTCACGATCGAAAAATCATTTGGAAATGAAATCACGATTCCCCCCTTTTTACTTCAACCCATCCTGGAAAACGCCATAAAGTTTGGAGTGTATGGGAAAACAGGAATTGTTGAGATCCTGATTGATATCCGGCAGGAACACAGTTTATTACGGGTGCAGGTACAAAACCCTTTTGATGAAACGATGAAACCCCTTTCCGGTACCGGCTTCGGGTTAGAAGGAATTTCGAGAAGGCTCTTTCTGTTATACGGACGCACTGATTTGCTGGAAACCCAAAAAGAAAACAATATTTTCACTACCCGTATAAAAATACCGCAGCCCCATGTACAAAGCCCTATTGATTGACGATGAATCACTGGCCAGACAGCTGATAAAATCACTTTTAAAATCTTATGAACATATTGAAATCGTTGCCGAATGCACTGACGGTTTTGAAGGTTTTAAAATGATCCAGCAGCTTCGTCCTGATCTTATCTTTTTAGATGTACAGATGCCCCGGGTAAACGGCTTTGAAATGCTGGAATTGCTGGATGACAAACCTCAGGTCATTTTTACAACGGCTTTTGATGAGTATGCATTAAAAGCCTTTGAAGCTAATGCTGTCGACTATTTATTAAAACCCATTACCAGGGAACGCTTCGATCAGGCGTTGCAAAAATGGTTGAAGATCGCAGGTATGAAACCAACAGCTACGGTAGATAGTTTATTGGAAGAAAATGTGTACGAAGGCTATCGACATCGGATCGTTGTAAAAGACAATGGTCTTATCCGCATCATTCCGGAACAGGAGATACATTTTATTGAAGCCAGCGATGACTATATCAAGATCTTTACAAAAGAGGGTAAGTTCCTGAAAAAAGCAACGATGAGCTTCATGGAACGGTCACTTGACCCCAAACATTTTGTCCGGGTACACCGTTCATTTCTCATACCCATTAATCAGTTGCAACGCATAGAACCGTATGAAAAAGATGGGCATATTGCATTGCTGCACTGCGGAGCCAGGGTGGCAGTGAGCAAGACAGGGTTTACCAAACTGAAATCCATGCTGAACTGGTAAGCCGTTATTCTTTATAGCTATACTTTATTAAATATCGATAAAGTTTCAAAACCTATCGTTTTCATCTGCAATTTACATTTTTCCGTTTCCCTTTTTAATTTTGAATCATGCAATATTGGCTGGTAAAATCAGAACCGTTTAAATACAGTTGGGAACAGTTTCAAAAAGATGGTAAAACATTTTGGGACGGCGTGCGGAATTATGCAGCACGGAATAACCTGAAGTCCATGAAAAAAGGAGACCAGGTTTTATTCTATCATAGTAATGAGGGTTTGGAGATCGTAGGCATTGCAGAAGTTACGAAAGAAGCCTACCAGGATCCCACAACGGAAGACACCAACTGGGTGGTGGTAGAGCTGAAGCCTGTGAAATCCATTCCCAAACCGGTTTCGCTGGCAGACATCAAAGCTACAGAAGAGCTGGCAGATATGGACCTGGTAAGACTTTCAAGGTTATCCGTGGGTTCGGTAAAGGATAAAGAGTACAGGAAAATACTGAAAATGGGAGGACTATAATATTGCATGCTGCATACCGGCTTTATTGCCGGAATAAACAGCAAAACCGGGGCTGTACGTAAAATGTGTAGGACTACCATGACGCTATATTTCGGTAAATATGACGGGTAAAGCAAAAAATCGAACTTTGACTGAAAAAGGAATGTGACAACTAGGAGCATTACCTGATGACGATCAACCTCCAACCACTATGACTATCGAACAAAATGAGCTGTTTAACCTCGCTGAAAAATGGGTGAACGAAACCAGTCGCACTATATTTCTAACGGGAAAGGCCGGCACCGGGAAAACTACTTTTTTAAAGCACATCAAAGAAACCACCCATAAAAATGCCGTAGTGCTGGCTCCAACCGGTATTGCTGCAATTAATGCGGGTGGAAGTACCCTGCATTCATTTTTTCGTTTGCCTTTCGGCACGTTTGTTCCGACCTACTCCACTGATCTTACAGACGAAAAGATCATTACCCAACAATCGCTTTCGTCCCTCATACGCTATACAAGGCAACATATCTCCTTGCTGCGAAGTATTGAGTTAGTGATCATCGATGAGGTAAGTATGGTACGTGCCGATGTAATGGATATGATCGATACCATTTTGAGACGATTCCGGTTTGCTCCGCATTTGCCTTTCGGGGGAGTTCAGATGCTATTTATCGGGGATATGCACCAGTTGCCGCCTGTGGTCAAAGAAAATGAAGCAAGAATCCTCGCAGAATATTACCACAGTCCCTATTTTTTCGATAGTAAAGTACTGAAAGATGATCCGCCGGTGATTATCCAACTGGAGAAAATCTACCGGCAGCAGGAGACTGACTTCCTGCAATTACTAAACGAACTTCGGCATAATGCGGTATCACAGGAAAGCTATGAGATGTTGCTTTCAAAGGTTACAAATACACCGCCGCAGGACGATCGATATATTACGCTTACTTCACACGTAGTGCAGGCAGACCGTATAAATGAACAGGCTATGCAAAAACTGCAGACGCCGATACGCATTTTCAAGGCAAAGGTGGAGGGGGATTTTCCTGAAAACAGCTATCCGGCGGCAACAGAACTTGCATTGAAAAAAGGAGCAAGGGTGATGTTCATTAAAAATGATCCTGAACGCAGGTTTTTCAATGGTAAAGCAGGGACCCTAACCGCTGTAACGGAGGAAAGTGTGCAGGTACGTTGTGATGATGAAGGCATTGTCACCGTAACGGCCATCGCATGGAATCATGTGAAGTATGGCACCAATGCAGATACCGGGCTGGCAGAAGAAAATGTATCAGGTAAATTCTGGCAGCTGCCCCTGCGTTTGGCTTGGGCGGTAACGATCCATAAAAGCCAGGGATTAACTTTTGATAAAGTAATCATTGACGCAGAACGATCCTTTGCTGCCGGACAGGTATATGTTGCATTGAGCCGGTGTCGTACCTGGGATGGTATCGTGTTGCTAAGCCAGATAAAGCCGCAATCCCTCTTGACAGACATCAACGTCGTAAATTTCAGCGATAAGACCTGGAGGCACGATCAGTTGGAAAAAACGCTTCCACAACAGCGGCATAGTTTTCAGACGGAAAAAATAGAGGAAGCTTTTGACCTGAGTGGATGGAAACGGTATAAAGAGCAGCTCGAAAAAACAGTGTCGGAATCTGAACGCTCTTTCTCACAACATGCCGTTCAATTCTTCAGACAACTCCTGATGAGCCTGACCAATCTTTACACGGTAGCCGATAAGTTTCTGCGACAGGTAAGCAGTCTCACCTCGCTGCAAACGCTACCCGAGGAAAACGCGGCTTTACAAAAGCGGCTGGCCGAAGCAGCAGGTTATTTTTCGCAGCACAATCAACAATTCATTCTCGATTCGCTAAAAGCATTGCCTGAAGCACCGGATAGCGCACAAGTTTCCGCCAGGGCGTTACAACACCTCGAGACCATCCGGGAAAGTGCTCAATTGCATCAACAGATCTGGCAGGAAATGCTGCTTGGTTTTTCTGCCAGGAACATCTTAAAGATCAAGGCTAAAGCTTTACAGGAAATTTCAAAAAATAAGCCGCTTAAGTGGCATAGGCTTTCTGATCATCCTGCCCTAATCACATCTTCCGAAAACCTGGCACTCGGACAAGAACTCCGCTCCTGGCGACTGGTTACAGCAGACGCGCTTGGAGTAGAAGTCTATCGTGTCCTGAGCAACAAAGCTATCGACGGGATCATGGCGAATCCTCCATTGAATAAAAAAGCATTGCTGGCCATAAGCGGTATCGGCAACAAAAAAATGAAGGAATTCGGTGATGCTATTCTCGAAATCGTTGCTCGGCATTTTGAACTGAAAGAAGAAGAGATCTTTGACACTCCTAAAAAGAAAAAAGAAACTGCGGGGGGGACGCACCACGATACACTCCTCCTTTTTCGTTCCGGTATGAACATCCGACAAGTAGCCGAAGCGCGAAACCTTGCAGTAAGTACCGTCAGCGGGCATTTTACAAAACTAATCGCAGAAAAACAGATAGCACTGGATGAGCTCCTGAGCAAAGAAAGACAAATTGCGATCAGGTACTTTGTTGATCATGCAGAGAACAATGAGCGTCTTGTAACCTATGTTAAAGAACAGCTAGGCAGCGGATACGAATTCCATGAAATAAGATGGGTCATAGCTGATATGCAACTGAATCCTGCAAAGGAATAACAAAATAATGTTTCCAAAAATACAAAGCCGCTCCTTACAAGGAAGCGGCTTTTGTAGCGTATATTTCATGTAATTAAAGCTTCCAGCTTTTATTTTTAAAGCGATCGCTTACAACAAGTTCCTTGCTGCCCGGAGTGTATTTATAGAACCCTTCACCGGATTTTGCCCCGTAGAAACCAGCTTGTACCATGTTCGCCAGCAAAGTAGCAGGTGCATATTTCTGGTTGCCGAAGCCCATGTGCAGCACATTCATAATGCTGTAACAAGTATCCAGGCCAATGAAATCTGCTAATTGCAGGGGACCCATAGGATGGGCCATACCGAGTTTCATGATCGTATCAATTTCTTCCACACCGGCAACGCCTTCCTGTAAGGAAAGAACTGCTTCGTTGATCATAGGCATCAGGATACGGTTGCTGATAAAGCCCGGATAATCATTTACAATGCAAGGTACTTTACCGATGTATTGGGTAAGTGAGTAAATCGTATTCGTCACATCAACATCTGTTGCATAGCCATTGATGATCTCAACCAGTTTCATCACCGGTACGGGATTCATAAAGTGCATGCCTATCACTTTACCCGGGCGTTTAGTATAAGAACCGATGCGGGTAATAGAGATAGAAGAAGTATTGGTAGCCAGGATCGTCCGTTCAGGAGCCAGCGCATCCAGTTGTTGAAAGATCTTCACTTTAAGGTCAATGTTCTCTGTTGCGGCTTCTACCACGATGTCAGCATCTTTCACCGCTTCCGCCATATCCGTGTAGGTTTTGATCTTGCTAAGGGCTTCCTGTTTTGCCTCTTCCGTAAGTGCATTCTTAGCAACCTGCCTGTCCATGTTTTTGCCTATCGTAACAAGTGCCTTATCCATAGCCGCTTGATTAATGTCCATCATGTGAACAGCAAATCCACTTTGAGCAAACACATGGCAAATACCATTGCCCATGGTTCCTGAGCCTATAACAGCGATAGTTTTTACTTTTTCCAGCATTTGTGTAGTGTTTACATCAGCACCTGCGTGCTCCAGTTTTATGGGTGATTCCTTTTCTGTCGTAATCATTATTTAATAAGTTTTAAAAACGTGCGTAAGGTAAGAGTTTATGAGAAAAAAACAATTAGTTAATATGATAGAAATACTAACACAAATGTTAACAAGGTGAAGGATGAAAAGAGGGCTGTTTTTCAATACAGAAAGGCTTATCGGAACACAATTTTATCCTTCATCCCATTTCCGGGTGCCGTTTTCTACAACTTAAAAACACTAAATTTGCACTCGCAAAAAAGAATCATGGCACTTGATCTCACCAATTTTGACCCCAACAGTGTAGGACTGAAATCCAATAATATTTTTGGCTTGCCCTCTAAACAAGATGAAGCAGATCTTGTTCTCTTACCGGTTCCCTGGGAAGTGACCATATCGTATCGTGACGGCACCTCGCGCGGTCCTGAAAATATTTTCGATGCTTCTATGCAGGTCGATCTGTATGATCCGGATGTAAAAGACGGTTGGAAAAAAGGATTTTACATGATGCCTATTGACAAAAACATCAAAAGGAAAAGCGACTATTTGCGCCAGTGCGCGGAGTTGATTATTTCTCATTTGGTAGAAGGGGGCTTAATAGAGGAAAATGAACAGCTTATGGGAAAGCTCCAGGAGGTAAATGCCGGTGGTGAATTGCTTTATAACTGGGTACGCGAAATGACGGGAATAGCACTGAGACAGGGCAAAAAGGTAGGATTGATCGGAGGAGATCATAGTACGCCACTGGGTTTTATTAAAGCGCTATCGGACATCCATCCTGATTTTGGGGTATTGCAGATAGACGCCCATGCTGATTTACGCCGTGCCTATGAAGGATTCAGATATTCGCACGCATCTATCATGTACAATGTACTGAATGATATCCCGGAAGTAACCAAACTGGTACAAGTAGGCATCCGCGATTATTGTGATGAGGAAGTGGACATGATAGAAGCAAACCCTGATCGTATTGCCACTTATTTTGACAAGCAGCTAAAAGAACGTTTGTACGAAGGTGAAACCTGGAAAAAAATATGTGAGGAGATCGTAAACAAACTGCCTCAAAAAGTATATATCAGCTTTGATATTGATGGACTGGATCCCAAACTTTGTCCTAATACCGGCACTCCGGTTCCCGGTGGCTTTGAGCTGGACGAGGTGTTCTACCTCTTTAAAATCCTGAAAACAAGCGGCAGAGAAATCATCGGGTTTGACCTGAATGAAGTATCTGTAGGTACATACAATGCCGACAGTATCGATGGCATCGTAGGAGCACGTGTGCTTTACAAGCTCTGCAACTATATCGTCGCCTAGGTTACAGCTTAAAATAATTCTGAATTTCTTCTACTATTCTCAGACTTTGATCTTGCGTCAATTCACAATACAGCGGTAGTCGCAGCAGTCCATCTGTGTAAAAATCGCTGTTAGGCAGGTTACGCCCGTCATGATAGGCAGTAAAAAACTGGGAGGTATGCAAGGAAGAATAATGAAAAACAGAATGGATGTTCTTAGATTTCAGATACAGGATCAGATCCTGGCGTTGTTCTTCGCTTTTTAGCACCATGTAAAAAATATGAGCATTGTTGGAAGCATATTTAGGTACCACCGGTAATTTTACCAACCCTTCTATTTCGAGCTCTTTCAGTCCCTCGTAATAATAGTGCCACACTGCCAGCCGCTGCGCCTGAATCTTTTCCAGTTGTTCCAGTTGTGCCAGCAAAAATGCGGCATTCATTTCCGATAAAACATACGAAGAGCCGATCCCTACCCAGGAGTACTTATCGATTTCACCCCTTAAGAATTTACTTCTGTCTGTACCTTTTTCCCGGATAATTTCTGCTCTGCCTAACAATTCCTCGTTAGAGACATTGAGCAATCCCCCTTCGCCACAGGTAATATTCTTTGTTTCATGAAAAGAAAAGGTACCCATATCTCCAATGCTCCCGAGGGGTCTGCCGTGATAATAGGCGTCAATTCCATGGGCAGTGTCTTCCACCACAAACAAATTATTCTTATGAGCTACGGCCATTATCTTATCCATATCGCAGGCCACACCTGCATAATGCACCACCACAATGGCCTTCGTACGTTTAGTAATCAGGCTTTCCAGGCTACTCTCATCAATCCCGGGATGGTCTTTTCTGCTGTCTGCAAATACGATCTTTGCACCGAACAGCATAAACGCATTTGCTGTAGATACAAACGTAAATGAAGGAATAATCACTTCATCACCTGGTTTTAGCTGCATCAATAATGCTGACATCTCCAACGCATGCGTACAGGAAGTAACCAATAAACTATTGCGGAAATTGAATTTCCTGTTGAAGAAATTCTCACATTGTTTTGTAAAGAAACCGTCCCCGGCTAGCTTACCGCTGGAGAAGACCATCGACAAATAGTAATTTTCGTAACCCGTCAAAAAAGGCTTATTAAAGGGAATTGCCTGCTGCTTTTCCAGGTTCTCTAAAATGGTATCTATCTGCGAAATCCTCTGCATTCTAAAATTAATATATGCAACAAATATATAAGTGCAAGCAGCGTTTATGAAAAAGAGCGTTTGAGATAACAACCGTTTAACGGAGCACTTTAAGTAATTACACCTATTTCCAGCGTATTCGGAACGATATATTTCACGCGATAAGTATTTTGACGTTCCTAAACCGGAGTTCAGGGTTTTACATCAGCATAATTGCCATATTGGATAAGATCAAAGAATAAATGCAAATGATCATTTTACGATAACCGTCAATTAGCTATTTTAGCAGATAATGCAAACTTCTCCTAAAAAACTGCACCGCGCCTGGGCTATGTATGACTGGGCGAACAGTGCTTACAATCTGGTGATTACCTCTACCATTTTCCCGGCATACTATATGGCTGTCACGTCCGTAAAAGATGAGAATGGGGTCATTACCAGCAACCATGTCAATTTTTTAGGATACAACTTCAACAATGGAGCCTTATTTGATTATGCTATGGCATCCGCATACCTGCTTATTGCTATTCTCTCCCCTATCCTGTCTTCCATAGCTGATTACAAAGGCAATAAGAAAATGTTCATGCAGTTTTTTTGCGTGTTAGGTTCGCTGGCTTGTGCCGGTTTGTTCTTTTTCAAAAGAGAATCGCTGGAATGGGGATTGTTTTGTTCAACAATGGCTGCAGTAGGCTACTGCGGCAGTCTGGTGTTTTACAACGCTTATTTACCCGAAATCGCCACGGAACAGGAACGGGATAAAGTAAGTGCACAAGGTTATTCTTATGGTTATATCGGCAGTGTTTTACTGCAAATAGTTTGTCTGGTACTGGTGCTCAATGATGGAGCATTTGCAGACAGCAGTTTCCCGGTTCGTCTTTCGTTTTTGCTGGTAGGCATCTGGTGGTTGGGGTTCGGTCAGATCCCGTTTTTTAAACTCCCGAAAAGCGCACCCGCGGAGCAACATCCTGAACATAGCATTTTTACGAATGGATTCCACGAATTAAAAAAGGTCTTTCAACAGATAAAACAACTGAAAGTCCTGAGCACTTACCTTCTTTCTTTTTTTCTATACAGCATGGGCGTGCAAACCGTTATGCTGGCCGCTACGATCTTCGGAAGTACGGAGATCAGGAAGAAAGATGGTAGTTTACTGGGAATGCAGGAGCTCATTACAACGATCCTCATCATACAGCTGGTAGCTATTGCCGGGGCCTACCTCATGGCGAAGTTATCAGCGAGGTTCGGGAATCTTAAAGTATTGTTTTTCGTTATTCTTATTTGGATAGGTATATGCATTGCAGCTTATTATACCACTTCAGACATGCAGTTCTATGCCCTGGCAGCATTGGTGGGCTTGGTTATGGGTGGGATCCAGTCGCTCAGTCGCTCTACCTATTCCAAGCTGATGCCGGTAACAAAAGACACTACTTCTTTCTTTAGTTTTTATGATGTGACTGAAAAGATGGCGATCGTTATCGGTATGTTCTCTTTCGGGTTCATTCACGAACTTACGGGTTCCATGCGGTACAGCATATTGGCACTTATCGGCTTCTTTGCTGCCGGAGGTGTTGTATTGTTTATCGCTATTTCCCGGGCAAAAAACCAATTATCTACCACTTCTGTAATTTAATACTATGAAATTATACACAATCAACGCAGGATATTTTAAGCTCGACGGCGGGGCTATGCATGGCGTAGTACCTAAAAGCATGTGGCAGAAACACAATCCGGCAGACGAAAACAATATGTGCAACTGGGCTATGCGCTGCATGATGATAGAAAACGGCAACTACCGTGTCCTGATTGATACCGGTATGGGCGATAAACAAGATGAAAAATTCTTTAGCCATTACCATCCTCATGGAGACGACAGCATTGCAAAGAACCTGAACAAGCATGGTTTTGCACCCGAAGACATCACCGATGTATTCCTAACGCACCTGCATTTTGACCATTGTGGCGGAGCTATTAAAAGAGAAGATGGGCTACTGGTTCCGACGTTTCACAAAGCGATTTACTGGACGAATGAAAAGCACCTGGAAACTGCACTCGACCCCAACGAACGGGAGAAAGCTTCTTTCCTGAAAGAGAATATTGTACCGCTGCAGGAAAGTGGTCAGTTACAATACGTGATCACCGATGAGCAGCAGGAATGGCTTACCGACATCAGTGTGGAAGTCGCTAACGGGCATACAGACGCGATGATGCTGCCACTGATTCATTACAAAGGTGTCAAAATTCTGTTCTGCGCAGATCTGTTGCCTAGTGTAGCTCATATATCCATGCCCTGGATCATGGCCTATGACATGCGCCCCCTGGACACGTTGGCAGAAAAGAAAAAAATACTGGAAGCAGCCGCCGCCGAAAACTGGGTATTATTCTTTGAGCATGATCCGAAAGTAGAATGTGCCACTGTTCAAAATATAGAAGGAAGGATCCGACTGAAAGAAACATTTGCATTGAGTGAGATCGATAAGGTCATGAATTTATCATAACAGTATACACTTGTATCTATGAACGCCGCCGGCATGGACAGTTGAAATCAAGAATAATTTCAGCCGTTCTACTGTTGCTGCTGGCGAGCTTATTTCGTATGCAGGCTTTTTTTTCGCTTCCAGATAAAGCCATCTAGAATATAATGGGTGATCTGGGGAAGTGAGAGTAGCGGAACTACAAACGCCAGTAAGTAAGAACTCTTTAGTTCCGGTAATCTGGAGAATGCGGGAAAAACAGTTCTTCGTTCTCTCCAAACCATGCCATCCCATAAACCCTCCTCTATCCAGGCAAACAAAAAAAGGACAGCCAGGAACGCTAACACCCCGTATCTTGAGAAAAATACACGGTAGCGTTCGTTTTTATTCAGGTTATTATTTTCTTTTTTAGAAGTCGTCCATACCAGAGCCATGTAAGGAATACCATGAGCCACTACATTCAGCAGCGTAAAGATCAGATCTGCATTAAAGTAAACTATCCCCATATACCAGGAGACGCCGGTACTTATCACCACAAGATTTCGGGGAATATTAATAAATTTCTGCGTCAGGATGGAATAGGTCTCCTTCACCAGGTACAACAGGATGATGAAAAGATAAAACAGGAAAGCGGTATCCCGAATTTCAGGAATTGGAGCAATATAAAAATCACCTTCCAGGAACCAGCTAAATAATCGATCACCCGAAAAATGCCAGAAAACAATGGGATAGATAGTTACGGAATAGATGGTTAGCACATCAATTTTCTTAAATACAGACGGCTGCTGCTCTCCCCTGCTGTATAATTTCATAAAACCGTATTGCTGCCTGATAAAATGAAAAACTGCCAGATAAGCAATACATCGCCAAAACACGGTGCCATCTATTGAGTACACCAGTACACCTCCCACATAGCAAGCTATAGGTGTGAAGATCAAAAACTCTCTATCGGCTTTAAATCTCACGGCATTAAAATAGGTACGAAAAAGCGTGCTATAGACGTGAGCTACATCAATCAGGAGAATAAGCACCACCCACGCTACAACCGGCACTTCAGCATTGTGCCGATACTGGGGAGGCAGCAGTGTTACCAGTATCACGGCAATCCAGGACGGGCTGAGAATCCACAACAGGTCAAAACTCGGACTGTCGATCCAGGGCTGATTTAATGCGCTGCTTTTATTCATAAGGAGGCTAATACAGCCGCTGCTGCTTTAATACCCTGATAAAAGGCTTCTTCAAAAATGGAAATACCACTTAGATCAGAATGTGCAAAGAATATTGTATCGTCAACCGGCTTTTGCGCATTAGCTCTATCTTCTCCCCAGATAAAGTTGGGCTGCGGCACAATCATCCCGTGTCCCCAAACCCAAATGTCAATGCAGTCGATGTAGGATGAGATGCCTTTATGGGCATACTCCATTTCCTGAATGATTTGTTCTTTCCAACTGTCGTAGGACCTGCCGTAGGCTTTCCGCCTTTCTTCCTGGTAGGATTGACCGATAAGGGGTTTATAATAGGTGAGGACACGTTTGGTAGATTGGCTGATATCCTGGTGATTCGCATTCACATAACCTACAGAAGGATGCCGGTACAGCACATTATCCCAGCAAAGCGGCATTCCCTTGACATCCGGTAAGGCATCAAGGGTAAGGTTGGCTACCACCCAGGGGGCATATTCAAACCGGATATAATTCACCGTGCGTTTATCGGATAGCAAATCGGACAAGAGTTTTTTATTGACAAACTGAGGGGTAGCCAAAATTACTTTCCTTGCTGCAATTTCGTAGGCCGTATTCTTCCCTGTATCGTAAACCGTCGCTACAATGCCAACTTCATCATATCGGAAAGAGTAAGCGAGACTGTTGGTAAGAATCTCCGAATCTGCCTGTTCCCTCAGTTTATTCATGAGAAAACCGTTGCCTTCCGGCCAGGTAAGTACAGCCGTGTGATCTGCGTTTGAAGCTTTCCCCTTGCGTGATGCAAAATAGTGGATTCCCGCCCATGCTGAAGTGTTTTCCAGATTACTGCCGTAGTCATCCTTACACCCATATTCCAAATACCAAAGTAAAGAAGGTGCCGTAAAATTGTTCTGTCTAAGCCAATCGGCAAAGCTGATATTATCCAAAGATCTGTATTCCTCATCGCTGCTTGATGTATCAACCGGTATTTTAAATGCATCTTTTCCATCTTTACCAACAGCCATGCGATAAGCGTCCATCTTTGCGAAAAAGCGTTGTTGCTCCTGTTGTTCATATACACCTATTCCAAAAACCGGGACAAGCCCTTCCTGCCAGTATCCATTTATGAATAGTCTTTCTTCCGGATCATGACACAGATAATAATCACTGTAAACCGGGAGGTTATTGTCATCAAAACCCGTGATCACCCCCGCTTCCACCAAAAAACCGACCAGGTCGCTGTCTCCTATATCTGCAACAGGAAGGTAATGTGCGCCCCACGGATAAGCGGAAACCTCATTTCTGCCAAACGTAGAATTCCCACCGACACGGTCGTCAAGTTCCAGCGTGAGCACGTGCTGCACCCCGGATTTCTTCAACCATCTTCTTGCTGACAACCCGGCTATTCCTCCACCAACGATCAATATATCGGTTTCGATCCGCGTACCGGACAGCTCTACCTGCTTCCCATCCCTCAAAACGTGACCGGCTTTGCTGTTGGCGCCTTTCAGACTACCCTTTATCTCTGAAAGTTTTTTTTGCTCACAGGAATGAAATACCTGTAATCCTGCCAGAGCTGCCGCGCCGGCTATCGTTTGTTTTATAAACCGTCTTCTGGGATGATCAATGTACATACGGAGACCATTCATTTTCGAAATAATGAACTAATACCTGGTTGTTCAGTTTGTTGATATCGGTATGTATTTCACCCATGTCAGGCGGAAAACGCATCAGCGTTGAAAGCGAACTGTTATCAATAAATTTTAACGAGTCCGGGAGTTGCGCGTGAAGCAATTGCCGTCCTTTGGACACCATGGCATAACCCCACTCTCCAAAAGAAGGGATATAGGCATGATAAGGTATTACCGTAAAACCTACAGAAGCCAGGGTATGATTGATGCACCAGAATGATTTACGGGCTATGAAGGGGGAGGTAGACTGCACCACAGCCAGACCATTGGTATCAAGTACCTTGTACAGCTCCTTATAGAACACGTTACTGTATAGCTTGCCAATAGAATAATTAGAGGGATCGGGGAAGTCTACCACGATCAGCTGATAGCTTTTCATTGCCTTTGTTTTCAGCCACACAAATGCGTCTTCATTGATTACATGTACCTTCTTGTCCTTTAACGATTGATCATTTAATTGGCTAAGCAACCGGTTTTGGGTGAAAAGCCGTGTCATGGCAGGATCCAGGTCTACTAATGTAATATCCCTGACATTTTTATATTTCAGCAATTCCCTGACCGCCAATCCATCTCCTCCGCCCAATACCAATACACTTACAGGCTCAGTGAAATATTGCGCTGCCGGATGGATCAGTGCTTCATGATACCGATATTCATCTGCCGAACTGAACTGTAAATTACCATTTAAATACAGCCTTAATTCACGGTTGTTCTTTGTGATCACTATACGTTGATAGGGAGTACTTTCGCTATAAATAATAGTATCCTGATAGGCTAAGGTTTCAGAAAATTTCTGGATTTTTTCCGCAAATACCATCCCTATGAGGAGAATGGATATCGATACTAAAACGTAGCCATAATAGTACTTTCTATACCTGGCAGTTTCTTTGAATTTATACAGCAACAGTGCTGCCACACTGATGTTTATAACGCCGAAAAAAAGAGTGGTCCTTATTAATCCGAGATAAGGCACCAATACCAATGGGAATATAATAGACGCCAGCAGCGCACCGATGTAATCAAATGTAAATACGCGCGATACGAGATCCTTAAACTCCACCTTATTCTGCAGGATACGCATCAGCAGGGGGATTTCCAATCCAACCAGGATTCCCGTAAGGGATACCATAGCGTAAAGAACAACGCGGAATGAGGTGACAAACTCGAAAACGGTAAAAAGCAAGGGAGCGCTTATCCCTCCTATCCATCCTACTAATATTTCGATCCGGATAAACCATTTTAAAAGATCTCCGTCCAGGTATTTGCTGAGCCAGGATCCTATGCCCATGGAAAAAAGATACACACCGATAATGGTGCTGAACTGCATGACGCTATCACCCAGTAAATAACTGGCCAGTGTACCGGCAATCAACTCATAAATCAGTCCGCACGTAGCAATGACAAACACGGCAAACAGCAAATAATACTGCGCCCTTGCTGCTTTTGCAGTAGTCACCGAGCTTTTCGGTCCTTTATTCTTATCACTATCCATGAATTGCTGAACTAATGATCATAGCTATGGCTATAATAAACGCAGCGGAGACTATAGATAGCGCTATATTTTGTTTTTCAAAAATCTCTTTACGGATGTTTTCAGGTGTGATCTTTTCAAAGAAAACAAAACAAAGAACCAGGATGATCACTCCCAGAAAGGAATAGATTACCGAGGAGACGAGGTATTTTAGGTTGATATAGTCCATAAGACGTAATTGTGTTATTTATGATAAAATCGATTATGAGAACTCATTCCCTGGCGCAGTTCTTTTTCGGAAACATCATCGCCTGCCAGCCTTCGCCCGGTAAAGTTGAGCCAGACAAAAATTACGTATAAAAGCCCGGCAGAAATAATATAATATTTTATTCTCTTATAATCCTGCATATTAGGTCCAGCGTTGTTCTTCTGTTTGATTTCGTTTCCAGATTAAATATACCGGGTATGCCAGCAAAGCTGCCAACATCAATATCAGGTTAGAGTACAAAATAGCATTTTGTCTAACCGTTATATAGCCGGAATAGTTTTTTTTCGCTTCAGCATAAGCTTCTATATTAAGATGGTATTTGCCCGACGGTATGCTGTTAAAGACCATTGTTTCGTTGATACTGCCTTCAGACCAACTCTCCCCGTCCTGATAGCCATGGTAATATTCGATTGCCTTGCTGCTTTCATACGTATCTCCATTTCCGTCATTTACCAAAGTGACAGGCACTTCTATCCATTCATTATACACTGGTACGCTAAGTTCAATATCTAAATTGGCAGGTCCCTGGATGTCAAAACTGTTCGTTACCTGTTTGTGAAATGTAGCGGTGGCTATCGAACCGGTATCCGGAGTAAATGAAAGGGGTTGTGCCCATACCGTACGTTCAGGTTTGTAAAAGGCAAACAGGAATTGTGTGATAAAAACCAGAACAAGCATAGCGACAGTAAACCGGATAACCAGTGTCCAATTTTCAAGGGCAGGATTAGGCTGAAGCGCTCCCAGCCCTCGCTTGGACGGAAATTGAGAAATCGGTACGTTGAACGCTTCGGCAATAGTTTTCGGTTCTATATAAGTTCCTTTGTACCAGATTCTCCCATCATCTTCCTGCAAACCTGAAAGATCTTTTCTGATCTCATGCACCAGAATATCAGGCGGACATATATATTCATCTGTTTCTGTTTTATCGGCATGCAGGGCTATATTCCAATCAAATTCACCTTGTGCAAACAGAATTTTGTATTTGTAGGTCGTATAAAATGAAAACAAACGGTTTTTATACCTTACGCGGTATTCACCGTCAAGATTATGCACCTTGTATTCCTGGTACTGCGATCTCCTTACTAAAGTCCAATGTCCTCTTACTTCTACCAAAGTAAGGTAGTTTTCAACAGCAGGATTGTATAAAAGGTATTCAAACCAACTAATATCCTCCTCCGGGTCCAGTTTTTGGATGATGCCCACCACTCTCATATTTTTCCCTTCCAGGGTACCCTCGCTTCCTAATTTCAAAGAAACTATTGTTTCCCGATAGGGTTTGAATTCAGCCAGTACCGTAGCTTTCCCATCTTCATCACGTTTAAAAAATATATCGCAGGAAGCACAGGCGAAATACGTACTGTTCTCCCGGTCATAACACTGTAGTTCCTGTTTACATTCAGGGCAAAAGACCTTATTACTGAGCAAATTGGATACTGATTTCATCAATAATTACCGTTGCAAATCGACTCTTGATTTTTCGGTCGCATTAAAAAAACGAATTGTTTGCTCATAAAACCGGGCGGCTTTTTTGCTGTTATCCTCCCTGTAGGAAGAAAGAAAGACGTCAAATGTTGCCAGACCGTATTCGGGCCAAGTGTGTATGGAAACATGCGATTCAGTAAGACAGACCGAAGCTGTAAAACCGCCGCCCGGAAAAGGATGATACACTTCTCCGACATTAGTAAGTTCCAATGCCCGGATCATCTGATCAAAAAAATCCTTGCACTCGTGTATGCGCTTCAGGTCTTTTGCTGAAGCAAGAAAGGTAGCGATAATATGAAGACCAGGTTGGTAGGTATCCATGGAATCAAGGGTGTAATAATGTGCCAAATATAAACAGAAACTGCTTTTCATCCCTATAAAAAAGTCTGCGCATCTTCAGACAATATCACATTAGGAATCACAATTTTATAAACCGCTTGCCGACGTTCTTTTTTACTTAACTTTGACGGGTTACATACCTACAAAAACAAGCATTCACTGTTACAAAATGAAAGATTTTTCTTACGTGATGAGTTCGCATCCTTCGTATGTGGAATCCCTGTACAACGATTACCAAAAAGATAGCACTACTGTTGATCCTGAATGGAAAAAATTTTTTGAAGGCTTTGATTTCGCCGTTTCCAAATCAAATGGCAACGGCACGTCAAAATCAACCGGCACAACCGTTTCCAACGACCAACTGCAAAAGGAATTCGCTGTTTTTCAATTGATCAAAAACTACCGTAAGCGCGGACACCTCATTGCAGATACCAATCCGATACGAACACGTAAGGACCGGAAGGCAAGACTTTCACTGGCAGATGTAGGGTTAGGCGATGCCGATCTGGAAACAGAATTTTATGCCGGTGAGTTCATCGGTTTAGGGAAAGCCAGGCTATCCGTTATTGTAGAAAAGCTCAAACATATCTATGCCGGAAAAGTAGGTATTCAATACACATACATCAACAATCATGAAAAGTGTATTTGGGTGCAAAATGCTTTTGTAGAGATGATGGAAAAAAATCTCTCCATCGATGAAAGGAAACGCGTGCTGGAAAAGCTGAATGAAGGAGTGATCTTCGAAAAGTTTCTTCATACCAAGTATATAGGTCAAAAACGCTTCAGCCTCGAAGGTGGCGAAACTACGATCGCTGCACTGGACACATTAATTAACCATGCAGCAAAAGGGGGTGCCCGTGAGGTAGTCATCGGCATGGCACACCGTGGAAGGCTGAATGTGCTGGCAAACACATTAGGCAAAACGTATGAACAGATCTTTTCGGAATTTGAAGGCAATGTACCACCCGATACCACCATGGGTAGCGGTGATGTGAAATACCACCTCGGTTTCCGTTCGAATATTAAAACCGTGGACGGTATTGAAGTAAACGTGCAGCTTACACCCAATCCTTCGCACCTGGAAGTAGTGGACCCTGTAGTAGCAGGTTTCGCACGCGCCAAGGCAGATACACTTTATGATAATGAATACGACAACGTGCTGCCTATCCTGATACATGGTGATGCCGCCATCGCCGGTCAGGGCGTGGTGTATGAACTGTTGCAAATGAGCAAGCTGGAGGGTTATTCCGTTGGCGGCACCATCCACTTTGTGATCAACAACCAGATCGGCTTTACAACCGATTTCGATGATGCACGTTCTGCAGATTATTGCACCAGCATTGCTTCCATGTTACATGCTCCTGTGCTTCATGTGAATGGCGATGACCCCGAATCAGTGGTTAAGGCCTGTCAACTGGCAGTGGCTTACCGTCAGGAGTACAATCAGGATATCTTCATTGATATGGTGTGTTATCGTCGTCATGGACATAATGAAGGAGACGATCCGAGCTTCACTCAACCGCAAATGTATGAAGTGATCAAAACCCACCCCAATCCTCGCGAGGTATATACCAAATACTTGTTGGAGCATGGTGAAGAAGACGCGCAGGAATTGGCGAAAGGTATGGAAAAGAGATTCTGGGACGAATTGCAACAACGCCTGGATGAAATCAAGCAAAAGCCACTTCCCTACCAGTTGCAGCCGGTAGAGCAAGCCTGGCAAAAGTTACGCCGTGCTACGGCAGAGGATTTTGACCACTCCCCCGAGACCGCTATTAAAAAAGCCGAGGTCGAAAAACTGTTTAATAAACTGATGTCCTTACCGGATGGCTTCAAGCCTTTAAGGAAAATACAGAAGCTGCTGGATGAAAAAGTAAAACTATTTAAAGACCAGCAACTGATCGACTGGGCTACCGGTGAGCTATTGGCTTATGCCAGTATCCTTGCTGACGGGAATGCTATCAGGATGAGCGGACAGGATGTGCAACGCGGTACGTTCTCTCACCGTCATGCAATACTCCATGATGAAAGCAGTCATGTTGAATACAACCGTCTCAGCACGGTTTCCGATAAGGTGAATATGCAGATCTACAATTCCCTTCTCAGCGAATTTGCCGTTTTAGGATTTGAATATGGGTATTCTATTGCTAACCCGGATATACTTACCATATGGGAAGCACAGTTCGGCGACTTTGCCAACGGTGCGCAAACCGTCATAGATCAATATATCTGCACAGCAGAAACCAAATGGAACAAAATGAGTGGACTGGTACTGCTCCTGCCGCACGGTTACGAAGGACAGGGACCGGAACACTCTTCTGCCCGGCTCGAACGCTTCCTGCAACTCTCTGCCGAGAATAATATTGTAGTGACCAATATCACCACAGCTGCGAATTTCTTCCATGCATTCCGTCGTCAACTAGCCTGGGATTTCCGTAAACCACTGATCAACTTCTCACCTAAAGCCAACCTGCGTTTAGCTCGTGCTTATTCTCCTGTTGAAGACTTCACCAAAGGTGGCTTCCGCGAAGTAATAGACGATGCAAGCATCAAAACGGCTACTAAAGTAAAACGGGTGCTACTTTGTACCGGCAAGATTTATTTTGAGCTGAGCGACAAGCAAATAGCAGATAAAAACACGGAAGTAGCAGTAGTGCGTTTAGAGCAGATCCACCCGCTTCCTGTGAAGCAGTTGAATGAATTGAAAGCGAGATATAAAAATGCAGAATGGGTATGGGTGCAGGAAGAACCCCGTAATAAAGGAGCACTCAGCTTCCTGAAGATGAACCTGCCTGATGATTTTGCTATTCGCTACATCAGCCGCGCGGCAAGTGCCGCATCAGCCACCGGTTTTGGTAAAATGCACGCCAAAGAGCAAACGGCTGTCATCGCCAAGGCCTTCGAATAAAACTGTTAGCTTATCAACAACTATCAATATATAATCCCTTACAACGCATCTTTTCGTCGTAAGGGATTTTTTATGCCAGCAACAAAATATACTAAAAAAATCAACTTATACAGGAAACAGAGCATCCTGACTGTGCTGATAAATGTATGATGACCGCAGGCGTAACCGTTGAAATCAGGATTGAAATTTTTCGCACTGGCAGCTGTAATTTCAACAATCTGGAACGAGTTTCTTCGTTATTAGAAAAAACTTCCGGAAAATCATTTTAAAAAAGTAACTCTTTTACGTCTTATTCGATAACAATATAAGACGTGCGCATTACTTTTGCGTCAAATCATTTTTAAACCAACTTTTTAGTTCATTCATTAATATGAAAAAAATACCTTCTATTATAAATACGGTACTATTTTCCGGTAGTTTGCTTTTGCTTGTTACTCAGTTTTCCTGCAAAAACGACACTACATCTTCCAAAACTCCTGCTGTGGCCGGATCAGGCAAATCTACGACGATTGCCTATGTGGATGTAGACTCTTTCGAAGCGAATTATAACTACCTGAAGGAACAACGGGAAAAGTTTACCAGCCGCCAAAATGCAATGGAAGCAGAACTGCAACGTTCTGCCCAGCAATTGCAAAGCAATATGCAGACTGCAGATCAAAAAGCACGAAGCGGCAACATGACAGAAGCTGAATTCGGAGCCACTCAGAAAAAACTGGCACAAATGCAGCAAAGCCTGCAGCTCCGCGAACAATCACTTACACAGCAATTGCTCAAAGAAAAAGATGAGTTCAACGAGAAATTAAAGAAGGAGTTGGATGCATTTTTGAAAGAATATAATAAAGATAACAAATACGATTTTATTCTCTCCTACTCCAGCGCAGGTGGCGGGCAGATTTTACAGGCTAACCCTGCCTACGACATTACCCAGGATGTTATAAAAGGAATGAATGCACGTGCAGAAAAGATATCGAATGATGAGGATACAACAAAGAAAAAATAGTATTTTTCTTTCCTAAAATCAATCATTTGGAAAATCAAGATCAACATTTTCATCGCTCGTTGAGCCTGGTGGACGGTACCCTGCTGGTAATAGGCTCCATGATAGGCTCCGGTATTTTTATCGTCAGTGCAGATATCACACGCAATGTAGGGAGCGCCGGATGGCTGATAGTGGTTTGGCTGATCACCGGGTTGATGACCATGACAGCCGCCATCAGCTACGGGGAGTTAAGCGGTATGTTCCCTAAAGCAGGCGGACAGTATGTATACCTGAAAGAAGCCTATAATAAATTTATTGCGTTTTTATACGGATGGAGCTTTTTTGCCGTGATACAAACAGGCACCATAGCCGCAGTAGGGGTTGCTTTTTCCAAATTTGCAGCTTATCTCCTACCCGTTGTCAGTGAAGATAATAAAATCCTAAAGCTACAAACCGGTACAGACGCTTGTAGTCAACCCACTTTTTTTTCCATCAGTGCGGCACAGATCGTTTCGATCATCCTGATTGTTTTTCTCACCTTTACCAATACACGGGGAATAAAAGGCGGAAAGATCATTCAAAACACATTTACTTCCGCAAAACTGCTTTCCCTTTTTGGATTGATACTGGCCGGTATTTTCATGTTCAACCCCGAGGTGTGGAATGCTAACTGGGTGAATGCCTGGGATGCCACCAAAACCAGTTTGGTAGACGCTTGTAATCCGGATGCAGGATTCACCGTAAATGCAATTGCAGGCCCGTTGCTTTTTGCAGGGATAGCTGCCGCAATGGTGGGTTCTGTATTCAGCAGTGATGCCTGGAACAACGTGACCTTTATAGCGGGAGAAATGAAAAATCCGCAGCGTAATATAGGATTGAGTTTATTTCTGGGTACCCTGATCGTCACCATCATTTATATATCTGCCAACTTAATCTACCTGTCCGTACTCCCACTAAATGAGATCGCTCATGCACCTAAGGACCGGGTGGCTGTGGAAGCATCAAAAATGATCTTCGGAAGCATCGGCACGGCCGTTATAGCAGTAATGATCATGGTATCTACATTCGGATGTAACAATGGACTGATCCTGGCCGGTGCGCGTGTGTACTATACGATGGCGCAGGATGGTTTGTTTTTCAAGAAAGCAGGAAAGCTTAATCAGAATGGTGTACCTCAATGGGCACTTTGGGCACAATGCGTGGTAGCTTGTATTCTCTGCCTTAGCGGAAAATACGGTGATTTACTGGATATGATCTCTTTTGTGGTAGTGATCTTTTACGTGCTGACCATCGCCGGCATTTTCATTTTGCGTGCGAAGCGACCCAACGTCGAAAGACCTTACAAAGCATTCGGATACCCGCTGTTACCTGCACTATATATTGTAATGGGCATTGCCTTCTGCCTGTTGCTGATCGTATACAAACCGCAGTTTACTTGGCCGGGTTTGATTATTGTGTTGATAGGAATTCCGATTTACTTCCTGATGAACAAAAGCAGTAAAGCAATTAATGAATAAAAAGACAGATTTTAAGGAGATATTTGAAGGGATGAACGCCCTCCACGTGGTGGTGGTAGGAGATGTGATGTTAGATAATTATTGGTGGGGCGATGTAGAAAGGATTTCTCCGGAAGGACCGGTACCGATTGTTGCACTTCATAAAAGAGAAAGCAGGCTGGGCGGTGCTGCAAATGTTGCCCTCAACTGCAAGACTCTTGGTGCCAGGGTCACTCTGGCCAGCATCGTAGGCGATGATAAAGAAGGTGCCCTATTGATAAACCTTGCCAATGATGCCGGTATCGGTACCACGCTTGTACAAACAAGCGTTTATCGGCCCACGACCAGCAAAACACGCGTGATCAGCCGTAACCAGCAAATGATGCGCCTGGATGAAGAAGTTACGGATGAACTTTACGTAGAAGAAGAGCATCCGTTTATAGATGCAGTGCTGAAATATATACAAATCGAAAAGCCCGATGTACTCATCTTCGAAGACTATAACAAAGGTTTACTGAAAGAAAATGTGATCCAACGCATTACCGAACATTGCAATGAAACGGGAACCATTACAGCCGTAGATCCCAAAAAGAAAAATTTTCTTACCTATCGGAATGTAACCATCTTCAAGCCGAACCTGAAAGAAGTGCGGGACGGATTACACATTTCCCTGGAAACCGTAAATCTTAGCGGATTAAATAAAGTGCATGACAGCTTAAAAAGTGAGCTGCAGCATCAGATCACCTTCATTACCTTATCTGAAAAAGGTGTGTATTACAATGATTCTAAAACCGCTGACATCATTCCTTCTCATATACGTAATATCGCGGATGTTTCAGGTGCCGGAGATACCGTTATTGCCACTGCCTCTCTGGTATATGCACTTACGAAAGATTCACGGCTGATGGCTTCCCTTTCCAACCTCGCCGGGGGATTGGTGTGCGAGCAAGTGGGCGTGGTGCCTATCGATAAAGAACTACTCATACAGGAATGCGAAAATCTCCAGTGAAGTTGAAATGATCCTGGCATTGTTATTTCCATGCAGAAGATAGGAACATAAGAATTTTACTCAACCGGAAAATATAAGAGAAATTTTGCGCCTTTCCCTTTTTCTCCCTCTGCTATGATCTTACCTCTGTGGCGCTCCATGATTTTTTTGCAAATAGCCAAACCGATCCCCGTACCGGCATACTCGTCTTTCTCATGCAAACGCTGGAAAATAGTGAATATTTTCGACGCAAATTGAGGCTCAAATCCGATCCCGTTATCCGCAACTGTGATCTTTAGGTATTTCTGACCGTCTAGCTTTTCGATAGACTCATTGCCGTAGATGGTAATTTCCGGGTGAGTACTTGTAAATTTCAAAGCGTTGGTGATCAAATTTGTAAATAATTGATGCAATTGAAATTTCACGCCTTTTATTGTCGGTAGATTAACTATAGTTATCGTAGCACCTGTTGCTTCTGTCTCTTCTGCCAGTTCATCTAAGATCTCGTTCAACAATTCCTGCAGATCTATTGCTGCGTTCTCTTCTTCTTTTTCATTGATGATAGCATAGGTACGAATATCATCAATCAATTGCTGCATACGCGAGGCTGCTGTTTGCATCCGTTTCAGTGCATATTCATTATTGCTGTCCGGTGTAATGGTGTCTGATGACAAAATTTTCGAGGCAAAAATTTGAATTTTCCTCAAGGGTTCTTTAAGATCATGGGTACTGATCCAATTGAGGTTCGAGATTTCTTCGTACGCCTTCTGCAGTTTTTCGCTTAGTAACCGGTACCGTGTTTCATTTTCACTGATCTCTGTGGCATAGATGAGGCGTTGTAATGCATAGGCAAATGTTGATGCTATATGTAATTTGGCATGTGCCCACTTCGTGCTTTTGTGCCGTACTTCCTGTTTCCAAAGTTCAAACGATTTACGCGGCGACAGGGACATTTTTTCATTTTTCACCACGGCGTCACTAGGATTTCCCGCCCATTTAATTATTTCTACCGCTTCCGGTTTGAACCATACAATACAATTATTGTTAGTGCGATTTATAGATTGATAAATGAGTCCGGCGGCTTCCTTACTTATCTTTTCCCCATTGGGGTAATCCGCCGCCAGATGGGATGTATAGTACTTTTCCGGAACATTCTTTTTCAACCATTTTACTAATTCGAACACATCTTTATTTTTAGGTGTTACGCCCTGGCAGTAAACGCTATCATTTACCACCACGGCTACCCCGCCTGCATTGGTCAGCGCAGACAATAATTTGTTTGTACCTATCTGCTTCAAAAAAGACTCCAGATCATTCAGCGTTTCCAGTTGCTTATGTAACCGGTCTTCAAGGATTTTGGTAAGAGAATATTCCTCTGCTATTTCTCGCACTTTTATCTGTGATGTCAGGAAATGTCCTTGCAACTGGGCGGAAAAACGGGTGTAGTAAGGAATATTCCTGGGGGTGTAATGATGACAGGCAATTAAGCCCCAAAGTTTCCCTTCAGAAACCAAGGAGATGGTAAGCGTAGCCCTTACATCCATATTCTTCAAATACTCTATGTGAATAGGTGAAATACTGCGTAAAAATGAGCAACTCAGGTCAAGATCAGCATTGTCGGCATTTTGTTTCGTGTAAATGGGAACAGGCGTATAGTTCACATCTGCTATCATTCGCATCAGGTTCTTCAAATAAAGTAAACGAGCCTGGGGCGGAATATCCGTATGCGGGTAATGAAGTCCTAAAAAGCTCTCCAAATCCTCTCTCTTACTCTCTGCGAAAACCTCTCCGTTATATGCCTCATCAAATTTGTAGATCATAACCCGGTCATAACCGGTAATCTCCCGGGTTTCTTCCGCTATCTTCCTGCAAAGATCCTGAAGGCTCTCGGTTGTTTCAAGATAAGAGGTAAACTGTTTTGTCTGTTGGTAAAGATTCGGGAGGTTCATTTTCCCGTCGGGAAAGGGCTCTAATTCTAAAATCCAGAAAATTTCATTGCTATGTATGGAAGCATTGAACTTAATCTCTTTAAAACTGAAAACCACAGGCAAACCGGTATTTGCCTGTGGCTCTTGTATCAATTCATAAAATGTATTGCATTCTTCTGCCGGAAAAAAATCGTGTAATTTTTTACCCAATATTTCAGCGACATCTGTCTCAATAAAATCCCGGGTATTCTCGCTTGCAAATTCTATAACATAGGAGGTGGGGTGGATGGCTAACAAAAACCCATGTGGCTGAAGGCTGCCGGGAACATGAATGGCCTCACTTTCACAATTATCAATATTTACCGCATTTTTGTTGACAATATTCTTAATAGTAGGAAAGGGATCGATCATGGACGGATATTATTTGTCAAACCAGTTTTTCACCAGAGAAAAAGACTGTTTTGCACCCTCTATCACGTCATTTTCCAAGCCTTTTGAGGCAACTTCATCCGAAAAGGTCTGCAAAAAACGCATCCACATACCGCCTATTTTGTCTCCATAGACAGAAAAATAATTGGAGGCACCGTCATAGATTTCTTCTGGTAATGATTTATGTAATTGTTTTAAAATAACCTTGCCACCCAATGCGGAGCCTTCAATCACGTACATCATCCCCAATGCACCTGCGAGTGTGGTGGTAAATGACATATCTTCAGAAAAAGAAACGTTTCCGGTGGCGGTAGTGTTCAGTTTCTTAAGATCAGCCTGGATCAGGTGGGTCTTCTTTCTTGCTTCCAGGTCAGGGAATACCGTTTCCAACTGAGGAAAAACTCTCTCTTCCAATGCCTGATGAAGCGGCAACATTTTGGAAAGATAAGCGGCATACTCTTCGCTGGATAAATCACTGCTTACTATTCTTTTCGAAAGTTCATTCTCTTCCAGGCTGGCATGCGCTTCGCTTGTTTCTTCTTTCAGTCTTTGTAAAAAATGCTTGGCCTCTGGCTTTAAATCGTACATGAATTCAATTTTTTTGCAAAAAAAATGGAAAAACTCCAAAACCGTCATCAAATTCGGGAATATCTATACATTCCATTTCAGAATACGGTTAACCCAATCTTCCCGGTAAGAAGTTTGAACTTTTATATAATTATCCGTATACCCTTCCATCATCCCATTTTTATTGGCGCTTTCAAAAAGAACATCCCGGGTCTGTCCGCGATGCTGCTCAGTGAAATACTGCATTTTTTGATACGAGAGGTTGCGAAGTGCTTTATTCCGTTCATGGCGGACATGGATCGGTACAACGGGTTTCAAATCCACTGCCAGTGTATTCGCACGCTCTGAATAGGTAAACACATGAAAATACGAAACATCTAATGCATGCAGAAAATCAAATGTGTCTTTGAAATCATCATCTGTTTCCGTGGGGAAACCCACGATCACGTCTACCCCGATACAGCAATGGGGCATCAGCTTTTTAATCTTTGCCACACGCTCTGCATACAGTTCCCGTTTATAACGGCGACGCATCAAGCCCAGAATTTTGTTACTCCCGCTTTGCAGCGGAATATGAAAATGGGGCATGAATCTCTCAGACTGTGCTACAAATTCAATGATCTCATCTGTAAGTAAATTAGGCTCTATCGACGAGATCCTGAACCGTTCGACTCCCTTCAAACGTTCTAACTCCTGCACCAATTCATAAAAGTTCTCCTCACGCTGCTTTCCGCCATCATGTCCTTTTCCAAAATCACCCAGGTTAATTCCGGTAAGCACGATCTCCTTGGTACCGCCTTTCGCCAGTTCTTTGACATTCCTCAAAACACCTTCTATGCTATCGCTACGGCTATGCCCGCGTGCCAGCGGAATGGTGCAAAAAGAACAATTGTAATCGCAGCCATCCTGCACTTTCAAAAAAGTGCGGGTACGGTCGGCGATAGAATAAGAACTGTGAAAACCTTCTACTTCTGCTATATCACAGGAACATATTTTGGCACTGTCACCTTTGGTAAGTTCATGCAAATGCTGTGTAATGTTGAATTTTTCCGCCGCTCCAAGTACCAGATCCACACCTTCAATTGCCGCGATTTCCTTCGGTTTAAGCTGCGCATAGCATCCCGTGATCACTACTAACGATCGAGGGGAACGACGTTGGATACGACGTACTATCTGGCGACATTCCTTATCTGCATTTTCAGTGACCGAGCAGGTATTGATCACATATACGTCGGCTTCTTCATCAAATTCCTTCTTCACAAAACCATCAGCCTCCAGTGTACGGGTGAGCGTGGAGGTTTCTGAAAAATTGAGTTTGCAACCCAAGGTGTGAAAGGCAACGGTTCTCTGCGACATAAAGGCGGCAAATTTACAAAAAACAGATCGAATGTGATTTTTTATTCCTCTATCCTATCTTCTTATCCATCTATAAAACATGCTGCAGAAATGCTAAATGACGAATGTTGGAACGGCAACAACCACAAAAAAACTACGTGGTGCACACGTAGTTATAAAGGTTTAATGCAGTACGAGATATCTTTATTTTACAGAATAGGCTGCATTAGCATTTCTCACTAACTTAATAAATTCAGCACGGTACCCTTGCTCATCATCTCCCTTACTGTCTCGGGCTATATCCAACACCTCATCGTAGTCGCCACGCAGGGCAAATTTCGAATCGCGGAGCAACATCCCGAATAAGGCTACGGCGCTGGCAAAGCGGGTATCGTCAGATGCTTCGGCAAACCTCCGTTTCCGATCAGCTATCGTATGTGACATTTCCCTGCTCACGTTGCCATCGGGTTTCTTATAGCGGAATTTTACAGTTGCCAGTTCGCCGTTGTGCGGGTTAGCCAATTGCGCTGCAATTTGATATTTCAGAGGATTTACATCATGAATTTGTCTACTCTCCACGCCGGCAGGAATGATCTCATATAATATAGTCACCTGATGATCAGAACCCATTTCACCGGCATCTTTCTTATCATCTTTAAAATCCTCTTCATTCAGTAAGCGGTTTTCATACCCTACCAACCGGTAAGCCTGAACTTTATTGGGATTAAATTCGATCTGCGCTTTCACATCTTTAGCCACGGTAAACAACGTACCGCCAAATTCATGCACCAGGGTCTTTTGTGCTTCACCGAGTTTATCTATATAAGCATAATTACCATTTCCCTTATCTGCCAGCAGTTCCATGTTATTGTCTTTATAGTTACCCATTCCAAAACCCAGGCAAGTAAGAAAAATGCCTTTTTTACGTTCTTTGGTAATCAGGTCTTCCAGTTCATTCGCGCCGCTGACCCCGACATTGAAATCACCATCCGTAGCAATGATCACCCGGTTGTTGCCCCCTTCTACGAAATTTTCCATCGCCACGCTATAGGCTAATTTTATGCCGGCACCTCCGGCGGTAGAGCCGCCTGCCTGCAGCCTTTCCAATGCGTCGATAATAGTTGATTTTTTAGCTCCACTGGTGGATGGCAATACCAATCCTGCGTTACCGGCATAGACAACAATGGCAACATGATCTTGGGACCGCAACTTGTTTACGAGCATTTTCAGCGATGCTTTTACCAACGGAAGCTTATTGGCAGACTCCATGCTACCCGAAACATCAATAAGAAAAACAAAGTTAGAGGCAGGCAGGTTTTTAGTTGCGATTTTCTGCGCCTGCATACCAATACGCAGGAGTTTGTTGGTTTTATTCCAGGGACAATCAGTGAACTCAGTAACGATCGCGATAGGATCTTCACCTTGCGGTTGCGGATAGCTATAATTAAAGTAGTTAACCATTTCCTCTATGCGCACGGCATCTGCAGGCGGTTTCTGCCCTTCGTTGATAAATCGTCTTACATTGCTATAAGAAGCCCTGTCTACATCAACAGACATCGTAGAGAGCGGATTGCTTTTTACCATCTTAAAATCATTCTCGCTGATCTTTGCAAACTCCTCTACGCTGGGGTTATAATACATTCTATCGCGTGCTTCCTCGCCACGATGGCGAGACGAAGCCTGAATGCCATCAACGATGTAAAGTGCACCTGACGTTCTTCCACCCGCCAGAGACGCCGGAGCTGCATTCTTTTGCTGGTAAGTGCCTGCTGATAAGGAAGCCACATCATTTGTGTTGATGTTGGGCATCCTGACAATTTGCTCTGCAGTAAATGTGGTAGTGCCTCCCGGTTCTCCTTTTTTAACCAATGGCACTTTATATTCCTTAATCACTACTTCTTCTCGCTCAGTTGTTGCAGGCATTAAACTAAAGTTTTGATAGGTAGTTCTGTCAGCAAGCACCATCACATTTTTCATCTGAATGATATGATACCCTGTATACTTTACTTTGACATCATACTTGCCCGCTTTCAAAAATTGGATCAGGTACTTTCCGTCGGAACCGGTACTGCTGCCCCTGATAATTTTTCCTTTTTGTATGACTTCTACAATCGCTCCGACAATTTGATTTTGGGTTTCGTCATACACGGTACCGGAGATTGCACCTGACTGAGCCTGACCTACTGTTGCCATGCAAACCAGCATCAGCCACATCGAAAGAATCTGTTTCATAAATTATGTTTTTGAGTGAGTGTTTGCTTTATGGATGCAACGATTTTTCTAATTGCATAAACTATTCACAAAAAAAAATTCTTATAACATGGCTGTTACAAAGACAGCAATTGAACAATCTCTCTTTGAAGAAAAATAGAAGTAAGTGCTTTAGCTCCATACGGAAGCATATACATGAAGCTGTTCTGGAGATAGCATCCTTCAACGGCAGCTACTATTGAGGGGCTTTGTGTTAGCAGACTACAAACACAGCATAAAAAGGCTTACCGTGATACCAGTAACTTGGCTACAACCTTATCAATGGGAAGCGTAAAATGGTCTTCGGTAAGCGACGTGAGTGGAAGCCAGTACGTACGTTCGTTGGGTTCCGTATTAACGATGGCTTCAGGAATTTCTGCAAGGAGTATCGTGTAATAAACACTTAGTACCTGTGAGTTATCGAAGGCAGACTGTTGAAAAAAATCAGTGGTGTAAAAATGTTCGGCTCTTAGGATTTCCAGGTTAAGTTCTTCTTTCCATTCCCGTTTCAGGCAATCCACTGTGCCTTCACCCAGTTCCATGCCGCCACCCGGAAACTTGACGATCTTTCTGCCTTGGATGATTTCTTCGTTGACCAGTAAATGACCATTATGGAGAAGAATACCGTAAACACGCACGTTGAACCGAAGCGGTGTAAACATCAGAACCAGCGTTTTTTATTGAAATAGTAAACCGTAAGTGCCGCTATAAGCCCGGAAAGTATGATGGCAAAATAGAACCCTCTTGTCTGCTCTTCAAAAGGCACACGCACATTCATACCAAAAAAGCTGGCTATCAATGTCGGGAGTGATATCAGGATGGTGATACTGGTGAGACGTTTCATCACCAGGTTCATATTATTGTTAATGATACTTGCGAAGGCATCCAGCGTACTGATCAGGATATTGGAATATTTTTCCGCCATCTCTAATGCCTGCGAAAATTCTACAATCAAATCGCTTAAAAATTCCCGTTCATCTTCATCGCAGTTAAGGAAATTGGTGCGCTCCATTTTCATCAGCAGCAACTCGTTGGCACGAAGAGCAGTAACAAAATACACCAGGCTTTTTTGAATACGCATCAGGTAAAGCAATTCCTCATTACGATTGGAATCGTAAAGTTTTTGCTCCAGTATGTTGCGACGGTGGTTGATTTCTTTCAGCGTTTCCATGAAGTCCAGCACCACTTTCTCAAAAATCTTCAGCACCATCATATTCGGGCGCTCGGGATGCCGTTTGGCGAATGTATTCAGGAACCTGCGGATCGCTTCATTCTCGAACGAATTGACGGTCACCACCTGGTTGCGCTCGGTAATGATTATAGAAATGGGGATCGTGACATAATAAGCATCACTTTCATTCAGCGACTTATTCTCCACCGGAGTCTTCAACACAATGAGCTTCACCCCTTCGTCGCTTTCATAGCGGGCACGCTCTTCAATATCCAATGTATCAATCAAAAAATCGCGCAGGATGCCCAGCGAATGAGAAAGATTATCAATCTCATTTTCCTGAAAAGGTGGAGTCACGTTGATCCAGTTGGCTCCTTCAGGCTGCGTTATTTCTAACGTTTCGCGGTTGACGTTTTTGAAATACTTTACCATTCAGTTGTTGAAAGCGGTGCAAAGGTAGCCCGTAATATATAAAAACGAAAGACTTAAGTTGAATTAAGAATTAGTTCATAATATACTCCAGATAGCCTGTTCAAAAAAAAGGTCTTCCGGTTTTCGCGAAAGACCTTAATAGCGATCTAATATTATAGGGATACAGCTGTAATTCAGGGACTTCATATCAATCGGGAGATCGGAATCAAACAATGGCTCCCTTTGCTAACGCGGCATGGATTTCATGTCGGGTTAATTCCAGATCTCATTCATTTCCGTCAATACCATCGGTTTTCCATCGGTAACTACAATAGTATGTTCATGCTGAGCCATAAAACCGCCTTTATTTCCCACCATAGTCCAGCCGTCATTTAAGGTTTCGGCATAAGTTGATGTTGTGGATATGAACGTTTCAATGGCAACAACAGAATTCTTCCTAAATCGTGTCTGATTAAAACGATCCTTGTAATTGGCTATCTCGCTGGGTGCTTCGTGAAGACTTTTCCCTATTCCGTGCCCGGTAAGATTTTTAATGACTTTATACCCTCGCTTTTTCGCTTCTGTTTCTATCAAATGCCCGATGTCCGAAATACGAACCCCACCTTTGATACTGTATATGGCTTTATGCAAGATCTGTTTTGAAGCATCTATAAGTTTTTGATGCCGGTGTGTATCTTCACCAAGAACAAAAGAACATCCGTTATCAGCCCAAAAACCATTTAGCTCGGCCGAAACATCAATATTTACCAGATCACCTTCCTTCAATACTTTCTTGTCGGACGGAATACCGTGACAAAACTCATTGTTTACGCTGATGCAGGTACAACCCGGAAAACGGTAGGTTAAAAACGGGGCTGATTTTGCACCGTAATCAGATAATAACGCTGCGCCGTAATCGTCCAATTCTTTTGTTGTGATACCCGGTTGAGCATAATTCCTCATTTCCTTCAACGTATATGCCACGGCTTCACTCGCCTTTTGCATTCCTATGAGCTCTGTTTCGTTTGTTATGGACATATCCTTTGATCGATCTGTTTGTGGATTGAACGCGGTTTAAAATTATCTCAGGTTAATAGTTCCGTTACCGATTTTATAACCGTCATTATATATCTCTACCACGTAAGCGCCCTTTGCATAGCCGCTTTCCTGCGTCCAGTCAGCTACTACATTATTGACCTTTTCGCCCTGCTTCAGGCTCACTTGTTTCAGCATCGTATAATTAAGCGATTGTCCGTCATATGTATCCGTAACTCCGGAACCATAGGCAGCATTGCTCAATAAGCTTCCGTCAGGTCCCAGGATACGCAAATACAGGTCCTTCACCCCATCTTCAGCAATACGGTTGTCATCTATATCAAATGTGACACGAAAGATATCCGTGCGTTTTGCTTTGGATGTATTTCGCTCCACCTTGCCGCCGCGACGCAGGTCTTTAGGCTCCAGGCGAATGTTGGAGGCGTGCAGCACACGACCCAAACGCACCTTTTGCTGCAAGCCGATATTCTCTGTGACAGCACTGTCACGCTCTTGTGACATGACTTTATTTTCTCCTATCAGTTTTGTGTTTTCTCCTTCCAGTTCTGCAATACGCTCTTCGTAGGATTTCACTTTAGAATTCAATGTAGCGATAAGATTTCTGGCCTTTTTCAGATCCGATTCAGAAACATTGCCTTTTGCTATAATGGATTGTATCTGCTTTTTCAATTGCGCTATCTCGCCGTCTTTATCATTAATGGCACTGTCCATTTCCGCATTTTTTGTTACCAGTTGATCCAGCCGGGCCAGCGCTGCATCATATTCTGACCGTATATTGTCCCGGTCTAGCGTGGCGGAATCCCTTTCTGAATAAGCCTGATCACGCTCACTGGAAACTTGTGTCCTGTTAATAAACAGGTAAATGACCAAGCCCAGCAATACGGCAATGATTGCTAAAAAGATCCAGGTATTATTGGACTTCGGTGGTTGTGGATTCGTCGATGGTGTTGATAAATTGGGATTTCCAAATTCTTGACTCATGGTTTGTCAATTTAGTTATATTCACAAATATAATTTATTGAGCCTTTATGAAACATCTCGAAAACATCCTTTTTATTGACATTGAAACGGCATCCGTTGTACCGGATTATTCTTTTTTAACAAATGGGATGCAGCAACAGTGGAATCGAAAAGCGAAAATGCTCACCTCCAGAAATCAGGAGGAGAAAGAAGCAGCAACGTTCTTCGACGAAAAAGCAGGGATATTTTCAGAGTTTGGACGCGTGGTATGTATTGGTCTGGGATGTTATGTGAAAGAAGGAAATTTTTGGAAATTCATGATGAAAAGCTTTTCAGGAGAAGACGAAAAAATTTTGTTAATTCAATTTACGGAAGCACTTCAGCGATTCTCATCATTGCAAAAAACCATGCGTTTTTGCGGACATAACATAAAAGAATTTGACATTCCGTTTCTGTGCAGGCGGATGGTGATCAATGGCATCGAGCTACCGAAGAGTATGCAGCTAAGCGGTGCAAAACCCTGGGATATTCCACATTTAGATACATTGGAACTATGGCGTTTCGGGGATTATAAACATTATATCACCCTCGAATTATTGTCCGAAGTTCTGGGAATTCCGTCTCCAAAGGATGATATAGACGGCAGCAGGGTTTCCGATATTTTCTGGAAAGAAAAGGATCTCCAACGTATCAGCACTTATTGTCTCAAAGACGTATATACTACTGCCAGCATCTACTTAAAACTAAAAGGAATACCGGATATAAACGCCCAGCCGGAATACCTTTAATATATAACCACTGAACACGTGGCAGCTGAAGTCCATGGATAGACAATAAGAAAGCCATCAAACATAAATAACGTTAGTTTCTGTCATTCCTTTTTTTGACTTTTGGGCTTTGAATCTCTGCCATGTCCGACATCAAGAAACTCTTTCAATCCATCAAAGACAAAAAATTTGCTCCGTTTTACATTGTGGATGGTGAAGAACCGTTTTATATTGATGTGATCACCGAATATTTTGAGAAAAATATCCTGGCTGAGTCGGAGAAAGATTTCAACCTGATTACGCTTTACGGAAAGGATGTGGAATGGACTGATGTCGTAAATGCATGCCGGCGGTTCCCGATGTTTGCCGAACGCCAGGTAGTGATCCTCAAAGATGCAGCACAAATGAAAGGTCTCAATGAGCTTACCTCCTATCTTGAAAATCCTTCTCCTACCACCGTTTTACTGATCGAACATCGTTTTAAAAAAGTAGACGGACGCAGCAAACTCACCAAACTGGCAAAAGACAGGGGCTTTTATTTCACCTCGGATAAAATAAAAGAGGAACACCTACCGGGATGGATCGAAAATTACGGGCGCGATTCCGGGTTTCATATTGGCGAACGGGAAGCACAACTCTTAGCCGGCTATCTTGGGAATGATCTGCAGAAAGTGGTCAATGAAATAGAAAAGGTACGCATCAATGTGCCGGGGGAAAAAGCGCTCACGTCTGAACTTATTCAAAAATATATTGGCATCAGCCGCGAATACAATGTTTTCGACTTTCCGGTGGCACTCACCAACAAACGAAAGGACAAACTGTACCCTATGCTTGCTTTTTTCATCGGCAATGCAAAAGCAGCACCGCTGCCACTGCTCATTGGTTCTTTTTACAGCCATTTCAACACCGTATATCAGGCACAGGCTTTTGCGGGCAGGGAAAAAGAGCTGGGCGCCTCGCTGCGTCTTTTTGGAGACCGCCTGCAGGATACATTGACAGCAGCAAGAAATCTTCAATCGCCGCGTATAGAGATGTGCATAAACCTGCTTGCTGAATACAGTGCTAAGGCGGTAGGTGTCGGCAATAACGCTTCCGACCGGGAATTGCTGAAGGAAATGGTCGGTAAAATGGAACTGATCATCGGCTGAGTCAAAATCCCACTTTTTTTAACGTTGCTCTTTCCCATGCAGGAAATGCTTTATTTGTATGTTTGCCGTCCAAATTTTATCGTTCATGCATTTGAAACATGTTATTTTAATGAGTGCCGCTACCACAGTGACTTTTACTGCCTGCAAGGAAAGCGGTAAAACCGGCGCAGCAAATGAAATTGCCGAAACCAGGGCATTGCTGGACCCGGCAAATATGGATACAACCATAAAACCCGGCGACAATTTCTTTATGTACGCTAACGGAACCTGGTTGAAAAACAACCCGATACCCGGTTCTGAAACGCGTTGGGGCAGCTTTAACGAACTACAGGAAAATAATTACAAGGCGCTTCACGAATTGCTGGATGCCGCCGCCGCAGATAAGAATGCCAAAGCCGGAAGCCCTGCACAGAAAGTGGGTGACTTCTACCGCAGTGGCATGGATAGTGCAGCGATCGATAAAGCGGGCATTACTCCTTTACAGGATTATTTCAAACAGGTAGATGCCCTTGCAGATCCCAAATCCTTGATAGACTTTATTGCAAAGGGCTATACCCAGGGAAATGGTCAGTTGTTTGGTTTTTACGTAGGTCCTGATGATAAGAATGTAACCAAAATGGTTTCCCAGTTTGTACAGGGCGGATTAGGTATGCCGGACAGGGATTATTATTTCGGTAAAGACGAGCGTACCGCTAAAATAAGGGAGGCTTATAAAGCCTACCAGGTGAAAATGATAGAGCTGATGGGTATGGATGCTGCCGCTGCCCAAAAAGATGCCGCCGAAATTTATAAACTGGAAGAATCTCTTGCCGGTGCTTCCATGACACGCGTAGAAATGCGTGATCCTTATAAACTGTACAACAAACTCAGCACCACACAACTGAACGCCCTTACGCCCAACATCGATTGGAAAGCCCTGTTCACCAACCTGAAGATCGCTCAGGAAGATACCTGTATCGTAGGTATGCCGAAGTTCTTCCAGGAAATATCCAAACAGCTGAAAGCTACCCCGCTGGATGTTTGGAAAAAATACCTGAAATTCCATACATTCAACGATGCGGCTCCTTTCCTGGCTGCCAATATCGACAATACCCATTTCGATTTTTATGGTAAAACCGTTCGCGGACAACAAGAACAAAAACCTCGCTGGAAACGCGTATTGAACGTAGTGGACGGTTCTTTAGGTGAATTGCTGGGTCAGATGTATGTAGACAAAAATTTCAAACCGGAAGCGAAGCAGCGCATGATGGAGCTGGTGAACAACTTGCAGCAAACCTACGCGGAACGCATCAAGAGACTGGATTGGATGAGTGATGTAACGAAGCAAAAAGCCCTGGCTAAGCTCAATACCTTCATGAAGAAAATCGGCTATCCTGACAAATGGAAAAATTATGATGCGCTGACTGTTGGTGGAGACAACTATTTTAAAAATGCGGAAGCCGCTGCTGCATTTGAATACAGCTATATGACCAGCAAATTGGGTAAGCCGGTGGATAAAGCAGAATGGCAGATGACCCCCCCTACCGTAAATGCATATTATAACCCTGCCTTCAACGAGATCGTTTTTCCGGCCGGTATTTTGCAATATCCGTTCTTCGATGCCAATGCTGACGATGCGGTGAACTATGGTGGTATCGGTGCGGTGATCGGGCATGAAATGACGCACGGTTTTGATGACCAGGGGCGTCAGTATGATGCTGATGGCAACCTGAAAGACTGGTGGACGCCGGAAGATGCTAAGAAATTTGACGAAAAAGCAGGTGTTGTAGTGAAACAATTTGACGGTTATACGGTTCTCGACAGCACCCATGTAAACGGGAAACTGACATTAGGGGAGAACCTGGCGGACCTGGGTGGATTAGCCATTGCTTATGAAGCTTTCAAAAAAACCAAGCAAGGACAAGGCGATCTGAAGATCGACGGGTTCACTCCGGATCAACGTTTCTTCCTGAGCTGGGCACAGGTATGGAGAGCCAGCACACGCCCTGAAGAAATGGCAAGCCGTATCATGACGGATCCGCACTCACCAAACGAATGGCGTTGCAACGGCCCGTTAAGTAATATGGAAGAATTCTACAAGGCTTTTGGTGTGAAAGAAGGAGATAAAATGTATCGCCCTATAAATGAGAGAGCAAAAGTTTGGTAAGACCTGATAAGTTTTTGAATACGATATCCCCTGCATGGCTGCGGGGGATTTTTTTATATACCGAAACAGCCCTAGCTGCTCCAGGTGAGATCAACACGCAATTGACAATGAGAATGGACGTCATCCGAAATGCTCGCCGTACTTTTGCAGAAAACCAGTGAAATGCTTCGCAAAATAATCAGTGTAAGCGCGGGCTTGCTTGTGGCGCTCTTGTTTATATTTCTTGGAGAACGTGTAAGTGCCCGTCTGTACCCTATCCCAGAAGGGATGGACATAGCAGACCGGGCAGCTATGCAGGCCTATATCGATTCACTGCCTGCAGCAGCATTTATCTTGATTCTTTCCGGCTATTTTGTAGCGTCGTTTTTCTGCGGGGCGGTCATACGCCTCATTTCCGGATCGGCAGACAACACGCCGGCTTTCTTTGCCGGTATCGGGCTGACAACCGTAGGTATCGTTAACTTTTTTTCATTTGAACATCCCTGGTGGGTGATCATTACGGGCTTGCTTATTTTTCTTCCCGCTACCTTGCTGGGATTTACTCTGATCAGGAAAAAAGGCTAATGGATCCTTGTTCCGTCCGGTGCCAGCTGTTGCAGCACTTGCTCTTCCATAGAAAGCCATTGGTTCCAGGTCTCGTGCACTTTTTGCTTATCATAGTACCGGACAGCAATATCGATAAACAGGCGATAATGCCCGGCTTCCGAAACCATGAACTTATAGTAAAACTTCCGAAGCGATTCTTCCTGCAGGTTCTCCGATAATAACCGGAAGCGTTCACAGCTTCGGGCTTCAATAAGTGCGCAGCACATCAGCTTATGCAGCAACCGATCTTCCACGGGAACGTTCCCGGGCGCGTTCTGTATGAGGAGGTTGACATAGTCGTCTTTGCGTTGTTTGCCCAGTTCAAAACCCCGCTTCTTCATTTCTGCCCACACCATGCGAAAATGTCCCCATTCTTCGGTAACTACCGGTGCCAGCGCACTGACCAGGAATTCTTTGTCAGGATGAAGTTGAATAAGGGAAATACATTGTGTGGCCGCTTTTTGCTCACAGAAGGCGTGATCCGTAAGAATCTCCTCAAGGGAAACGGCGGCGAGGTCAGCCCAACGGGGATCTGTCGGCATCTTCAATCCTAAAATGGAATTATCTGCAGTACTCATACTCCAATGCTATTAACCAGAGAACAAATTTTCTGTTCGGGAAAGAGGCTGCCACAACCATTGTAATAAAGCGGGCTTTACAGCCGCATCGCCCCGCCTGCCACGAACGGTGCCAATGCCATAAAAGCTGCATCGGCATCCTTTAACCGGGTTTCAAAAAAATTACTGACAAAAATTACATCATCCCTTTTAGCTTCTCGATCACTGTATCTACTTCTTCTTTGGTATTGTGGCGACAAAAAGAGAACCGGATCGGCACCATATTCTCCGACTGGCCATTATGAAGGGCTTTGATCACGTGGCTTACGGAGCTGACACCGCTGCTACAGGCGCTGCCGCCGCTTACACAAATACCTGCCATATCCAGGTTGAACAGCAACATTTCGCTTTTTTCCGTTTTGGGGAATGAAACATTCAGAACGGTGTAAAGACTGCTCCCGTTAGCATCCCCGTTGCAGATCACGCCTTCAAAAACGGAAGTTATTTTTTCACACATATAGCTTTTCAGCTCGTTGATCTTTTGGCTGTCTGTTTCGAAACGTTGGGTGGCCAGTTCGAGCGCTTTGGCGAAACCGACGATACCATACAGGTTTTCAGTGCCGGCACGCATATTACGTTCCTGGGAGCCGCCGGACAGCATGGGGTTGATTTTCACACTTTCGTTTACGTACAGGATACCTACACCTTTCGGTCCATGAAACTTATGCCCTGCAGCGCTGGCAAAATGCACATGAAGGCTGCTTAAGTCCAATGGATAGTGACCAATGGTTTGCACCATGTCGCAATGAAAAATGGCGTCGTATTTTTGGCACAGATCACCTACCTCTTTCACTTTCAGCAAATTACCAATTTCGTTGTTGGCATGCATGAGCGTTACCAGCGTCTTATCATTATTTGCCAGCAATTCCTCCAGATGTGCCAGGTCCACATGACCGTTTTCCAGCAGTTTGACGAAGCTCAACCTGACCGCTCCTTTCTTTTCCAGTTTTTGAACAGTATAGAGCGTCGCATGGTGTTCGATGGGGGAACTGATGATGTGTACACAACCGAGGTCGTTCACCGCTGCGTGGATCGCCGTATTACTGCTTTCGGTGCCCCCGGATGTAAAAAACACCTCACCCGGAGCGCAATGGAGCGTCTTTGCAACAGATTTACGGGCCGCCTCTATCGCCATTTTCGTCTCCCTGCCATAGGAATAAACCGACGAGGGATTGCCGAACTTTTCAGTGAGGTAGGGCATCATAGCTTGCAGCACTTCAGGATCAAGTGAAGTGGTAGCGGCGTTATCGAAATAAATGCGTTGCATATCCTAATAATGAAAATTTGCGCAAAATTACCGAATTATCTTATAAAAGCTATATACCACGCACTGCCCAGATAACCGTTATTCACGTATCTTTCGGATAAATATTGCTTCACTGGATAAAACTTGCGTACTTGTTTTTTGGTCACCGGCTTGGTTGCTATTATGACGCCTGATTTGCGACACTCCGTTCAGCTGCATTTCGCGGTCCGACAGTTTTCATATGGTGCACACGGTCTTCGGTACGGCGTGGCAGCTGCCTGTTTGCTGTTGATCTTCCTGTTGGCCTTTTGCAACACATCCTTTAGCCAAAACCTTTCATTCCCTGGGCTGTCTAATTCTCGGCACAAAACGATCCCTACGGCTAAAGACTCGGTTGTTATTGATTCTTTTTCCACCGCCTTCCGGAGCTTTTTTATCGAAGGCATCAGCGATACCAGCTATGATTTCTACCCAAACCGGTCGCTGCTGGTATGGAAACAAAAGCCCGCTGCCGATTCTGTGACGGTACGATACCGTGTGCTTCCCTTATCCTTTGCGGGCCGGTACAGTCATAAATCAAGATCTTCCATTGATACCAATGTCCTTCCCTATGTTTTTGACAGGGAATATGATCAGATAAGCGGATTTACAGATAATAACAAGCTGGATTACAACGGCAGCTACGGACGCAGCATTTCACTCGGCAACAATCAGGATGTAGTGCTCAACTCCAGCTTTAACCTGCAGGCAAATGGCTATATCCTGGACAGCATCAAACTGGAGGCAGCTATCACCGACAATACCGTCCCTTTTCAGCCCGAGGGCAACACACAGCGTCTCCAGGAATTTGATCAGATCCTCATCCGGCTGAGTAAAAACAAGCATCTGTTACAATTGGGTGACTACAACCTGGAAAGCCCTCCGGTCTATTTTCTGAAGTATTTCAAACGGGTGCAGGGACTTTATTATCAAACGGCATTCAACATCAATAAAAACACGACGAACAGCCTGGGGTTGAGTGGCTCTGTAGCCAAAGGACAATTTGCACGCAATATTTTCCAGGGACTGGAAGGCAACCAGGGCCCTTATAAACTGACGGCCAATAACGGGGAGCAGTTCTTTATCGTATTAGCCGGCACCGAAAAAGTGTATATCGACAACATGCCCATGGAGCGCGGGGAAAATGCCGACTATATTATCAACTACAATACCGCCGAGATCAGCTTTATGCCGCGTAAGATGATCACCAAAGACTCCAGGATACAGGTGGAATTTGAATACCAGGACCGAAATTACCTCAATTCACTCCTTTATGCCTACGACGAGGTGCAGATCGGCAAAAAATGGAGAATACGACTGGATGCATATTCCAATCAGGATGCCAAAAACCAACCCTACCTGCAGACACTGGACGGCAATCAAAAACGGTTCCTTTCCCTGCTGGGCGATTCCATTCAGAATGCGTATTACCCCAGCATTGTTACCGACACATTTGCTGCCAATAAGATCTTGTACAAAATGATTGACACCATCGTAAACGGCATATCCTACGATTCTGTTTTTGTTTATTCCAATCATCCCGATAGTGCCATCTTTGCCCTGGCATTTTCCTATGCCGGCGCCAATAAAGGCAATTATATCATTGCATCCGGTAATGCCAATGGACGTGTTTATGACTGGATCGCGCCGCTGAACGGCGTGCCGCAGGGAAGCTATGTGCCGGCTCAACTGCTCATTACACCCAAAAAGCAACAGGTTTTTATCCTCAATACGAACTACCAGATCGACAGCCTGAAAGCGCTGAATATCGAGGTAGGCGCCAGCAATACCGACCCGAACCTGTTCTCCAAACAAGACAACAACACGCACTGGGGACTTGCCACCAAAATCCGGTACAGGGAACTGCGATGGCTGGGGAAGCAGGATTCCGTTGGAAACAAAAAATGGAAATGGGACAATGATCTTTCTTATGAATTTGTCCAGAACAACTTTAAAACAGTCGCGCCGTATCGTAATGTCGAATTTGGCAGAGATTGGAACGTCTCACAAACCAATACCAACAAACCCGATGAACACTTAATATATGCCACTACCCGGATGGGCAGCATCACTTCCGGCTCCGTAACTTATAATTTTTCCTATTATAAAAGAGGGGCAGATTACGAAGGTTATCGAAATATACTGTCTTATGAGTATAGCCATAAAAAAATAAGAATGGGTGTAACCGGTAACCGCCTGGATGCTACCGATACCTTCCAGACCTCACAGTTCCTGAGGCCTTCTTTATATGCGGAATACCATCTGCCGAAACTGATGAATACTTATATCGGCGGTAAATACGAGCTGGAAAAAAATGAGCTTCGCAATAAACAAACCGATACTCTCCTACCCACTGCTTTTTACTTTGATATAGCGACGGCTTATCTCCGTACCTCCGATCAGCAGCCTACACGCTGGAACTTGAATTATTTTACACGAAGGGATAAAATAGCCCGTAACAATCAATTCCTCGATCAAAGCAGGAGCCATAACGTGGAATTGAAACTCGGACTCGGCACATGGAAAGATCATACAGTCAATTTCACCGGAACCTATCGCCAGCTGGATGTCTATGACACACTCTATTCCAATCTGCAACCTGAGAAGACATTGCTCGGAAGGCTGGAATACAACGGCAGTTTTTTAAAGAATGTTGTGGTGCTGAACAGCCTTTACGAGTTCGGTTCCGGGCAGGAACAAAAGCGTTCCTATACTTATGTGGAGGTACCTGCGGGACAAGGCATCTACACCTGGAATGACTACAACGGTGACGGCGTGCAGCAGGCCAACGAATTTGAACTGGCATTGTACCCCGATCAAAAACGATTCATCAAAGTGTTTACCCCTACGAATGACTATGTAAAGGTGAATTATGTAAATTTCAATTTCAGCCTGGCGCTGGAACCGGGCAGCTATTGGGAAGAAAGCACAAAGACAGGGTTCCAAAAATTCATTTCGCGATTTTCCTCGCAGTCATCGTTGCAGATCAGTAACCGCATACTCGCCAATGAAGGGCTGAAAGCCTATAATCCTTTTATAGAAAGCCTTACCGACACCTCCATCATTCTCACCAATACCTCCATCGGCAATAACATCTACTTCAATCGCAGCCATATAAAATGGGGGTTGGATTACAACATGCTGTATGGCGTCGGCAAGCAATTATTGATCTACGGCGTGGAAGGCAACAGCAACCGGCAACATCTCTACAAACTCCGCTGGAATATCGCACAGCCGCTCTCCCTCAACCTCCAGGCGCGGCATGGCAAACGTTCCTACAATTCGGCACTGGATGACAACCGTACCTATGATGTTAAGTACTGGTCGGGAGAACCTTCTGTCACCTGGCTCTACCGCGGTGTCTTCCGGCTCACGTCCGGACTTAAATATGAAGAGCGTAAAAACAATCCGCTCTACGGCAGCGAATCAGCAAACATACAAAGTGCAAGCATCGAGTTCCGGTATAGCAAACCCACAACAGGTGTGATACAGCTACGCGGCACCTACTCCAATATACAATTCAATGGTGTCATCACCGCCCCGGTAGCCTTTATCATGCTGGATGCCCTGCAGAAAGGAAGCAATTACCTCTGGTACATGAATTGGGAAAGACGCGTAGGAAAAGGCATAGAAATACTATTGGAGTATGAGGGAAGAAAACCGGGCCAGGGTAGCCTGATTCATACCGGAAGAATGAGTGTGCGGGCAATACTATAAAGCCGGTTGCACCAGACAGGCTATATCAATCCTATTATCCGCTGTAACTTATCCGGTACACCCTATTGGCAAAATCATCTGAGATCAATAAGGAACCGTCTTTCAATTGCAGCACATCGACCGGTCTGCCCCAGGCTTTTCCGTCTTTGAGCCAGCCCTCGGCGAACACTTCGTAGCTTTTGACGGTATTCCCTTCCAGCTTCACGAGCATGATGCGGTAGCCGATCGGGTTGCTGCGATTCCAGGAACCATGCTCGGCTATAAAGATTTGATTCTTGTATGCCGTCGGAAACATATTGCCCGTGTAGAATTTCATTCCCAGGGCAGCAGTATGAGGCGCCAGCTTCTGCACCGGTGCTGTAAACTCGCTGCAGTTATGCTGGCTTCCAAATTCCGGATCCGGCAGATCACCGGCATGACAATAAGGATAACCGAAATGCATATCCTTCTGTGGAGCACGATTCAGCTCATCAGGTGGCAAGTCGTCGCCCATCATATCCCTGCCGTTATCGGTAAACCATAACTCCCCCGTAACCGGGTGCCAGTCAAAACCCACAGTATTGCGAATGCCATGCGCATATACTTCCTGCCCGCTGCCGTCCGCATTGATCCGGGTAATGGAGGAATAACGCGGATCTTTTATATGGTCGTCACAATTGTTGCAGGGTGCGCCTACCGGCACATACAGTTGGTTATCAGGTCCGAAGGCAATATACTTCCAGCCATGATGCTTATCACCGGGATACTGGTCCGTAACGAGTACAGGCTTCGGAGGTTGCTGTAAATGAGATTCGATATGATCGATACGCCAGATCTTATCCACCTGTGCTATGTAAAGGGACCCATTTTTAAAGGCGACACCGTTAGGCGTATTCATATCGGACACTACCGTGTATTTTTTTTCTGCCACGCCATCGCCGTCCTCATCACGCAGTGCATAGACGCTTTCCCCGCTCCGGTTGCCCACGAATACCGTTCCGTTGTCCCCCAACGCCATCGAACGCGCATTATCCACTTCGGCAAACACAGCAATGCTAAAGCCCGGTGGCAATTTTATCGCTGTCAGTTGCGGGTTATCCTGTTTCTGTAGTGCTTTGTTTTTACAGGTAGCACTGATAAAACTGAGGCAAAAAATAGAAACGTATAAGGGAAACTGTCTCATATCCAAGGTCATTAATATTGAAAATCAGGATAAAAAGCATGCCTTGTATTTTTAAGGTCGCAGTAAACAGATGTTGAGTGGAGTACGGTTCTGGCGCCGTTCGCCGATGTTGTTTAGTGGCGGGGGAAAACCACTCAGCCGCTTTATTGTTTATTCGTAGTAATTTCGCAGGCAAGTTTTAACAGGCAGTCCTTTGCGATCCGTATACTTTTATCTAACCTTACTATTCAGTCTTCTGTTTTCCGCGGTGGGCAACCCGGCGCAGGCGCAGGCAGTTCCCGGCACGCCGGTAACCCTGCAAAATGCCCCCCAACGGGATACATCCAGTAAGACGAACAGCAGTGACTGGGAAGATGCAAAGACGAAAATCTATTATCGAAAGCTGAATTCCCGGATGAACCAATACCCTGATTCCCTGCTCCATACCTTCCACCGCAGGGCATTCAGCCAGCCCTGGTATCAAAATACCGGTAATTCCGGAAGTCCGATCACGAATTTGTTCTTCACTCCCGAATACCGTACCGGTCCTACATTGGGCTATCGCTCCTTCGATCCCTACCGCTACCAGTTAGACAGTTTAAAATACTACAATACGACGAACCCGTATACCCAGTTTGTGTATCAACTGGCGAGCAAACAGGAGCAATATGCCAGTATCCTGCACACACAGAATATTAAACCTTACTGGAACTTCGCGTTTCAGTACAGGAAAACCACCTCACCGGGTTTTTACAAGATCCAGCGCACCAACCAGGATAACGGCTTTATCAATACCAACTATACATCACGCAATCAGCACTATACGTTAAATGCCGGTATCGTGTACAATAAAGAACAGAATGATGAAAACGGAGGCATTGTAGCGGACTCCTTTCTGAGCCTGTCCGACTATTCCAACCGCCAGGTCATACCGGTTCGGTTTGAATCTCCGGCTTATAGCGCCCGGCGTTCTCATGTGACCAACGTGATGCGGGATTTCGGCATGCTGCTGCAGCACAGTTATACGGTGGGTAAATCGGATACTACCTATAGCGCAGATTCCAGCCAGTATTTTTATAAGCTGACGCCCCGCTTCCGGGTCACGCATCGTTTACAGATGGAGTCACAAAAGTACCAGTTTAAAGACCTGGAACCGGAAGCAGAAGACTACGCACCGCTTTTCGATGCAAGCTTTGATTCGGAAGACTCGGTGTTGATGGAACAAAAATGGTTTTACGTAGACAATGCCTTGTTGTTGAATGGTTTTATAGGAAAAGAGGATCAGCAACTGGAGATCAATGCGGGGATAGGTGTACGAACCGACCGCTTTAGTACCTATTACGTATCCGGGGAGTCTGTCAACAGTTTTATCAGCAATTACCTGGAGGGCAGCCTGAAAAAAGAGGCACTGCGCCAAAAACAGTGGAGTTACGAGGGTGCTGTCAAATTCTTCTTTACCGGCCAAGCCGCAGGAAATTTCCTGGTAGATGCGTCCATAGGAAAAGACATCTCAAAAAAACTGGGCAGGGTGCAGATTGGATTTCAGCAGTCGCTGAACAACGCTCCTTATAATTACACGATTTACAACAACCGGTTCTACAATACAGGAAAAAGCTATGGTAAAGAAAGCATCACCCGCATTGCGGCATCATGGGATAATGCCTTTTTGAAGCTAAGTGCCGGGCTCAGAAATTACCTGGTCACAAATTATATATACCTCAATCAGCAACAGCAGTTCGACCAATCCGGCTCGGCATTCAATATCACACAGCTATGGCTGAACAAGCGGTTTAGCCTGGGCATCCTGAAACTGGACAATGAAATAGCCTATCAACAGAAAACGGGAGGTGCCCCCGTAAACGTTCCGGGATTTATGGGCAGGCATAAGCTCTTTATCGAAACGAAGGCGTTTAAAAGGGCGCTCGATCTGGCAACGGGTTTTGATGTGCGCTATCATACACCATACGAAGCAGCCGGGTATTCTCCGTTTTTCAATCGCTTCTATTACCAGGATGCAACTACCATCACCAACTACCCCGAAGTGGCCTTATTCTTTAATTTCAAGATCAAAAACTTCCGCGCTTATGTTATGGGGGATCAATTGCAGCAGCTGATTGTCACCAACAACCTGGCAGCACCCAACTACCCGACTCAGAATTTTATGATCCGGTTTGGATTCAACTGGGTGATGATCAACTAAAAAGATCCTGTACTATCCTGTTTCACAGAGATTCAACGATGAACGGTACCAACGAACGCCACCCAAGTTTCATAGTATCCCCTATATACGGGCAAAAAAATTGACGATCGGATCGGATCGGATCGTCAATTAAATAAATGCAATTTGAAGTTATACTTTAAATACCCAGCCGCGTGTGTCTTCTTTCACACCATAGCGGATATCGTTCATTTCCTTTTTCACCCAATTTGCTATTTTCCATTCCTCTACAGGAGGCAATTCCATGACATCTTCATGGAACGTAAGAGTAGAGATCGGTGCAATGGATGCAGCCGTTCCCGTACCGAATGCTTCTTTCAGTTCACCGTTCCTGTACGCTTCTTCGATCTCGTCTATGCTGATCGGGCGCTCTTCTACCGTATACCCGGCATCAAGAAGAAGGGTGATCACGCTATCACGGGTCACGCCTTTTAAAATGGTATCACCGGTATTGGGAGTCAATATTTTATCGCCGATCACCACGAAGAAGTTCATGGTTCCTATTTCCTGAACATATTTTCTTTCGATACCGTCCATCCACAGGTTTTGATCATAGCCTTTTTCACGGATCTTCATCGTAGGATACATACATGCCCCGTAGTTACCGGCCGCTTTTGTAAAGCCGATCCCGCCAGGAAATGCACGTACATAGTCATCTTGTACAAAGATGGAAACAGGTTTTGCATAATAAGGACCTGCCGGGCTGGTAATGATAATGAAAGAGAATTTCTCTGCCGGCTTTACACCGATAAATTCATCGGTAGCTATCATGAACGGGCGGATGTAGAGCGAGGTACCTTCCCCGTTCGGCACCCATTGTTTATCCAGATCGATGAGCGTGCGCATACCTTCGATAAATAACTCTTCCGGCACATCCGGCATACCCATACGTTCAGCAGAGACATTCATACGCTTCCAGTTGTCATGCGGACGGAATATAGTGATGGCACCGTTTACATCTTTATATGCTTTTACCCCTTCAAAAATCGCCTGACCGTAGTGAAAAAATGTGGTCGCGGGACTTAAGCTCAGGTTGCCGTAAGGCATAATCTCCGGCTGCTGCCATTCACCGTTCTCGTAATGTACGATATACATATGATCGGAATAGAGTTTTCCGAACTGTATATTCTCGGGATGGAGCTGGTCTATTCTCGAGCTGTCTGTCTTTTGAATTTTGATCGCTGAAGTTGCAATACTCATGATTCTGAAAGGTGTTATTTGAATTAACTTCGCAAATAAACGAAATTTTTCCCGAAGGCATTTTCACATATGGTAAACTCAGATATTCCCGATCTAATAAAGACGCCTGTCGTACCGGAAAGCCAGGATGTTTTTTGGGAACATGCGCATCCCGCTTTAGAGCACCTGGAAGCTAAGAAAGTACTGATTTTAGTATCAAACTGGATTAAAGAGTCGGAAGAGCGCCCCCTTCTGATGAAAATACTCGAAGCCTGCAAGCTGCAGCCGGCTGATTATACCCTGTTGGAACTGACCGCAGATGAGCAAATTGCATGGCACCGGTTGCGGGAAAAGACGCAGGCTGCCACCATTATCCTGTTCGGGATAGAATTACAACAGTTGGGAGTGAATGTACAACTGATGCCTCATCAGACCAACCGCTTCAATAATTGTAACTGGATACCCACAGCATCGCTTGCGCAGATCATCCAATATCCCGAAATAAAAACACATCTGTGGAATTATGGCTTAAAACCCGTATTTGTCGATAAAATTTATGGGTAAACCGTAGCGGGACACGTTGCGATTTCCCCCACTCTATAACCTGCTTTTCATCCACGGGTTTGCGTATTTTTACAGAAATCATTTTTCTAACCATGAAGAAATTCATAGCCCTTTCATTGGCAGGTGCTCTAGCATTTGCAGGTTGCCAGCAAGCAAACAACAAGTCAAAAGGCAGTAAATCGCCCGATGCCGAGGCACAAGCTTTCCTGGATAAGTACACCATAGAGTACGTGAAACTCTACACCAACGCCTCGGAAGCCCAATGGCGTGCCAACATTGAGATCAGGGAAGGAGATTCCACGATTTCCCAGGCAGCACAGGCAGCAGATGAAGCGATGGCAGCCTTTACCGGCAGTGCTGAAAACATCAAAGCTGCCAAAAAGTTCCTGGAGCAAAAAGATAAACTGGATGAAAAACAGCGGAAACAATTTGAAGTGATCCTTTATGCCGCAGCCAATAACCCGCAAACGATAGCAGACATCGTGAAGCAACGGATCAAAGCAGAAAATACACAGACCCAAAAGCTTTACGGGTTCCAGTACATGCTGGATGGCAAAAAAGTAAGCACCAATGACCTGGATGAGGTGTTAAAAAAAGAGAACAACCTGGACAAACGCCTTTCTGCCTGGAACTCGGGTAAAGAAGTAGGCAGGAATTTGAAAGGCGGGCTGGTCCATCTCAGGGAGCTGCGCAACAAAACGGTGCAGGAGCTGGGTTATCCTGATTACTTTACCTACCAGGTATCGGACTACAACATGAAAACCGGGGAAATGATGCAAACCATGGACCGGTTGATGAACGAACTCTACCCGCTTTACCGCGAGCTGCATACCTGGATGCGCTATGAACTGGCAAAAAAATACAATCAGGCTGAGATACCTGATTATATCCCCGCCCACTGGCTTACCAACCGTTGGGGACAGGATTGGAGCAGCGCCGTAACGGTAGAAGGGCTCGATCTGGATAAAGTATTAGGACAAAAATCAAAAGAATGGATCGTAAAAGAAGGAGAAAAACTGTATACCAGTATCGGCTTCCCTCAGCTGCCCGCATCGTTTTGGGATAAATCCAGCCTGTACCCCTACCCTTCCGATAGCAATGTAAAAAAGAACAACCACGCCTCCGCCTGGCATATGAACCTCGACCGGGACGTGCGCAGCCTGATGAGCGTGGAACCCAACACAGAATGGTGGGAAACAGCCAACCACGAACTGGGACATATCTATTATTACCTGACCTATTCCAACCCTGATGTGCCACCATTACTGCGCGGAGGGGCGAACCGTGCCTACCATGAAGCCATAGGAAGCATGATGGGAATGGCAGCCATGCAAAAACCTTATCTCGTAGGACGCCAACTGATACCGGCAGATGTCAAAACAGATAGTGTTCAATCTTTAATGAAAGAAGCACTTAATTCTGTTGTCTTTATGTTCTTCTCCTGCGGCACCATGAGCAATTTTGAAAAAGCACTCTATACTGACAACCTGCCTGAAAATCAGTTCAATGCCAAATGGTGGGAGCTGGCCAAAAAATACCAGGGCATCGTACCGCCAACTACCCGCGGAGAGGAATATTGCGACGCAGCGACCAAAACCCATATCAACGATGATGCTGCGCAATATTATGATTATGCCCTTTCCTATGTGATCCTTTACCAGCTGCACAACCATATTGCAAAGAATATCCTGCACCAGGATCCGCGCGCAACAAACTACTACGGGCAAAAAGGGATCGGGGATTTTCTGAAGAAGATCATGTACTCCGGAGCCTCCAAAGACTGGCGTGACGTGCTGAAAGAATCTACCGGCGATGAGCTGAATGCCAATGCCATGCTCGAATACTTTAACCCATTGCTCAACTGGCTCAAAGAACAAAACAAAGGCAGAAAATATACATTGGCAGAGAAACTGAATTAGCACACCAAATAACCGGGCAAAATCATCGTACAAAGGATGATGATAGATTCAAATACATGGGCGGCCGCAGCAATGGGCATAGCATTAAGTGCCTGCTGCGGCTTCCGTGTTTTTATACCTATGCTGATTGCCGGACTTTCCAGCCGGTTTCACTGGTTTCACTGGTTTCAGTTTACCGGGAGTTTTTTATGGCTTTCCACTACACCCGCATTGGTAAGTTTAGCTACAGCCGCAGTAGTCGAAATTGCAGCGTATTACATTCCTTTTGTGGATAATATCCTCGATGCCATGGCGACCCCGCTTTCGATGGCTGCCGGCGCCTTGCTCGCCACATCGGTGATGCCTGTGGAAACCGAATGGATGAAATGGACCATCGGCATAATAGCCGGCGGCGGCGGTGCAGGACTGATCGCTTCAGGTACAGGGCTGTTACGGTTGCTGAGCAGCAAAGTCACACTTGGATCCGGGAACGCAGTGGTAGCCACTGCCGAAAACACCGCTGCCATCACAGGATCGGTCATGAGCCTGTTACTGCCCGTTTTCATGGCTGCGATATTTATAATACTGTTCTTTTATCTCGCTAAAAAGACATGGACGAAGTTCACCTCGGGCACACAAAAATAAAGTCAGAGGAGGGTGACACGTAATTCGGTCAGATCCGGACCGGTATCGTAAGAATATCATTGATCGCCGTTATCTTGCGGAATCATTTTTTTTATGTAAAATATCGCTTTGTCGAACCTGGAAAACATACTGCAGCGCTATTGGGGATATTCGGCATTTCGCCCCTTACAGCAAGAGATCATCTCGGCTGTGATGGGAGGGAAGGACGTATTGGGCTTACTGCCCACAGGCGGAGGTAAATCCCTCTGTTATCAAATTCCGGCACTGGCACAGGAGGGTTGCTGCCTGGTGATATCCCCCCTGATCGCTCTCATGCAGGATCAGGTAAAAAGACTCAAACAACTGAACATTCCAGCCGTAGCCATTCACGCAGGCATGCATTATCAGGATGTAAAACGGCACCTGGAAAACGCACAGCAGGGAGCTTACAAACTCCTCTACCTCTCCCCGGAAAGATTGCAGTCAAACCTGTTCAATGAATACCTGCCGGATATCCATATAAGCCTGTTTGCGGTAGATGAAGCGCACTGCATTTCGCAATGGGGGCACGATTTCCGGCCCGATTACCTGAAGATAGCGACGCTGAAAGACATCTTTCCGGAAGTGCCGTTTCTGGCAGTTACAGCCACCGCTACGCCCTATGTGCAGCAGGATATGATCAGCCAGTTAAAACTAACTGCCCCGGTCCTTTTCAAACAAAGCTTTAAAAAGGAAAACCTTTTCTACCAGGTGTCCCGAACGGATAACAAAATACAGGATGCGATACATGCATTACAAAACAATACCACATCGTTAGTCTATTGCCGCAGCCGGAAACAAACCGAAATGTTGGCAAAGACATTGTCGCAGCAACACGTGGCCGCCCTCTGCTATCATGCAGGTATGGATAAAAAGCTGCGCGAAAACGTACAGGCTACCTGGATGCAAGATGAAGTAAAGACCATGGTAGCGACCACCGCCTTTGGAATGGGCATTGATAAAGCTGATGTACGCACCGTGCTGCACTATGATGCCCCGGAACACCTGGAAGCCTACTATCAGGAAACCGGGCGTGCGGGCAGGGATGGACAAAAAGCCACGGCCCTTTTACTTTGGGACAGGAAAGATATTCAGCGCCTGGAAGAAAGTACATCGATAAAATTCCCGGGCGAAACCTACCTGCGGAATGTTTACCAGTCCGTTTGCGAATACCTGCAATTAGCGATCGGCACCGAACCGGACGATTATTTTGATTTCGACCCTGTGGATTTCTGTAAAAAATTCCATTTAGATGTGCTGCCGGCTTTAGCTGCGCTGAAATTATTGGAACAGGATGGACTATGGACCCTGACCGATGCCGTGTACAAACAGGCTACAGTGCAGTTCACTGCGGAACGCGATGTCATAGACGACCTGGTAGCTACTCAGGCCCACCTGGGTAGGGTATGCCTGAATATATTGAGAATGTATGGTTCCGTATTTTATTTCCCCGTGGGCATACGAACCGGCGATATAGCCAGGAGATGCCGCATGGAAAAGGACCAAGTAGAAGGGTCCCTAAAACAACTTCACCAGATGCAGGTGCTCAGCTATCATCCTGCAACAGATAAACCCCAGTTGTATTTTCATCACTACCGGGTAGACAGCAATCATTTACGTATAGACCTGCAGCGTATCGCCACACTCAGGGAACAACACCGGCAACGTACGCAGAAAATGCTGGACTTTCTGCTAAATGAAACCCTGTGCCGCGAGAAAATGATCCTGGAATACTTTGATGAAATGACTACAGCAGACTGCGGGCACTGTGACATATGCCTGCAAAAAACAAATCTTCCCTTTTCAGAAAACCAGCTTAGAAAACAACTGACCAGCCTGCTCCAATCCAACGAACTCACACTACCCGGCATCTTACTGCATTTTAAAGACAGAGGCAATAAAGAGGTAATACCTATCCTGCGGTTATTGCTCGACGAAGGCACTGTGATCAAAACCGGGAATTCCTACAAATCGATATAACTCGATATAACCCGTTGTTCCCGCTTATACAGTGGATGCGATCGCCTGGTGTGCACCCGCCTTCACCTTCGCTAAAGCCCGCTCCAAACCGCTAAAGATCTCCTCCAGTTCCTCAGGTTTGCAAGTGCCCACGCTGATGCGGTACCAGGGAGAATCCCCTGCCCCAAAGCAGGAAAACGGTACGATGGCCAGCTTAGCCTCGCTGAGAATATAGGTAGTCACATCCGCCTGTGTTTCCAGGAACTGCTCCCCTGCATACTTGCCCGAAAGATCGATTTTAACCGTAAGGTACAATGCAGCCTGCGGCGCGATGGCATCCACGGGATAACCCTTTCCCTTCAGTTGCATCACCCCGTCATAGATCTTCTGCAACCGCAGCTGCAACCCCTGTTTAAAAGGCTCGAGGTAGGAAACGACCGCATCCTTATTCGTTAAAAAACTGGCTGTTGCCTTCTGTTCTGCCAGCGGCGCCCAGGCACCTATATGGCTCAGGAAGGCCTTTATCTTCCCGATCACCTTTGCCGGTCCCAGCGCCCAGCCTACTCTCACACCGGTTGCTGCAAACACCTTCGATATGCCATCCACAAACACGGTGTACTCCTTCATTTCCGGGCGTAGGGAAACCGGGTTGTAATGCTTCGTATCTCCGTAAGTCAGCATCCAGTACATCTGGTCGTACATCACGTACAACTTCTTTCCATGATCCCCTCTTTTCCGGTTCTCTTCCAGCACCAGGTCACATATTTTTTCCAGTTCATCTTTTTGAAAAGTAGTACCGGTAGGGTTTTGAGGCGAGCAAAGGCAAAGCAGCGAAGCACCGGCCACATGCGGAGCCAGATCATTTGCCGTAGGCATAAAGTCATTTTCAGGCAGTGCCTCCACCAAGCAATGCTTCCCCCAGTTCATATGGGTATAGTGATTATTGTTCCAGGACGGCACCGCATAGACCACCTTATCATCTTCATCCACCAACGTGCGGAACACAGTATAGATCACCGGGCGTCCGCCACTGGCAATCTGCACCTCATCCAGGGTGTACTCGATCCCCTCAAACTCTTTGATAAACCGTATAACAGCCTCCCGCAGATCCTGGGTGCCGTCACCCGGAGGATAATTGGTAAAATGCTGCCGGTAAGCCGTCACAATAGCATCTTCCAGCTCCTTCGGGATCGGGAAGAGAGACGGGTCAAAATCCCCGATAGTATAGTTGAATATTTTTTCGCCTTTTGAGATCCGCACGCTGATCTCGTTCCCTAACTTCACAATCTCCGAGCCAATGAGTGACTCCGCCAGTAAACTTAGCTGCCCCATATACTTACGTTTGTTATTCTTAAAAATAGGAATAAAGATCAGAAAACTAATGGGTTTTTTATCCGGATAAATTGCTTTCCTATTTTGAGTTACCTTAGGTCTTTGACAATTTCATCCATATATAACAGCATGTCAATTTCAGTTAAATTAAGCGGAGCGTTCTTTATGTTTTCTATGGTAATGACCCAGGCTGCTTTTTGCCGGCAAGCGAATGACTGCAACACGGTAGTAAGAAGAAACAATAAATCAACCGCCTCCCTGCAACAGGCTTTTAGCGATAGCAATAACAGCGGTTACCTGCGTTTCGAACTGGTATCTGAAAGCGATAAGTCTGTCAGCCTGAGTTTATATGTGGAGGACTTTGAGTACCCTGTTTCAGAAAAAGATTCGCTGGGATTATTGAACTATAGTTCACCTTATGAGCTGCGGGATGGCATGAGTGTCCTTTTTCAGTTTTCAGGAAAAAAAAGCCTGGCGTTCGATGGAAAACAAACGCGGGAAAATCTGGAACCCATCTATAAAAGGCAGTGGGAAGAACATTCACGCTATAGCTGCGGCTATCCTCCTACCCTTTTCCCCAAATACATAAACGAGAATTTTTTCCTGGTGTACCGCATCCCGCTGGATGAAAAAGACATCCGCCTGTTCCAGACAAGCGACCTGCAGGATATTGTTGTAAAGAACAGCAAAATACGTTTCTCGATTTCCGGCAGCACGGCCGTTCTCCTGAAGAACAGCATCAACTGCCTGCGGCCCCATAGATCCCGGCAGTAGCACCGTTCAGTTCGTGATGAAAAACGGGCAAGTGGCACGCAAAGATGGATAAAAAGGTGGTGCCGGATGGCGGGAGGAACCTGGCTACATGCTCCTGCGGCTTCCATCAGTCTGCAACAAGGCAAAGCAATTCATCATCTGCCTCTTTTTATGAACCGGCAGGTCTCCTTTAGGAATATTGCATTTCTTTGCAAGTAGAACATCCGTCACATGAAAAATCTCCTGTTCCTCATTTTTGCCCTGCTGCCCTTTACCCGCGTGGCTGCCCAAAGCGGAGCACCGGAGATATTCACCATGATCGAGCAGATGCCTCAATTTCCGGGAGGTGATAAGGCCTTATTGGAGTACCTGCGTACCACCATACGTTACCCCAAAGCCGCACGTAAGGAGGGCCGGGAAGGAAAAGTACATACAAAATTTGTAGTGAACGAGGACGGCAGTATATCAGATATCGTTATTGAGCGCAGTGCCGGCAAAGATCTCGATGCCGAAACCTTGCGGGTCATATCCGCGATGCCCAAATGGATACCCGGCAAGCAAAACGGACGGGCGGTAAAAGTATACATGAGACTACCCATCCTGTTCCGGCTGGAGGAATAGACATCCGTTTATAACATAACCGTCCTTTTACTTATTCCCCTGCATGGCCGATTCTATCGCCGCTATATCGATCTTTTTCATCGTCATCATAGCATCAAACGCACGCTTGGCAGCTTCCTGGTCTTTGTGGGTAGTAGCTTCAAGCAATATCCTCGGCGTGATCTGCCAGGAGAGCCCCCAGCGGTCCCGGCACCATCCGCATTGACTTTCCTGTCCCCCGTTTCCTACGATTGCATTCCAGTACCGGTCCGTTTCCTCCTGGTCCTCTGTCATCACCTGGAAGGAAAATGCCTCACTATGCTTGAATGTGGGGCCGCCGTTAAGACCTACACAAGGAATACCCATCACCGTAAATTCAACCGTCAGCACCTGTCCCTTTTTACCATCCGGGTAGTCGCCCGGTGCCAGGTTCACGGCATTCACCCTGCTGTTGGGGAAGGTATCAGCATAGAACTGTGCAGCCTGCTCTGCCGCGCCATCATACCAAAGGCAAATTGTGTTCTTATCCATTGTAAACTGATTTTATTAAAGTTCCGTTATTCCATGATAAAAAAGATGCCAGGGAACCCTCAAAGGAAGTAGATCGGATGGGAGAGAATTAGTTTTTAAGATGTTACGGATTGAGGCAGGCTTTCACCCGGGTTTAGGCTTTCCTCGTTGGTGATCCGTGCCTGGTATTTCCAGAAAGATATAAAACTGACACAACCCCATGGCAGCATGCATTTTTGGCTGGAGCTGGAGAAGGCAAACCATCAAGCTTTGTAATAAAGCTATAGCTAGCCGTATAGCCATTACGCCCGGGCGGATGTACACGATGCAAAACCAATTCAACCACTGTTTCACTTTTAAATTTCAGCGTAGACTTGGGTACAAAAGTGGAAAAAACACTGGGTCAGCCGGGCAAATTCTGTACGTAACTCTGAGAGAATGAGGGTAACTTAGGGCTGCACAACAATCATTACCGATGGATAAATATCAACGGACATTGGAGACCTGGGATAAAGTCGCACAACACTACCAGGAAAAATTTATGGACCTCGATCTCTATGATGATACCTACGATCAGTTTTGCCAGCAGGTAGAAAAGAAAAATCCGCACATCCTGGAGATAGGCTGCGGTCCCGGCAATATCACCCGCCAACTCCTCGCCCGCAGACCCGATTTTAAGATTCAGGCAGTGGATGTCTCCCCCAATATGATTCAGCTCGCATCCCGAAACAATCCCGCTGCCAGCTTCCGCGTCATGGACTGCAGGCACATCGATACCCTCACCACTACATTTGACGCTATCGTCTGCGGCTTTTGCATCCCTTACCTGTCCGGACAGGACGTTTCAAAACTGATAAAAGATAGCACCATGCTGCTGAATGACAGGGGCATACTCTATCTTAGTTTTATAGAAGGCGATTATGAAAGTTCCGGCTACGAAACAGCAAGCAGCGGCGACAAAGCCTATGTGTACTATTATCAGGCAGATCATTTTCACAGCCTCCTGGCAGCTCATTTTGAAACGATCGCCCTGTATCACAAGTCCTATTCCGGGGGACCAGATAAGATGGCTTCCCATCTCATTTTTATAGCAAGGAAAAAATGAAGAAGAATACAAGCAAGGGCACAGAGGAGGTAATATTATTAAAGTCCTCCCCTAATACATCTGCGTATAAAAAGTAGCAGCTAGTTTTCACCCTGCATCTTCCCAATCTACCTGCCTGTGTATTGCCCTTCCATCAGGCTTATAGAGGGAAAGCTCACGCGCCATCTCATCAAACTCTTTCACCATTCTTAGTGTTGGCTTAAGCAAAAACAAATACGATCTTGGATTATATAATACTGTAAGGCAGACGCAGTATGAGAAAAATCTTCATCAAAAACGAAAAGGAAGGTATCATGTCACGATAGTCAATAGCCGCGGTTTACGAAAATCGAAGTCCCTCCTATAGTATGTCACCGGGTTCGTTTTCGGCTGGCTTCACCGGTTTCAGAAGAAAAGTTCAGCCCCCTGAACTGCACAGGTAAAACGTCTGAAAAAACCAGGTAAAAAAAAGACCGCTCTGCAGGCGGTCTTTCATAAATTATAGTAGAAAATGTTATTTCGTGATATACAGCTTATCCGTTGAGATAATGGCGTCGCCCACCACCACGTGGAAAAAATAAAGCCCCGGCATCAGATCAGGAAGAGCAATACGGATAACATGCTCGCCTTTCGACAGTCTGTCTTTATCACCGGATACAACAGTCCTTCCCGTGATATCCGTCAGGCGGTAGGAAACATAGTTCGTAGCTCCCAGGTCGATCTTGGCATGTACCTCGGTAACAGCAGGATTCGGATAGACACTCAATACCCTGTTCTTTACAATGGATCCTTTCACTTCTGATACGGAAGACGTACCTGTACCAAAGATGATAGGATTCGAAGAGGTATTATTGGCAATATTATTGTCCTTGGCAGAGTCCAGGCTTCTGTTAAGTACGATACCTCCTATTCCATATTGGTGTGTCGTGCCGTTCAAAGACGCCGGGATGGTGTAGGTGATGCTATAGCTAGGCCCCGTTATAGTGGCATTGGGCGCCAGTTGCGTACCCGTGCTCACAAATACATCCGGCTGGCCGTCGTTATCATAATCTTCGGCCTTGCCATCCAGCGTGTAAAACCAGGCGATGCTATCCGTGGCCTTCAGCGTGGTGGTCCCTACATTCTTGACGGTGAAGCCGGTGGTAAATGCCACATTGCTGTTGACCGTCGTATTGGGCGTCGGTGCGGTCAGCTTAAATTCAAGATCGATCAGTCTTTGGCCATAGGCCGATGTGGTCGCACACAGTGCGAGAACAATTGCATAACGTTTCATGTTAGTATAAATTTGGATTTACGCAATAATAATAAATTCTAAGTATAAATACCTAATTTTCGCTGATAAATTTATCGCGAAAGCCGCCTGTCTCTTGCCGTTCACTAAGATGTTTTCTCCGGTAAAACAGTGTTGCAGTCCGCAGGACCCCGGAATAAAGCAACAGCAGACGGAGCACATTTAGGGAAGCGGGCATCCATGAACCCTCCGCCATAGCTGCCCTCCCCCATTTCCCCTATTTTTACACAGCCCTTTATATCCCGCAAAAACTTAAATTTGACCACTTATAAAGACCAACCTATGGACAAGAAAATACACGAAGGCCGCAACGTGAAACGCTTCCGCGAAATGCTCGGCATCAAGCAGGAGGCCCTGGCTGCCGACCTCGGCGACGACTGGAACCAGAAGAAAATTTCCCTCCTGGAGCAGAAGGAAACCATCGAGCCAGCCATCCTGCAGCAGATAGCCGGTGTATTAAAGATACCTGCAGAAGCCTTTCAGAATTTTGATGAAGAGCAGGCAGTGAATGTAATTGCGAACACCTTCAATATTGAAAAAGATGCCTATATCGGTAACTCGCAACCAATTTTTAATATTAATCCTATTGAGGAAATAAAAAAGCTCCACGAAGAAAAGATTGCACTCTACGAACGCATGCTCCAAGAAAAAGACGAAATGATGGCAATGCTCAGGCAAGCCTTATCCGGCAAGTAATCCTATTTACCGGGTGATGCTGCGGTATTTTGTAGCATCACCATGCTGAACGAAGAACCAGGAACGCTCCCCTTGTCCATTAATAACTAAGGTCGCGTATGAACAATACCTATCGTATAAGCGCTGCTGTGAAGCTGGCAGATATGGGGCTGCAGCTGTTGGCACTCCCCTTCAATGTATGGCTCATCATGGCCAATGCCGGGAGCGGCAACTTACTGGTATGCTACTTCCTGGCCGGCACGCAGCTGCTCAGCTGTGGTGGTTGGTTACTGGCGGCGTTGTTCAATCATCAGCTTCGCAGACCCTCCGTCTTCGATGGCATATTCCTCGCCACCGGTGCGCTCATCGGGCTATGTGCCACGGACGAGCGGGCATTGTTTCTTATCAGCCTGTTGATGGTCATCGCCGGGCCGTTGCTGGGAGGTTACTACTTCGTCAGATCGGTATCCGACTACGCTCATTACCGGCAGCTCATGCATTCTTCCGGTATTTAAATGGCAGTGACGAAGACGTTGTGAATTGCTTTCATCTTTTGAATTAACTTAGGTCTTTGACAACAAGATAAGGAATCCTTGCAAAAGGACCTTTGTTGTGAATTGCTTTCATCTTTTGAATTAACTTAGGTCTTTGACAACGTAGATGGCGTTCACTATACGGCGCTCGGGGTTGTGAATTGCTTTCATCTTTTGAATTAACTTAGGTCTTTGACAACAGGTTTCATTCAAAACCGCAACAGTAAAGGATTTCAGGTTGTCAGCACAAATAAAAAAACGGGAATTATCCCGTTTTTTTTATTTGTAACCATCCGATTTTAGCTATTAAAAAAGCTCCAATTGCTGTACAGGTTCTGGAGTAGCCACATGCTCTCTTCCCCGAAAGATCTCTATCATCCCAAATTGCTTATCCGTAACACACAAAATACCCACATGGCCTTTTGCCGGCAGCATCTTCTTCACCCGCCTAATATGTACTTCAGCATTTTCCCGGCTGCTGCAATGTCGCAGATACATGCTGAACTGAAACATGGAAAAGCCATCTGTCAATATATCCTTTCGAAACTTCGCATAGATCTTCCGGTCTGTTTTGGTTTCGGTAGGCAGATCGAACATAACAAGTACCCACATGATACGATAGGCATTTAGACGTTCAAAACTCATAAACAAAGGCATTACAAAACCGGATACAATAATTTCCTCGTCGTTCCTTCAAAACATTTCGCCAGGCTGGCCGTAGTGCGCTGCACGGCATTCATCAGCGGGCTTTTCTCGTTGTCGATCACTACATCCATTGCAGGTATGCGCAGCAACTGCTGTTTCATATCCGGGGTCATCTCCAGAAACCGTCCGTTCATTTCTACGATCTCATAGACTACCTTATCTACATAGGGACGATAAGGCTCCATAATATCGTCTGCCAGGCAATAGGCGTTATACTGGTTACGGTGAAAAATACCAAGTGTGGGCAGTAGCCCCGACCCTACCAGACTGCGGGCTACTACAGCTCTCAGCAGGGCATAACCATAGTTCAGCAGGTTATTGGGCGGCTCCCCCTCTCGGAACCGTTTGAAATTCAGGAATTCGGGAAAAAGTTGCTTCCAGTAATAGGCTGCTGCCTGAGCCTCGCAATTGTCGCTGTCACCACTTTTCACTTTGGCTGCAAGGCTTGTCAGCGGTTTCTCTGGCAATCTCTTTTCTGCAAATAAATGAGCCTGATTGCTGATCTTGGCAACGACGGTTTGCTGCCAGAGTTGTTTTTGTAAAGGTACTGACGCACCTACCTGGTGTTTGAATCGTTGACTTTGCAGCGTATGTCCATCCAAATTGAGAAATAAGCCTACGGGATGATGCGTATTGTTGCAGGTGATGATGGCTACATTATTTTCCAGCATTTTAGCTAACACCGCTTGCGTAATGGTGATTTGCTGATTATCCAAAATTAGCAAACCTATATCTTCTATGGCAGTGGTTTTCACCTCCCCAGTTTCCATAAGCTCTATCACCAATTGCTCATTCTTGGTTTTGAGATAAGTAGGGTTGCCAAAGTAGAGCGTACGCTTGATCATAGGCTATGCTTTTGAAATATCACCTAGTCTGTTCACTTTTAGTTTGATACAATTTTCTTTTTCTTTGCCGAATTCAATTTTATTTAACTGGGTGTATTCAATCTTATTAACAATTGTATTGGCAACAATAAAAGGTATCCCATAAAGTCTATTACCTGTAAAACTCACCACCTTATAAATATTTTCTATTTTTTCTTTAACGAAATTTTCGAAATCAATACTACTTCCATTCTCAATTTCATCAGCTGTGGGTATATATATTAAATCATTTGGACACAAATAAAAACCTTCACTTCCTTTTAATTCTACAACCTGCGCCCCCTGCTTCTGCCTTTCTACCGCCTCGTTAAACGGAATAGAATTATAGCTTCTTTTTCCTTTCTCATCTTGATAGACCGCAAAAAATAAATTGGTTCCTTTAGCAGCTTCTACATATTTGTGTTTCTTATTGCCGCTTTGTCCAATTTGAAATTTACTACCCAGTTCAAAAATGCGCACTTTAGTTATGGGTTGATGAGGTTTGCCATCATTGTATTTTTCGATGTTCTTGTTCATATCCTCCAATCCTTCCGGCGAAAAAGCTATTTCAGGATTATTATCTTTTATCGCAAGATAATTTTTCAAAATTTTCTGAATGCCTGTATCAGTAATGCTTCCAATTGTTTTTATATCAAAGCTTGTATCTACGTTTTTTCTTGTGGCGGTAAGAATTTTTCCTTTAGGCACTTTATACCATGGCAAATCAACCTTACCCGACACCGTATCTTTATGCATTGATTTTCTAATGGACCAATTAACACCCTCCTGCTTTAAATGCTCCTTAATCTTCACTCCATCTTTTTCCACATACTTTTCATAATAGTTTGTCGCCTTATTGATAACCCTCAAATTTTGTTTAAAACTTACAATAATTTTTTCCAAGCTGTTTTTTGCATCATTGGTAAAACCATCCCAGGGTTTTAAAAACTGTTTGGGTACCTCTCTCTCAATTCTTTCCCCTGTCTGCGGATGATTGTACATGACTCTTTCAAACTGCATTAACTTACGTTTTAAATCGTAACGTTTAGTATCCGATCTTGCAGATTGGTTATTAAGCAAATTTACGTGGTCTTGGGTAGCGCAGGCAATCACCAGAGCATCCAATGCGTGATGGCGATGGTCTATTCTTTTCTTAGAAAAACCCTTTGAAAATTCTATCGGTACGGTTGGCAGAAACTTCTGATGATTTTCATTCCAGGCTGTAAAATGAGTCACATTTGTGAGCTGATTCAACCGTTCAAATCTTGGCAAAATCAAATCATTCCACACATCATTCAATCCCCAGTCCTGCTTAAGTTGCGAAGTTACTTTTCCATTGCCGGGTATAATGTTCTTAGAATTTACACCTTCGTCGGATCCGTCTTCTGCTCGAACAATATTAGAAAGAACCCCAGAAATATATTTGCTGATATGACGGGTATCGTTTAGCTGGCGTTCAATCATCTTTTCAGGAATTTCTTCCAGCATCAGCTTGTTTCGCTTGCCTCGATTTTTCGCATAATGTTGCTTTACAAAATCTTCATAAGCATCCTGCTTCAACACTGTTACCGATTTACCCATTCCACACTCTACAATAGAGCCTCCAAATTTTTTAATAAATGCCAGGCCGATGTAATTGTCTTTCAGTTTATTTACCGCCGCTTCACAAATGATTTTATTACTAAAGCTATCATCGAAATAACGGCTCTGCGGAATGATATGTTCAATCTCGTACTCAGGTGTAAATAACTTGTTAAGTGGAATAATTTCACCCGTATAAGGCGAACGATATTTTTGCTCCAACCAAAGTTTATACCGCTTCAAATCAGATGATGAGGGTTGTGCTGTTTTGCTGATCTTTAGAATATCATCTTCAATTTCTATATCGGAATTTAAAACGCCGTCTTCATAGACTTTCAAGATTTCTTGCTGCATCGGAGAGAAAGGACGAACGTTTTCAACTTCAACATCGTTCATCATTTCAGCCAATAATGCTTTGATGCGTAAATTGGCATTTTCATTATCGGTCATTCGTTTTGTAGCGCTTTCCCTTTCATCTTTTGTCTGCTTCATTTCACGCCCCAGCTCAATATGAATTTCGTCAAAGAAATCTTTTACACCATTTCCGTATTTTATCCAGATATCTTTTACGACACGAAGCGTTTCCGTAATCACCTGTTCCACTATAGGATTACGTAAAGAATGTTGCTTGAATTCTTTTAAAAACGCTTCCAAATCATCAGCGGAATTCCATTTACCGGCTATTGCGGCTTCCGAATGTCTGCCATAAACAATATACTGTGCAATGTGCAAGCGCAGTCCTTGAAACAAAGCAATATCAGCTGTTTGAAAATCTTTTAATTCTTCCTGTAATTTGATATTTATTGATTTATTCCATTTTTCTTTTTCTTTCTGAGCAATATTTTCATTTCGAGTTGAAAGAGTGTGTAACAGATTTTCAATATTCTTAAAATAGGGGTCGCTTTGCTTTACTATTTCATCTTCATTCCAAAATCGTCCTACCCTCATCAAAGGCAATAATTTCTTAATTGCTTTCTCCGAAAACGATCCATATTCACTCTTAAATGGTGGAAATTTTCTGAAAGCTTCGAAAAAAGAAATCTCGTCGAGCCCATTTTTACTGGCAAAAGACTTCAATGCCTTTTCATATTCTGTTTTATCGTTTACCGAATAGATGATGTGCCAGATTTGTTGTTCAATTTCTCTGATAAAGAAGTTATCAGAGATGTTTTCAACTTTATCTAACCTAGAAGAAATCATCGTTTTCGTTTCGTTGCAGGGATATTTTTTATCTTCTACATAGTTCCAACGGTATTTTTCTATCTCCGTATTCAGCATTTTGCCTTTATGACCTTTTTCCTCTAATAGAAATTTCAGCAAAGGTTTCTGTTCTATTTCTTTTCTGCCGTTTAAGAAATCAAACAAATTTTCGAAATCCTCAATGGTGTTTAGAAATTCATTGGTAACATTAACGTCACTATCCTTTTTATAAATATTTAAATTATACAGCCATTGCCAGATGCGGAACTCCTGATAATAGGGATTGGATTTGGGAATGGCTTTTAGGTATTGCATACGCTCCACCCCATTTTCATCTTTATATTTTCTAAATTCCAAAGTACAATTGGAAATGGAAGACTTCTGACTTCTCAATGGTCTCTGGTAAAAAATAACATCCTCCATAAAAAGATGAACAAAATCTTTTTTACTCAGCGTTAATTGGTGGGTTTCATTATTGCGATAAAGTTCACGCACACAATCGTTATACAAATCTTCATTTTGCAGTGCAGGATGAAACTCTTTTTGTTTTTCTAAAATCTGTTTGAGCTCCTGCTTGTAAAATTTCCGTTCGATAGTGCGAACGAGTTTGCCTTTTATTTTTTGCTTGGGATTTTGAAGTAAGGTATCGTAGATGTATGTCCCAACAGTTTTATTAGAATTCTTAATCTCTTTTTCTGTCTTGATTTTAACAAGTTTCCATTTTTTATCCCAGTCGTCTTCTGTGGGAATAGAAAAACGCCTTTTTATTATTCCATCATTCTCCAGTTTATCATTTCCTTCTTTATCTAAATCCACTGTCACAATGACATTCTTGGTTTGCCCAACCCAGTTTGGTATCTCTTTTGAAAAATACTTTCCGGTATCACCATTAGAAAGTTTTATTTGAATGACTTTAAGCCCCTTGTAAACTGAACCAGTATCAATAATTTCATTAATTATTTGAGTATCAAAATAAATTCTAGTTTGTGCTGTTCTTGTTGCGTCTTCATCTTCCTCGCCGCGCAACTGATAATAACCGCGCTTCTGATTAAAATTCAAAAGTATCCAGGCAAGTTCTTCCTGTTCAATTCGATATTTTAGCGCCTTTTTGCGGAGGTAATAAATAGTCCAGTCGTACGGCACTAATTTCTCTTCCCCTTTATCATTTTTCAGCATTTGAGGCTGATGTTTTTTAAAATCTCCCAACATTTCATCGAAAGATTTTTTAAAAATAAATCCATCATTGCCGTAGGCGATTTTGGGTTCCTTTTCATCTAAAAATTTACCCAAACGCCTTTCAAAATCTATTTGCGCAGCATAATGCTTGGGAAGAAAATGTAATACATTTAAAATTCTATGGAGCCGTTCTCTTCGTAAGAGAAATCTTTCACGCAATCTTCTCACACTTCTGTAGCCTGTACGTTCGGCTGTTTGAGAGACGGAGTTTCCTTTTCCAAATTCTCCTAGAATATCTTGCGACATCGGAATAATTCTACTCCCCATTCCAAGAATTTCGCCTTGCTTATTCTCAAAATCTTGCTGGATCAACGCCCAGCCAATAGAATTTGTCCCTAGATCAAGTCCAAGAATTGTTTTTTTTTTCATATTCGAGTACATATATTTTCGCCCTTAAAATATTTATTATCCATTAATTGTAAAACCGTTGAAAAACGTTTTTTATCTAGAAAAGAAAATTGTACACTTGTGTTTAGAAAGCAATTCACAATAAGGATTATTCCGTTGTGAAAACATTTAAGGCGGGGCAACTCGCCTTTTTCTTTTTTCCCAATCCCGTATTTTACAAGACTACCAGCTACTTATTATAATAATACTTGAGCGTGTCTTTGTTATTAGTGACCTTCATCAGCAGGTAACCCTGTGCATCATAAACACAGTTGTACCAGCTATAGCTTTGCTGTAGACCATCTGCATAGTGGGTGAGCGTTTTAATGGGGTTTCGGGTCAGCCCTGCAGAGCCCCTGATATCCACATCAAGATAATGTACCAGGTCAGGAAGCGTATTAAAGGGGTTGCTACCAATGTCATAGCTATAAACATACACATTCCTTGTTGATGAGCCATTTGCTACATTCCACAATACTTGGCTGTCGGCATTCAGGTTGTTACCCGTATAATACATCTCTCTCGCATATGTGGGGTCGGTGATCGTTTGCAGCCTGCCCTGTCCGTCATAGCTATACGAAGTAACCGTTACGGTGTCGGAGGTAAGAACTAAGATATCTGTTTTCTTGACGATACGCCCCCCGGCATCATAGCTAAAATGGAGTTTACGCACCCCGTTCAGCAGCATCGTCGCTACCCGGCCTTCCTTATCTTTTACAATGCCGTCAAAAAACCGACCTCCCTTCTTGTTCCAGTTTACAGCGCTCAGGTTCCCTGCTTCAGCATAGATCTCCGTTTCTGTACGCACCACGCCAAAGGAATCAGTGAAGTCGATCTGGGTAAGATAACGGTCAGCAACCCGGGTATGCTCCTGCCACGCGGCAAGCTCGGGGTTATTTTTTTTGCACGCAAACAGCATGATAATCAGGGCGATGGCAACCAGCAGGCGGTTCATAAAATGAAGATAGATAAAATCGGGCAAAGACGTTAACAGGACGCCCTGCTCTTTTGCGTCTTAAAAATTACGCAGGAGACAAGGCTCCAATCTGCTATTTTTACAACCTAAATAAAACCACCCATCCCCCACGCCACCTCCATATTAGACACTCCCATCGAATTCCTCAAAGGGGTAGGTCCGCAGCGCGGCGAACTCCTCTTTAAAGACCTGCAGATCCGCACCTGTGCCGATCTCCTCTACCACTTCCCCTATCGCTACTTCGATCGCAGCACCCTCCACCGCATCCAAGACATCACCATTGCCACCGAGTACGTGCAGCTGGCAGGGAAGATCCTGAACATCGTGGAAGAAGGCACCGGCCGGAAAAAACGCCTTGTCGCCACCCTCTATGATGATACTGGTAGCATCGAGCTCATCTGGTTCCAGGGCATCTCCTGGGTCAGGAAAAGTCTGGAGGAACACGCACAATTCCTCGTCTTCGGTAAAGTCAGCCAGTTCAACGGTTTTCACAGCATCGCCCATCCCGATCTGGAACCCCTCCAATCGCTGGCCGCTATCCCGCAGATGCAGCCCGTCTATTCTACTACCGAACGCCTCCGCGCCATCGGCATCACCAACCGCAGCTTCGCCCGCCTCACCCAAGCCGTGTTTGAAAAGCTCAGACCCCAGGAGCTCACCGACTTCCTGCCACCGGCGCTGCTCAGCCAATACAGGCTTGTCAATCTTTACACCGCCCTCCGCTGGATCCACTACCCCAAAGACGCCGCACAGGAACAGGCAGCCCGCCACCGGCTCAAATGGGAAGAACTCTTCCTCTCCCAGATGCGCATCGCCCGCATCCGGCAGCAGCACATCATCCAGCCCGGCTACATCTTTGAGAAAGTAGGCGACCATTTCAACGAATTCTTTAAACACCACCTCCCCTTCCACCTCACCGGCGCACAGAAACGGGTGCTCAAGGAGATCCGCATCGATACCGCCAGCGGCAAGCAGATGAACCGCCTCCTCCAGGGAGATGTCGGCAGCGGCAAGACCATCGTCGCCCTCATGACCATGCTCCTCGCGCTCGACAACGGTTTCCAGGCCTGCCTGATGGCACCCACCGAGATCCTGGCGCAGCAGCACTACCAGGGCATTCACTCCCTGCTGGAAGCCATGCACATCCCCGTAGCCCTCCTCACCGGCAGCATCAAGGGCAGGGAGCGGAAAGACATCCTCAAAGCCCTGGCAGACGGCAGCATCCACGTCGTCATAGGCACCCACGCCCTCATAGAGAACGCCGTGCAGTTTCACAACCTCGGCATGGCCGTCATAGACGAGCAGCACCGCTTCGGCGTCAACCAGCGGGCCCGCCTCTGGGCAAAGAACGAAAAAGCCCCCCACGTCCTCGTCATGACCGCCACCCCCATCCCCCGCACCCTCGCCATGACGCTCTACGGAGACCTCGATGTCTCCGTCATCGACGAGCTGCCCCCCGGCAGGAAGGAGATCGTCACCGGCCACCGCAACGAGATGCAGCGCGCCAACATCATGTCCTTCATCCGCACCGAGATCGACAAAGGGCGGCAGGCCTACATCGTGTACCCCCTCATCGAAGAAAGCGAAAAACTCGACTACGAAAGCCTCGCCGCCGGCTACGAACAGGTAAAAGTCTTCTTCCCCGATCACAAATACCACATAGCCATGGTGCACGGGCGCCAGGATGCCGCAGAGCGCGAGCGCAACATGCAGCGCTTCGTCAGCGGGCAGGCCCATATCCTCGTGGCCACCACCGTCATCGAGGTAGGCGTCAATGTCCCCAATGCCTCCGTCATGCTCATCGAAAGCGCCGAGCGCTTCGGGCTCTCCCAGCTCCACCAGCTCCGCGGGCGCGTCGGGCGCGGTGCAGAGCAGTCCTACTGCATCCTCCTCACCGGCAGCAAGCTCTCCGAAGACAGTAAAAAGCGCATGCAGATCATGACCTCCACCGGCAACGGCTTCATCATCGCCGAGCAGGACCTCGCCCTCCGCGGCCCCGGCGACCTCTACGGTACCCGCCAGAGCGGCGTGCTCAAGCTGAAAATAGCAGACATCGTCGAAGACGCCGGCATCGTGGAAGAAACCCGCAACGCCGCGCAGTACCTCCTCGCACAGGACGCCACCCTCAACCGCCAGGAGCACCAGCCCCTCCTCCGCAAGCTCCTGCAGGAGACCGACGGCAACAACATGAGCAAGATCAGCTAACCCCCTTAAAGTTTCAGGGCAAATAAGGCGTCAACAGCAGGAAAGCTAGTGCAGCGCAAAGCAGGGACAATCGTAAAAGCCGGTCTATGAAATACATTCATGCGGCTGGAGAGAAGAAAATAGAGAAAGCCTCCTTATAAAAGGAGGCTATGAAAACTGAATCTATGTTTGCATCAGTATGAAATATTTTCCTCTACTAATTCTAAATTAAACTGCTTGGCAAGCTGGAATAGATGCTCGGAATGTTTGCAGGTAAAGAATTTATTCCCAAGATCAACCCGGTAACTGCTGATCTTCGCTGATTCTAAAAAATTTCTCAGTTCGAGAGAGTCTTCATATTTAAATGTTACCTGCTTCATTGAATGCGGTTTGTATGAAGACAATTAATTAGCTACGTTAAAAGGACTCCAAAATGAGATAATACTGGCTGGATAGGAAGAGCGACTTAAATATAACAACATATACATTAACAACCAAATCATACCACCACTAATTGCTTTTTTGAATAAGGGTCGGAGATCAATTCACGGGATCGTATAGTAAAATAAAAACATTCAAATTCCTATAGTATGGCAGCCTTTGGAAGAGACCTGCCGCCAGCCATACAACAACCACCGGCGACTTCAAACTAGCCACCGGCGATTTCAAACTAACCACCGGCGATTTCAAACTAGCCACCGGCGGTTTCAAACTAAGCACCGGCGGTTTCAAACTAAGCACTGGAGACTTCAAACTAAGCACCGGCGGTTTCAAACTAGCCACCGGAGATTTCAAACTAACCACCGGAGATTTCAAACTAACCACCGGAGATTTCAAACTAACCACCGGATTTCAAACTAACCACCGGAGATTTCAAACTAACCACCGGCGGCTTCAAACTAACCACCCTCAACCTCAAATAAACGACCGGAGATCCCTGGGCACCCGCCCCGAAAAACAAAAGGAAAAGCCTCATTTTCCGTTAACCGGCGGCGGGAACAGGATGCCCCTCTTCCCTTCCCCAATCTACTATTTGGAATTTCTCATTTGGAATTTGAGATTTGCCGTCAAATTATGGAGGAGAACAACGAACAATTGATGCCCTCAACGGCCCATGTGGACGAGATGTACAAAAGCTGGTTCCTGGATTATGCAAGCTACGTGATCCTCGAACGCGCCGTACCCGCAATAGAAGACGGGCTTAAACCCGTACAGCGCCGCATCCTGCACGCCATGAAGGAAATGGACGACGGGCGGTACAATAAAGTGGCCAACATCATCGGGCAAACCATGCAATATCACCCCCATGGAGATGCCTCCATCGGAGACGCCATGATCAACCTCGGGCAAAAAGACCTGCTCATCGATACCCAGGGCAACTGGGGCGATGTCCGTACGGGAGATAATGCCGCGGCAGCCCGTTACATAGAAGCACGCCTTTCCAAGTTCGCGCTGGACGTAGCCTTTAACGCCAAGACCACCGAATGGCAGCTGAGTTACGACGGCCGCAAGAACGAACCCGTTACCCTGCCGATGAAATTCCCGCTCCTGCTGGCGCAGGGCGTGGAAGGGATTGCCGTAGGGCTTTCCACCAAGATACTGCCCCACAACTTCTGCGAACTGCTGGACGCTGCTATCAAACACCTCAAAGGCAAAAAATTTGAGCTCTTCCCTGACTTCGCTACAGGCGGCATGATAGACGTAGCCAATTACAACGATGGCATGCGCGGGGGTAAAGTACGCGTACGCGCCAAGATAGAAGAAGTAGATAAAAAAACACTGTCCATCAAAGACGTCCCTTATGGCATCACCACCTCCCAGTTAGTGGATAGTATCCTGAAGGCGAACGACAATGGAAAGATCAAAATAAAATCCGTAGTAGATAATACAGCCAGGGACGTCGAGCTGATCGTCCAGCTCGCACCCGGCGTCTCCTCCGATCAGGCTATTGACGCCCTCTACGCCTTTACCGACTGCGAGATATCCATATCTCCCAATGCCTGCGTCATCGTAGGGGAGAAACCCCGCTTCCTGGGAGCTACCGAACTGTTAATACACTCGGTGGAGCACACCAAGAACCTCTTGCTCCGCGAGTTGAAGATACGACTCGGAGAGTTGGAGGACAGCTGGCATTATTCTTCCCTGGAGAAAATATTCATCGAAAAAAGGATCTACCGCGATATAGAAGAGGAAACCACCTGGGAAGGCGTGCTGCAGGCTATAGAAAAAGGACTGAAGCCGCACATCAAAAAACTGAGAAGGGAAGTGACCCGCGAAGACATCGTGAAACTGACGGAAATACGCATCAAGCGCATTTCCAGATACGATGCATTTAAGGCGGATGAGCTGATAAAAGGCATTGAAAATGAAATGGCCGAAGTACAGAACAATATAGAAAACCTTAACGGCTATGCGATAACTTACTATGAAAACCTCCTGAAAAAACACGGGAAAGGACGCGAACGAAAGACCGAGATCCGCCCGTTTGAGACCATCCAGATAGCACATGTAGCCATTGCCAACGCAAAACTTTATGTGAACCGCAAGGAAGGATTCATCGGTACCGGGTTGAAGAAGGACGAGTTCGCCTTCGACTGTTCTGACCTCGATACCGTGATCGTTTTTCGCAAAGACGGTAGGATGCTGGTGACCAAAGTGGCCGACAAGACCTTTGTGGGTAAAGACATCATTCACCTGGATATTTTCAAAAAGAATGATGAGCGCATGACCTATAATATGATCTATGTGGATGGAAAGACGGGTATCGCTTACGGAAAAAGGTTTAATGTAACAGGCATCACCCGCGATAAAGAATACGACTTGACCAAGGGAAACGCCAACAGCAAAATAGTATATTTCACCGCCAACCCCAACGGTGAGGCAGAGCTGGTAACCATTCTCCTTTCACCGGGCAGTAAAGCCCGGATCAAGCAACTGGATTTTCCGTTCGAAGAAATGGAGATAAAAGGAAGAGGGGCAGGCGGCAACCAGGTGACCAAGTACCCCGTGAAAAGCATCAAACTGAAAGAAAAAGGACGCTCTACACTCAGCGGGCAAAAAATATGGTTCGACGCTACGATAGGCAGGCTGAATAAAGACGGGAACGGCACCTGGCTGGGGAAATTTGAAGAAGGAGAAAGCATCATCACCTTCTATAAAAACGGCAACTACGAGCTCACCGATTTCGAGCTCACCAACCGCTATGATACGGACAACCTGCTGCTGATGGAAAAATTCAGCCCGGAGAAAGTGATCTCAGCTATATATTTCGATACGAAGAGCGATCAGTTTTACGCCAAGCGATTCACGATAGAATCAAAAACCCTGAAAAACCAATATCATTTTATCAAAGAAGGCGAAGGCAACTACCTGAAATTTGTGACGACGTCCCAGCACCCGGTTGTGGTGGTGAAAAGCGGGAAGAAGAAAACGGAAATGACGGAAGAAGAGATCGACTTGCTGGAAACCATTGATATCACCGGCTGGAAAACCGTCGGTACCAAATTCGGCACCGCAGATTTGAAAGAAATTGCATTGGTGCAGGAGGAGAACGGAGAAAATGACGACAATGCCGCGCCCACGTTATTTTAGGAATGACCTGAATACGGCACAGCCCGGCACTACAAGACCCAAAGGAAGAAACACCCCGCAAAAAGCAGCAGGACTGAGCCGGTAGCATCTTTGTAAAATAATAGCAGGCAAAAAATGAAAAACTAAGTATCTTACACATCCATTTTTTTTGAAAGGTTTACACTATTAATGAAAAAGATAGAACTGGAAATAGTAGCGCTATCGCATAGTATTACACAAACACATTCTTACGCGGTAGTATTGGGAGAAGTAAATGGATTAAGAAGATTACCCATAGTGATCGGAGGCTTTGAAGCCCAGGCCATAGCCGTAGCATTGGAGCGCATGCAGCCCAGCCGCCCGCTTACGCACGACTTGTTTGCCAATTTCATGACTTCGTTTGCCATAGAACTTACGGAAGTAGTGATCTATAAACTGGAGGAAGGTATCTTCTTCGCGAAACTATCCTGCCAGAGTGCCGATGGAGAAACCATCGAGATCGACTCGAGAACATCCGATGCACTGGCGTTGGCAGTACGCTCCGGCTGCAAGATCTATACTTATGAAAATATACTGGAAACCGCCGGTCTTTACCTCGACCAGCCCGAGAATACAGAATCTCCAACCTTCCCCCCTGGCCCTTCATCCGAAAAGCAAGAATCGGTTTCCCGGTCCAGCCCCGTTGACGAAAACATAAAGAATATGAGTCTCAACGAACTGAATGACCTCCTACAGCAGGTTTTAGAGCAGGAAGATTACGTTCGGGCTATCAACATCCGGGATGAGATCAACAAGCGAAAAGAAAAGTAATTGTTCTAACTTTAAATAGAAAACTGGAGCGTATGAAAATGAAAGCATGGGCAGTAGCCGCTGCCGCACTGTTTTATTCCCACCTCGCAATGTCACAGGATCATAGGAAATGTGGCAATGATGTGGCCTTGGAACGCGTGATGGCAGAACACCCGGAGTTGAGAAACATTCCGGAGCAGCAGTCGGCGAAACGAATTGAATGGTTGACAAACACGGCAAAGCAGGGAGCCCAGAAGCCCACCGCTACGGTGACGGTTCCGGTGATCTTCCACATTGTATTAAATCCTACTCAGCTGAGTTCTATAGGTGGGGCGACCGGTGTTGCGTTGCGTGTAGATTCTCAGATGGCTGTCTTAAACCGCGATTTTAACGGCATGGCGCTGGACCAGGCGCAGATACCGGGTGTTTTTAAGCCCTTATACGGCAATGCTCAGATCCAGTTTGGCCTGGCGCATACAGCCCCTGACGGTAGCGCTACTCCGGGTTATGAGATCATCACGACGACGCAAAGCGGCTTTAGCGTACAGACAGGCTCTACCGGTTCCACTTATTTTGCCAGTGATGCCAAATATGCTTCCAGCGGAGGTGCTAATGGCTGGGATGGTTTTAAGTATCTGAATATCTGGATCATCAACTTCTCCGAATCAGGGCTCTTGGGCGTTTGTCCCCCGATAAGCTATTATATACAGGGAATTGTGCCTTTAAACGAAACCGGGGCAGCGATCAACTATCGCACCTTCGGAAAAACCGGGCCGGGGCAACTTGTTTTCTTAAACGGGTACAACGGAGGCCGCACCCTGGTACATGAGCTGGGACACTACTTTGAATTGAACCATATCTGGGGCAATACACAGATCGGTGCCGGTAATTGCAATGACGATGACGGGATTGCCGACACCCCCAGGCAACAGGATGCCAATGATAACTGCCCTACCTTCCCTAAAGCCAACTGTACCAATACTACCGGCGGTGAAATGTTCATGAATTATATGGACTACGTATATGACGCCTGCTATAAAATGTTTACCACCCAACAGGCAGCTGTTATGAATGCTGATGTAGCGACACCCACCGGCTATGCTTATCCGCTCACGCAGAATCCTCACCTGCTGCAATACCCTACCAGCGTACCGTATGTAAAAAATGAAAATGCTTTGATCATTTTCCCTAACCCGACTACCAACGGTCAGTTCCAAATCAGCATAACCGATAAAGACGATCTTGAAAAAATCGTCGTGACCAATGTACTGGGACAGCAGGTAAAGAATATAGTTGTTGCTGATAAGCAGCTAAAAAATCACAATATCGATTTGAGCGGCGTGACCAAAGGAGTTTACACGGTACAATGTATCTTTGCAGGCGGACAGCTTACGAAGAAAATTATCTTACAATGATGAACAGCCCTTTACGGTTAGAAGAATTATTTCAACAATCGAATCTGGATAAGAACCTGCTTGCAATAGCAGAAAAAGTAAAGAATCAACAACGCCTTTCCGAAGAGGATGGCGTTTTGCTTTTTGAGAAAGGCGAACTCGGTTTCCTGGGAACGCTAGCCAACCATGTACGCGAAACGTTACACGGCAACAAAGTCTATTTCAACCGCAACTTCCACATAGAACCGACAAATGTCTGTATTTTCACCTGCAACTTCTGCTCTTATTCCCGCCAATACAAGCACCGCGATGATGGCTGGGAACTGACTAAGGAGCAAATGCTGGATATTGTCAAAAAATATGACGGGCAACCTGTTACAGAGGTGCATATCGTAGGCGGGGTTCACCCCAAAATGAATCTTGAGTTCTTTTGTGAATTGATCAGCGAGATCAAAGCTCACCGGCCGGATCTGCATATCAAAGGATTCACAGCCGTGGAACTCGAATACATGTTCCGCAAGGCAAAACTCACCGTGGAAGAAGGCATGAGGCAACTGCACAATGCCGGATTGCAATCGCTTCCCGGCGGTGGTGCAGAAATCTTTCATCCTGAGATACGGGAGCAGATATGTGCAGACAAAGTAGACGGAGACGGCTGGCTGAAGATCCACGAAACAGCACATAAGCTGGGCATGCATAGTAATGCTACGATGTTATACGGACATATTGAGAACTACCATCACCGGGTAGATCATATGAGTCGTTTGCGCCGGTTACAAGATCAAACCGGCGGATTCAACTGCTTTATTCCCCTGAAGTTTCGTAATAAGGAAAATGACATGAGCCATGTTCCGGAAGTCTCTATCATCGAAGATATGCGGTTATATGCCATCGCCCGGGTGTTCATGGATAACTTCAGAAACCTGAAGGCTTATTGGCCCATGCTCGGCAGGCAAAGCGCACAACTTACCTTAGCCTTTGGCGTTAACGACCTGGACGGAACCATAGACGATACCACGAAAATTTATTCTATGGCAGGCTCTGAAGAACAAACCCCTTCTATGAGCACGGAGGAACTATGTGACCTGATTTCGGCAGCAGGCAGGCAACCGGTGGAACGCGATACACTATACAATGAGATCAAAATCTACGATACTGTGGAAGCCTGAGACACATTTATGCGGGTGTATTAAAACTGTTCTATTTAATAAAACGTGTGATGGCATCTTCATTCATCGCCAGGCTCCTGGCTGAGCTATAACATTCAGCCAGGTAATGCCAATATAATGTAGCTAAACCAGCTCTCTCTTACTAACAGACAAAAATCCGGCCTATTTACTTCCATTTTTTCGGTGGAGTACTTGTTTTCTGTATCTTTTCGCTGCATCCCGAATAGATGCTGTGTTATGATAAGTTACTGGGAACAAAAATCATTTACTAGCTACGACCATATTGTTACAGGTGCCGGTATTGCAGGGCTGAGTGTGGCCATAGAACTGGCAGAAAAATACCCGGAATCGAAAATCCTGGTATTGGAGCGCGGGCTGTTTCCTACCGGTGCCAGCACACGCAACGCAGGGTTCGCCTGTATGGGAAGTCCGACGGAATTATGGAGTGATCTGCAGGCAATGGAGGAAAACGAGGTCGTACAACTTTTCCTGAAACGCCGGAACGGGCTTCGCATCCTAAGAGATCGGCTGGGAGATGCCGCTATCGGGTTCCGAAAGAACGGAAGTCATGAGCTGCTGAATGAAGACAACATAGAAATACTGGATCATTTGTATGAACTGAATGCGCTCCTCCACCCCGCCCTGGGAAAAAACTCTTTTCGTGAAGCAACAGCTAAGCTGGATGATTTTGGATTTTCAAAAAAAGAAGTCAAAGGTTTGGTGGAAAATGTATGTGAAGGAGAACTGGACACGGGAATGATGATGCGGGCATTGATGCAGTTGGCAATGTCAAAACGCATTGAAATCAAGACGGGTGCGAATGTTATCCGGTTTGAAGAATACGCAGACCATATAAGGGTACATGTGCAAGACGGGATAAGAAACGAAACCCTGATTTTCAGATCCGCAACGCTTAGCCTCTGCACCAATGCTTTTACGCCTTCTTTATTACCCGGGGAAGAAATACAACCGGGGAGAGGACAGGTGATAATAACACAACCTGTCAAAAACTTAAAACTGAAAGGCATTTTTCATTTCGACAGCGGGTATTACTATTTCCGGGAGATAGATGGACGGGTACTGTTCGGCGGAGGTAGAAATACAGATATAGAACGTGAAACCACTACGATCCTGGAACTCAATGAATACATACAACAAGACCTCGAACAGAAATTGAGGAAGATCATTTTGCCCTATGTGCAGGAGCTGGAAATAGCGCATCGCTGGAGCGGCATCATGGCATTTGGCAAGGACAAACAACCGATCGTAAAACAAGTGTCAAACCGAATATTTGGCGCCTACAAAATGGGCGGGATGGGCGTGGCACTGGGGAGTGATGTGGCACGGGAACTCGTGATGATGATATGATCCACATCAAGACTTGGCAGCGAAATACCTATGCTTTTACAAACTATCAAACCAAACAGCAACGTGAAAGATCAACTGCACCAACTGGGAAGCTTATTGGAAGCGCATCATTCTAACGAACGTAACGAATTGCTGCATGAGATGATTACATCTTGTGCAATTGGCAAGAACAACGATTCGGAGAAAATGCTGGCCTATCTGATGGCAGTCAACCTTCGCAAAAGATTTTCCGGTGAGGGGATCAAGGAAAACCTCTATAAGAGTACCGATGGTGTGTCGCAGATTCGCTTATTTGATATCCTGATTCACCAGTTCCCTTTTGTGAAATACAGTCAGCAAATGACCAACGATGCAATTCTTCGTATGCTGCAACAACATGAAGAGGTCTGTATGATCGATATCGGGATTGGATTGGGAACGCAAATGCTACATATCCTTGAAAAAGCCAAAGAGTTTACGCATCTCCGTAAACTTACGATCGTAGGTATTGAACCCTTTGAAAATGCGTTACGTACTGCCGGCGAACAGATAGTACAATATAAAGAACAACTGGCATTTGAACTGGAGTTTATACCCGTATTAAATTACGTGGAAGCTACGGACCTTTCGCTTTACCGTCCTGATGGTGCAGCTTGTATTGTCAATGCCTCCCTTGCCTTGCATCATATAAAATCAAGTGCAGACCGAGACCGGGTGATTGCCGACATCCGCGCCTTGCAGCCTGAGGCATTTTTATTGATCGAACCGAATGTGAATCATTTCACCAACGACCTGGCAACACGTATATTGAATAGCTATGAACATTTCATAGGCATCTTTCGCGTCATTGACCGGCTGGATATCAGCAATGAAGATAAAAACGGGTTGAAATTGTTTTTCGGACGTGAACTGGAAGACATTCTCAGCAAGGCAGATGAAGAGCGGTTTGAAAAGCATGAACCTGTTTCGGCATGGCTACACCGGATGGGTCAAAACGGATTTCAAACGGATTCAAACGCGCTTCTCGCTGAGTCAAAAGAAGTATTGGGCGTAAGTATCAGACCCTTTCCGGAAGGATACATCGGTTTTTCTGAGCAAGATGAAACTATCCTGGCGGTCATGTTCGCATACTAAGATCATGACCTGGCAAAACATACCTCTATGAATAAAACTGCTGCTAGCCTGAGCCTGATGCTATTTTTCTCTTTTATTGCTGCAGGGTATTCTGGGGAAATAAACCGGTAAGCGATGCACAGCTGTTATTACTTGTGACAATAATCAGTTCCGCGCTCGTCGTGCTGTGTGGTCCGTAAAGAAAGACCGGAAAGTAGTTTCATCATACATGTCTGCGCAAAAAACAGTGCTCCTCGAAAGGAAAAAATTATTGGGAAAAGAAGTATTGTATTTTCAGACAGTTACCTGTTGTACTTTTTTATTTAATTGATATTTGTAAACGTGAAACCATTGGGGACGGTATTAGCGTAAAATCATTTTTTGACATTAATTTTTTCCTGCCTTTTTCCTGATTATTTCATTGATGACCGTATCAGCGAGTAACTTGAACTCGATGTCGATGATATCGGCAAACTTTACCAATTCCCGGAGCGCGAATAATTCAGGATTATGTAGCTTTTCTATATACCGCCCATAGTTTATACCCAATAGCTTTGACAATTTTGTTGGCGAAAGCTTTTCCAGTTGGCTGAGTTTTTTGATCTTGCCCGTTTCATACATCGCCTTGATCGCCTCGAATTCTATATTCTTTCCTGTATCCTCCATAGCATCAAAGTTGATTTACGTGCTACAGCAGACAGCAATAAAATTGTTTTTTGTAAACATAAATTTGCTATTTGTAAATAATTATTTAATTTTATAACATTATTAATTACGCATAAAAGCTTAACACATTTAATTTGTACTCTTAAATAAGAAAATTGTAAACAATAATTAACTTGCGATCCTTCATATAAGAAACTTGAAGCATTCGCTTAGCATCTCGTAATACAGAAACCTAGGAAATTTCAGCAGGCACGAGACGATAAGAGTGAATGCCCACGTCCGAGAGCGTGGGCTTCCTTATTGTGTCTGTGGGCTTCCTAGGGCCTCTGTTTACTTTAAGAGAAGTTCCACGCTCTTGTTATTCAACGATGATCGTCGTTCTCTTTAAAGATCCTACAGCAACATTCTTCTAATCTACGTATGGGGTTTTGCATCGAGCCACCTGTTTTGTTTAACCCTCTAATATATTTTCAGAATGAATGCAAAGCAACTCTTGTTTTCACTTTTGTTAGGTAATGTTACCGCTCCGATGGCTGCCTACGCCCAGCCACCAGTCTCCGTTTCTCCATCGTCTCTCTACTTCATGGAGAATAAAGGGCAGATCACTGACCAAAAAGGGCACCCTCGCACCGACCTACATTTTCGCCTGACAAGTAGTGGAATGAATCTTTTTACTGGCAGCGGGCATTTACATTATCAATGGGCAATGCCTCTTCTTTCTTCCTCTGGTCGTCAAGAAGAACAAAAGGCAGCGCTGTATCGTATGGACGTAACACTCATGGGCTCCAACCCGCAAGCCGAAATGACCACAGGGAAACGACAGGCGTTTTATGAACGCTATTATCTACCCCACTTAGGGAAACAGGGTACCATTGCATATGCATATCAACAGATCAGGTATAAAAATGTATATCCTCATATCGACTGGGTACTCTATATAAAAGAAGGCAAAGTGGAGTATGATTTTATAATCCATCCCGGCGGTAAGGTCAGTGATATACAATTACAATACAGCGGTACCGATCGCTTATCTATTGATGAACAAGGAAGGCTTACAGCTGTCACGCCGTTCGGTACGGTGACAGAAAGCGCACCTGTGGGGTACCAGGAGGATGGTGTACCTGTGGCGACTTCTTTTGTGCTGGATCATAACATTCTCAGCTTTAAAACAGCTGCGCATAAAGGTGTTCTGACGATAGATCCTACGCTGAACTGGAGTACTTACTATGGCGGAAATGCAGAAGACATTACTAAAAATGGATGCATTACAGGGGATCCGTACGGGAATACGTTTCTCGCAGGACAAACCAACAGCACGATGAACATAGCTACCACCGGCAGTTTTAAAGACACCCTGACGGCGCAGTATGATGCTTTCCTGGTTCGATTTAACAGCAGCGGCAACAGGTTATGGGCAACCTATTACGGGGGTGCCACACAAGATTATGGTATGGCTGCAGTTACCGATCGTATCGGCGGCGTGTATCTCACCGGTTACTCCAATGGCAACGGGCTATCTACAACAGGTAGTCACCAGGCAACGAAAGGAAGCGGTTACGATGCGTTACTTGTAAAATTTGATACTTCAGGTACGAGGTTATGGGCAACTTATTATGGCGGGTCGGCCACCGAACAGGGACTAGGTGTGGTGTGCGACCGGAACAATAACGTCTATATGACCGGATTCACCAATAACAGTACAACAGGTATTGCAACCGGCGGCGCTCATCAAACCGCCGGGGGAGGTGGAAATGACGCTTTTCTCGTCAAGTTCAATAGCGCGGGTATCAGGCAATGGGGCACTTACTATGGTGGCAGTGGTGTAGATCAGGGACTATCACTCGCCTGTGATACGATAAAAAATGTATTCCTGGCAGGTTATACGTTAAGCGGTTCAGGCATTGCCACTGCCAACGCGCATCAAACTACCGCGGGTGGCAACGAAGATGGTTTCCTGGTAAAATTTGACAGTAGCGGTACCCGATTGTGGGCTACTTACTATGGAGGTTCGGCAACCGATATGTGCCAGGGAGTAATATGCGACCAGGCGGGTAACCCTTCCCTGGTAGGCTACACTCAAAGCACGACGGGTATTGCTACAGCAGGTAGTCACCAACCTGCCTTCTTCGCCGCGCCCGGAGCTGATGCCTTTTTAGTAAAGTTCAATGCTGCAGGTGTTCGTCAATGGGGCACGTACTACGGTGATACAGGCGATGACTGGGGGCTGGGGATTACCACGGACCGCTTAAACAATATCTTCATTACAGGCTTCACCGGAAGTCACAACAATATCGCTACACCGGGTTCCTTTAAAGACACATTGCCTGCCATAGACCTGGCGGATGCTTTTCTGGTAAAATTTTCCCCTTCGGGAAACAGGGTCTGGGGATCCTATTTGGGTGGCGATGACGTCGACATGGGTTACGGATTGTACTGCGATACGTTATCCAGGGTATATATTGCCGGAGTCACTTATAGTGTCACCGGATTCGCCACAACAGGCGCACACCAAACTACCTTTGGCGGGGGCAGTCGTGATGCTTTTCTTTCATTGATTAACGACTGCGACCTGTTCGCTCCATCATCTGTCACGGGAGCAGATACGGTTTGTAAAAAGAGCAACTATAGCTATACCGTTCCTTCCATGGCGGGTGCCGTATCGTATACATGGACCCTGCCAACAGGATGGTCGGGTAACAGCAATACCAATAGCATTAATATCCTTTCCGGTACGGCGAGTGATACAATACGGGTTCATGCAAACTATGTATGTGGCAGTAGCAGTGATGTAAAAAAATACATCGTCATCAGTCCGCGGCCTGTCGTCACTCCTTCAGGCAACAAGCGTATTTGTTACGGAGATTCTGTTCTACTGACTTCAAGCGGAGCGATAAGGTATCAATGGCTTTATAACGGTTCTTCTGTTCTTGGAGACACTTTACAAAATTTAGCAGTAAGTCAGTCCGGTCATTTCAATGTTGTAACGCTCAACGCTTTTGGATGCAGGGATACCTCAGCAACGGATACCGTGACGGTTCACCCCTTGCCTACACCGGTAATTACAGCTACGGGTGCGACTCTTGCTACCGGAAATTACAATAGTTATCAATGGAACTATAATGGAACACCTATCGGCGGCGCGGTAGGAAGCACCTATACCATCACCGTGATGAACGGAAACTACACCGTCACCGTAACGGACAGCAATGGTTGTGAAGGCACATCTGCTTCTTTTGATGGCAGCACGTTAGGGACAAAAGAGACGGCAAATTCAGCAGGCATTCATATATATCCCAACCCGGCTACCGATAGAGTATTTGTTCAATCCTCGTTTCCTCTGGTTATCACGCTGTACAATATAGACGGGCAAATAGCAGGGTACTATAAAAATGCTACCGGTGTTGATATCGGCATGCTTTCAGATGGTCTGTACCTTATGCGAATCACTGATGCAAACGGATTATTATATAGGACTCAACGAATCGTAAAACATACCTCTAAATAAGTCTAAATCTCCATGTCGGAGATCAATGATCCTCCGGCATGGTTCACTTGATAATACACGTCATTATGAAAAATCTTATTTTTTTGATCACGCTATTGCTATATTCCTCCATCTATTCTTACTCACAGGGTGAACAGCATATATGGACATTCGGAGATGTGGGCATCGACTTCAATACGCCCTCTCCTACCGCTTATACTACCAATTTATTTCCTGCTTATGAAGGCGCAGCATCTGTCTGTGATGCTAACGGGCACATGCAATTCTATACTAACGGATTTTGGGTTTGGGACAAAAATCATGAAATCATGCCGGCGCTAACCGGCGGTACCGGCGGCTATACAAGAGCCATTTCTCCCTCCATAGGATATCCCCCTCTCATGTCCTGGACCGGGGCCTATGCTACTCAAGCTACAGCGATTGCCCGAAGACCTACCCAACCGCAACAATATTATATTTTCAGTTTAAGTACATCCGGCCAGTTATTTTATTCTATTGTAGACATGACGCTCAACAACGGCAGAGGCGATATCGTTCCCAACAAAAAAAGTATCGTGCTTGCTTCAGGTCTTACCGAAAAACTGACGGTAGTAAAGGGGTGTAACAATATCTGGGTAATGGCAAGGACTAAAACAGGAAACCAATATAAAGCGTTTGAGATAAATGATACCGGCATTGTGACAACTCCTGTTCTCTCTTCTATTGGAAATCTACCTCCGAGCTGGTATCAATGTGGAGTGATCAAGTTTTCACCGGACGGACTAAAAATGGCAGCCGCCTGCAACGAAGCCTGGAATACGAAAGGCGGCCTGGAGCTATATGATTTCGACCCTCATACCGGCAAGTTATCCCATGCGATTTTATTGGATAGCAGCCGTTCGTCAGCTTATTATTATGGCGCTTGTTTTTCACCGGATAATTCTAAGTTATATGCCACTACATCTTCCTTTTCTTCTTCAGGTACTTTCTATTCAGGTAAAGTACATCAATTCGATCTGAACGCAGGCGCTGCAAATAATATTATCGCTTCGCGCACTGTCATATTTTCCGGTAATGTATATGCGCTGGACAACCTGGGAGATCTTAAAAGAGCAAAAGATGGCAAAATATATTTCGGAAGCGGACAGGGCATGATGCATAGTATAAGCCATCCCAACCTTGCCGGCATGGCATGTGCCCCGTTATCGAATGTACTGACTTTCCCCTCCGGACGCACCTATAGGGGTGTACCCAATGACATAGCCTTACTCGCGCTACCGGACAGTGTACACACTGCAAAAGAACTGGCGATTTGTTTTAAAGATACCGGATGGTTGATAGCAGATACCGGCAAGTTGTACCTATGGGATGATGGTAGCACAACACGCCAACGTATGGTTCGTTCGGAAGGGATTTACACCGTCAGCTATATTAATTGGAATTGCCAGTATGAAACGGACAGCATTCATGTCCGTTTCATAAAACTGCCCAAACCGGTTGGTGCAGGATACAGTTGTCCCGGGAAGAAACAAGGACGGTTGTGGATACATCCCTTACCCGGAGACACGACCACGTTCCTCTATACCTGGAAAGATGCAGGCGGAACAGTGTTAAGAAAACGGGAAAGCGCTGGCGGTGATACGATCCATGATCTGGATACAGGTTTATATTATGTACAACTCACTACACGAACGGGCTGCGATACCGTTCTGAATCTCAAAATAAATGCGCTGCCAACACCTGACGCGTCATTTGCTGCCGACAGCACTGTTTGCCTGGGAGAGACGCTCCACTTCATCAATACCAGCTCAGCACCTGCTTACAAATGGATTTTCGGCGATGGTAGTTCCTCCGAACAAAAGAACCCTGACTATACTTGTAATCAGTTGGGAACCTTCTCTGCCACTCTGATCGTAACAAACATAGAGGGTTGTTCGGATACGACCAGTAAAGAAACCGAGGTTAAAGGATTTGACATCCATTTGGATGCTGATAAGCTGCTGGTGAACAAAGGCGAAGTTATAGAGCTGACATCATCTGCAAGTGAATCATTTAATATAGCAGCATGGAAACCTGCCAATTTATTCCTGAATCAGAATAGCTATCATCAAACCATTACCATGGACACCAGTGTCACATTTGAAGTAACAGGTGCCTCTCTTTTCGGATGTGCGGATAGTGCTTCTGTCACAGTGGAAGTGCGCTCCTTAGTATTGATGCCTACTGCATTTTCGCCCAATGGAGACGGATTGAATGACCGCTTCCGTCCGAGGAGCACCGGACCCGTTTTTGTCAGAATATTCGAGGTTTATAATCGCTTTGGTCAATGTGTTTACAAAAGTTCCGGAAAAGATGCCTTGAATGGATGGGACGGTACATTTAAAGGAAATATGCAGGAACTGGGCACCTACTACTATTTCATCAATATAGAAATAAACGAAGGTGGTACGATTGCTTTGAAAGGAGATGTAACATTAGTCCGGTAACGCACGTTACACGAGGCATCCAATATAAATCAGTCAACGTCTAAAGCTTATCCGACGAAATGCGTAATCCGCCCCTCTAATGAAGCGAATAAAAAACAAGATCTCCCTGAGGGAGTTGAAACAGATTCGAAAAGCCATTGAAGCAGTCCTCGGCAAAAATGAAGGGAGTGATGTTCTATACGTATCGATCATATTGCCTCATGAATGTAGCGCATTGACCTCTGAATTTGCGCAGCAGCTTATTATCGCTTTAAGAAAGGTGAACTGCAATGCGACTATTAGCCCTTTGCTCAGCTTCTCCGGAAACATTGTCTTGGATAAGCCCTATGAAATATTGTCGTATATCCCTATAGCGAGTCCCTGTATCCGAGTATATGAACAGAAGCAGTCTCGCTTATCGGGGTGGTTTGCTTTAGCAAAACACTTCATAAAAAACCGGATTCAATTTTAGCATGATCCTACACCTATACATATAATGCCTGATGATAACCGCCATCTTATCTGAAACTCCACGGATTTTTCCGGAAAAAAAATCTGGGCTAAATATTCTGTCCTATAGATTTTCCTGTCCTTGTTAATCGGTTGCAATTCAATTTTTAATTGACGGTTAAGCCCTTGCAAAACCGGGGTTAATTACCACATAAAATTTCCATACTCTATGACACGGCTACATCTTTGCGTCATCAAATACAACAAAATGCAAAACACAATTGCTCACAAAATCATCATTTTCGTCAGCCTCCTGGCTTGTATTTTTTGTGCCGCTCAATTCTAATTCCGATGAGACTCTTAAACAATATCGTACTTTCACTCGCCGGGCTCATTGTAAAGACCTATATGTTGGTTGCAATTGCCTGTAGTAAAGCCAATGATTTTAACAACAGGCTTCAACTCTTCAGAAATACGCTCTTCAATGCTACCTACCCGATCTTAACATCTTCCAAAATTACCAACAGATTAACGGGTTTATAAATTACAGCAAATAGTTTTTCACTCATCATGCTGTTTCCATCGTTCAAAGGACGTATGATTTTATACTTTGTTATAATCCACTTTATTTCAGCACTACTAAATATCATGGGATGCGCTGGTATATCTCAGGCGCGGGAGCCTTGATTATCCCTTTAGTGCTACGCGGAATTTTGATGCAATATTCGGAGAGCAAAAGAGCACTGGCGGAATTAAGGTAAAAACTTATCCCGGAGCGATGCCTGTGATTTTGAACTACGTGGTTATTATAATTCTTCACCCTGATCCATTGAAAATGGCTTCATTTTATTGAAGCCATTTTTTATTAGTCTAAAAACTCTTACCCTTTAATAAAACTCATGTAAATCCTAACAACCCGCTCTTAAAGTGAGTGTTGCCGCATGATTTTTCACCACGATCTCGTAGTTATTCAATCCCAATCTTGCACTGACAGCATTACCGTCCTTTTTCGCCGGTTTAAATTTGATGGAACTATTATATTCCGCTATTATTTTTTGGGTGATCGCATCGCTTAATGCTTTATCTACCGAAGGCTGTTTTTCTGTTATAGACATGTACACTTCTAACTTAGGGTTTTCATAATAGGCAATATTTCCTTTCTCATCTACTACTACGTTTTTAAGATTCAAGACATATTCCCCGTCTTCCAGCTTATTTAAATCGCTGTGAAGCACTGAAAAAAGATGGCGTTCAAAATCTGTTTTTGACAGCGACAACGATGGTTCTGTATAATTATAAGCCGTTTCGCTGAGCATAAACTGGAATTCATTGCCAAAAATGTGTTTGCCATTTAAGGCAACCGGTACTTTCTGGGTAGGTACTAACTCCATTTTAGGCTCGCGTGTCACACGATCTTCTACCAATACGGAGTCAGGAATTTCAACAAAGGCAAACATCTTTCTTTGTTGTTCCAACTTCTCCCGATAGCCGGGCGGAACCACCTTAATAGCTCCGAACTCTATTTCATTTCCTTTAAAAAGAACCGTAGATCGTTCCTGTTTCCTGGATTCCGAAAAGGAGGTCTGTGTGCAAAAGACAATAAGCAAAGAAAATACGGGAGCAGCAACGAGGTATTTTAGCAATTGGCGCTTAGCGCTGGGAGATTTGGTAAGCATGGCAATTCTGTTTTTTATAGATGAATAATGGAGAGAATGAACTAAAATGGGTGTACGGTCAAAAAGCGTTTGTTCTACTAAAAAGCTGCCATAGGCCACGATATTGTCCGCTACCGCATCCGCCTGGTACTCGTGAATAGCTCTTACTCTTTTATAGTAAATATGTACAAGAGGATGAAACCAGAAAATCACCCGGCATAAGATCAACAATAAATTATCAAACGAATGGAACAGCCTTCCGTGTTCTCTTTCATGTTGCAGTACAAACTGCCAACCAGGTCCATCGTAATCCTGTTTGCTTTTTACAAATATGATTTGGAAAAATGAAAAGGGAGCATGATGCTGGCCTGTCTCTACGATGGTACATTGTCCTTCAAGGGTCTTTTTACCAGCCCTATACAATTTAGCGAGCTGTATACTTTCCTTTGCTATTACCAACAAACAGATCACAACGCCGGACAAGTAAACTATCCACAGTATAGTAGCTGCATCCCATCCGGCCGGTTGCGTCACCTCTTTATCCGGAATAGGCGTTGCTGTGACCACCTGATGTTTCAGTTCATAAAGTTGCTGCACGGGACGCGCCAATGCATTCCCTTCCGCAACAGCTGCGACATACTCTTTTTGAAAGTCCAGTTCAGGTAAAATAATTCCCCCTGCTAAAGCCAATAAGAGGAACAACCTGTTATACTTATAAAAACTCTCCTTTTTCAATACCAGTTCATATACCAACAGACAAGTCAGCCATATTATAGTCATATCCGTGATATACCGCAGCATGTTATTTGTTTTTGAGGTTTGAAAGCGATTGCATCAGCTCATTGAGCTCTTTTAGATCCATGTTATTTTCCTGTACCAGGAAACTAACCAGCTGCCGCGGTGAACCACTAAAATATTTTGAAATAAGACTTTTCACGTTTTGCTGTGCATACTCTTCTTTAGATACAGCAGAACGGTATTCATGTGTTTTCCCGTAGGCTTTATGTGTTACAAATCCTTTCTTTTCCAGGATCCTCACCACGGAAGAAACCGTACTGTGGGGAATATCAGGTTGTCCTAAATGGTCGATAATATCCCGTACCAGGCAAGGTTCTAATTTCCATACCAGTTGCATGATATCCTCTTCAGCCTTAGTAAGCGCAGGTATTGATTTTGCTTTCATAATTCTATAACGTAAATGTACGCTACAAAACGTAATCAGCAAATAAATTACTTAGTGAAAAAAAACTTTAACAATTTACCACCACGTAAAACGTCTTAGAGACGGCGACATGCTTATACATCCCCAATAATAAAACTCCGCTCGCTGAATGCGGGAAGAGTTCCTGGAGATTCATAAAAGTATTTGATCTCATCCTTTGGATCCATCAATCCCAGACTATACAATACGGGTACATAGTGATCCGGTGTAGGCGCTGCAAGTTTTCCCAGTTTATGGCTTGTTTCGTACCCGATAATATTTTTGAATTCCCTCGAATCGATTTGCTGTTTGATCCATCCGTCATATTCGGCTTCCCAACCAAAAGGCGTCATGTCGTTTTTGCTCATCTTCTGCCCGGCTAATTGCAGGTTATGGATTAACGAACCGCTTCCAATAATCAGCACCCCTTTTTCCCGCAGGGATTTTAGCTGTTTCCCCAGTTCATAATGATACTCAGGCTTTGCATAATAGTCAATGCTCATTTGGAAAACGGGAACATCGGCATCCGGGAACAAATGCATCAGCATGGGCCATGCGCCATGATCCAGCCCCCAATCGGTAGTTTCGGCCACACCAGGCGCTATTTTCTTTACCTCTTGCGCTATATCCGGCGCACCTTTAGCATTATAGTACACCTTATAGTATTCCTCCGGAAATCCGTAATAATCGAAGATTTGCTTTTGTTCCGGCGAGATGTTCACGAACGTCCCTCTTGAGCACCAATGGGCGGATACGATCAATGCCGCTTTCACTTCATAGCTTTTCTGCAGCTCCTTTCCAAGATCATATAATGCGTTCCAAAAAGGACGTTCATCCCTTGAAAGCGGTATATCGAACGGGCTACCATGTGAGGTAAAAAGCACCGGCATTCTTTTACCCTGGACCGGCAAACTATCGGTAAAAAATTTGAAACTACTGAGTGTTCCCATAGCAGAAAAAGCCATTACTGTTTTTAAAAAATCTTTACGCTTCACCTTTACTTCGTTTAGGTAATTTTATTTCATATTTCTACCAAATGAACGCCGTGGTTTTTTGTGACTGTACTTCCGAGATTCGTCTGTCAAGCGCCACAATCGCACCTGTAGCAAATATCCTAAATCGTTTCCTCCTTACCATCAATAACAAAGCCACTTTGCAGTGGCTTTCCTTATAACGCTATAAATTGTTTTGAAGAACTGATATTTATACTTCTCTGCCCGGGTCGAAAGCTTCAAGCTCGTTGGCTACCGCCGTCAGGAAACTGGCTCCCAAAGAGCCATCGACGATCCTGTGGTCATAGCTCAGCGACAGATACATCATATGACGTATGGCGATTACATCACCGGCTTCGGTTTCCAATACCATAGGGCGTTTCTTGATGCTGCCTACCGCCAGGATAGCTACTTGAGGTTGGTTGATGATCGGTGTACCCATCAGGCTGCCGAATGTACCTACATTGGTCAATGTAAACGTACCGCCCTGTGTATCGTCAGCTTTCAGCTTGTTGCTGCGGGCTGCATTCGCCAGTGAGTTGACATCTTTAGTAAGGCCCAAAAGGTTTTTAGTATCCGAATTTTTGATCACCGGTACAATCAGATTGCCGCTGGGTAACGCCGCAGCCATCCCTATATTGATATCTTTCTTCACAATGATCTTGTCGCCGTCCACGCTGCTGTTAATCATCGGGTATTTGCGGATGCAGTTGACAATCGCTTCAATAAATATCGGGGTGAAGGTGATCTTTTCTCCGTATTTTTTTTCAAAGGAACCTTTCACCTTGTTTCTCCAGTTGACGATGTTGGTCACATCACATTCTGTGAAACTGGTTACGTGAGGAGAGGTCGCTTTACTACGCACCATATGGTCTGCTATCAGCTTACGCATACGATCCATTTCTATGATCTCTACGTTGTTGCCATAGTTTACAGCGGGTCTTGATTCCACAGCAGGTGCGGACGCAGCGACAGGAGGTGCCTGAGGCGCCGGTGTCGATGCTATGACGGGCTGCTGTGCCGCAGTCGCTGGCGCGGTTCCATTTTTACGATTCGCTACATATTGTAAAATATCTTTCTTCGTTACACGACCTTCGTTTCCGGTTCCCGGTATGCTTTCCAGTTCTGCCACGCCTATGCCTTCTTTACCGGCTATGTTCAATACTAAAGGGCTGTAAAATTTATTTCCATCACCGGAGGTGGCAGGTGCCGGCTGATACTGTTGTGCTGCTGCAGGCTGCGGGGCAGGAGCAGACTGTGCCTGTGGGGCAGCTGTTGCAGGCTGTGCAACAGGAGCGGAAGTAGCGGCGCTTCCTCCGCCATCCGTATTTATCTTAGCAATAACGGTACCTACAGGCACGACGTCATTTTCTTTAAAAAGTACTTCTGCTACGGTACCTTCTGCTGTAGAAGGAACTTCGCTATCCACCTTATCTGTTGCTATTTCCAAAACAGTCTCATCCATCTTCACGCTGTCACCGGGTTGCTTATGCCATTTCAACACCGTGGCTTCCATGATACTTTCTCCCATTTTGGGCATTACTAAGTCAACTATTGCCATAAAAGTTCTTTAAGTGGTTGGGTGCAAAAATAATCAAATGGCATTCAAAACGAAATACTCTATGCGAATTCATTCACCTATGTGTGCTTCACCTGGTCTGTTCCGAAAATCGCTGAGTTTCACCGGAAAATTATATAATTTGTAAAAAGAAAATCTTCTGGTGATGAGCTACCTGTTCCCATCGTTAGTGGCTGCCTGATGCTATTCTCCTCTTGTGACTCGTCTCAAAAAGCGACAAAAGAGATCCATGTCAGTCGCAATGTTATCAGGAACCTTGAATAGCCACCTGGCAGGCGTTAATAACCTGCCGGAAAACACTACTACATCCAAACTGAATGAGTTAAAAGTCATGGCGCTACGTAATATAAAAGATATGTTTACGGCAGAACAGTATGCACTGCTGATGAAACCCTTAGGCAAGAATCCACCGGCAAAATCGTTTGCTAAATCTTTAAATGGTGGAGCTACCCTGCCTGCAGAAGCTGTTAACATCCTGGCAGAACTCCTGCCGGATTAATTTTACGTGATGGCTTTTCCCTAAGTTCATTCTCACTGCTTGGCAGCCGGAATTGCATTTGCATCCTTCATTAAACCTTGCCATGCAGCATTTTATGCAGGTGCATCACGGCAATAGCGTTTTTTTTTCTGTAATTTTAAGATAGAACATGGCCTAACCCAAGCATGCAATCAAAGAACGGAGTAAAGACAAGCAGACATGAAGACAAAAGAAGAAATAGTAGAAAACTGGCTTCCACGCTACACCGGACAGTCGTTAGACAAATTTGGCAAGTACATCCTGCTTTGCAATTTCAGTAATTATGTGAAGTTCTTTGCCGATAAGAAGGGAGCAGAATTAAAAGGTATGGACAAACCGATGCTCAATGCTACTGCAGACGGTATTACCATTATTAACTTTGGCATGGGCAGCCCATCTGCTGCCACGGTGATGGACCTGCTCAAAGCCATCAATCCGGAAGCGGTGTTGTTTTTAGGGAAATGCGGAGGTTTAAAAAAGAAAAATACAGTAGGCGACCTGATACTTCCTATTGCGGCGATCCGCGGAGAAGGTACCAGCAACGATTATTTCCCTCCGGAGGTGCCGGCCATGCCTGCATTTGCCTTGCAGAAAGCGATCTCAACCACCATTCGCGAATATTCGAAAGATTACTGGACGGGAACCGTCTATACGACCAACCGCAGGGTGTGGGAGCATGATGACGAGTTTAAAACGTACCTGCGTAAAATAAGAGCCATGGCTATTGATATGGAGACTGCCACCATATTTTCGGTTGGCTTTAAGAATAAGATCCCGACCGGTGCACTGCTGCTGGTATCAGACCAGCCGATGGTGCCGGAAGGTGTGAAAACTGCTGAAAAAGACGAAGCTGTAACGAAAGAATACGTAGAAATGCATTTAAATATCGGTATTAATTCACTAAAACAGCTTATAGAGAACAGCCAGACAGTAAAACACTTAAGGTTTTAATACTATGCTTTATAGACATCCTCCGATGAACGGCGCCAACGCCACAGGAGCTTAAAAGCAGTATATCGCTCGGACAAAAAAATTCCCGACTTTTAAAGAACAACTATTCCTTTCCATGAAAAGTGAACCCCTGAATGTACTTACCGTAAATCATCTTCAGATTTGTTTTCCACAAAAAAATGAAGAACCGTTCCTGGCGGTAAAGGATCTTTCATTCACTTTACAGAAGGGGAAAGTACTGGCTATCGTCGGAGAAAGTGGTTCCGGCAAATCGTTGACGGCATTAGCTTTTATGGGCTTGCTGCCGAAAAGTGCGATGGTAAACGGAACTGTTTTCCTGCAAACAGCTGCCCAAAAATATCAACTCGGAACTTCTCTTTCTGCAAAGGACTGGCAAACGATACGGGGCAGCGAAGTGGGAATGATCTTCCAGGAGCCCATGAGCTCCCTCAATCCTGTCATGACAGTGGGCAGGCAATTGCAGGAAACATTGATGGCACATCAACCCTTATCCAACGCTGAAGCAAAAAAAAGGGCGATTGCCTGGCTGCGCGATGTCAAAATATCCCAACCGGAGCAATCCTATCATAAATATCCACATGAACTTTCCGGCGGGCAAAAACAACGGGTGATGATCGCTATGGCGATGTGCAACAGCCCGGCAGTGCTGATAGCGGATGAACCCACTACGGCATTGGATGTGACCGTGCAATCCGAGATCATCAAACTGATGAAACAGCTTCAGCAAAAAGAAAACGCAGCGATGATCTTCATTACGCATGATCTTTCGCTGGCTTCAGAAATCGCTGATGAAGTGTTGGTGATGTACAAAGGAGCGGTGATGGAGTATGATCATGCTGCCAATATCTTTCAATCGCCGCAAAACGCTTATACCAGGGCATTGATCGCTTGCAAACCTTCAGTAGAGGATAAAGGCAAACCGCTACCCGTAGTCGCTGATTTTATGAATGATATCCCTTTGGGCTCCGGGAAATCTTATCCTGTGCTGGCGACAAATGATGTGTTGCTCAACGTGAAGGATCTGAAGATATGGTTTGGAGAAAAAACGCATTGGTGGAATAAGGAAGATTCCTATTTCAAAGCCGTAGATAACGTAAGTTTTGAATTGATGCGGGGAGAAGTATTAGGCTTAGTCGGGGAAAGCGGCTGTGGAAAAAGCACCCTGAGTAAGAGTTTAATGGGGTTGCTGCCTGTAAGAGAAGGGCAGATCCTCTATGAGGGAAACGATATTTCAAAACATACTGCTGCTCAACGCAGGAAGCTGAGCACCGAAATACAGATGATCTTTCAGGATCCCTATTCTTCGCTGAATCCCCGGCTCACTGTGGGTGAGCTGCTGACGGAACCTATGAAAGTGCATCAAATTGTTCTTCCAGGAGATTTGAAGAAAGAAGCCTTGCGATTGCTGGACCTGGTACAATTACCCACTGATGCTTTTCAGCGTTACCCGCATCAGTTCTCTGGCGGGCAACGACAGCGTATCGGTATTGCAAGAGCACTTTCCCTGCGTCCCAAATTACTGATATGCGATGAAAGTGTTTCTGCACTGGACGTGAGTGTCCAAGCTCAGATTCTGAATTTGTTGAAAGACCTCCAGCAAGAATTGAGTTTATCTTATTTATTCATATCACATGATCTTTCTGTAGTGCATTATATAAGCGACCGGGTGATGGTGATGCAATCGGGGAATATAGTGGAGCAGGGAGATGCTACCCAGGTGCTGCATCATCCTCAACATATTTACACGCAAAAGCTGATTGAAGCCATGCCTGAATTGAAGTAATGGTTACGACTGTAAACTCTTAATCAGGGTTTCAAATTGCTTCACTTCTTCTTCAGTAGTATCAAAAGCGCACATCAGGCGTACTTCGTTCGTCGCTTCATCCCATATATAAAAAGGAAATTGTGACTGCAGTGTGGGTATCCAGGCGGCTGGCATCTTCGCAAATACCACGTTGGCTTCCACAGGCATGGTCACTTCTACCTGGTTACAGTCTTTCAGGGAATGATAAAGTTGCCGGGCCATAGTATTGGCGTGAGATGCTGTTTCTCTCCACAATTCATGTTGCAGCACTGCTTCAAACTGCGCGGCAATGAACCGGGTCTTTGAGGCCAGTTGCATTACCTGTTTTTGTTTGAAACGAATGTATTCAGCCAGTTCCTTGTTGAATACTACCACCGCTTCTCCATACATCATACCCAGTTTGGTGCCGCCCAGGGAAAGAATATCCACTCCTGCCCCGGTGCTTATGGCTGCTAGGCTACATTTCAAGCTTGCCGCAGCATTGAAAAACCGGGAACCGTCCACATGTAAATATAAACCATGTTTTCTTGCCAGTTCGCTGATTGCCTTTATTTCTTCAGGACTATAAACTGTCCCGTATTCGGTTGACTGTGTAATAGTGACGACCTTGGGTTGGGCAAAATGAATGTCTCCCTTCCGGATGATCTTCTTTTCAAGAGCGCTCACCTCCAGCTTCCCTACCCCATTCGCTGGGATGGGTATAAATCGTCCACCCGTAAAACTCTCCGGTGCCGTACTTTCATCATTGTAAAAATGAGATGTGGAACTGCATAAAACCGATTGGAAGCTATTTAAGGCAGCACTCATGCTCAGCACATTGGCCCCTGTCCCGTTAAATACAAAAACTACTTCGGCCTCTGTTTCGAAAACCTTATGAAACAGTTTTTTGACGCGGGCTGTCAGCACATCATCTCCATAAGAAACAGCATGCTCCTCATTCGCTTGTTGTAAAGCAAGCATGACCTGGGGCAATACACCCGCGTAGTTATCACTGGCAAATCCTTTCATGAAAAATCAGATAGCATCCTTGGCAAAAGTATCTCCCTGGTTCATATCACCGGTATCAAATCCTTTTTTGAACCAGTACATCCGTTGCTGAGACGTACCATGGGTAAAGCTTTCCGGCACTATGTAGCCTCGTGCTTCTTTCTGCAAATTATCATCGCCGATGGCATGTGCTGCATTCAATGCTTCTTCGATATCACCCGACTCCAATATATCCTTCATCCGCTGTGCATGGTGCGCCCAGACTCCGGCTAAAAAATCTGCCTGTAATTCCAGACGGACAGAAAGTGCGTTTCCCTCTTCCTCACTCACCCGTTGTCTTGCGGCCTGCACTTTTTCGGAAATACCAAGCAGGTTCTGAATATGATGTCCTACTTCATGCGCTACCACGTATGCCATGGCAAAATCACCGGGAGAATTGAACCTGTTCTTTAATTCGTCGTAAAAACTCAGATCGATATATACCTTCCTGTCCATGGGGCAGTAAAACGGACCTGAGGCAGCGCTGGCACCACCGCAACCGCTATTTACGGAGCCTGTAAACAAATGCAATTTAGGCTCTTCATATTGTTGCCCGTTTTGCTGAAATAGCTTGTTCCACACATCTTCCGTATCGGCGAGCACCACTCCTACAAAGGCAGCCGCAGAATCTTCCGCGGCAGTTCGCTCATGAGAGGCAGTAGCCGATCCTCCTCCCTGATTTAAGATCTGCGAAGGATCTCCCCCTAAAAAGTACACGATGAGACCTAGCACCAAGGCACCTAGCCCGCCGCCTATGATGGTACCGCCGCCCATACCACGTCCATCTTCCACATTATCGCTTTGTCTTCTGCCTATCCATTTCATACCAGTTGAATTTTTTAGTGATTTTAAGAAACTAAAGTAGTGATTTATACCAGTTGAAAGGCAAATTGCTCGCTGATATTTTGCAGCGGGCTATATGTCCCCGATTAAACATCGTTGCGACGCTCCGTTCGTCGTTCCGTTCCTTGTTTTGGCTTCTTACACCTGATCTGTGCCTCGAACGGCAATACATGCTAACGATTTCTAAATGTAACCTCAAAACTCAAAATTCAAAATTACCTTTGCAGCATTCTAAAAAACATGCAGCCTTCTTACAGATTTTATAAACGGCTTACTACCAAAGAAGTAAAAATTGGTGACCTCGTCCTGGGCAATCATCATCCTATCCGCATCCAGACTATGACGACCACCGACACAATGGATACAGCGGGTACGGTGGCCCAAACCATCCGATGTATAGAAGCCGGGGCAGAATTGGTACGTATAACGGCGCCCAGCAAGAAGGAAGCGGAGAACCTCCAGCTGATAAAAAACCAACTCCGGGCACAAGGCTATACCACCCCGCTTGTGGCAGATATCCATTTTACACCTAATGCCGCAGAGATCGCGGCACGCATTGTAGAAAAGGTACGCGTCAACCCGGGTAACTATATCGACAAGAAGAAATTCGACTTTATTGAATATACCGATGCTGCATATGCTGCTGAAATAGACCGGATCAGGGATCGTTTTACTCCTCTGGTAAAAATCTGCCGTGAGTATGGAACGGCGATGCGCATCGGCACCAACCACGGCTCCCTCAGCGATCGCATTATGAGCCGGTACGGTGATTCCCCGATGGGAATGGTTGAAAGTGCGATGGAGTTTTTACGGATAGCAAGGGATGAAAACTATCATCAGATCATCCTGAGTATGAAAAGCAGCAATCCGTTGGTGATGGTTCAGGCGTATAGAATGCTTGTACAAAAAATGGATGAGGAATTCGGTGAGTTATATCCCCTGCACCTGGGTGTGACAGAAGCAGGCGACGGCGAAGATGGCAGGATAAAAAGTGCGATCGGCATCGGCAGCTTGCTGGAAGACGGCATTGGAGATACCATTCGCGTTTCGCTCACCGAGGACCCCGAATTCGAAATACCGGTATGCCAGGATATTGTAAAACGGTACAATGGGCGTCTTGCTGACCCGGCAACAGAGAGTCCCGTCTCAGGATTTCATCCTTTTGAATATAAAAGAAGGGAGAGCCATTCAACCGGCAATATAGGGGCGCATCACGTGCCGGTAGTAGTGGCAGACCTGGGAGACAAACATACGATCACACCGGAAGACCTGGAAAGTTTTGGATACAGATATGACCCGGTTACCGATAAGTGGAACATTAGTGACGGAGCTGCGGATTATATTTATACCTGCGATCAGATACTCTCCTTTGATCTCCCGGGTACCTTGCAAGTGATCTGCGAGGAAGAAGCCTGGAAATCTGCAGCCGATCAGACGAAATATCACCCCATCCTCTCTTCGAAACATTATACCGCGGAAAATAACGCTGAAAAGACATTCATCTATATAAATGCTGATGATAAGGAAGCAACTTCGGATGTATTTTTAAGCAAACTGCAGGGTGACAGGAAAGCCATATTGTGTGTGTCAAGCGCTGCAGAAAACCCGTTGCTGGCTATTCGCCGGTTTATGCTGTTGCTGGCTGCTAAACACTTGGAAACGCCGGTCCTCCTGTGCATAAAAACCAATGGTAAAACGGTAGACGAACAATTGATTGACCTGGCTACCAATACCGGTGGTTTACTGATAGATGGTTTTGGGGATGGTGTCTGGCTGGCGGGCAACAAAACAGCATTGGAAAATTTGCAGATCACCGGGCGTACCTATCTGGAGGTGAAAGATAACACGCAGTTCCTCAACAACACATCATTTTCTATCCTGCAGGCTACCCGTACCCGCATCAGCAAGACGGAATATATCAGTTGCCCCAGTTGCGGCAGGACTTTATTTGACCTGCAGGAAACTACGGCCAAGATCCGGGCTGCCACGCACCATCTGAAAGGGGTGAAAATTGCCATCATGGGCTGTATCGTTAACGGCCCTGGGGAAATGGCAGATGCTGATTTTGGCTATGTAGGGAGCGGACCCGGTAAGATCACCTTATACAAAGGCAAGCAAGTAGTGAAGAAAAATGTCAACAGCGAAATAGCCGTAGATGAATTGATCCAGTTGCTGAAAGACAGCGACGCTTGGGTAGAAATCTAACGCAGGCACCACTTCTGTTTCCACGATAATGGTTCACCAATAAAAACTGCACGTGCTATTCCGGCGGTAAGAATTAGCGAACGGTGGCGATTACAAAAACCAAACTGTGTAAGAATCGTTTTGCGTATTACTTTTACGCCGCTTTTTCACACATGCATCGCTTTCTGTTTTTTTTAATCATGGGATTTTTAGCTGTGCCGGAGCTATCGGCTCAGCCTTCGCCACGGGCAAAGAAAAGCTATGACCAGGCGATGAATTACCAGTATCAAAAAAAATATGATAAGGCTCGCCAGTCCATGGCAGAGGCTGTAGCCCAGGATCCCGGTTTTACCGATGCACAGAGCACGCTCAGTGAATGGTACTTTACCGCACATGAGTTTGCGAAAGCCAGGGACGTGCTTGCCGATGCCTATAAAAACAATAAAGCTTTTGCCTATCCCTATGCCAAAAGTCTGGTGTATACGCAAAAACCTGCTGAGGCTTTACAGATTATCAGTTCATACATGAACACCGGCAGAAACGAATGGAAACGTTTACAGGAGCAGGCATTTTTTGTTCAGCGGGCGATGATGAGCCCATTAAAAGATACGATCAGAAATCTGCAACGTCCGAATACCCCTGATCCGGAAATGTATCCCTGGATCAATACGGATAGCAGTAAACTATATTTTACACGGCGTATCAATAATATAGACGAAGATTTTTTCTATACCACACTTGATAGCTGCGGTGGCTGGTATACCGGGCTGAACATGGGACGCCCGCCTAATACATTGGACCAGGAAAGTGCCCAAATGATTTCGGCCGACGGACATTACCTGTTTTATACCAAGTGTGAGATTCGCAGTGCGAACGGATGGGCGCAGGGCGGTTGTGATCTTTTCATGAGTTATCGAGTTTCGGAAGATAGTGCCTGGAGTGTTCCGCAGAGCTTTGGTGCTACGATTAATACACCGGGCTATGAAGGAATGGGCTGCCTTTCGGCAGATAACCGCACCTTATATTTTGTAAGCAACCGTGAAGGGGGATTCGGGGGCCTGGATATCTGGATGTCGAAGTTCGAAAACGGGCTTTGGCAGGCACCCCGTAATTTAGGAAGTAGTGTCAATTCTTCCGGAGATGAAACCGCCCCATACCTGCACATCGATAATCATAGCCTCTATTTTGCCAGCAATGGTCGTCCGGGCATGGGTGGAAGCGACCTGTTTATGAGCCGCAAAGCAGGCGACACCAGCTGGACGGAAGCAGTGAACCTGGGTTATCCTATCAACACCGCCTGTGATGAAAACAGTCTTTGCATTAGCAGCAGCGGACATACGCTCTATTTTGCTTCGGACAGAGATAGTGCGGCAGGTAATTTCGACCTCTATGAGGTGACATTGCCTCATGGGCTCCGACCGGTTCCTGTTGCCGTTATTAAGGGCTATGTGTATGATAGTTTGCAAAAACAGCGGCTCAATTACGCGAGTGTCGACATTCAAAAACCGGATGGAGAAGAAAGCCTGTACCGCTTCCAGAGCAACCGGGGCGATGCCAGCTATATGATCACGCTACCGGTGGGCAGGAAATATATTTGCCAGACAAACAGGGTAAGTTACCAGGATACCCGTGACACATTGGATCTTACTTTCACTCCAGCCAATACTACCTATTTTCATCATATTGCCTTGTTGCCTTATGACTATATAGCACCGGTAAACGACAGCCTGGTGCTCACGATCCGCTTTCCCCGGAATAAAACACAGATCTCGGATACCGACAGGCAATTACTAGGACAGGTTATGCTCCCCTGGCTAGATAAGATTGAAAGCACGATGGTCTTCATTAATGGTTATACGGACAATACAGGCACTCCCCTTATCAACGAACAAATATCATATACCCGTGCCGGCGTCATCGCCAGTGAACTGACGGCTATGGGCTTCCACGAAACCAACCTGAAAGCACAGGGCTGGGGTGAAGCAGATCCCCTGGTGCCTAATGACTCGGAGCAAAATCAAAATCTGAACCGCAGGGTGGAAATTATTATCCGGAGATAAGAAGGAATAAAAATGTTTTCCTGACTCAGGAAGGTGAGGGTGTAACAAAGATGCAGAGATGATGGATGAAAATTTTATGCCTGCAGGCTTATCACCTAAGTGTATATACAATGCAAATTTCCGTAACTTTCTGTAGGAGAGTATATGTGTTTTACATTTCTATGACTATTTAAAACGTGAATCCGCCAACAAGTGGAAAGAAACGGTCGTCATAACCGTATTGATAACGACAAAACCATTTTTATGAAACTACTTTCTTCATTTTTACTCCTTTTTCTTTTTGCGACAAGCTATGCAAAACCGACAACCTATGATGGTTTGGTTGAGATTAACAAATGTTGGCAGGAGCAGAACGATCTTCCATCGCTTGCTACCCTATCCACCACAGGCTATTCAGATCGTGATTGGATAAAACTCCATCTCTCCCTTGTAGAGCAAACACTTCGGAACAGAAGCACGGCACAGTTATCGGCGTCACAAAGAGCCAACCGTAATACTGCATTGGATCGCCTGAACGAATACTGGCAGCAAGGCAATTTCCCTGTTAACGACAAGTATGCGTATCGTACCCCCATTTTTATTGACGAATACAATAATTTCTGTGCAGTAGGATATTTAATGAAAGCTACAGGGTTTGAAAACATCTCCAGGAAAGTAGCTGCGAATACCAATTTGGCTTATGTACGAGAAATGAATTACCCCGAATTGAACGTTTGGGCGAAAGATTTCGGATTTACAGCAGATGAATTGGCTTGGATACAGCCCGGTTACGGCCCGATCGGCAACTGTGGCACAGAAGCCATCGGTAAGGGAACTAATGGCGAAGTGCAAGAACTTTTTGTAAATGCAACCGGTGACAAATTATACGTAGGGGGTAGCTTTACCCAGGTAGACAGCAGCGTGAACGCCAACAATATTGCCTATACCACGGAAAGCAATGGTGTGTATCAATGGCATAGCCTCGGTGGAGGTGTAAATGGCCCTGTATATGCTATCGAAGAGTTCCAGGGAAAGATCTTTGTAGGAGGGTCTTTCACAATGGCGGGTAATACACCGGTATCGAATGTAGCGTATTGGGATGGTGCTGCATGGAATAGCGCAGGCTGCATTTACGGTACTATTAAGGATTTTATTGTTTTCAACAATGAACTTTACACGGTAGGTGATTTTGATGTTTGTGCTTCTGCTTCTGAAGTGAATTTTGCCAAATGGAATGGCACAATGTGGGGACAAACTCCTCATCTTGACGGATATGTAAATACCATCGAAGAACGGAATGGCTCTTTGTTACTGGGAGGAAATTTCACCTGGGCAAATCAACCGGAAAACATCATCAAATGGACTCCGGCAAACGGGTTCGAAACCTATAACACCGGTATCGCTAACGAGGTAATGGATATTGGCATCTACAATGATACTGTATATGCCGTATGCAAAAGAACATCGGCTACCGATAGTAACCTGATACAAACACTTTCAGGCAACAATTGGGTGGAATTTTCCGGCAACATCGACAATACCATTTCCCAGGCTAGTCCTGCTGGCTTTTATACCTTCTGCGCACAAGCAGATACAGTAATGCTGGGAGGCGATTTCGAATTCTGGGGAATGTTTGATCCTAATTACAGCAATAGCATGAACCTCTACGATATTCCTAAAGGTATAGGTTCCCAGGGCAATTGGTTTATGGTAGATGATGCAGTCAACACCATGGTCGTGTACAAAGGCTCTCTGGTTTTCGGTGGCAAGTTCAAAACGGGTATGAACAATTTCATGACCACTCAGCTCAACTACATCGGTAAAAAAGCGCCTTATAAAACCACGAAGACCGATGATGTGATGAAGAAAAAACTGGTGCTTTTTCCTAACCCTGCTACTTCTAACAGCATCATCAAAATTGACAATACGATGAATGCCAAGCATTATCTGTTGCGCAGTATCAATGGCGCCAAAATAGCTGAAAAAACGCAGAATGCAGCCATCACAGAAATTCAACTTCCTGAGTTGGTGAGTGGTACTTATTTCATCGAAATCTCTAATGATAAGGGTGAACGCGGCTCTCAAATGCTTTTGATAAAATAGAGTATCGCTCGTCATTTAAAAGTCCAGACAAAAAAGATAAATGCCAGCCTGTTACAGGTTGGCATTTATCTTTTCACTATACTGTTCGAAATAGCAACTTCCGATGCATCTATGTAGTCCTTCTGCCTGATAAAATATCAGTGCAGCCTACTTAATAGATATAACGAGCTATCGGAATTAAAAGCGCTAACGTTTCCGCATCAGACCGATACTTAACCCCATACTACTCTGCCTGGAATCAAGATTATAACGGTAAAACATTGATGTATGAAGGGACATCTTTTGTCCTATATTGAAGGTCATGCCATAGGCTGCCTGCAGAAAAGGCGATTGGGTATATGTATATGTATTTGGCTGGCCATCACGAAACATTACAGAATTATGCTGACCCGTTATACCCGCACCGGCAGCAAAATATGGACGCACTTTGCTGCCTGGTAAAAGATGGTATTCCAAAAGTACCGGAACATCAAAACTCTTCCGTTGCACGTCTGCCAGATCTACTCCCATACGCGCACCGTACGTAAGGTTGGCCTGGGCGCTGAGCGCCAGGTGTTTTCCTAAAAAATGACGCATGTAAACACCTCCTCCATATTGCTGCAAATGGTAATTTCCGACAGGATTGTTGATGATCATAGCCTGTACCCCTATCGAAAACTTTTTCGGTTTGGGTGACGTAACTGGTTCTTCCTGGGCAAATGAATGCGTGATACTGCAGGCGGCAGTTGCCAGCAAAGCGATAACAATTTTCTTTTTCATGATCTGTGGTTGATTTGTAAGTAAATCGAACCAACATCTATTCGGTTACACCGCTTCTGCTAAGGTTTTATTAAAGTCTGTGCCTTCACCATCCGTTCGTTCTCATGGATATCGTTCTGTAATATAACCTCTCTAAAATAGCACTCAAAAAGTTGCCGGGTTTCGCGAGCATGTGCTTTATGCACTTCACAGTAAACAGCGCCGCCGGTTTTCAGATGTGCTTGCGCAAACCGTGCTATTTTTTTGTAGAAAAGCAGCGGATCGTCATCCGGTACAAATAACGCAAGTCCGGGCTCATAGTCGATTACATTCATGTGCATATGCTGTTTTTCTGCTTCCGGGATATAAGGTGGATTGGAAACAATGACATCAAATGCCCCGAGGTAAGACCAGGTGCGCTCATCCAAAAAATCAATTTCGGCAAGCTCTATTACAGCATCATATTTCAGCGCATTCTGTTCTGCCACTTCCAAAGAAGCAGCGCTTATATCTCCCGATAAGATAGTGGCTTGTGGTAATTGTAATTTTAAACTGACAGGGATACAGCCGCTGCCGGTGCCGATATCTAAAATAGAGATAACTGTTTTTTCTTTCCAGTCGTTAGCAATCCATTGTACAAGTTCTTCGGTTTCAGGACGGGGTATCAGTACATGCTCATTCACTTTAAATTCTCTGCCCATAAACCACTGCGTACCTGTAACATATTGCAGCGGTTCGCCTGTCAATAAGCGGTCTTTGGCGTTTAAAAATTGATCGTACTGAAGTTCAGTTAACAACTGTTCTTTATGCAGTAATCTTTCGAACTTGGATAAACCGGTAAGATGGTAGAGTAATTCATGTGCAATGGCAGCGGCTTCGTTCGCATCATAAATGGATTGCAGTTCATTTTTCAGGCTATAGAAGGCATCATTTAGACGGAGCATAAAACAGGATCGGGATTTATATCACATTGTGAGCGTGGAAGTAAAAACATACGTCTCACATTCGGCTTTGCCTTGTTGTAAATCAATGTGCGAAGTCTGCATCATAATTCTTCATCCGCTCGATCGGAGGGTTATAATACCCGAATTTTAACGCCGGAAACTCCTCTTGCAGCAGTTCCATCATTTGTTTGATTCCCAGAAATTCACCGGTATCCGTAACCCCGATTTTCCCAAGATACCAATCCGGGTCTATATTGAAATTACGCCATTGGATCATCTTCAGGTTCGTTTCTTTTATGATTTGCCGGAGCGCTTCGTATTCTTCCACACTGTCCGTCATGCCGGGGAAGGTGAAATAATTAATGGATGACCAGCCGCCGTATTGATCCGCTATTTTCAGGCTTTTTATCAGGTCTTCAAATTGGTAGTTATTGGGAAGATAGTAGCGGGTATAAATTTCTTTACGAACCGAATTAAGGCTCACCCGAATGCTATCCAGTCCTGCTTTAAAGAGCTTTTCCACCACATCCGGCTTGCTGCCGTTGGTGTTGATGTTGATACTTCCTTTAGTCGTATGTTTCCTGATCTCCAGTATCGCTTCACGGATCACATCTCCCATCAGCAGGGGCTCTCCCTCACACCCTTGCCCAAAGCTCACAATAGGGAAGGGAGCTGTTTCCAGGTGCGGTACGGTATATTCTATGATCTCGGCAGGCGTCGGCTTAAACGCCAGACGGTCCTGCGATGAAAAGATCGTTTCATCTTCCGGCTGAAAAGAAATACAACCTACGCAGTTAGCGTTGCAGGCAGGTGATGCCGGAATAGGACACTCCCAACGCCCTAAAAAATAATTTCTAGCCGCGGGGCAATGATAGGTGAGGGCACAATTTTCGGCAAGATGTTTTACCAATCTGTTGTGTGGGTATTCCTTCAGCAGATGCTCCACACCTTCCTTCACCAATGTTTCATCATACCCCTTAGCTTCCTGCCGGATATCGCGTTCAATACGTACCGCAGGTACGTAAAATTTATTATCGTACCAACCGGCAGCCGTATAACAATATAATGGAAGGGTCTCTGCCTCAGGCAGGCTCTCAAACGCGGCAATGTACAAGCCTGTGTGCGCGGGCGGTATAAATGCGGCAACCGCCCAGCCTTTATCACAAATCCTGGGTTCACCTGTTTTTACATCCATACCTACGCCCCTGCGTTGCGGCAATTCATACAGATTCCCCCCGTCGGGCAATTCTATCCAATCTTCCTCAGGAACAGGCATAGCATCCCACCCACTGCGACCGATGGCATACAGCGTCGTATCCTCAAAAATATTTCCCTTCCCATCCGAGTATAAAAGATATGGTTGCATCGTATAAAGTAACTACAAAAGTAAAAAGAAGTAATGATTAGACCCTACGTTGAGACATTTGCGTCTCACTGGTCAAATAATCAGATAGCAGGCGGTAAAACCTGCAGGTAAAAATCACGTTTCATTTTAAAACCTGAAATACGCGGCGATCTGCTCCGCACATTTTTCGCGGGCAGTTCTTGTCCTGTCGGCATACCATTGTGCCGTCCATTCGATGGCTTTTGTAGCGTTCAGTCTGGGATGCCAATTCAGCTGCTGATGGGCTTTTGAACTGTCCAGCAACAAGAGATTTGCCTCATGCGGGTTACTGTCTGATTGTTTCACCTCGTAATTCGTTTCCTTGCCATAAGCCTTAAAAAATATTTGGGTCAGCGCTTCCACACTCAAATCATCACCAGCCAAAGGTCCAAAATTGTAAGCCGTAGAAAGCTGCTGAGGGTTATTAACCATATGGGAAGCCAGCAGAAGATAGGCTCCCAGAGGCTCCAGCACATGCTGCCAGGGTCGTACCGATTGAGGATTCCGCAGGGATACCACTTGTTCATTTTCGATAGCTCTTACGATATCCGGTATAATACGGTCATCAGAGTAGTCTCCGCCGCCGATCACGTTGCCGGCGCGTACGGCTGCAATTGATTTTTTATGCTGTTCATACTTATCGGGGTGAAAAAAGGAACGTCTGTAAGAGCTGATCACTATCTCTGCAGCTGCCTTGCTGGCGGAATAGGGATCGTACCCGCCCAGTTTGTCCTCCTCAGTAAAGGGTATTCCTCTTTCCGGGTTTTCGTAAACCTTGTCAGTAGTGATCATTAACCCTACGCATTCGTTTTGCAAGCTACGCATAGCTTCCAGTACATGAGCCGTTCCCATGGCATTTACCATAAAGCTTTCCACCGGGGTATCATAGCTGCGACGTACCAAAGACTGCGCTGCCAGGTGAAAAATAAAATGGGGTTCGAAACGGATAATTTCTCCTTTCAATGTCTTCAGATCGCTCACATCTGCGATCACAGAAGCGTAACAGAGCTGGTCCCCCTGGATCTGGTTATACAGGTCTTTTGATTTTTCCGGGGACAGGGAAAATCCTTTCACGTCTGCACCCAGGATATGCAAAATCTGTAATAACCAGGAACCTTTAAAGCCTGTATGACCGGTGAGAAATACTCGTTTACCTGCAAATGTATTTTTAAGTTGTTCAAACATGCTATTTCCTGCAAAACGCAAATGTAACCATGCAAAACTGAAAAATTTGTTAGTGTAACAAGAAAGGCGTGGTGAGGTGGAAAGCTACACGGGTCGCGGCTTCGCCGCGACCCGTCTCTGTATTATTCAAAAATAAAATCAATAATAAACCAACAAGCGGCTATTTTAAAAGCATTCTCAAATACTCACCATATCCCGACTTCGCGTAGATAGTCGCTTGTTTTATCAATTGTTCTTCATTGATCCAACCATTGCCGAAAGCAATCTCTTCAATACAGCCGATCTTTAATCCCTGCCGTTTCTCGATGACTTCAATAAACTGTCCGGCTTGCATGAGGCTGTCAAACGTGCCTGTATCCAGCCAGGCAGTACCGCGATCCAGTACGCCTACTTCCAGTTTACCTTGCTGCAGGTAGATTTTATTAACATCGGTAATCTCATATTCACCACGCGAAGAAGGTTGAATATTCCTGGCGATCTCTACTACGTTATTATCATAGAAATACAAGCCGGGAACTGCATAGTGGGATTTAGGTTGCTGGGGTTTTTCTTCAATACTGATTGCCTTAAAGTCCTTATCAAACTCGACTACGCCATATCTCTCCGGATCATGAACAGGATAGGCAAATACGACAGCTCCATCGGGATTTGCCTTTTTAGCGAGCAGTTTCCCCATACCGGAACCGTAAAATATATTATCCCCCAATACAAGTGCAGCCGGATCCCTACCTACGAAATCGGCACCCAAAACGAAAGCTTGCGCAAGACCGTTAGGCACTTCCTGTATCGCATATTCGAAACGGCAACCCACTTGTGATCCATCCCCCAGCAGTTTCTTGAAGCCCGCCTGATCATCCGGGGTGGTAATGATCAGTATTTCACGGATTCCGGCTAACATAAGCGTGGAAAGCGGGTAATAGATCATCGGTTTGTCATAAACGGGCATCAGCTGTTTGCTGACAGCGATCGTCAAAGGATACAGCCTTGTACCGGAACCACCTGCTAAAATAATCCCCTTCATTTCGTTTGATATATTTTATATGATATGTTTAGTGAATAGAAAGAACCTACCAATTACATATAGGTAACTCCATAATGACAGCTAAAGCGAGGAAATTAACCGGCATACTGGTTTTCATAATACTTCTGATAGTTGCCACTTGTTACATGATCGAGCCATTCCTCATTTTCCAGATACCAGTCGATCGTTTTGGATAGTCCTTCTTCAAAGGTTACGGACGGATACCAACCAAGTTCCTTATTAAGCTTTGTGGCATCTATGGCATAGCGCCTGTCGTGCCCCGGACGATCTTTGATATAGGTAATCAGCTTGTCGGCTGTTCCTGCTTTGCGTCCCAGTTTCTCATCCATCTGTTTGCAAAGCAATTTCACGAGGTCAATATTCTGCCACTCATTAAATCCCCCGATGTTATAGGTCTCACCATTTTTTCCCTGATGAAATACCATGTCAATAGCCCGGGCGTGATCTACTACATACAGCCAGTCGCGGGTATATTTACCATCACCATATACTGGCAAAGGTTTTTCATTACGGATGTTATTAATAAAGAGAGGAATGAGCTTTTCCGGGAAATGATTAGGCCCGTAGTTATTGGAGCAATTCGTCAGCACAAACGGAAGACCATAGGTATTACCGTAAGCCCTTACCAGATGATCGGAAGCTGCTTTTGAGGCAGAGTAAGGAGACTGAGGGTCATAAGAGGTCGTTTCCAGGAAAAAACCGGTCTCTCCCAGAGAGCCGTATACTTCATCCGTAGAAACATGATAAAAGCGCTTGCCCTCATAATTGCCCTTCCAAAGTTCCCGTGCTGCATTGAGCAGATTGGCGGTCCCCATTACATTGGTTTGAATAAAGGCATTCGGATCTTTTATGGAGCGATCAACATGACTTTCGGCAGCAAGGTGTATGATGCCATCCGGCTTGTGTTGTGCAAATATTTCGCTGATAGCAGCAGCATCGCAGATGTTGGCTTTTATGAAAGTGTAATTCGGAGCTTGTTCTATGTCCTTCAGGTTTTCAAGGTTTCCGGCATAGGTAAGCGCATCCAGATTAATGATTGAATATTCCGGATATTGATTCACAAACAAACGCACTACATGGGAACCAATAAACCCGGCTCCACCTGTGATGATGATGCTTTTTTTCATGGCGCGAAAATAGCAGATAAATGCTTATGCAGGAAAGCTATTCCCAAAATAACATAAGCTTATTATATTTACTGTGCTTTAAACCCATTTCCAATGTATAAAAATTCACTCGGCGAATTAAAGTTGTTACCGATAAAACTAGACGGGAAGTTTGTTTTTTTAAACGATACGCTGCGTGTCAACGGAAAAACAAGTAAGGGAGATCATATTAAAATATTAGCCGATCACTATCATATCGTAGCCGGAAAACATTTGATATCAAAAGGTGCAACCATGGTTTGTGAAATGGTGGTACGGGGAGAGAAAATGCAAATACCTTGCTATGAAAACTTAGCATGTGTAGAAGACTTTTATGATACGCTTTCAGAATCTTACAAAAAGCTATTTTATTTCGGAAACGGCAACTCTTGACAGTCATTTTTTACGGCATATAAAATCTAACCTATGATTACTCTTGCCGCTTCCTCTCCGCTATTAATTGCTCCTTCCATGAATCCCTGCCAGTCTGCAAGGTGTTCACCGGCAAAATGAGTATGTAAAAAAGGCTCGCGCAGTTTAGGCATTAACCCAAACCACTGCCCCGATCCGTATAGCGCGTAGGCACCACGGGAATATTTATCATTACCCCAGTAATAGTTTGTTTGTGATTGCAGGTACTTTTCCACATTTCCAAAATACGGTCTCAGGCAGCGCGACACTTCGCCTGCCCTCCATTCGTCCGACTGATTGGCATTCATTGCTGCTTTATCTCCAATGGAATAAGATATTAAAACTCCCTCAGGGCCCGGTTGGTTTTTAGTAGCATGATAAAAATAATGAGGCCCCTGGTCTGACACCAGGTCAAAAGCTTCATCCTTCCAAAAACGTTTAGAAAAATGCAGGGCATGTTTATTGATACGGGCATATTGCAACTGGTTAACAGCCTCTGTATAAAGTTCAGGCAACACCGGCAGCCAATTGATCTTACTCAACGCAAAAGTAGGTACCGTGCAAATAATCTTATTACATGCTATCTTCACTCCGTTGGTACAGGTCACCGTTGCCGAATCTTTTTCCTGCAATACATGCGCTACATGGTGCTGCAGCAGAATATTATCCAGCCCTATTTTTTTAGCTAATGCCCTAGCCAGCTTCGCGTTACCGCCTTTTATTTTTTTATCCATTTCATTCTTCTCACTGCTCTCGGCATACTCTGCCAAAGCCGCAAATGCTGAAACATGACGGATGCTTTCGCCAAAATCGGTACTGTCAAGCAACTCCCGAATATCGAGATCCCTGCCGCCGCATCCGTTATTTACCAGGAAACGCCACCAGTCATACTGATCCAATTGTTTTTTATCATCATCACTAAATTGGGAATAATTTTCCAGGATCGACTTAAACTTCCGGTTCCAGTGGTCAGAATAATCCCATGTTCCCTTAGGTGAATATTCACCTTTGTAAATCAGATGTGTTTCCATCTGATTGTTCTGCAATTCCAAATGCATTTCATCACATAACTCATGCATGCGTGCGTGTGAATTACCTACCCATTCCCCTCCAAGTTCTATTACCAGGTCTTCTGATAACGGATAGGAAAATACTCTTCCTCCCACACGCTTCCGGCTTTCCAGGATGAGGAAACTGATGCCCTTCTGTTTCAGTTTATAAGCTGCTGCCAGTCCGGAAAATCCCGCGCCGATGATCACTACATTTACTTTTGAAGGTATACCCGTAAAGGCTTTGGTAAAGGCGGGCAACAACAGGGCACCGGTGGCAAGCGTCGACTGTTTAATAAAACTTCTGCGATTCATGAACTTGCAGCTTTGTTACAAAATATGGATTTACTGCGATATTTAATAAGGTGTCATTTAGGGTTATCAGCTCGTAGTTTGATTAAAAACGATACGAGGTAATAAATAACAGCAACTCATCTGCAACATTGTTATTTTTGATTTTCAACCTAACGCATTGCGCTACTTATTTTATATAATCATCATTGTACTGCTTTTTCTTGCAGGATATCTTTTCGGAGTCAAACGTACCCAAAATGAAATGGAAAAAACTGTATTGAATAATTATAGTTATGTACGTGAAATAGCTGAATTGGGAACTCTGGAGGTAAATGGCATCAGCCATATGAAACGTACCAACACTGCCGGCGACGAAGGGAGCTGGCTGGGAAGCTTACGTAAGACCTTATTGGAACAAACCATGAATATTTCTGTGCCTTACAGGGCTAAATATGGTGTTAATATGCAAGACAGTAGTTTCAGGATTACCCGGCAAGACTCTTTGATCATCGTGCAATTGCCAAAGCCGAAGTTGCTAAGCCTGGAGTTAAAGCTAGATGCTATGGCTGTAAACAATAAGAAAGGATGGCTGGTCAGCAGCGATGAAGAGTTATATATTAATGCCCAGGAAAAGTTGTACAAAGAAGTTCGCAAACAACTTGAAGTCGATAAGAATCACCTTCAACAAAGCCAAGCACGCGTATGTTCATTATTGCAATCCTATTTTCTATCTCTTGGGCTGAAAGCACAATGCCGCTTTGAACAAGAGAAGTGTCATTTGATACAACATAAAAATTAATGTTTGCTGGTGAAAATGTAGCTTTACTCAGGTAAGCATTTTACATCCGTTGCTTTAGCTTGCGGGATGAATAAAACTCAACAAATATTTGGTTTACAGACAACTAAAGCCAACAGCTCAACAATCTCTTCAAATTAACTCAACAAACAATCAAACTTTCAGGTGTGATTATATAGCTTTTGGATAGGTGAGTACCTGTATTTAGATAAGTCCAACTGTCTATGCGATATAGGTGACATTTTTGGACTCAAACAGCAATTTTTGTATGAGTATAAAACAAAAAACGTCCAATTTTTGGGATTGGACGTTTAGGAATAAATATGGCAGCTACCTACTCTCCCGCATGATGTTGCAGTACCATCGGCCATGGCGGGCTTAACTACTCTGTTCGGAAAGGGAAGAGGTGAACAC
>DATJDL010000002.1:0-65286 GCA_035497455.1 Flavipsychrobacter sp.
GTTTTTTTTTGTCAACTGGGGTAGTGTTTTCAATATTTCTCGTGTAACAAGCGATGTCCACACGGCTATTTTTATAGCCTTCGGCGGTTTTCTGCTGAATATTATTACCAACTCTATTTACTCCATACAGATCGGTCTGCAAAAAGGGCTGCGTTCCAATTTATGGCAACTTATAAGCACTGTATTTTATGTTTTAGCTTTACTCTGGGTATTATTTTACCATCCCAGCCTTAAATGGGTGGCAGCTGTCAATTTCTTTGTTCCCGTATTAATAGCGCTTATTAATACGCTCAGTTTTTTTTACACTGAAAAGCTTCACTACCAACAAGCGGTTAAAGTGACATTGGAAGAAACGAGATTGTTTTTGGGTAAGAGTAGCATGTTCCTGGTGTTGCAGATCGCTGCGTTGCTTTGTTTCCAGACGGATGCCCTGGTTATAGCGCATTTTCTGAGTTTTAATGATGTTGCTGTATTTTCAGTTGCCGCCAAACTATTTTCCTTACCGAATATGCTACTGTGGGTTTACCTGCAACTCTTATGGCCTGCTTATTCCAGGGCATTGATCAACAAAGATTGGACTTGGATCCGAAAAAGCTATTACCGTTCTACCCTGTTTTCTGTGCTGGGCACTACAGGGTTTATCGGTTGTGTTTTTTTGTCGAAAGATATCCTTGAACGTTATTGGTTGAAAAACCGTGTGGAGATTCCTTACTCCCTGATTATCGCGTACAGTTGTTTCGTGGTGGTGAGTGTTATTGATTCGAATATGTCGTCTATTCTCAATGGACTAAACAAGATTAAAATACAAGTTTACCTGTCTGTACTTATGGTTTTGTCGAATATCATTCTTTCCATTTTGTTTGTGCAAAAATGGGGAGTAAGTGGTGTGATATGGGGATCCTTTGCCTCCACGCTCGTGATGGTTCTCATCTTTTGGGTCTATCTTAACAGGATGCTGAAAAATGGAACCAACGAAAGCAGCTGATACTTCAGCATGCTGTAAAACGCCAACGAACTCCACGGATGCTGCATTGTGGCATTTTAATTGATCGTTTACCGGAACATCAGGTCAATAAACTATGGAATTACATTCCTATGTTTGCCGATCGCCAGGAACAGGAGCTACGACACAGATGGAACTATGACGGGTATAGCCGAGATTCAGAAACATCTAAATTCAAATAACCTTCCAAATACGGTCTATCGGAAAGTGTATAATCCTACCACTAGTACCTGGCAACAGACAAACAAGTACGAAGTACAATATAATAGCTACGGTAATCCTGAAAAGATGGGTAACACAACAATTTGCTACGAAACAATATTCATGTAATAACCGTTCTTCTCAATTTCATCCATGGAAATCCTGCCGGCATACGGTTCAATATGCTCCGATCTGAACTGATTTTACCTTTTGCCGGACTTGTATTGTTCTGCGGCGTGGATAAATAAAACATCTTACTGTTTTTTGCATTTTCTCAGATCTAAGATGCAAACGGGAATACGTGTCGAATAGAATAATTAGAAGCTAAACCAATAATCGTATCAATATGGTTATCCTTTAACAATTTGGTAAGAATTCTTTTCTCTGCTCCATCACGAAATAAAAACCCCATCTGCTTATAAGGCAGGTCTATATAGCATTGTCACAATTGTTGTATCTATATCATACCAAAGAAAAACCTTCCAGAGACTAGTCTGAAAGGCTTGATTTCTGGTGGAACCTATGTTAGTTCTGGCATGTAAGTACCTATACCAGAAATGGCTCCTTTTATCTAAAATTCAATAGTATAACAACTTTATGCTGTTCTTATAGTTTTATAAATTTTACAACTTTCGATGCTTCCTTGTTTTTAAATTCAACAAAATATAGACCTGCTGGGAGATCTGAAACGTTTATTGAGCCGTGGTTTGCTTCTACGGGATAGCTCATATTAATCTGCCCCTGTACGTTGGTGACGATCAGCCTGGCGTTTGCCCAATCAGCATCATGACCCAGATCGAAGTTCAGGATATCGGTAGCAGGATTGGGAGAAATTTCGAATTGCCGTGCGACTTCGTTATTAGCAGCGGCGACCCTGGCATTACTCCCTTCCGGTATCGCGGTTTCAAAGCAAAGTGCATTGTCCGTATTATTTTGCCGGCTTTGAAAATATACGTCTTGTAACACATAGCCGCCCACCCTGGCAGCAGGAACGGGGTTGATGCTTACGCTTCTTGCGGCCGTGATGCCGTCATCGAATAAATGGAGGCAACCCGAGCCGAACGCGCTAACTCCATTGAAATAGGTTTTTCTAAGATGCGCATAGGAAGAAGGATTGGGACTGGCACCCATATCTGTATGCTGGCCATAAAAACTCAATCCGACTCCCGGTCCTGCATTTTTAAAGTCTATACTTGTAGCATACGAATCGTCGCCCAATATGCCGTACGCTCCCATGCCCTGTGGCACGACTGTGCCGTCTGCATCCATCTTGATCGACAGGATATCCCGAACACCCCACTGACCTTTCTGCCCGGTAACATAGTATTCATAGTCTCCTGAAGTATTCAGCCGGCCGATTATGTCGCTAGCCACTACGTTGTCGCCTAATATGGGGCTCTCATAAATATTGCTCCAGACCATATTGTTGTTCTGATCTGTCTTGGTTACCCACGGCTTGCTCACCAGACCCGGAAATGATTGTGTATTTCCTGCTATGATAAATCCCGTCCCGCCGGGCCTGGGATCGACACTTCTGTAGATAGCTGTAAACCCGTCATACTCACCGGCATCATAGAGGTCGCACTTGATCACGTTGCCCATTCCATCCAGTGTTAAACAGAAGGCATCGGTGGTATTAAGCGGTTGTCCCGGGAAGGTTATATCGCCGACAATATAAATCTCGTTGAGATCGGGGTTCCACATAATATCCCTTGGGGTGACGTAACTTTTCTGAACGGTATTTATTTTATACACGTTTCCCAGACCCTGCCCGCCTCCGCTGGCGAATCCCATAGTGAAAATGTAGGTGTCTTCACCGGCGGCAAGCAGTTGCCCGGTCACTAAATAATTTGTGGGCACTCCGCGCGGGTACACGTATTGTGTCGCCCCGGTGACGGTTGCTGTATAGGGTTGCGGAACGCCGCCAAAGGCGAAACCAACAGTAGCCCCCGGAGCATAGGCAGGAAAGTGGCCTATGCCGCCAATACCACTGGCGGGATCTTCATAACTGAACACTACCTCCACAGCGGACACGGTATCCTCCGGAAGTGGTGCTATCCCCAATGCATTGGTGATGTATAATTTATCGCCGCTGTTTCTGGCAAACGGATAGGTTTGATTTGTCAGCATATTGCCGTTGATAGTTGTCATGACGACGTTTACTCCATTCCCGTTGTTTCCAAAGGGACTTACTCCAATCAGAAAGTGCCCTGGCCCGGGGACTCTCCTGGTAACTCCTCCATTGCCTATCATGCAGTTGGGGGTATAATCGTGTCCAAAATACTGAGCGCTGCCTTCCAGGCTGCTCAAACTCAGAAAAAATAATAATAGTTTTCGCATGTCTTTTTCTTGAAAGTAGCGACCCTTCCCCCTGAAAAAATCTAAAGGGGTATGAAAAGACGTTCACGAGGTATGAAAACGTATCTAAAAGGCATGGATAAAAACCCGGCGCTTCAGCTATCGGTAAAACGCGTGGTGTATCCCACTTCGCTACGGAACAAGCTGGTGGCTATAGGATATGAAATGCTTTTTAGGGAACGGATGAACAGCAGCACCTATATTTGTTTGCCAAGCAGCTTAAGAAAATCTTCGCGTATGTGTTTGGATACTGGTATGGTTTGCCCTTCTGACATGGTTAATATACCTGTACGTTCGTAGCGCAACACGTAATTTACATTCACTATAAAGGAGCGGTGCACCTGGAAAAAGGGATAGCGCCCGAGCATGTCTTTAAAAATTCCAAAGGCCTGCGTGCTTATGAAGGCTTTGTTTTTAGTCTTCACTAAGGTGTGTTTGATCTTTGCTTCAAGGTATATGATGTCATTTTCGTCAAAATAATAGACCCCCTGATTGTCCGGCACCGCTATCCGATGCGTTTGCATGCCTGCTTTTCTGCTGTCTATCTTTGCCAGGGCTTTCTGCATCGCTTTATCCAATGCCAGATCTTCCACAGGCTTCAATACGTAAGCGGTAGCAGGATAATTGAATGCATCCAGCGCATATTCCTGGTGCGCCGTTACAAATATGATTTCAGCATTGATATGCGGTACGAACCCGAGCAGGTCAAACCCGGATTTTTCCGGCATGGATATATCGAGAAAGAGGATGTCGTAGTCCTTTTTCCGCATCGCCTGCAAAGCGTCTTTCCAATTGCTATACACCCCTGCTATGCGGATATTGGCATAGAGTTCTTTTATTGTATCGGCTAACACTTCTATCGCTTTTGCTTCATCGTCTATAATAATACAGGTATATTCTCTCATCGTTGGTATTTAATAGACAGGATAACGGTAGTGCCGGTTTGGGGAAGTTGTTTGTCTATATATCTTATATCGATTGTTATGTCCTCATAGTTTTCAAAGACTGTAACCAGGTCATTGACCAGGTCACTTCCGAAAGAACGTCTTTTATCTGCATTCCCATTCTGTTGCTGTTTCCTTTTTTTTCTTCCAACGCCGTTATCATCGATCGTGATTACTAAACTGTCAGCGGCAGGCTGCTCAAACTGTATTGTTAAATTACCCCCGCTTCCTTTAGGCTGTAGGCCATGCTCGATGGCATTTTCCACAATAGGCTGGATCAACAGGGATGGCAGCCTGGTTTGTACGGCATCAATACTCCCGGCTATTGACAGGGTATAATCAAAACAATCGTCGTAACGGGATTGCTGCAACAGAATGTAATTATTAAGATTTTCAGCTTCATCGGCCACGCTTATCCATTTCTCACGCGACGACTGTATATAAGAACGTAAGAGCTTGGAAAACGTGGTGAGAGCACGATAAGCTTCTTTGTTTTTATCCTTCCTGATAAAATAGATGATATTGGTGAGGGTATTGAATATAAAATGCGGATTTAACTGGGCATAAATAGATTTTAATTCCAGCTCCATGTACCGGTGCTGTTTCTTATGTTTTTGAGAAAGTATATGCTTGGTGCTAAAGATCGTTATCACAGATAATAGTGCGATGCCCAGTAAGCCGGATATGATAATGATCACCTGTCCTTTACCTGTTTGCCACCAGTAGGGTTGTATGTACAAGTATATCTTGTACGGTTTTGTCTTCCAAATATCATCCTTGACCGTAAGCTGCAGGACATGGTATTTCCCCGACTGCAGTACCGGGAGAAGGAGTCTTTCTGACTGTGCCAAGCCTACAGCCGCTCTTCCGTCGATAGTGTAATCGTAACGTATAGTTCCTGCTCCGTATGGATTTATAAAATCGAAAGACGGTTCCGGTTCTTCCCTTTCCAGCGTGATGGTATCGCCGGTAGTTAATATCCCGTGGTAGTTATCGGAAGATAAGAAGAGCTTGTAGGGCGGCGGTTCAGAATTTGAAACGGTATCCTTTACTGATATGCTATAAATTCCTTTATCTGTGTCGAGACACAGGAGGTCCTTTATCATAAAAGAGCTGTTCACTGTATGGTAGTAAGCGCCTTTAATATTTATACAGGTACTTAACGGCATGAAGCGCATACCGGGTAAGATCTTGCTGTATGCGACGCCAAACCGGCCTGCAACTATTATTTTGTCGCAATATACGTGTATGGTAGCGTTGTTGAGGTTGTACTGTTCAAATAGCGGTTTTAAAAAATGCCTTGAAAGATCATAAGCCCAAAGCTTGCTGCTGGTCTTTATAAAAATATACCCATGAGTATCGTCCACTACGATCTTCTCTATTTTATCCATACCGTACCGGTCCGCCAGTGTTTTGCTATTGATCCTGTAAAGCTGATTGCCTTTGTGTATCAGCAAATCCATATTGCCGTATAGCATATAAAAATTACCGCGGGGATGATACGTTATCAGGTCGTACCGGCCATTATCCATCAACGTAGTGATCACCGAGTCGTTTGTTCGTTTGAAAACAGCGTACCCGTAGCCCGTCATCGCTGCATACACTACCTTATTACTATCTATCAGGCAATCATTTATCATCGTGGTGTTTGGGGGGGAATCTTGTTTCGTTTGAAATTTAAGTGTCTTATCTATCTCCCGTAAATTGTGGGAATGCCCGGAGAAATAGGAGGTGAATGTTTCCCCGGAAAAATGGAATAAACCTTGCCGTGCCGTCAGCATATAAGATGTTCCCCCTTTGAGCGGTGCTATCTTTTCCACATTTGCAAGATTAGGGTATTTGGTTTGCATTTGCTTCCCCGTGGGGGAGAGCGATGTCAGCGTCTTATTCTTTTCCTCCCAGAAATAGGAAACAGAATCAGCTGAACGGCCTACATAGATGCCCTTTATGGTCCTTGTTTCTTTATGTAACTTACTTTCAGGAAGGAGCATGTACATTCCCTTATTTGTTGTGGTAAGACACCTGCCCCAAGTCTTATCCTTTATCATATTAATATACTTTGGCGCTGCTCCCGCTATGGCTTTTTGCAATGTGTCAAAAGCAAACTCCTCCAGTTTTTGCAGCTTGCTATCTAAGATGTAAATGTGTTTGCCGGTGATGATAGTATTCATCTCCTTGTAGAAATAAGACAGCTCAATAGGACCATCCAGCTCCATTTCCAGATTAACACTCCCCGGATGTAGGATATCAACAAATTTTACCCGCCGATCTTCCGGTCTGTTTTTAATTGCCAGGTAATCTCCTACCAAATTAAAATGGTCTCTCGGGTACTTCCCCATTTTTCTGAATTTCAAATGTGTCCCTGTCCAATAACCGTTGTACAGGGGGGCGTTTTCCGGCCATATGATCAGTTGTTTAGATCGGGTCAGGTAATAATAGGCGGGTCCGTATTTCGAGGATAAGCAGTAGGTTTTTATGCTGTCGTTTTGTTCCACACACAGGTTTTGAACGGAACCATTGTTTCCTGAAAGATAGGCTACTCCTTTTTTGTGATTAATAAAACAAGAAGGATAAATATAGGTGGGATCATCCACATGTACCTTATGGTATTTATCTCTATCAATATAGCCTAGCTGGTTTGATATATTGATTAGCCATATGCGGCCTTTGCTATCTTCAAAAAGCATCCATACATCTGCATTACTGATGCCTGAAGAGACATTAAAAAGTTTGATTGAATATCCATTGTATTTTACGACTCCCTTAGCTGTTGCCATCCATAGATAACCATATCGATCAACGATAGTGGAATATACATGATTGGTTGGCAATCCGTTTCCCACGTTTAGGTTAAACAATGGACGGGCAACGAGTAATAAAGGATAGAGTGTAAGCAATGCCCACAACATTATATGCTTATACGGTATCCTCATTTGGGTGGAAAGACTTTCACGAACATTTAGATTTGCTTTCAAACTTACACTTTCACTATGCCACCTCCACCACTACGGGTAAACAAGCCTTCATAAAGCTGGTGTTCGAACAGAATCTTACCTATGCAGAGGGGGCTTTTCGAACTAATTTTTTGCCTTCCCTTTTTTCCTCGAAAGCCGCTACACTAGCGGAAAGAGGACTACTCTATGTAGATAAAAAAACGAGATTATTGGACAACAATCTCGTTAGTAGCCCGGACAAGAATCGAACTTGTATCTAGAGTTTAGGAAACTCCTATTCTATCCATTGAACTACCGGGCCTGTTTTGCACCGCAAATATCATGCACCGGTTCGACTTCTCCAACTCATTTTCCTGGAAGTTCAATTGTCTTTAATTGTGACAAGGCTAAGAGAATGTTGTGATTTGCTAATTACTCCAAACAGTTTTTACAAATACAGCGCTATCGTAGAAAGGAGCGTTGTTGATCTTGGTATAGCCGGGGAAGCCACCCAGGTTCCCGAGGAAATTGCATTGGTCATCATATACTTCATAAAAGCAATCGGCACAGCAATCACCCAGGTCAAATACAAAGACCTGCTTGTTCTGAAATGAATATTGCTTGACGGAAGCTGTCGTCGTGCAAAGGTTATCGCTCTTCTGAAATTGCTTGATCTTGGTATTAATGCAGGCGATTTTTGTAGGTTGAACAGAAGCATCATCTTTCTTATCACAACCATAGATGAATAGTACAGCGAAGGCGCAGCAGAGGATTTTGTTTTTCATCGTGTTAGTTTTATATTCCTTTGACGACAAAAAAGCAACTATTGTTGGATGTGATAAACTAATATTTTTTCCTGCGATAATCGCCGCGCTTCCACGCTTCAAAAAATTCAGCCCAGGCAAGAGGATTCATGATATTCATTGGCTTTTGAATGCCATAATAGACGGCATTGTTGGCCTGAATATTTTGATAAGCAGATTGGTTTTCCCGTCCGTCACGCGGCAACATGTAAGCCAGAATACGCATGGTTTGCTGGTCAGTGTTTTTTCGCGCTATCTCGTATTTGTCATCCGGTATCTTCTCGTATTTGAAGGCATAATCAAATTCCTCTTTGGAGAGATAAGGACGAATAATCGTTTCAGGAAGATAGAAGGTATCCTGAACCATTAATTGAATCATGGAGACATAATGCCCCTGTGTATTTGCAGGAACCACATATTCCTTGCTCCGGAAGCCCAATGAGGAAAACAACAGGGTATCCCCTTTATATAATACGATCGAAAAAACACCCTGACCATTGCTTTCTACCCCCCGGTTTTTATTCTTTACTTCGACAATGACTCCCGGAACCGCACGAAGGCTATCAGCCGTCATGGTGACGCCGTTTATCTGTATGACATTATCATACACTCCTTGAGCATTCAAAGAGGAAGATGCCATCAGGGGCAAAATATAGAGAAGTATATACGCTGCAATTCGCATAGGATGTATAAAGTTAGGTTCAACATAGTTAATTTGAAATATAATGCTATAATTCAAAGCAATTGAGCCATAGGATTTTCAGCAAATTATTGATTACAAAGAACGGAGGTATGTCGTACTTTTGCGGCTCGAAACTGCTGATTTAACAAAGGTTTACATGATGACAAAAGAGCAAATATTGAGTGCGTTAAGCAATGTGCAGGAACCTGACTTGGGTAAAGACCTGGTGACACTTAACATGATAGAGGACATAGAAATTGACGGAAAGAATGTGTCTTTTTCGGTGATTCTCACGACACCGGCCTGCCCGTTGAAAGACATGATCGAAAAGGCATGCATCAACGCTGTTTTGCTGTTAGTGGATAAGGAAGCCGTAGTAAAAGTAAACCTGACCTCTAAAGTAAATTCAAACAGGAAGGATAATAAGTCGGTATTACCGGGTGTTAAAAATATCATTGCCGTAGTATCCGGAAAAGGCGGTGTGGGCAAATCTACCGTAGCCGTAAACCTGGCCCTGGGACTGGCAAGGGAAGGTGCTAAAGTTGGTTTGCTGGATGCAGATATTTACGGTCCTTCAGTTCCCATCATGTTAGGTATCCGCGATGAGCGGCCTATGATGGCCGATGTGGACGGGAAAGGCATGATCGTGCCCATTGAGAAATTCGGTATCAAAGCCATGTCGATTGGTTTATTGATAGATGAAAAGCAGGCCGTTGTTTGGCGGGGTCCGCAGGCGAGTTCGGCCCTGAAGCAGTTTATTTCTGATGTGAAATGGGATGACCTGGATTATCTTGTTATTGACATGCCGCCAGGAACGGGCGATGTACATCTTACCCTGGTGCAAACGGTTCCTGTAACCGGTGCCGTTGTGGTTTCCACGCCGCAAGCCGTTGCAGCCGCAGATGCTAAAAAAGCTATTGTCATGCTGAAACAGCCACAAATAAACGTGCCTATATTGGGCGTAGTCGAAAATATGGCTTATTTCACCCCGGCTGAACTGCCCGATAACAAGTATTATCTTTTTGGTAAAGATGGTGCTAAGAATATGGCAGCACAATTTGACTTAGAATTTTTGGGTGAGGTTCCCATTGTACAAAGCATACAGCAGGGAGGCGATAAGGGGCTGCCGTCTATGATGGATGATGAACCCGTTTCTAAAGCCGCATTTCTGAATGTAGCCGGTAACGTAGCGAGGCAGATATCCATCCGCAATGCTAACCTGCAGCCGACAAAAGTGGTGCAGGTGAATTAGTTTTCATACCTTGAAGCTTTAAGAACAAACCATGCGTTTTCTTTCTGCTTTGCTGGCAATGGTGTTATTCTGCTTTGCAGCCGGTTACGTTTTGCCCTGGTGGAGTATCGCTATCGTGTGTTTCGTGGTAGCCATGGGTTTTAAGTTGCGTAACGCACCTGCATTTTTTTCCGGTTTTCTTTCAGTATTTATCCTGTGGTTATTGATCGCTTTACTGAAAGATCATGCAAATGAACAGCTACTTTCCGCGAGAATGGCAGCGCTGTTTAAATTGAACAATTCCTATCTTTTTATAGCCGTTGGAGCTTTTGTCGGAGGGTTGGTAGGCGGCTTAGCCGGCTGGAGTGGGGGCTTGGTAAGGCATGCTATGAATAATAAGCAAGATCATCAGTAACTCATTGATTGGTAAACGCCCGGCGGTACACCTTCAATTTTTCTGAATAAACGTACAAAATAATTTACGTCGCTAAAGCCACATCGCAGGCTGACATCGCTGATGCTATTGCTGCGGTGGATAAGGAGCTGCTTGGCCAGTTTTATACGTTCCTGGTTGATATATTCCAACGGTGTTACGCCAAATTGTTCCTTAAACCATTTGAAAAAAGCGTTGCGGCTCAGGTAGGCTTTCCGCGTAAGTACGTCTATGGATATCTTGCTGGTGAGATTTTGCTGAATGTAATGTAGAACAAAATGCATCCGGCTGCTATTGTTTGCCTCAGCTGCCTGATCACTTACATATAGTAGCTGCTGGCTTTGCATCAGGCGGATAAGCAGCTCCTTAAGATTAAGGTCCGCATATATATTCTTCGCGATATCGTTTCCGGCGCAAATATGAATCAGCTTATTAAGAGAAGAGGTTACGTCATTGTTGTTTTCAAAATGATACCTGTCAAAATGCAATTCCCATATAGTGCGTTCGTCTGTGGTATTATAGGTTTTATTCAGAAAATCTATGGTTTGATTTACGTATGTTCGGTCAAGCGTCAGTGCGATGCATTGGGAAGGGTTTTGCATGTCTGCTTCCGGAAAATCAATTACCATGGTCTGCCCCCCGTCTACAATCACAGTTTCGCCCGGCAAGTAATCAAATGAAGGTTTGTCTTTCAAGTGCATGATCTTTTTTCCCTGCACCATGCTTGTCACCACCAGGTCATTGAATGTAAGTGGTACCTGATATACGGTTTTATAAGATTCAAAAACGTTCAATTCACAATTGTTGAGATTGTACAGCCGCCTGTTCTCTACCAGCGTTTGCAGGTACTTGGGATGGGTAAGCTCCAGTTTGTTGAGATACTTTTTAACGGGCATGGCTCAAGCAACATTTAGTGGATACAAGTTACCAAATTCACAATAGACGAACGTCGGCTTCGATATTTTTTGGTACGATCGTGCTATTTTAAAATACGATAGTCTAAAGGGGTTTGTCAATTGTTTTGAAGCTTAGTGTATTCTTTAACGCTAAAAATCAAAATTATGAGCACAGCCACAAAAGATGCACCGATAGCGAGCCCTGTAGCACAACGCCCGAGCTTCAAAGAACGATACGATCATTATATAGGAGGGGAATGGGTAGCGCCAAGTAGCGGAGAATATTTTGATAATATTTCGCCTATAGATGGAAACGTATTTACCCAAGCCGCAAGAGGCAATGCACAAGATATAGATAAAGCTATTGATGCAGCACAGCAAGCGTTCAAAACCTGGAGCAAAACAGGAGCGGCTTACCGCAGTAACCTGATGCTGAAGATCGCCCAGATCATTGAGGACAACCTGGAATACCTGGCTATTGTAGAGACGATTGATAATGGCAAGGCTATCCGTGAAACGCGTGCAGCTGACCTTCCTTTAGTCGTAGATCATTTCCGTTATTTCGCCGGTGTGATCCGCAGCGAAGAAGGGACGATAAGTGAACATGATGAATCTACCGTTAGCATCAACCTCCATGAACCTATTGGAGTAGTGGGGCAGATCATTCCCTGGAATTTCCCGTTGTTAATGGGCGCATGGAAGATCGCGCCGGCACTCGCTGCGGGCTGTTGTGTTGTTGTGAAGCCGGCAGAGCAAACCCCCACGAGCATAATGTGTTTGATGGAACTGATCGGCGACGTATTACCTAAAGGTGTATTGAATGTGGTAACAGGTTTTGGGGTAGAGGCCGGTAAGCCGCTGGCACAGTCTCCCGACGTACAGAAAGTAGCTTTTACGGGTGAAACAACAACCGGCCGTCTCATCATGCAGTATGCTTCCGAGAATCTGATTCCGATCACCATGGAGTTGGGTGGTAAAAGTCCCAATATCTTCTTTGAGTCGGTAGCAGCTGCGGACGACGAGTTTTTTGATAAAGCAGTAGAAGGCGCCGTACTGTTTGCGCTGAACCAGGGCGAAGTCTGTACCTGCCCCAGCCGTATTTTGGTGCACGAGAATATCTATAATAAGTTTATGGATCGTGTGATACAGCGAACTGCAGCCATTAAAATGGGAAACCCTCTGGCGGCTGATACCATGATGGGCGCGCAGGCTTCGGAAGATCAATATAAGAAGATCTTAAGCTATATGGATATCGGTAAGCAGGAAGGGGCAGAGGTACTTACCGGAGGAGAGGCTTTTCATCAGAATAGCGGGCTCGAAAGCGGTTACTATATCAAGCCCACCATTTTTAAAGGGCATAATAAAATGCGGGTTTTTCAAGAGGAGATCTTCGGACCTGTTGTATGCGTTACTACCTTTAAAACAACCGAGGAAGCCATTGAAATAGCCAACGATACGCTCTACGGCTTAGGTGCAGGAGTATGGACACGTGATGCGCACGAACTTTACCAGGTACCGCGAGCCATCCAGGCTGGCCGTGTTTGGGTGAATAGCTACCACGCCTATCCGGCTCATGCACCTTTTGGCGGCTATAAAAAGTCCGGCTTCGGGAGAGAGACTCATAAGATGATGCTCAATCACTATCGCCAGACGAAAAATATGCTGATCTCTTACAGCAAGAACAAGTTAGGTTTTTTTTAAGCAGCTCAATGTGATAGGGTGGGGTAGGGTTTATTGTTCACAGGCTGTATAACTGAGTTTATGCAGCCTTTTTTGACGTAAATAAAAGCACATGATAAAGCGAGTATTAATAACGCCGGATGCTTCGGCAATAGTCGAAAAGCTAAAAATCCAATATGGTGAGCTCATGTTTCACCAAAGCGGAGGCTGCTGCGACGGATCTTCACCTATGTGTTTTCAAAAAGGAGATTTTAAAACCGGCAATTCGGATATTAAGCTGGGAGACGTGAACGGCTGCGAATTTTGGATGAGCAAAGATCAGTTTGAATACTGGAAGCATACCCAACTCCTATTAGATGTAACGCCTGGACGGGGAAGCAGTTTTTCCCTGGAAATACCAATGGGAATCAGGTTCTATATCCGGTCACGTATTTTTTCGGATGCCGAACTGGCTACGATCAATAAGTCTTAACGTGAAACTTTTCATTTAACAAAGATGTCGCTTTGAAACAGGAAACTGTAGTTATTTAATACCTCTCCGGTTCAGCGCCTCCTGAAACTTTCTGGCGTTAGCCTGGTGCGTAGTATAGTCTTTTGCAAATCTGTGGCTCCCGCTAAAATCTTCTTTGGCACAAAAATACAGGTAGGCTGTTGGAGCAGCATTCAGTACAGCTTCGATAGATTTTTTGGATGGCGTACAGATCGGACCGGGAGGCAAACCCGTTACATAATAAGTGTTATAAGGAGACGTAATGTTGGTCTGAACCGACGTGATTCTTTTAATGGTAAAGTCGCCATAGGCAAACCTTGCGGTAGGATCTGCCTGTAATTTCATTCCTTTATGCAGGCGATTAAGATAAACACTGGCAACAGTGTCCTTCTCGGGAGTGTAATTGGTTTCTTCCTCGATAATAGAGGCAAGCGTTACTGCCTGTGGTGCAGTGAGACCCTGCGCCTTTGCTTTTTCAATGCGCTCTTCATTCCAGTATTTCTGATAGTATGAAGCCAGTTTTTCAAGGGTTTTTTGTGCTGAAGTGTTCCACCAGAATTCGTAGGTATCCGGCAGTATCATTGCCATCGCATTGTTACTGTCAAGTCCGTATCGCGACAGGAAGGAAGTATCGCCCAGGAGGCTCCTGAGCCGATTGCTGTCTGCTTCCAGTTTCGAGGAAACGAAAAAAATAAAATCCTGCTTCGTACGTAGTTTTTTGATAACCATTTTTACGGAGGTTTGCCTGCCGGAACGGAGCATGCGCACGATTTGATAGTTGCTCATTCCGCCGGTGATCCGGTATTTTCCCGCTTTTATTTTTTGCGGATAGCCGGCTTTCGAGGCTAGTATATCAAAACTCCACAGGTCTTTAATAAACCCGTTGGTTTTGAGATTCTTCTTGACATCTTCGTAGCTGCTCCCGGTTTTTATATATAAATACTCACCTTGGTGCAAATCTCCGGTGTTACTTCCCCATATCCTGTAAGCCAGGAATAACAATACTATATCAAAAATTATAAATGCAACGAGTAGTATTCTTTTGGCAGATCTTGTCACTGGGTTAAATATTATGCGGAAAAATAAAAATACCTGCTGTATTATCAGCAGGTATTATCAAAAAGCCAAATAGATTAATTACTATTTAACACTTCATAAATTGAGATTCCATGTTTTATTTTTACAACACTATCTACATGATCATTTTTTCTGGTATAGGCAGTATCAACTACGCAAGACAAATTATGTATTCTCACCCCCATTGAATTGCATTTTTTTATGATGCTATCCTTAGGGGGAACGAGCCCAAACACATAATATGTAAAGCTATCCTCCTTTTCAATTTTCCCATCTCCATTGGTGGGGCTATTACAAGAAATGAATAGGATAAAAGCGAATGCGAATGAATGCGATTTCGTGTTTGATATAATAAACATAGTGATAATAATTTAGAATTTATCAGGGATGGCCGATGGAAGTAGCCCGACGTAACCACTACCCACCCGTCCAAAGCTCTACAATCTTCAGCGTTACTGCTTTGACGTCTTCCATGCCATTGGTAGGCGCAAATTTCCGGACAAAAGAATCTAGGTCATTTATATATATAAGTCGACAATCAGTATTAAGACTTGAAAATAGTGCTGAAATCGACGAAGACTTTCTTCCTCAAGCTTCGATTGTATTACAAATGTCAAAAGAAACTAATAAGAGTTTCAATGAGGGGACTGTTTTTAACCCAAACATGAATAGGTAGCTCCGAAAATTACCGATACAATATTAATACTTTAAAAAACAGTATAAAACTCTATGAATGACTTGTTGAAAGTAGAAAAAAAATGAAGAGCTATTAATAGCTCTTCAACATATTGAGGAAACACTAAGAAAGGATAAAACTAATTATTTTGCAGGAGCTTGTTGTCCACCTCCGTTATTCGCCGGTGCCTGTTGCTGTTGTTGTTTAGCCGGTGCCTGTTTTTGTATTTCTTTCGGAGTATTATAGTAAGCCACAGATGCAACGCAAAGTAATGCAATGATACCCATGGTAACCCAGGTTCCTTTTTCCATGACATCGGTAGATTTTTTCACCCCCATTACCTGGGAACCTATGCTTCCGAAGGTTCCGGTGAGTCCGCCACCTTTAGGGTTTTGCACCAATACAAAGAATGCAAGTACTGCACAAGCCATTATGATCACTATAGTTATTAATGCTACCATTTTATTTTTCTTGAATCAGTTTTTCGATTTTGGCTGCAAAGTAAGTATTTTTTTGCGGGTTGCGCAAACTGAGTTTTCGATACATTTCTATCGCTTTGTCATACTTTCCCTGTTTTGCTAATATTTCTGCTAAAGATTCGCTGGCAAGGTCATCTTCTGTTTTTATGGAGTTGACGGCCATTTCGAATACATTTTCAGGTATTTCATCATTTTCCTCTTCCAATGCAGCAGCCAGCTTTTCTTTCTGCCACATGGTTTTTAGCGCACGCTGGTCTTCTTCATCTTCTTTTTGTTTTTCTGTCTTGGTTTTAAAATGCAGTAACCAATCTGCAAAACTCATCATAACCATCAGTTGTTTATCTTCTTCCTCTTCCTGAGGTGTTTCGGCTTCTATTCCCTGGTGTAAAAAATAATCTTCTGTATAAATAGGTTGTATCAGAGGCTCATTTTTGTGTTTAGCCGGTACTTCTGTTTTAGTGACGTGTGCGCTTTCTTCAGGTTCTTCTATTATGGTATTTACAAATTTGGAGCCTGTTAACAGTTCTACCGGGATGTCTGTTACTTCCTCAACAGGTTCAACAGGTTCCGTTTCCAGCACATTTTCGTTTGTTTCAACGATGTTCGGTTCTTCTGTAATAAGTTCTGATAGCGTAGCGGTCTCTGCCGTTTCCGCAGGTTTTTCTTTTATCTCCGGGGCTTTGGGTAGGTCTCTCCTGTTATCAAATGCCGTAAAGGGCTCATCCTCATTCACCTTTTCATTAAAAAGTTCATAGTCAAAATCTTCTTCCGCATCATCATCAAATACCGCTTCTAAAGACTGGTTATCCTCAATTTTTAATACTTCCTGCTCCTCTTCGTAAGTGTCGAAAAAGTACTCTGGCTTATCGTCTTCAAAATCTTCAAAATCATCTGTTACCGCCATCTTGTTTTGGATACCATCCGTCGAATGCTGCTGCAGAAAATCATGGAAAGATATCCAGTCGCCCATATATAATCTCATTTTATTGAGAATAGCCGGTGAGAAAGGATGATCAGCATGGTAAGCGGCGGATTCTATATACTTCGACGGAACAAAATAGGGATAAGTTTTACTCAATAGCGTAAGTGCACTCTTATCCTCATCGGTGAAGGGCGTTTCATGCGTTAACAGCCATTGAGATATTTGGGAAGGTGTCATAAAGGCGTTACCAATTTACAAAAGCTTTATTAAAAATATCGTCGGCAATTTGGGTTCCTATTTCGTCTATCAAGGAAGCTTCCACCGCTTGAACGGTTTGTGTAGCCGGAAAATCGGCAAAACGGGTGAACGTTTGGGTGAAACTCGCTTTTTCATTCAAACGATTGGTGAAAATAGCATTTACTGAAATTGTTAACCTGTTTTGTGATGCCTGTTGGGTTTGCTGTACCCCGGATACCGAAACCTGGTACATGGTAATCTGTCCTTCTAAATCATAGTCGCTGTTCTCGGCATTCACAGGCGCCAGCCCTGTCTGTGACAGAATGCGGCTGCGGATCTTGCTCGTCAGGGTAGCACTAAGGGTCGGCACTACATTTTGCGCCCTGTTTTCCAAAACATGGATGTTAATGGTTTTTCCGTCTATGGATGCTCCGCTAAGGCTATATACACCACAGCCGGAGCTTGCCCCGATTACACAAAACAGGAATATGATTTGAAATAAATGCTTCACGTTATTAGTCCAAAAGTAAAAATTTGCTTCGCAAGAGAAAAAGTAAATAATGACCGGGATAATAACGATCGTTACTCGGCAATATCATACTCCTTAATTTTTCGGTACAAAGTACGCTCTGAAATGCCCAATTCGTTGGCGGCATCCCGCCTTCTCCCTTTATGTTTTTTCAACGCTTTAATGATAAATTCTTTTTCCCGCTCCGAAAGCATCAGGCTTTCTTCCACTTCTTCATGATGATCCAGTTTCTCGTTATGTATTAAAATCGGTGTGCTTGCAGCCGGTTTAAAGCCCGGTTGCTGTAGTGGTTGTATAGTTTCCTGGTAAACAGGCGGTGAGGAAAAATTGGGCATCAGGTTTTCCTCCATCGGGTAGCCTTGCGACTGCGCCATTTCGAACATCATTTTTTTGAGATCATTCATATCCTTCTTCATGTCGAAGAAGAGTTTGTAAAGGATGTCCCGCTCTGTGGCGGTCATAGTATTCCCGTTTCCCTGCGCCATATTGCCATTGTTCAAGGGCAGTAACGCCATGGACGGCTTGGGATGATGGGGGAGGAAACTGCTCAGCGTATCAGAAGTAAGATTCTTATCTGTCGTCAGCACGGAAACCTGTTCCGCTATATTTTTAAGTTCCCGCACATTACCATTCCAGGGATATTCTTTTATCAGTTGCTGGGCGCCTGCATCCAGCTGTACCGAGCTTGTTCTGTATTTTTCCGAAAAATCGGAGGCGAATTTTCGAAACAAAAGAGGGATGTCCTCCTTCCTGTCGCGCAAAGACGGTACACGAATGGGCACCGTACTGAGCCGGTAGTAAAGATCTTCGCGAAACTTACCCAGCTGCGTAAAATCCAGCAGATCTTTATTCGTGGCTGCGATCACGCGTACGTCGGTCTTTTGCACTTTGGATGAACCCACCCTGATGTATTCGCCGGTTTCCAGCACACGCAGCAAGCGTGCCTGTGTGCCTAAAGGCATTTCTCCGATCTCATCCAGGAAAATCGTTCCGCCGTTCACCGTTTCAAAATACCCTTTTCTGCCATCTACCGCACCGGTAAAAGCTCCTTTCTCATGCCCGAACAATTCACTGTCTATGGTTCCTTCGGGTATAGCGCCGCAGTTTACGGCGATGAACGGATTGTGTTTACGTGCCGATAAGGAATGGATGATCTGTGAGAAGACCTCTTTACCCACACCGCTTTCCCCCACGATCAATACGGTAAGATCCGTATTGGCCACTTGTATGGCTGTATTCAATGCATGGTTTAGAGACGGTGAATTACCGATGATTCCAAACCTGTTTTTTATGCTCTGTATATCCATCGGATAAAGTCAAATTTTTAAAGTCAGAATTCAAAGAGAACAGCAGGTATCCGGACCGGCTTTGTAGCGTTTTGAAATTTTTCTCTTTGAGTTTTGCTGTCAATTAAAATAATCTACGCTCTGTTTATAGCTGATAATACCTGTTTATGCTATCCGATAATTTCTCCCAGCAATGTAGCTTGCGTTGCCCGGTCGATCTTCACATGTACATAGTCTCCTTTCTTATAGTTGTAGTTCCCTTTGGGAAATACCACCATTTTATTCTGTGAGTTTCTCCCGCTCCAGTCCGCATCGCTGCGTTTGCTGTTTCCTTCTATCAGGACTTCGAAGCTTTTCCCGATATCATTCTGATAACTTTCCCGGGAATGTTTGTTTTGCAGGTTGATGATCTCCTCCAATCTCCTTTTCTTTACGTCTTCAGGAACATCATCCGTGTACCGGCGTGCGGCGAGGGTGCCGGGACGTTCGCTATAGGAGAACATGTAAGACATATCGTAACGTGACAATTCCATAATGCTTAGTGTGTCCTGATGCTCTTCCTCTGTTTCCGTGCAAAAACCCGAGATGACATCCGTACTCAACCCGCAATCCGGCATGATCTCCCGGATGCGCCTAACCTTATTCAGATACCATTCGCGGGTGTACGTCCGGTTCATGAGTTGCAGGATGCGGGTATTGCCACTTTGCACCGGCAGGTGAATATACTTGCAGATATTCTTGTATTTCGCCATGGTATACAAGACGTCATCGGTAATGTCCTTAGGATGCGAAGTGCTGAATCGTACTCGCAGCAATGGAGAAACCTGGGCTACTTTTTCCAGTAACTTTGCAAAACTCACCTCTCCTTCCAGGTAGCTATCGACATTTTGCCCCAGTAAGGTTACTTCGCGGAAGCCACGATCAAATAAATCCTGGCATTCTGCAACGATACTCACCGCATCCCGGCTGCGCTCCCGTCCGCGTGTAAACGGAACGACACAGAACGAACACATGTTATTACAACCCCGCATAATACTCACAAAGGCTGTAACGCCATTGCTATCCAGGCGCACAGGCGATATGTCGGCATAAGTCTCCTCCCGGCTCAGCAATACATTCACCGTTTTTTGCCCGCCTTCCGCTTCACTGACCAGGCCCGGCAGACTCCGGTAGGCGTCAGGACCCACGACAATATCTACGAGTTTCTCTTCTTCCAGGAACTTAGCTTTCAGACGCTCTGCCATGCAGCCGAGCACACCGATCAGCATCCCGGGACGTTGTTCTTTTATTTTTCTAAAGGTAGTGAGTCGATTGCGTACCGTTTGTTCCGCTTTCTCACGGATAGAGCAGGTGTTTAAGAGAACCAGGTTGGCTTCCTCGACATTACGCGTGGCGCCGAAACCTTCTCCCTGTAAAATAGAAGCTACAATCTCACTATCGCTGAAGTTCATTTGGCAGCCATAGCTTTCTATATAGAACTTTTTACTGTATTCATTCGGGTCTTCCGCAAAAGGCGCAAAGGCCTCACCCTGTCTTTCTTCACGAATATCTTTCTGCAGCAGTTCTGCCATAATTTCCGATTATTTAAGTGGGCAAAGGTACGAAGCAAAGAAGATAGTTAATTCACCAGGTTGAACTGTAGTTTTATAAAAAGACTAATTTTATATGTATATTCATTTTCCATGAAAACCTATCTTACTATACTCGCTATTTTCCTGATGCTTGGTGCCAATGCACAGTCTGTTGGCTGGCAGGCTGTGGGACCTGATGATTTTGAGCAGATATCATCTCCTGGTGCTAAATCTCCCCATGTATATGTAGATACATCCGGAGGAGTTTATTTGTTTTATGCAGAAATTTTGCAGGCGTATGGTACTGTTCAACCTTATCTGACTAACTATAAATATGTATTGAAAAAGGAAACACCGAGTGGTTGGCTTACCCTTACGACTGTTCAGAATACTTCTTACACCCATGCATTCGGGATGAATAAAAAGGGAGAGCTCTTCTTCACAAGAGAGACAAAAATAAATGGACAACAATTACTATTGACTGAGAAGTTTGATGGTGTTTCCTGGTCTAATGCAGGACAGCCCTATTTACTTAACTTTCTGTCTGCACCCTATTGTAAAATGCAATTTGACAAGAATGACAATCCAAGTATACTCTTTAGCGCCTATGGAAATTCAGTTTTGCCGGAAATGATATCCTGGAATGGCACGAACTGGAATTCCATTGGAGGACCGATAGCAACGACGGTATATGGAAAGTTTTTGTACGATTTTGATTCGAGTAACCAACCTCATGTAATCTACTTTGACGCCTTGAACAATCAAGTACAAATCAAAAAATTTAATGGGACCAGCTGGATAATAAATAACATCCCTTCCGCAGTCATAAACACAAACTATCAAAGTAATCATCTAAAGGCAGATTTTAGGATATATCGCGATACGATGTATCTGTCTTATGGTAAAGATGGCTATGCAACTTCAATGAGTGCATATCCCCCAACACTTAGTATTATGAAATTCAATGGAACTAATTGGGTCACATTGGCATCAAATGGTCTTGGACCAATCACAAGTAGTGTGCCGGCACCCTTGTTTTTTTATTTTGACTCGTCAAAAAACAGTATTTATTTAATGGGAGGTGAATCCTACAATGCACCGACTAATATTTATAAGCTAGTAGGAAATTCATTACAGACTACAGGGATGTCAGGAGATCTGACTATTCGAAACGATACTTTTTTTACGATTGACAATCCGATAAGTAATGGAATGAAAATTCGCTTTGTTAAAATCTTTAATAGTTACAGAATTGAAGAATATCCTGTAACCATTGCTTCTTTTAATGGAGGAGGGATATCTGCAAATGCCGCATTGGGTAACGTTTATTGGATTGCACCCAATCATAGTTTTTTTTTAGATGACAGTGCATTGTTAAACTTAAATGCAGTCAAATACGTTAATAATACATGGAGAATTTTTAGGACGGGGATTAGTGTAGATGATAAATATCCGAAATTTTATCGTGACAGTGGATCCTACCCTTATTTGTTAAAACCCTCAAGTGTACCATCGTTGTCTCTTTTTAAAATCTCACAGGATACCGCACAGAAAATCGGAGGTGATATTATTAATAGCTATTTCAGCTATGGTTCCTGCGCTTTTGACATCAATAATGTTCCTCATGTTGCTTTTGTTGATATTACACAATTTGGCGGCAGAAGAGTGAGGGTGAAGAAGTTTGATGGAGTAAACTGGTTGGATCTGTCATCTGTCAACCCTTTTGCGTCGACTGGGGTAAGCGCGAATCCGCTGCTGTTCGTTAACCCAGCAAACCAGATTAATGTCGTCTATAAGCAAGGTGCAGATATTTTGATAAGCGCGTTTAATGGGAGCAATTGGAATGTTGTGTCACCCAGCTATGGTCCGGTAATGGATTCCGCTTTTCAGATTGTGGTAAATAATGCCGGGCAACCTTATATATCGTTTTTGCAGTCGTTTAAGAAGCCTGTTGTGGTAAGGTTTAATGGTTCTAGCTGGGATACCGTAGGAATACCCGGATTTTCGCAGGATGCTGTAACCGATCTTAAGATATACATCAATAATGATACGCCTTTCGTAGCATATAGCGATAAACACTTTGGGAAAGTTATAGTTGCAAAATATAATGGTAGTGTTTTTGGTGCATTAGGTACACTGGATATTTCCAGAGATACATCCTGTTTCCCTAATCTTGTATTTCAAGGGAATGATGTTTACGTCAGCTATTGGTCTCAAGGCATTTTTGTAAAGAAAAATACCAATGATACCTTGTTACCACTTTCGCTTTGTGTCGTACCATCAGTAAAGATAGCGGGAGTTAATGATACCGCTGCAAATGCATCATGGGCTATACCTACTCCTGCTTTAGGGTATGAATATGTTTTATCTACGAGCACTCAGTTGCCTTCTTCATCCGGTACATTTACTAAAACACTAAGCTATTCTGATTCATCTCTGCAACCCGGCACCACCTATTATTTCTTCGTTCGTACGATTTGCGGATTGGATACATCTGCCTGGGTCATGCAGTCTTTTACAACAACCAATACAACGGGTATTTCTAATACAGTTGCGGGGGAGTATGATGTGAGCGTCTATCCCAATCCTGTTTCGGGGCTTCTTCATATTGAACAATTAACAGCTGCTCAACCGCAACAATTCGAACTGTATGATATTTTTGGACGAAAGGTTCGCACTATAAGTTTTTCATCTAAATCGGTACAGGTTGACATCAGTGATTTACCAGCCGGTGTTTATTCGTTACGTGGTATAAGTGGAAAGAACCCCAACGCATTAAAAATCGTGAAACAATAGGTTTTCAGGTTTTGGATATTCCGGCAGATGAATAAAGTCTGCTTATTACATCATCAAACTAAATACTGGAAAATACAGGTGATACACGTTACTTTTAAGGTGTAATCATATCCCTTGCAACAAAACGATACAGCTACTCATCTTCATCGCGACCTGTCGCTTCCTCAAGCTACGGCGATTAACATGATCGATATGGTGGGGATCGGTCCTTTCATCACCCTGTCATTCATAGCAGGACTTATGCAGGGGCCCATGAGTATTTTCGCGTGGTTAATAGGCGCTTTGCTGGCTTATATGGATGGTTGTGTATGGGCGGAGCTGGGAGCCAAATACCCGGCGGCAGGTGGCAGTTATATTTTTCTTCAGAAACTCTACGGCAATAAATGGGGTAAGCTCATGGCATTCCTTTTTATTTTTCAAACTATCATCCAGGCGCCGTTGGTAGTGGCAAGCGGCAGCATCGGGTTTTCGCAATATTTATCTTTTCTTATACCACTGGAGGTTTGGCAGCAAAAGATGATCAGTGGTGGTCTGGTTCTTGCCTTAGTAGCGTTACTCTATCGTGGCATAAAATCTATCGGTAAGATTTCCGTTGTGTTCTGGATCATCACTGCCGGTACTATTGTCTGGCTTATTGTGTCCGGGATACCGCGTGTGAATATGAACCAGGCTTTCGCATTGGAACTTTCCTCCCAAACTTTCAGTATAGCGTTGTTTGCAGCACTGGGGCAGTCTTCTCTTAAGGCGGTTTATTCCTACCTGGGATATTACAATGTTTGTCATCTGGGTGGGGAAATTAAAAACCCGGAAAAAAATATTCCGCGCAGTATGTTCATCTCCATCACCGGGATTGCTATACTTTACCTTACCATGCAGACCATGGTGATGGGAGTTTTGCCCTGGCAAAAGGTGGCTGCATCGGGTTTTGTAGTAAGTGATTATTTTGAGACGATCTATAATCACACCGTAGGACAAATTGCAACCGTTCTGGTGCTTTGTATTGCTATTGCTTCTTTGTTTTCTGTATTGCTGGGTTATTCGCGTGTACCTTATGCTGCTGCTGTAAACGGTGATTTCTTTTCTTTTTTTGGTAAGCTGCACCCCCGTCACAAATTCCCACATGTTTCATTGTTGGTCCTCGGTGGACTGGCGTTCGTATTTAGTTTACTGTTCAGGATGAAGGACGTGATCACCGCTATCATCGTCATGCGGATACTCATTCAATTTGTGGCGCAGGCTGTAGGGGTTATTTGGTGGCGAATCAAGAGCCCCGATGATGTGCGTCCTTTTAAAATGCCTTTATTCCCCCTTCCGGCCATCCTGTCAATTATTATCTGGCTATTTATATTCTTCACCAGCGGGTGGGAATTCATAAGCTTCGCTTTCGGTATTATTATCCTGGGGGTTATACTTTTTTATATAAAAGAACGACGGGTTTTTACGAGTAATCGCTGACTTTAACCGTATCGCTTCATGCGGTATCATCAGCGAAATTGATTGCCGTATTTTAAGTGTTTTTACATAGCTGTTTCCCTGACGGGCAACAAATTCACCCCTTGAGCGGTATGTATGGAAAATGCAAATCACGCGTGATGGGTTACGGGCAACTCAGATGGTACAGATACTTTTAGTTAAAACTAAGCCATCATGAAACAGTTGCTTTATTTAACGCTATTTATTGTGTCAGCATGGGTCGGCAAGGCACAGCAATTCACGATCCAGGGTACTGTAAAAGATGTCAACAAAACCCCCTTGGAAGCAGCTACTATCGTCTTACTGAAAGATAGTAACACGGTGATAAAAACAGAAGCAACGAATCTTAACGGAGGTTTTCTGTTGGAACATATCGATGCCGGAAATTATGCCCTGAAGGTCATACTTGGAAATTACGAGACCTATACCAAGACTGATCTGCAGGTTAGCGGGAACACCGTCCTGAATGACGTTGTTTTAAAAGCATCGTCCCAACAACTCAACGAGGTGACCATGCGTGCCCAACGCCCGCTTATAGAAATAAAGCCGGATAAGCTCATCCTGAATGTGGAGAGCAGCATTACCAGTGCTGGCTCATCAGCAATGGACGTATTGCAAAAAGCACCGGGTGTGCGTGTGGATCAGAATGATAATATTTCTTTGAAAGGTAAAAACGGGGTAATGATATGGATTGACGGGAAACAAACGCCGTTATCCGGTACAGACCTGGCGAATGTGTTGAAAAGCATGCCTTCCAATTCCATAGATAAGATCGAGATCATTTCGAATCCCGGCGCCCGTTATGATGCTGCCGGAAATGCCGGTATCATCAATATCAAAACAAAAAAAGACCAGCGCATGGGAATGAACGGAACGGCTACAGTATCCTATGGACAAGGTATTTATCCCAAATATGGAGCCGGGTTGACGTTAAATTACCGGAACAGGAAATTCAACGCTTATGCAAGCTACAACTATGCCGAGCGTTACTGGTTCAATCACCTGATGCTGGATCGGAAATTCCTGGACAGCAAGAACGGAGATGCACAACAGTTTCGATACGACCAGGATAACTATGCATTCTTTGACTTTAAAAACCATATTGCAAGCGGAGGCATCGACTATGCGCTCACTAAAAAAACGACATTAGGCCTTTCCGGAAATTATTCTACCAATCGTTTCAATCCACGGGCTGACAATGCATCCCGTGCACTGGACGGGGAAAATAAACTGCTGTATTACTTCAACACTACCGGGAGGCATGAGAATTTTTACTACAACTATTCGACCAATGCCTTTTTAAAACACGCGTTTACTACCAATGGGAAAGAACTCAGCATTGATTTCGACTATGCTGCATTTGGCAACCAGAGCAACCAGAACTTTGTTACTCACTACACAACAGCCGAAGGCAATTCGTATTTACCTGATTATTTTCTTAAAAGTGATCTCACGGGAAAGACAGATATCAAGTCCGTAAAAGCGGATTATACTCATCCTGTAACGAATAGCTTCAAAATGGAAGCAGGTACGAAGCTGAGCTGGGTGTTAGCGGACAATGAGCCGTTGTTCTATGAAAAAATAAATGATCAATATGAATTGGATGCGAAGCGCAGCAACCATTTTCTCTATAATGAAAACATCAACGCTGTTTATATCAATGCTAACAACGAATGGAAGAAATGGGCTACACAAATAGGATTACGCCTGGAAAATACCAATGCCAACTGGGAGCAGCGGACTATTGGTCAGAAATTTGATACGGCTTATACGCAATTATTTCCCAGTGTTGCGGTTCAATACCATCTCCATGCCAGGCACGATCTGGGACTTACATTGAGCCGCAGGATCGAACGTCCCAACTACAGCCAGCTTAATCCCTTTAAATATTTCATTGACAAAACCACTTATCGTGAAGGTTATCCCTATCTCTACCCCGCTTCTTATTATTCAGCGGAGCTATCACATACTTATAACCAGCGCTTCATCACTTCTTTTTCCTACGGCATCAATAAGGGATATATCACGGAAGTGATACAGCCCAGCGAAACGGAGGACAGTGTGACCGTTCAAACAAATAAGAACTTAGATGAAATGCTTTTTATCGGGATGAGCGGTTCTTATAATTTTCAGATCACTAAATGGTGGAGCAATGTAACCAACTTCAATGCCTACTATGCACGGTACAAAGGAAATATAGCCAATACGCCCCTGGACAATGGTCGCCCTACATTTGATATCAATACCAATAATTCCTTCCTTCTTCCCAAAGATTTTTCAGCAGAAATCGGTGGCTGGTACCAGGCACGACAGCTATATGGCTATATGGATGTCCGCCCTACATGGATGCTCAATTTTGGTGTGCAAAAGCATTTCTTCAGTAAAACGGCTACCCTCCGTGTGAATGTACAGGATGCATTTTGGACGGGGTATCCCCGTGCTACTTCCATCTATACCGGTTACCGTGAAGACTTTGTAGCACAGCGTGAAACCCGTACGGTAAATGTTGCCTTTACCTACCGGTTCGGAAACAATAAAGTATCACCCGTCAGAAAACACAGGAGCGGTGCAGAAGATGAAAAGAGCAGAGCGAATAATAACGGCGCTTAACAGCGCAGGATGGCTCAGCGGAGCCATCCTGCGTCCTTCCCATCCATCTGTAGAATGATCTTATTCCAGAATGATCTTCACGGTTGTATTGCCTTTATCCGCTTTGACGTGTAGTAAGTAGGTGCCTCTTGGCAGATCATTTACTTCCAGTTCTTGCTTCGAAGGTGGGTAAGTCTTTACCATTTTCCCTGTGACATCTGTCAGCTGCAGGCTGTGTATGTTTAATGCAGCGTAATCCAGGTAAAATGTTTTACGGACAGGATTGGGAAATACGTTTAAGCGCAATTCGTTTTTCCCGGGATTTGAAACGGATGTGGCACCGCCTCCGTTTGTTGTTTAAAAATACCATGGCCTGCGGCATATCCTGAGTGTTCATCGAGCATGGATATGGAGTAATAGTCGAAAGTGCTGTCTTGCTGCAAAGACCAGGTTTGCATGCCATCGGCTGTGAAGTACATTTTCCCGGCGTAGCAGATATAACCTTTTTGTTGTGTAAGAAATTGTACATCAGTAATGTTGAAATCATTAAAGCTATTTGGAACATTCACCCAGGTGGAGCCGGCATCTGTTGTCTTCAGTATCTTACCTTCACCTCCTACCGCTACTCCAAAGGTGTCGTTTACAAAAGAGACTTCTACGATCCCGGCAAACACAAAACTATTATTGCCCATATCGGTATCTGCATGCACCAATGTCCAGGTGACGCCTTGGTCTGTAGTTTTATAAATGCGGTTTTCTGTATAAGCCGGAGAGCCAATAGGGGCGTATAGCATGGCGGCAAAGCCTGTGGTATTATTGGTGAAATGCAGGTCGTTTACTTTAACGTTCCCGTTTACGATGTTAAGGGCCTGGAATGTATTCCCCCCATCTGTCGTTTTGGCTACCACGCTGCCGTCGGTAATGAAGCCCGTATCTACATTTAAAAAATGAACATCAGCGGTAAAGGCCGGAGCTCCTGCTGAAAAGTTCATAGGCTGCCAGGTGATGCCGCAATCGGAGGTTTTAAAACAAGTAGGTCCGGAGATGAATGCAGCGGTTCCTGCTACGAAACCGTGAGACGCATCTGTAAAATGCATCCTGTAAGAGTTGGAATTGAAAAAGCTGATGGTATCCCAGGTTGCACCGCCATCTGTCGTTTTGAATATTAGATCCCAGTTCCTGGAGACGAATACGGTGTCTTTATTCAGTGCAATAGTTTGCATAGCTCCCATAGACGGGTCTGTATAGATCTGTGTCCATTGTGCGCTGCCAGCTATAGAGAACAATAATATGGGAAGAAGGAGTAGCTTACGTTTCATAGTTTATACTTTTTGAGTGATTTGAATACCACTACAAAGCTCCGCCAACGGAAGAGGGGAACCGTTGCAACATCCAGTCAAAAACTTGCAAAAAACTTACTTTCTGTAATGCCCAGGCTGTATGTTGGTTTCTTTTTTGAACCAATTGGAGAAATGTGACAGCTCATTGAAGCCCAGTTTATCGGCTATATCTTTTAACGGCAAATCCGTTTGTATGAGCAACCGTTTTGCTTCTTTCAACAAAAACTCCTGCTGCACCATATTCACTGTTTTACCGGTTGCTTCGCGCACTTTCCGATCCAGTACTGCTGAAGATAGATGCAGTATAGCGGCATAGTCATTCAGCCGGTAGCGTTTAGCATAATGTTGTTGTACCAGATCAAAAAACTGTTTGGCAGTCTCGTTCACCTGCTTCCTCGTAGACGTGTTAGCCGCATCATTTTCTAAGATCAGTTTCGTAAAAAACGCGCCGATCAGATTGAAAATATACAAATGATTCTCACTGTTCGCCGCTATTTCGTCCAACAAAAATGAGAACCGGGAAACTTCCTCATCGGCGAGATTAATTACCTCACTACGGCTGAAAAAATCAATATAATCTACACCCCCGTTTACTTCCTGGAGTTTGTACAGAAACGCATCTTTATACACGATCGCAAAACCTGCTGATGACATGCTGCGCTCTACCCAGTGAAGATCACCCGCATTGAGCAGGTGCATGGAATGGCTTTTAATAGGATGTTCGGTGAAATTGATACTATGTATGCCTCCGCCTAATGAGAAGTACAAGAGCTCATTGTATTCATGACTATGGTAGCTGTCGAAAGGGTAGGACTGCGGGTTGTCTAATCTCACGTACCGCACGATAATGTCATTGACATCTTCCTGTGTAAAGCCGTATTGAGGGTAGATCGTAGTCATGTTCCTACAACGTGTAACAGCTAAAGTTATTACTTATCGGCAAAATGTTGGATTTTGAAGTATAGATGCAGACCTTTGCGCCTTTAGGATAAAAACCTAACATATCATGATACAGCAAGTTTCCATTACGCTGTTACCCGAGCAGGTCGAACAAGAACGGGAGGTCTATAAAGGCATTGCTGCTGCATTGAACATTCCTGTTAAGAAGATATCCGGGTACAAAATTGTAAAGCGTTCCATTGACGCACGTTCCAGGGTCGTTAAGTTTATTCTGTTATTAGAAGTTTTTCTGGGTGAAAAGCCATCCGTTGAGCAGGTGTTTGACCCGCAATGGAAAAATGTAACGGAAGCAAAACCTGCCTACATTATCGGTGCCGGTCCCGCAGGTTTATTTGCTGCGCTACGGTTGATTTCCCTTGGGCGAAAGCCGGTGATTTTTGAAAGAGGCAAAGATGTACGGAGCCGGCGCAGGGACCTGGCGGCGATGAATAAAGAAGGGATTGTACATGAAGATTCCAACTACTGCTTCGGTGAAGGTGGAGCCGGAACGTACAGTGATGGAAAGCTCTATACAAGGAGCACCAAACGTGGAGATGTACAGCGTATCTTGCAATTGTTCGTACACTTTGGAGCGGAAGAGAATATAATCTATGATGCGCATCCCCATATCGGCACCAATAAATTGCCCAAGATCATCACCGCAATGCGTGAGCGGATACTGGCGTGCGGGGGAGAGGTTCATTTCGAAAAGAAGCTGACTGATATTGTATTGGAAGGAGATCGGATCAAGACGATAGTTATTAATGACAACGAACGGGTGAATTGTGAAGAATTGATCCTGGCAACCGGCCACTCTGCCAGGGATGTTTTTGAATTGTTGGATAAAAAGAAAATAGAAATTGAGGCGAAACCCTTTGCATTGGGCGTACGCATAGAACATCCCCAGGCCCTGATCGATACGATACAGTACAAATGCAGCGTGCGGAGTGAGTACCTGCCGCCGGCAAGTTATTCTTTGGTGGCGCAGGAGTTCGGACGCGGTGTTTTCTCTTTTTGCATGTGTCCCGGCGGTATCATAGCACCCGCAGCCACGGCACTCAATGAAGTGGTGGTGAATGGCTGGAGCCCGTCGAAACGGAATAATCCTTTTGCCAACTCGGGAACTGTGGTAGCCGTAAATGAAAGTGACTATGCTCATTATGGCTTTAAAGGCAACCTGGCAGGCATACGCTACCAGCAAATGGTAGAGCAAAAAGCATTTGAATGCGGTGGTGGTAATCTGGTGGCACCTGCACAGCGTATGGATGATTTTGTCAACAAACGAGTTTCTTCCACGTTACCATCATGCTCCTACTTACCCGGTATTTCCAGCGTTTCGCTCTATGAAGTGCTGCCCATGGAAGTGAGCAGTGCATTACAGCAGGCCATGAAGGATTTTGGCAAAAAAATGAAAGGCTATTATACACAGGATGCTGTTTTGGTGGCTACAGAAAGCAGGACAAGTTCGCCTGTACGTATACCACGGGATAAGGAAACGCTGCAGCATACGCAAATAAAAGGGCTGTTTCCCTGCGCCGAGGGTGCAGGTTATGCCGGGGGTATCGTAAGTGCTGCTATAGATGGCGAGCGGTGTGCAGAAGCATTAGCCGGAGAAAGCCGGCAACCAACCTTTTAGCGTAATGTGTCTATGACTGTATTCTTTACAAATGTTGCTTGAAGAGGGTGAACATCGGAGGGAGATTACTATTCAATTTCGCATTGAGCTGACGCAAATCGCTTATTCTCTCAGCGATATCTTTTATTCAGTACCTTCATCACCTTATTTGTAAGGATACTTATCTTATTTAAATATACACCGGATTTACTAGACTAAATCTTGTTTTCTCCTGTCTACGATAAAAATTAACCACCTAAAAAAAGCTATGATTAGAAATTTTACTTTAAAAACAAAAAAATCAAAGACAGCTGCCGCATTTTTAACTTGCATGAGCGCTTTTCTCGTCCTGTTTCATGGTGAGCTCTCGGCACAGCCTCTAACGGGTACAAAGACAGTCTGTAGCAGCGGCTGCGATTATACATCGCTTTCGGGCACTGCGGGATTATTTAATGATATCAATACCAACGGACTTGGTAGTAATCTCACCGTAACCATTAATAGCGATCTCGCAGAAACAGGGGATGTAGGGCTCAATAACATCACTATCGGTGCTGCAAATACTATTGTGATCAAACCCGCGGCAGCGGTGCTTTACACAATTTCCGGCAGTATTATTTCTACTGTTGCACCTGTGGGTTTAATCAAACTCAATGGGGCTGATAATGTCACTATAGACGGGAGATTCGCCGGCAATGGAAAGTACCTGTTATTCCGGAATGCGAGTGCTGTTACCTCCGGCAGCAGCACCCAACCGGTGCTTAATTTTACGAATTCGGCGATCAATAATGTTGTCACCAACTGCATTATTGAAAGTAACGCAGCCAATGGAGGACGAGCGCCGGTTATGGTTAACAACACAGGGTCCAACAATCTTACTATCGACGGCTGTGAAATCCGGAACTCCACGGGGACCGTTACGGGAAATCCTAATACAGCAATAAGCAGCACAGGAACCGGCAACACGGTGCAGATCCTGAACAATAATATCTACAATTTTACCCAGTTTGGTGTTTCTTTATCGGGCACTGCAGGAGGATGTACCGTAAGCGGGAACAGCTTTTATTCTACGTTGACCAATGTCAACTCTAGTGTTACAGCCATTTATATCTCTTCTAACGGTGGACATACCGTGTCGAATAATTACATTGGTGGTTCAGGACCACTTTGCGCAGGTACCTGGACGAACGCTGCCGACCAGAATTTCACAGGGATCCAGATGAATAACAGTGCTCCGAATGCTTCATCCATCCAGGGTAATACCCTTCAGAATATTAACCTGTCCAATCTTGGCGGCTTCAACAGCAGCTGTGTTCTCATAGATCTCGGTACAGGCTCCTATAATGTGGGTACTGTTACGGGCAACACGCTCGGTCATGCAACAACTCCCAATAGTATTTTAGTCGCTACTGAAGGTGCAACCGGTACGATCGGTATTAGATGTAATGGTAGCAGCGGAATGGTGAACCTATCGAATAACACCATTGCCAATATGAAAACTACCAGTACGTTATACGGTATCATGAGAATCCGGGGTATAGAGCATTCTGGTGGTTCAGAACTTAGTGTCTCAAATAACGACATCCACAGCCTGCTGAACGCGAATAGTACTATAGATGCCGTAACAGGTATTTATTCCAGCGGAATCGGAATCGCAACCTCATGGAAGATATTTAACGGAAATAAAATCTATGACCTGGAAACGAGCGATGCTACAACAGCAACCACGATCACTGCCATATTGATCACTGCCGGTCTCAGTATGGTAGAGCGTAACCGGATCTATGATCTGCGCAGCCCTTCTCCCAATGGTTTCCTGGCGGGGATCAGCATGAGTGGAGGAGATCAAACACTTCTCCATAATCAGATTTCCATTACTAACAACGCCAATGGTAATAGTATCACTATAGATGGGGCTATCTCTACGGGATCCAATGCTATAATGGCTTATAACAGTATCTACATCGCGGGGGCAGCTAGTTCCGGCGCCGCCAATTCGTACGCTTTCCGCAGAACGGGGACGGGCGCAACGATAGCAAACAACAACCTGCTCTATAATGGACGAACAGGCGGAACAGGGCGTCACTATGCAATTGGTAATACGAATGCTGCTCCCGCTACAGGATGGGGAGCTAATGTCAGCAACTATAATTTGTTGGTAAGTACTGCCGCCGCTTATGTGGGCGAATGGGGTTCTGGTAGCAATAAAGATTTTGTGAACTGGAAAACATCCTCTTCCGGAGATGGGAATAGCTGGAGTACGGATGCGTCCGCGGTTCCCGCCCTCAATCTCTTCGCAGATCCGAACAATGGCAACCTGAATATCAATACAGCCAACCCGGAGGCATGGTATGTAAACGGACGCGGCGTGCAGATAGCTGGCGTCACGGCAGACTATGGCAATCCTCTTGCCGGTCGTTCTACCACCGTACCCGGCGGAGCACCGGACATAGGATCAGATGAAATGGTTCCTACTTCTGTTCCTCCGGCACCTACTGTTACCGGCACGATTGGTGTAGGGAATACACAGACGTTTACTTTCGCCGGTCGTACCCTGGGTAGCCTACAATGGACGGCAGGTACAGCCCTCCCAACCGGCATGACCTGGGTTTACCGTCCCGGAACTAACCCTCCTAACAACCTGAATAACCATTATGCCAATGCTTACTGGACCATTGAACCTGTCGGCGGCAGCAATTATACGTATACCCTGAACTTAAACTATGACCCTGCTACACTTGGAACCGCGGTGGAGAACTCTTTGAGAATAGCTAAGAAACCACAGGCCTCTACCACCTGGACCGATCTTTCCACTTCGACGGTGAATACTACGACCAAGGTCGTAACCGCAGCAGCGCAGACCTCCTTCTCTGATTTTACCCTCACGGATAACATATCGCCACTCCCGGTTAAACTCGCTTCTTTTACTGCCAATGCGAAAGGGGATCTTGTAAATGTGGAATGGGTAACAGCGAATGAAAAAGATATGGACAACTATGGGCTGGAGCGTTCAGTGAATGGTACTCATTATGATGCTATCGCTACAATAAAAGCGAAAGGAAATACCACCTATACCTACCAGGATGGCAATGCTGTTCCCGGTGTCAATTATTACAGGTTGCGTATGAATGAAAATTCGGGCGCTGTTACCTACAGCAATACTGTGATCGCTTTGATGGACCAGTCAGGCGTCCGTGTCTTTATATATCCGAATCCGGCGAAAGACATCCTTAATGTTTCCCTATCAAAAACGATAACGGATCCGGTGAAACTGGAAATAACAGACATGACCGGCCGCATCGTGTATAGCACTGTTGTAAAAGACTCTGAAATTGGCATTGATCTTAAAAACCTTGCTGCCGGCACCTACCAGTTACAGTATGGAGATGACAGGCAAAAGCAAATGATAAGATTTATCAAGAACTAAATCGGTTATAAACTGAATAGACTACAAGAAGCGACTGCATGTCGCTTCTTTAATTTTTTGGGTATTCGTGTTAGTGGTAATACCAATTAACCCTTCTGTAAATGATTTTCGAATCGTAAGTAGTATTTAAGCGTATATTTTACCATTGATGATCATGCGCTCAACAGGATTATTGCCATAGTCGTAAGGAATGTAGGCGAGTGATGGTATATTTTTGGTGATGATGAGATTCGCTTTTTTACCGGCAGCAATACTTCCCAGTTCCTGGCTCATTTCCAGGGCAGCAGCGCCATTGATCGTAACAGCATTTATAGCTTCTTCCGGCGTCATCTTCATTTGCGTGCAGGCCAGCGTCAGCAGTAACGGGATGTTTCCTGAAGGACAGGTTCCGGGATTATAGTCGGTGGCCAGGCACAGGGGCAAACCTGCGTTGATTAATTCGCGGGCCGGGGGATAGTGCATGCCTAAGAAGAAGGCTGCACCGGGTAATAATACCGGGATGGTATTGCTCCGTTGCAATGCTGTAATCTCTTCTTCTCCCAAACTTTCCAAATGATCCACGCTTATAGCATTGTGTTTTATTGCTACCTGAACACCTCCACTCCGGTATAACTGGTTGCCATGTATTTTCGGTTTCAAGCCGTATTTCCATCCGGCTTCCAGCAAGCGTTCTGTTTCCTCCACACTAAAAAAACCTTTTTCACAGAACACATCCATATAATCCGCCAATCCATCGTCGGCTACCATCGGCAACATTTTTTCGATGATGAGATTCAGGTATCCTTCATGGTTTTCACGGAATTCTATCGGGTAAGTATGTGCGGCTAAGAAACTGGCCTTTACAGGAATGCCGGAAGTCTCTTTTAACCGTTTGATGACACGAAGCATTTTCAGTTCCCCTGAAAGATTTAACCCGTAACCGCTTTTTATCTCGATAGCTCCCGTGCCGTGAGCAATCACATTTTGCAGGCGTTGAAAACTTTGTTCGTATAACTCCTGTTCATCTATATCACTCATTTTTCTGGCGGAGTTCAGGATGCCGCCACCGCGCTTGGCAATCTCTTCATAGGTCAAACCGTTGATGCGATCCACAAACTCATTTTCGCGGGTAGCCGCAAAGACCAGGTGTGTATGACTATCTACCCAGGCAGGCAAAATGGAACGTTGCTGTGCATCATATACATCTTCCGCATGTACAAAATCCATATCTGCCATTCGCCCGAAGCTATGGATCTTATCATTTTCTAAGAATAACCAGGCGTTTTCTATGAACGCCAGTTCTGACAGATCTTTTCCTTTTCTGATGGGTTTTTCGTTTCCGGGTGTTTCTATTCCGTAAAGCCTGCCAATATTGGTAATGAGTAAATGATGCATAGCGTACTGCTTAGAGGACAAATATAATTGAAAAAGTGACCCTTCCCCTTTTACCTGTATACACGGTTTAACTGTTGTATATAAGGCTTTATTGAATTACAAGACTAATAAAGAATGGATTCGACAGGAAACATACGCCGAAATTAAAATTGCTCCATTCCAAACATGTAAGAAAAAGGATATGGGTGTTTTTACTCAATTATTTTTGTTTAAGTATTTAGTGAAATTTTTTATGGATTTATATAAATATTTTTAAAAATAACTACCCCCTTTTAAAGGCTTAAAGACAATCTTTCCATGAAAAAAATTTACTTGTTTGTTCTCTTATTATTATCGTGGTGCTGCTCCGATGCGCAGACACTTACGATCAACGGCTCCGGCACCTCCAGCAGTTATCTGTATTCCCCGATGTATTCTTTTGCCGGTACACCGAGATTGCTACGGATAGCCATGCACTATCCTTCTTCGCAGCTCACTTCAGGCTTAATGCCATCCGGTGCTTCCATATCGTCCATTGCTTTTGAAAGGGCCAGCGGTACAACCAACACGTTGTCAGGAACCCCCAACATGAAAATCTATTTGCAGAACAGACCCTCTACCTCTGCTGATATGGGTGCTGGAACGGTTACCTGGGCAACAGAGATTGCAGGAGCGGTATTGGTGTATGACGGAGACCCAACGGCGATAGTAGGCAATGGCCCAGGATGGAAAACCTTCAATTTCGGCACAGGGGCGGGTGCGGCATCCACCTTTAGTTATACCGGCGGTGCATTAGTGGTTTATTCTGAATACACTCAAACAGCAGCACCCAGCGCAACGATTAACTGGCTTTATCAGACCGCAGCTACAGGGAGTCCGGCACCTACCGGATGGACGACCAACTCTACAAAATATACGGTGAGCTCCACTACATCAATGCCAGCTACCATGGCTTCCTCAAGCGCTAACCACCCACATACACAATTTACCTATACAACGGCGGGTTGCGCCACTCCGCCAACACCGGGGAAGGCATCCGTAAGCACCGCTACCCCTTGCCAGGGTCAATCCATTACCTTGCAATTATCCGGGAACAGCAGTGGGGCAGGGCAGAGTTACGATTGGCAGACGGCTTCCAGTGCTTCCGGTCCTTTTTCATCCGTTAGCGGTAGCTTGGCAGCACCGGTATATGTAACCAATGCACCTTTATCTCCAGGTACGATTTATTATCGTGCCGCAGTCACCTGTAACAGCAGTACAGCCTATTCAGATACCATAGCGCTAACAACTCCTGCGTTCTATCCTTCCGGTACCTATACCATCAATTCGGCATTGCCCACCGGAGGCACCAATTTTCAAACGTTCACAGCAGCCGCCAATGCGATTAAATGTGGGATCACGGGACCTATAACGTTTAATGTGTCTCCCGGCTCATATAACAATGACCATTTCTGGCTGGATAGCGTGAATAATGTGAATGTAACTAATACGATTACTATAAATGGAGGCGGTGCCACCTTGAATTACACCGGGACAGCTGCCGATCCTGCTGCTATACGAATTAATAGGACCAGTTATGTAACGATCAATAATCTCAAGATTTTCGCTTCCGGCACAGCTGATGCATTCGGAATATGCCTGACCAATAATTCGGACAATAACACCATTCAAAACTGTTCTGTTACGGTAGATACGACTGCCACATCCACTACGGTAGTGCCTATAATCATTAGCGGTGCCGCGAATGCGGCTACTACCGCAGGAAGTGATTGTGATCATAACATCATTACCGGCAGTATTCTGAATGGAGGATACTATTCCATTACTGCTTTTGGGTCTGCTACCAGCAGCCTGACAGGCAATGTTATTACCAATAACCAAATCAAAAACCAATACCTGTATGGCGTCTATCTTCAATACAATGACGGTACGTTGGTGGAGGGCAACGAGTTTACCCGCTATACCCGAACCAATAGCAGCACCACCGCGGCTGTATTATTGAGTACGAGCTGTCAGAATGTAAAAGTCTCTAAAAACAGAATTCACAACCTGTTTGATGCGATCACCAACAGTACGTCCACATGTTATCCGATATACATATCGGGTTCAGATGCCACGCCGGGTAACGAGAATATTATCAGCAATAACCTCATCTACAATATCAATAACAATGCAGGTACTATTTATGGAATTTATACAACGGGTTCAGACTATGGTAAGTATTATCATAATACAATCGTATTAAATGATCAAAATGTAACGACTTCCGAAACAACGAGAGGCATTTATCAGACCACTGCAGCCTCCGGGCTGGATTTTCAGAACAATATCATTGTGGTACAAAGAAGCGGCCTGGGTACGAATCATGGTCTCTATATGAACACTGCTGCTACAACATGGACTGCTAATGCCAACAACTATTACGTAGGAGGCGCAGCCAATAATTATTTAGGTTACAGCGGGGGAGATAAAATCAATCTTGCGGCCTGGCAACCCGCCACCTTACAAGACGCCAACTCCTATGAAGTCAATCCGGTTTTCTCAAACGCGGCTTCCGGAAATTACACTCCTTTCAGTGCTGCTATTGATAATGTGGGTATACCCGTCGGCATTCTTACGGATATTCTCAATGCATCGAGGAGTGCTTCCACCCCTGATATCGGCGCTTATGAATTCAATGTTCCTCTTTGCACGTCTCCACCTACAGCAGGCAAGGCCCAGGCAGCTCCCGCAACATTGTGCTCCGGAGGTTCCGTTACCTTCGGATTGACAGGGAGCAGTACGGGCGTTGGACAAACCTATGTATGGGAAAGCGCTGCTACGCCTAACGGTCCCTTTTTCGCAGTAAGTGCCGCCAGCAACACCAGCACGTTCGTATCAGCCGTATCGGTTCCGGAATATTATCGTTGCGCAGTAACATGTAATGCATCGACGGCATATTCGGACACGATCTTTGTTAATGCAGTCATGCCGCTTTCCGGCACTTATAGTATTAACAAAAATGCACCTGCCAGCAGCACCAATTTCCCGTCCTTCGGAGCTGCCATGACCGCTTTGAATTGTGGTATAGCCGGGCCTGTGGTATTAAACGTAACACCCGGTAGCGGACCGTATAATGAAAGGTTTACTTTTCCTGCTTCACTGGTGACGACGTCAATTAACACGCTTAGGATTAACGGTAACGGGGTTTGGCTGATGCACTCTACCAGTGTTTCTGCGGACCGGGCCGCTATATTAATGGATGGACACGATTACATTACCATTGATAGTTTGAATATAGATGTGCGGGGCAATACCTACGGTTATGGTATACACTTGATAAACGATGCAGATAACGATACGATTTCCCGTTGTACCATTATTACAGACACAGCAAGTACCAGTACCAATTATATGGGTATAGCATTGGGAGGATCTGCGACGTCTTATTCTACAGCGGGTGATAATAACAACCTGGTGATAGAGCGTAACACCATAATAGGAGGATATTATGGCATCGTATCGTATGGCAGCAGTTCTGAAATAGCCATGAACAATATCTATAGAAGTAATATCATAAAAGAAACCTACTTCGACGGTATATACCTGTACTATAGCCAAAACCCTACTGTCAGCGGTAATGATATTTCGAGATCACAGCGTTCAACCGGTGGCACAAGCGCAGGAATATCTTTAAGCACATGTTCCGGTGGCGGATTGATAGAAAGGAACAAAATACATGACTTGTTCGGAGGTATGCTGACTACTACGAATGATTGTTATGGTATCGAACTGGCGAATTCAGATGGTGCAGCGGCAACTCCGTTTATTGTTGCCAATAACCTCATCTATGACATGACCGGTAACGGAGACATCTATGGACTATATAACACCGGTAGCGATTATGCGCAATACTATTTCAATACCGTGTCTCTTGACAATACTTCTTCCGCTTCTACTTTGACCACTAAAGGTTTTTATCAAACTACAGCCGCTTCGGGTATTGAGTTTAAAAATAATATTGTAACAATTACGCGCGGAGGCACAGGGGCTAAACATGGTGTGCATTTCAACACTGCCGCTACCGTTACCAATGGTGTGAGTCTGGATAATAACGTGTATTATATCAGCGGTGCTGCCGGTGTCAACAACATCGGGGGACAAGCCACGACGGCGTACACTACATTAGCTACATGGCAGAATTCATTCAGCCCATCGCAGGAAATGGCATCCATAGTCATAGATCCGCTTTACACCAGCCTGGCAACAGACAATTATATCCCTACAAGGGTTGCTGTTAACGATATCGGGATTCCGATTCCGTCCGTTGTAACTGACATTAATAGTGCATCCCGTTCTGCTACTATGCCGGACCCGGGTGCCTATGAATGGATTCCTCCCGCCTGTGTGGCACCGCCAACAGCAGGTTTCGTTAATCTTGCAGATGACACCATTTGTTCGGGAAGTACGGTTACATTTGATCTTACCGGTAATTCCATCGGGTACCTGCAAACCTACCAATGGCAATCGGCACCGACGGCAAATGGTCCCTACACGGCTGTAAATGCTGCAAGCGGATCGCCGGTCATCAATACCGTGGTGAATGCGACAGCCTATTATCGTGCTGCTGTAACATGCGGGGCTTCAACACGATATTCCGATACCGTCCTGATTGTTGCAAAAAATCCACTTGCCGGCGGTACCTATACGGTCAACAATATGCAGCCAACAGGAGGCACTAACTTTAACTCCTTGCAGGAAGCGGCGGAAGCGATGGAGTGCGGTATTACAGGGTCTGTCGTCTTGAATGTCATGCCGGGAAGCGGACCTTATGTCAACCAGCAAATGGTGTTCCCCTCTTCGCTGGTCACATCCCCTGCTAAAACCATCACCATCAACGGAAATGGCGCAACGTTAGTTTCCAATTGCAATGATCCGTCACAGCGGGCTGCTATAGCTTTATATGGTACAGACTATGTAAAGATCAATAACCTGATCATTGATGCATCTGGTGGCGCTTACAATTGGGGAGTGTTTTTTACCCAACAGGCAGACAATAACAAAATCGAGAATTGTACGATCATCTCCAGTAAAACGGTGACAGCGTCAGCTGTAGCAGATGCGATTGTTTTCAGTGCATCCAATACTGCAGCGACAACCGGCGGTAATAACGGGAACTATGATACGCTCATCAACAATACTATTATCGGCGGGTATTACGGCATTGCTATGTATGGGGCAGCGGCTACACCTTTAGTAGGCAATGTGATTATGAACAATATTTCCCAGGATGCTTATGCCTATAATATACTGACTGTATACAATAACGGAACGATCATCAGTGGCAATGATGTCTCCAGACCGACGCGTACAAACACCACTACATTTGCTGGGATCTATGTAAATAACCCGAGTGCGAATATCATCGTGGAAAAGAATAAGGTACATGATATCAGCACCAAGATTACGTCATCTTTTACTGCGTATTGCATTTATTTAGGTGCTGCGGATGCCACTGCAGGCAACCCCAATATTGTAAGGAATAACCTCGTTTACAATATCAAAAGCCTGGGTATACAATACGGGCTTTATAATAACGGAAGTGATTACAGTTCCATCTATAACAATAGCTTTTCTCTGGATGATAACAGTTATACAGGAAGTGCAGCTACTGCAGGTTTTTATCAGGCAACCACAGCTACGGGGATTGATTTCAGGAATAATATGATTGCCGTGACGCGAGGGGGTACCGGTGATAAATTCGGCGCGTTATTCAATACCGCGGCTACTGTTACCAGTTCCCTCACGATCAACTACAATAATTATTATGTCAACAGTTCATCGGGAAATAGCTTTATCGGTGGAATAGCCAGCGCCAACCAAACCACTAAAGCAGGATGGGCTGCAGCCATAGGAGGAGACGCCAATTCAGACACGTTGAATCCTTATTATACAAATGCCTCCACCGGGAATCTGACCCCTACCAATGCATCGGTGAATAACACCGGAACTCCTTTGGCAAACGTAACTACAGATATCTTAAATGTTGCGCGGAGTGCAACCACACCTGACATGGGAGCCTATGAATTTATACCACCGACATGCGCACCACCAAGTCAGCTGGTTGCCTCTAACGTAACTGGTACCTCGGCTACGTTGAATTGGGTGTACGTCAATAATAACGCGCCGGCTTTAGGATTTCAATATTACCTCAGCAACAACAGCGCCACACCAACAAATGCGACACTGCCTTCCGGGTCCGGTTCCAATGGCACAACAGCAGGTTTTACCGGGCTTACAGGAAGTACGCTTTATTATGCATGGGTGCGCAGCATCTGCTCCGCCGGAGATACAAGTGCATGGTCGCCACCTGTGAGCTTCAGAACCAAGCCATCGAATGACAGCGCCAGGAATGCCATCCTTTTAACAGTAGGTAGTACGTTCTGCAATGGCATCAACTTCAATGGAGATGTAGGCGGCGCGACACTGGAACCTAATGAACCTATCCTTACCTGCGAACAAAATGCCGGTACGGCGTCTTCGGTTTGGTATAAGTTTGATGCTCCTGCATCCGGCATGGTGAAGATATCTACCGACTTTATGGTAAGTGCGTATGATTCGCTTGTAGATGGAAAGCTGGGCGTGTTCAGTGTTGCGGATTCCAGTAATTTTTCTACTTACCAGATTTTGGGTTGCGATGACGATAATGGTATCCTCGGCTCCGGGTGGAGAAGTATTCTTTACATGGCAGATCTTACACCGGGTAATCGTTATTACATCAAAGTAGATAAGAACAATATAGTGAATCCTGATGCTGCTTTTTGTATAGAAGTCTTACCGATGAATGCGTCGATGATCTCCACTAACGACAATTGCGGTGTAGCAGGCTACAGTAATAATAGTAACTGGCATAACGGTAAACAAGCCTGGGTAAGTTTAGTAGATAACAACGGATTGCTGATCTACAATATGAAGACCAATGCAAACACCGCGGCTTTGGGAGCAATGCCCAACAAGTTTTATGAACAAACAGGCCCATCCCGTTTGTATAACGGTACACCATATCTTAATAGGAACTACGAGATTACGTCAGCTACGGCGCCGGCGTCACCTGTTACCCTGCAGTTCTTCTTTACAGATGCGGATTATATCTCTTTACAAGCGGCTAAGCCAACTCTTACCATGGCTGCCCTGAACGTCACACGGCTGGAAAGCGCTGTATGCGCTGATACTTTCAATCCAGCCGGATTTACTGCCAGCCTTTTGCCTCAGCTTGCCAATGGAGCCGCTTCCGGTGTTAGGTTTATCAATGTGAACACCCCCGGATTTTCTACCTTTTTTATCCATGCTGATAATAGTCCGCTAGCTATCAGATTGGAAACAATAGCCGCTATAAATATGGGCGACCATAATAGGATAGACTGGAATACACTCACGGAAGAAGCAGGAGACCGGTTTGAATTGGAACGCAGTAAAGACGCAAGCAATTTTATGAAGATAGCTGAGATGAATGCGAAGGGAGTGTCATCCAAGTATACTTACCTGGATTATAATGCTTCCGCGGGTGTTAATTACTATCGTTTGAAAATGTGGGATAACAAGGGCGAATTTAGCTATAGTACCATTGTGAAAGCTACTATGGGATCGGGTAAACGTTTTACAGTAGATATATTTCCGAATCCCCTGGCAGGTGAAGAAGTAACCGTGAAAACGACAGGATCACAAGGTGGGAATGCAAGCATTCTGCTGACAGATGCATCCGGTAAAGTAGTCTTACGTGTAAAGATGACCGGCTCTGTACAAACACTTAAGCTGAATGGGTTGGCGAGCGGTGTTTACTTTATTCAGTATACGGATGATGCACATGCTCAAAACATCAAACTCACCAAACAATAATATACCGTATTACCCATTAAAGAGCCGTTCCTTTTTGGACGGCTCTTTGCTTTTATCATATACAATAAATACTTTTTTGGTATTGCGTTCCGGTCGAGCATGGAGCGGGGATGACAATGTTTTTTTTATGGCTAGCCTCACTTGTAAATGCAACCTTCATGCGCGGAAAAAAAAATTAGAGAGATCAATCTCGCAACTCGTTTTCCCACTTGCTTACCACTGCCGTAGCCACGCTGTTGCCTATCACATTAGTGGCGCTTCGCCCCATATCCAATAAGGGATCTATTCCTAACAATAATGCTAATCCCGCTTCGGGAATATTGAATGTTCCAAGCGTGCCCGCTATTACGACCAACGAGGCCCGGGGCACACCGGCAATGCCTTTGCTGGTCAGCATCAGCACTAAAAGCATGCTCATCTGCGTGGCAAAATCCAGATGTATACCATAGGATTGTGCTATGAACAAGGATGCAAACGTCATATACATCATGGAGCCATCCAGGTTGAAAGAATAGCCCAGCGGCAATACAAAACTGACGATCTTGTTGCTGCATCCAAAACGTTCCAGTTCCAGCATGGTCTTAGGGAAAGCCGCTTCACTGCTGCTGGTGCTGAAGGCGAGAAGCGCCGGCTCTTTGATACGTTTGAACAGCGTAAATATTCTCTTCCGGATAAATAGCGAACCGGCAAGCAACAAGATAAACCATAACAATAGCAAGCCCAGGTAAAACTCACCCATGAAAATGGAATATGTTTTTAAAATGCCGAGTCCCTGCTTGGCAATGATGGCGGTCATAGCGCCGAAAACGGCTACCGGCGCGAGGTTCATTATGTAGCCGGTTATTTTCAGGATTACATGCGCCACAGCATCAAATACTTTGATCACGATCTCACCCGTTTCTCCAATGGAAGCAGTAGCCACCCCAAAGAATAAAGAAAATACCACGATTTGCAAGATCTCATTCTTGGCCATGGCTTCTACAAAACTGCTCGGGAAAACATGGTATAAAAATTCCTTCAGTGATAAGGCCGCTTTGGTAATCCCTGTATCGTCATTAACCGGAAGCGGTAAGTGCATGTTGATGCCTGGTTGAAAAAAATTGACCAATACCATCCCCAAAAACAAGCTGGTGAAACTTGCTCCTAAAAACCATAACAAGGTTTTTCCACCGATGCGTCCTACAGCCTTTATATCACCCAGTTTAGCTACGCCCACTACTAACGTAGTGAATACCAGGGGCGCTACGATCATTTTAATAAGTCGGAGAAAAATGTCCGCCAATATGGAAAAGGGTTCGAGTTTTTTGTCACGTGCTGTGGTCGACTCTTTGTTCGCCTTCAGTAATTGCTCTTTCTGAGCTTTTAACTGCATGTAGACTGGCGTGGTGGTATCCGCAACATGTACTAACTGGTTTTTTACCTGTTTTATACGCTGTTCGGTTTGTGCAATGGTCTCATTTTCGCGGCGTACATAATTTCCATTCAATACAAAGCCCAAAGCGATACCGGCCACCAGCGCAATAATGATATAAACTGTGAGACGATTTTTTTTTGAAGATGCGGTATTCATAGGCTGTAAATGTAGCTCAGGGAAAACTTAAAATAAAAAAGTGAAAATTGGGTTTAGTAAAACCGTTCATACCTGTTTATTAACCTTGGTTGCCACACACATCCTTCCTCTCCTGGTTCTGTGGAAATCCCGGGTCATTATTGAAACAGTCCGTAATTCAATCTTTCCTGTACACTGGCATTCCCTTGCAGCCCGCCTGTGTGTATGCATACGATCTTTGCATTTGCGGGGAAATAACCGGAGGAAATGAGCTGTTTCAGGCCATATAACATCTTGCCGGTATAGACTACATCCAAGGGGATATTGCTGAGATGGTAAAACTCGTTCATGAAAACAATCAGATCATCCTTCCATTTTCCGAATCCCCCGAAATGATAATCATCTATCAATTTCCAGTTTTGTTTTGAAGGTTGCAGTTCTTTTTCCAGGTAGCGCCCGTTTTTCATAGGCGCAAAGCCGAGGATCTGTATATGTTCATCCAGCGCGTTGCGGATGCCGGTAAAGGTGGCGCCGCTACCTACGCTCAATATGACATGCGTAGCATCTGCCGGGATAAGCGAAGCGATCTCTGCGGCACCTTGAATGCCTAGTCCGTTATTGCCGCCTTCGGGTATGATGAAAGATCCGCGATGTTGTTGCTGTAAATTATGCAACCATGCCATATCCTTTGTCTGGTTATATTCTTCCCTGCTGATAAATTGCAGTTGCATTCCGTGATCTTCACAACGCTTTAGCGTAGGTGTAAGGTTTTCTTTTCGGTGAGCGCCTCTTACCATACCGATGCTTTCTAACCCGAATGCCTCAGCAGCGGCTGCGGTAGCGATGAGATGGTTGGAGTAGGCTCCCCCGAAAGTCAGGATGGTGCTGGCATTCCCGGCAAGGGCATGAGCCAGGTTGTACTTTAGTTTAAACCATTTGTTGCCGGAAACAATAGGGTGAATCTGATCAAGGCGAAGGCAATGCACCGACATGCCGGCAAGATCAACGACATCGATTTTGCCGGATATTTTGAACACTGAGTTTGAGTTATCAATTATATCCATATTCCCGCAGGTAGTTTTCATTATCTCTCCATTTGGGACGCACTTTCACGAATAACTCAAGATGTACTTTGGCTTGCAAAAACTCTTCGATTTTTTGCCTGGAGCGGATGCCGAGTTGTTTAATAAGGCTGCCCCCTTTACCTATAAGAATGATTTTTTGCGTTTCCCGGCTTACAATAATTTCAGCCTTTATCACATTGAGTGTCGTCTTTTCTTCAAAAGACTGGATGATAACCGCTGCATGGTAAGGAACTTCTTCGTGGTAAAGCTCCAGTATCTGCTCGCGAATAATTTCACTTACAAAAAAACGAACCGACCTGTCGCTCATACTATCTTCAGGGTAAAACGACGGACCTTCCGGTAAGTGTTTTAATATGGCAGGGATAACAGTCTCCATATTTTTCTTCGTTTGAGCCGACACCGCAAATACCTCCCATTTCGGGAACCGTTCTTTAGCTATATTGATACACTCATCTAATTTTTTTTTGTCTTTTATCAGATCTGTTTTATTGAGCAGTAAGATAGTAGGCACCTTAAGCTTCAGCATTTTCGCAATGTCTTCCATTTCTTCAATAGGCAGTGATATATCATGTACGAGGATGGCAATGTCTGCATCTTCCAAAGCACTTTTCACCTGCCGCATCATTTTCTCGTGCAGTTTGTATTTAGGTTCTATTATACCAGGGGTATCAGAGAACACTATTTGATAGCCTGGTTCAGTAAGAATCCCCAGGATACGATGCCGGGTAGTTTGAACCTTGGCTGAGGTGATCACCAGATTTTCGCCCAGTAAGGCATTGAGCAATGTGGATTTGCCTGCATTCGGGGCACCGAAAATATTAACAAAACCTGCCTGATGTTTTTGTTCCATGACACAGTAAAAATGCGGAAGAAAATTGAGTTTAGAGAAAAAAGAAAAAAATAGTTTGTCAGAGACAAATATTCCCTTACATTTGCATCCTCATCGCGAGGTAGAGCAGCGGTAGCTCGTTGGGCTCATAACCCAAAGGTCTCAGGTTCGATCCCTGACCTCGCTACTTGTATAAAATTTTAGAAAAGCGTATAATACATTATACGCTTTTCTATTTAATTCATTAGCTATCAACTCATTGCAATTTTATAAAAAATACAAAATCTACTACTATACATTATTTAAAGGTTCGACTTTTAAAAAGAAGCATTGTTTTTCCTGCTTTTCATAGATTTCAAAGTGATTTTGGTAAATCGTTTGATTGTATCCAGAAGCTCGGCAAGTCGCTCATCGCTGTAGCCCTCGAAGCAACCTATGTTCCTTAACTCTTCTATTGTAAAATCTTCTTTTCTATTAAGCAACAATTGAAATTGCCTTTCGTCTAGTGTCTTAGTCATAATGTAAAGGTCTGGTTGCTTGCTAATTTACCGTATTAATGCTTATGCTCATACGCTAAGAAAGGAGATTGTCTAAAAATTCTTGCTGACAGGAACTTTACACGACAGTCGGATTACCAACTCCGATCCTTACTCGTTAATTAATTCAAAGAATACAACATCTTACCTAGATTTACCAAATGGGTTATGCATACGGTATCGAAAAAATGGAAGACGTTCTTAAAAAACTTGAAGATCAAGAAGTACTTATGGATTGCTTGTTCAACGCTTTCTCTGAATTGGAAGTACCTACGGATGATGACTTAACTCCTCTGTATATTTCATCAGGTTGCTAATGTTGCAAGAAAGTCAAAATTCGATAAATATAGATGTTCCTTTATGGGGCTCCGATTGCAGGTTGATTTTTCCTTTGTGATAGTCCACACGAGACATAATGTTCTTCCAGCCAATACCTTGTACATTCTGTAATAATTGACGATCAAAACCTTTCCCATCATCTTCTACGGTTAGCGTTATTTGGTTGTCAGCCGCGCTTACCTGTACAATAGCTTGCTTGGCGGCAGCGTGTTTCACTATGTTGTTCAGCAACTCTTGTATTATACGATAAATGGTCACTGATAAACTTTGATCAATAGATTTATCTTTAAGATCGAAGGATTGATACACTACTTTTAAAATTCCGTTTCTGTTAATTTCATTGCAGAAATCTTCGAGGGCATCATCCAGCCCAAATTTCAATAGCGACTCTGGCATTAGGTTGTGAGCTACACGCCGCATTTCATTAATAGAATTGTCAAGCATATTAATGCTGTGCTCAAAAGTATTTGCATTTTGAGGTGTCATGATCAGGTTCTCTTTCATGTTGTTAAGTGAGTATTTAATACCCGAAAGCATTCCCCCTAACCCATCATGTAGGTCTTTTGCAAGACGGCTTCGCTCCTGTTCCTCGCCTTTGAGAATGGCTTCGGTTGCAGTCAGTTGCTTTTCGGTTTCGAGTTCGTCAATTTTTGCTTGTTGCAGTTTTTGGCGATGAGTATAGTTGCGGTAACCAAGTAACAAAAAAATGAATAAAGAGATCGCACTTCCGATGAGAATATAATTTAATGTATTTTTTTGATGCAGTTGAAGTAGTTGGATTTGTTTTTCGTCTTGCAGCGATTTTATCTCACGGTCTTTACTAGCTACTTTATAACGAGTTTCTGCCATTGTTATTTTTTCTTTTACCTCGTCTGACGAAATACTATCAGATAGAAGCATTTTCATTTCTAAAAATTTATAAGCAGTGGCAAAATCTTGATTCAAATAGTACCACTTTGCGTAGTTCTCATAAGCATTTCTTCTGCCGAAATTCATATGATACTCCAGCGATTTACTTAAAAGAGTATCATTCATATCTTTAGATTCCTGCATAATCCCCGCTTCCATCAGTGATTTTATCAGCGGGTCCAGCAATGCGACTTGCTGGTATTTATCATCGTTATCCAATCCTATTTTATAGGCTGTTCTGAAATCGGAGACTGCCTCCGAGTAGCGTTTTTTATTTTGGTTGATAAACCCACGATTTTGATAGAACAATGCTTCAGCTATAACGTCCTTAGTTTCTAATACTAAAGGCTCTATTTTCTTCAGAATGTTTTCTGCTTCCGTAATGTCCTTTTGTTTGATGAGTCGTTCTGCATAGTTCAGGTACCGCCTTGCAAGGGACGTTTTGTCTCCGGTTTTTTCCACGGCAGCTATTGCTTTCCTGTCATATTCAAAGGCTTTATCCAATTGCGACAGTTCTTCGTAAACAGCAGCTACACCACCATATACCGATCCCAAAACTTCGGGTTTATATTTTTCTAAAATACCTGCCGCTTTAGTAAAGTAATATATCGCACTTTGGAAGTCTCCCATCTTCATATAGTCTCCTCCGAGATTGTGATACAAGTACGCGACATTGATTTTTGCAATTGTAGCAGTATCCCTTTCCAAATACTGTATAGCAGTATCGGCATAAGTCATGGATGCCGTAAAGTCGCCTCTGTCAGAATAGTAAAACTGCAAATAAATATAGCCTAACTCAATACCCTTTGTGTAGTTCAGTTTCTTGCTGAGCATTACCACTTCCTGCATAATAGGCAGGGCCTCCGAAGTATTTATATTGACTGCATTAAGAACATAGTCAACAAGTAAGCTCACACGTATGGTATCCTCTCGGGGATATTCTTTTATGAGCAATTTGATGCTGTCCAGTTTCTTAGTTTGGGCTTTGGACTTTAAAGGACCAACAACGAATAATATTGATGCTATAAGCAATAGCGTTTTCATCAGGGAAAAATACTGTGTTACTAATACAAAAGAAAGATGAACCGGCTTTGTGTGCTATCCCCTTTTTCCATGATATTTCCTGTCCGTCAAAATATCCCCTTTTTCAGGGATTGATTTCGCTCTTGCATAATATCATTTTTACATCATCAAACCATTCAAATATTGCAAATATGAAAAGCATAATAATCCTAATAACCGCGGCACTATTCACACACGCAGTTCCAGCTATCGCACAGGTAAGTAATGGTATGGTATCGCGGTATTCATTCAGTAATACTACCAACGATGATATGGGCATCAACAACTTAATCCCTAACAGTACACCCGTTTTCGGACAGGACCGGTTCGGAAATGCAAATATGTCTTACATCTGCAACGGAACTAGCGATTTTTTAAAAACCAACACGAAGTTTTTTGACCCAAGCAAACCTTACACCATCGGCATTTGGTTTCGCACCGACGACTCCATACGCACGCAGCAGACCCTGATGAATACAGACCCTCATCGCCATATGTGTGTAGGATACAACTACTATAACAATAACACTTTTGATGTGGGCTTAGGAGATGGAATTGATTGGACGATATGTAAGACTTATCTTGAATTGGATACCTTAAATGCGGCTGGCGTGGCTGTCACCAAATGGAACCATTTCACCATTACTTACGATGGTACGGAGTGGAAATATTTCATAGACGGTCAATACACTAAAACATGCAATGGCGGCACACCCACACCTGACTCAACGGATATGTTTTTTGGTGCTATTGCCTATACATGGCAGCTATTCCAGGGTCAGTTGGACGATATTAGTATATACGACCGCGCGCTAACGGTTACTGAAGTTGACAGCGTTTATAATGAACCTAATCCAACAACTACAGCCGTTCAAGATCCTTCTAACAGCGATGAACCTTTGTTTTACCCTAACCCGGCAAAAAATCTCCTCTGCTTTTTCAAGCCTCAAAACATTACACTGAGCAATGTGAATGCTCAGGTGATCTATAAAGGAAAGTTTGTTACTCGTTTAGATGTATCTGCCTTGAGTACGGGAGTTTACATCTTAACTATCACGGATCAAAAAGAAAATGTACTGAAGGTATCAAAGCTGATAAAAGAGTAAAAAGCATTCGCAAATTTTTAATAATTCATCTCTAAAGGAATTCAATCATGCAAAAGATTATCTACCTCATTACAGTTATTTGTTGTTTGTCAATAAACTATAATGGCTATGGAACTATACGATACGTGAAAACTATCGCAGCTGGTAGCGGCAATGGCAGCAGTTGGAGCAATGCGAGCAACGACTTGCAGCTCATGATCGACTCCAGCAGCACAGGTGACGAGGTATGGGTTGCCAGCGGTAATTACAAACCAACGAGGCTCGTAACCAACACATCTACCATAAGTTTCAACAACAGGCAGAATGCTTTTGTTTTAAAAAGTGGAGTAACCGTATTGGGGGGCTACTTTGGTACTGGGATTTTCGCAAATCTAAGGGCACCACAAATCTACACAACAGAGCTGGATGGCGATATAGGTACGCTCAACGACAGTACGGACAATACTTACCATGTAGTAGTAGCATTGAGTGGAGGTTGTACCGTGGATGGTTTTGTGATTAAAAATGGGAATGCCAGTAACAGCTCCACTACCTACGTAGGGGGAATATTTATGGCGAATAATCAAGGGGCGGGAGTTTATGTAAACACCAGCGGATTTACCATTCGAAACTGTTGGCTACAAGCAAACAATAGCTCCGAGGGGGCAATGAAAATTGTTGGATCTGGGACTATTGAACACTGCTACTTCAACAACAATACAGGGCTTAGAACCGCTTTGGACTGCTATGGAAACATACATGTTCGCAATACCCTATTCTCCGGAAATTCAGGATTGTTTGGACCTGTTGGATTAACGAATTCCGTTATCAGATTTTACAACTGTATTTTCAGTGGGAATAATGTCAATGTAAATTATGGGTCGTCCGGTGGCATGAGTAGCCTAATTGGTGGAAATGCTTTCTGGCCTAGCAATGTAGATATAGTCAATTGTGTTTTTTCTGGTAATAAGTTCAATACCAGCTTCGTTAAGGTACTCTCAAGAAATGAGGGCAGTCTATCTATTAGCAATTCTATTATTTGGGGGAATGCAGAAATTACAAGTCCTATCTATAGTAATGCCACTATTGCAGGTACCATTGCAGTCAGTAATTCTATCGTACAAGGCGGCTACACGGGCACTGACAATCTAAATATAGATCCTCTATTTGTAAATGCTCCACCTCAAGTAAATGCTCCCTTTGCAACCGGAGATTATCATATTGCCAAGTGTAGCCCGGCTATTAATGGAGGGAACAACAATTATCTGCTAGCGGCTGATGTAAACGATTTGGATGGTAAAAAACGCATCAGTGGAAGAATAGATATAGGTGCTTACGAATACTCCTTAGGAGTACCTGATGTCACCGGGGTGGTGTACGTAGACAGCAGCGCTGCACCGGGAGGTGATGGAAGTAGTTGGAGCAATGCTATTATAGAACTGGCAGATGCTCTAAAAGCAGCAAAATATGATACTGCAATTCATAAAATACATGTGGCAGCAGGTACTTATAAGCCATTATACACAGCTGATTCGCTGTTATGCAACAGTAACAACAATCGCAAAAAGTCTTTTGTGATACCAGATCGTGTATGGGTAATGGGTGGATATGTAAATGGTCAAATAACATATAGTAGTGGCAATCCTCAAAACCCCTCTATATTAAGTGGAGACATCGGCACAGCTAACAATAATAGTGACAACTCATACCACGTGGTGATTGCTGCAGGAACAAACAATATCAATACACGCCTGTACAATTTCATAGTAGAAAAGGGTGAAACTGATTTCAATGCTCCAAGTATGACTGTAAATGGGATCAGTATCAGTGGTGTTTCAGGATCCGGAATGGCTAATCAGGCTAATGCATACGGAAGTTCTACAACCAACAAAGGTGCAGATATCATGTATTGTATATTTAGAAACAATAGCGGCTACTATGGTGCGCTTTCCAATATACTCTGTAATAACGTTTTGGTGTTTGGCACGTCTGTTATAAATGACTCTGCAGGATTCGGCGGTGGGATGGCCAATCTTGGTCCGGGCAACGTGACCGTTGACCATTGCAAAATCAGTGGTAACGAAGCTCTGTTTTACGGAGGTGGAATTTATACCAATAGATGCAAATTGAATGTTCACACTTCCTTGATCACTGGAAATTATTCTCACAACGACGGTGGCGGCATTCACTCCGATTCAAGCACGGTTTTTATCGGGAATTCTACCATCGCCAACAATAAGGCTGTTTACAATTTTGGCGGGTTTAATCACTATTATGCAACCGGCGCTCCTGTTGCTACCATTACCAACTCTATTATTTGGGGCAACAATAGTTCCATATTTTATAACATAGATACTACTAATAATCCGCAGCTTTTAGTGAACAATAGCATTGTTATGGGACAGACGTACAACTTCGGAACGAACATGATAAAGATGACACCGAATTTCATAAACCCGATATTTACAACAAATGCGCCATCTGATGGAGGAGATTATCACTTATCGGTTTGTAGCCCTGCCATCAACGCAGGAGTTAATAGCAATTTCGTTTCCCCGTACATGTCCGATTTAGACGGCAATACACGTATCAATCAGAATAAAATAGACTTAGGCGCTTATGAAAATGCCGGCTATTCGCTATCACAAACACCAAGTGACAGTTTGGTTAACACCAACTTTAATAACAGTTGCAACTACAGTGACTTCGTTTACCCTAATACTACTTTACCTCCCTGGCAAAATCTTTCAAATGCCTCAGGTAAACTAATTGTCAGCATTAAGCAACCACCAAGCATGCCTATCAACAGCACCGTTTACCCAGCAAACTTCAGCAGCAAACTCCGCACTCAATATGGTACAGGCACTACATTGCAACTGAGCAACCCATTTGGACAAACAGGCTATTATTATCCTATCAACAGAACTTGGACAGCTACTATTAATGGAAGTCTTTCAGCACCTGTAAGCGTAAGGTTCTATTTTGATAATACTGATAGTACAGACATTGCAGCGCAAAATAATTTTGGAAACCTACAGAACCTGATTGTCTATAAAGTAAACGGTACTGATCCCTACAACACCTCGGCTTCGGCTTATAAAGAATACACTTATGCTGCCGTAGCCGATACCGGTCATTTTTCAATAGGTACTTATCAGGGCCTTCGTTTTGTAGAATTTATTGTGATGAGTTTAAGTAGTGGAACTATTGCCTTAAAAAAAACTTCACCGCTTGATATAAAAATAGAAAATATAGCTGTGGCAAACGTAGGCCCAAAAAATCGTTTGGACTGGAACACACTGACTAAAGATGAAACTGATGTATTTATTGTAGAAAGAAGTGATGATGGGAAAAATTTTGAAAAATTGGAAAAAATTGCTGCTCGTGGTGAATCATCTAGCTATACTTTTTGGGATGAAAAGCCTTTTTCAGGTGTAAACTACTACCGGATTAAAATGCAAGACATAAATGGTAAACTGACTTATTCCAGGGTTGTTGAAGCTTTTGTGACTGAAGATGCGTATGCAATAGATGTCTTTCCCAATCCGTTTACCGATAAGATTCATGTGGATAGGGGTGATAACAATAAATGCTCTGGGTTCATTTCTATTAACGACATAACAGGGCGAGAACTTATTCGTCAGCAAGTACAAAGTGGAAATGTAGTAGTGCAAACCAGCTTCTTAAGTAAGGGTCTGTATATTTTAAGATATTGCTGTGCAGACAGACAATTCGATATTAAAATTTTCAAACAGTAACAACTATTTTAGTTACTCTGTATCTCTAATTGAGCATCTTTCTTTTTTACCTTGTAAAATGAAATTATGGGGTTTTATAAAACAATTGATTATCAATAAGTTATCAACAAAAAAGTTCGACAATTCCCCGGTCGGTTTTTTCCACCAAAACGAAAGCCGCTCCCAGAGCGGCTTTCACGTTTTTGGAATATATATATGAGGCATGTAAAAGTGAAACCTAAGCTGGTAAAGGGTTTCATCGGTTCGATTCCGCTCGGATTAAACCCCATTTTTAGCTGATTTTACCCTTGTTTTTGCTTTAATGGACAACGGTGTCGAACTTTCCATTTTAAAGAATTATCATCCTGTAATATTATTGGCTACTGCACAATTGTTAATTGATGTCAGACTGCTCATAAAACTTCCTTTATCCCTTTTCCAAATTTGTACTTCACATAAGACAAGCTATTTCCAGATTTAAGGGCTACTAGTATTTATAATTCCCAATAGTACGGCTCGTCAAACTTCTTTCCCATTCCTTCTTCTTGGAGCTTGATGTGATTGAGAATATATCCTTCATTGTCAGAGGCTAAAGAGCAGAGAAATATTTATTTGCTTTTGTTGAAAAACATACATAGTTTTGAGATGTATAGGGAATCTACTTATGAACAATACAGAATTATTAAAAGGTACATTGAATACATTAATACTTCGTTTTTTGTCGGAGCACAAGCGTTTATACGGTTATGAAATAACTCAGCTGGTAAAGGAGAAATCAAAAAATAAAATACTTCTTAAAGAGGGTTCTTTGTATCCTGCATTACACAAATTGGAGGCAGAAGGCTTAGTTATTTCTGAGGAGGTATTTATTGGTAAGAGGGTAAGACGTTATTATAAATTAACAGAGCCAGGTAAAAAGGTAACCAGAACATATATTGAAGAACTATGTGGTTTCTTGAAAACAATTGAAGAGCTGATACTACCATTTCCAAATACCTATGTTCCAGCTAAGTGAGCATCAGATTGACATCATTTATGAACGTCTCCGACAGGACAAGCTTAAAAGTGTAAAACTGGAACAAGACCTGTTCGACCATTTTTGCTGTTATATGGAGGAGCAAATGCTCAAGGGGGAGAACTTTGAAGCTTCCTACAGTAAAGCTATGAATGCTATATCACCCAACGGCATAAAAGAAATAGAATTTGAACTATACTTTATTATGAATTTCAATAAACAGTTAACAATGAAAAAGCTCATCTTTTTATCCTCGTTTATTTCAATGTTCCTGCTTTCAACGGGTCTTATGTTTAAGACACTGAACTGGTTTGCAGCCAATATCCTGTTGTTTTTAGGGTTTACAATTTTGTTTATGACAATGATTTTGTTGGTAATATATGCTACCCAGTTTTTGCGTCACCAGACTATATCATTCTGGCTGCGATCGATTGCGGGAGTAACGTCTATCGCTTTAATAGCAATAGGTTTTATTTTCAGAGCACTTCATTTTTCAGGCGCCAACATTATATATGGACTCGGCACGATCATTCTGAATTTTATATTTCTTCCTCTCTTTTTTTATCAGCTATATAAATATGGATTTATCAAAACCAATTCAACTCAAACAGTTTAGCAAAGCAGTCATTCTTTCGCTATTCTCTGTTATCCCGTTTACCGGATGTGCACAACAAGAGGTAGATCGTGACTTTATTCCCCACATTGGTCATCCACTTTTTGAACCTGGTAAAGGTCCGGTAATACTGGTGGATGGAGGACACCATAATTTCCACACACTGGAAGACAAATTTTCGCCATTTGGGAAAATTGCTGAGATGAATGGTTTCCGGGTTCAGGGAACCACTACCGGAATAAACAGCGAACTTCTGAAAAATGTAAAGATCCTTGTTATTGCAAATGCTTTAAATGAAAAAAATGTTGACAGATGGCAACAACCGGTGTCCCCGGCGTTTACCCAAGAGGAAATAAAGCAGATCAGTAATTGGGTTTGGAATGGCGGCAGGCTATTTCTAATTGCAGACCATATGCCTTTTGCGGGAGCAGTTGCTGACCTGGCTCAATCAATGGGCTATTCGTTTTTTGATGGATTTGCCCTCCGTAAACCCAAAAAGAAATTCGATATTTTTAGCTTTGCCGACAGAACACTAAAGCACAATATGATAACAGACTTGCATGGTCCTTTAGATAGCATTGTAACTTTTACAGGCCAGGCATTTAAGATTCCAGATAGCGCCACATCCATTATTATGCTTGATTCCAACTATAAAATACTGCTTCCCGAAATTGCATGGGAATTTAACGAGCGTACAAAGATAGTCCCGGCTGAAGGGCTCAGCCAACTCGCATATAGCATATATGGTTCTGGAAAGATTGTAGTAGCTGGAGAAGCATTAATGTTCACAGCACAAAGGGCAGGAGATTTTAAAATCGGCTTAACTGCCTCTTTTGCAAGGAACAACCAACAGCTATTATTAAACATCTTTAAGTGGTTAAATGATTGAGTGTATTATATTCTAATCGGGAATAGCAATCGGGACCCAAACACTTTGGTAAAAGATTTGTAACACTTATAAACAGAGCTATTATGAATGATATCAATGAAAATCCTCAGGTAGTATTGAAGAAAACAGAACCCGGTGACCTGGAAACACTTTTTGTTTATCAATTAGATGAAGAGGCAGCCTATATGGCAGCATTTATCAACGAAAACTGGAATGATAAAGATACTTATCTGGCAAAATGGAACAAACTATTGGCGGACGATACCGTGAATATAAGAACTGTTTTCTTAGATAATAAAGTGGTGGGCAGCGTACTGACATGGCAGCTGATGGGCGAGTTGCAGATTGCGTATGGGATTGTAAAGGAATATTGGAACAAGGGCATTGCAACCAGTGCACTGCAACAATTCCTTGCCATCGTGTCGGAGAGACCCCTATTTGGAAGGGTAGCCTTTGATAATGTAGGCTCGGCTAAGGTATTGACAAAATGCGGATTCAAAAAAGTAAAAGAAGAAACGTCTTATGCCTATGCCCGGAAAAAAGAAATTGTTGAAATGGTGTTTTTGTTGGAAGGTTAACCGATCGCTTCCGCTTTGTCCAGGACCAGATTATAAAAACAAAGTGCTTGTTACAATCAATGATTAAACAATGGCAGTGACTGTGTAATTGCCGAGCCTTCTATTAAGACCAGATGAGATACTCATTACTATTGATCATAGGTTTATTCCTCTTGCATTCAGCCCTGCCAGCTGGAAGCAAGGGGAGCAAACGAACAAAACATTTACCAGGACATAGACAGTACACTCAAAGTGTTGGCCAGCCAGGATAAATTCTCCGGAAACATACTTATTGAAACAGATGGTGAGATCGTATTGCAGAGATCCTATGGCTACGCAGATCGTGCCACGAAGCGTATGCTCAATGACTCTTCAGTATTTGAGTTGGCTTCTGTATCTAAACAGTTCACAGCAGCAGCTGTCCTTTTATTACAGCAAAAAGGGTTATTGAACGTCGCCGATACCATAAGTCGCTTTCTTCCGGAATTTCCCTATCCTGGTATAACGATCTACCAGTTGCTGACCACACTTCGGGCTTACCGGAGTACGAGCCACTGGTAAGTAAACATTGGGATACCAGCCGGATCATGCATAACGCAGAGGTGCTGAAGCTCTTGGTACGATACAGGCCGGAGTTGATTTTTACGCCCGGAAGCCGTATGGAGTATTCAGATGCCGGATATATTTTGCTCGCTCTTATTGTCGAGCAGGTAGCTGGTGTATCCTTTGCGGATTTTATGCGTGAGCAATTATTGCTTCCTTTGGGAATGCAGCAAAGCTTTGTGTACAGCGACCGACGCAGTCAAAATAAATTAGTCGACAACTACTCCCTCGGCTATGTTTACGATGAAGCTTCCCGGCAGTATAGATTACCAGACAGCCTGCCTGCCCATAGATACGTATATTACCTGGATGGCATTGAAGGTGAAGGTAAAATACAGTCCAGTACGCCGGACCTGTTACGCTGGCACCAGTCTCTGCGTGACCACCGGTTGTTGCAGCCCAGAGTATTTAACACAGCATGCTCAAAAGCAGTACTACGAAGCGGCGATATTGCAGTCATGTAGCCTGTCTATGATTCTTCAAAATTTGACTACTATGGTTTCGGCTACTTTATCGAAGAACATACCCAACTGGGGAAAATACTCTGGCATAGCGGCAACTTCGGAGGTTATCGCAGGTATGTCTGGCATACTTATGATCAGAAAATCAGCTTCCTCATGCTCGCCAATACGTTCAGCCCGGAAGCAGGGACATACCGTAAAAAAATAGTCGAATCCCTGATAGCATATCACATCAAACAATAGTAATGATAGATATAAATAATTGACAATCAGTCTTGTGAATCTTTACTCAATATACAACAGGAAAAGGTCTCATTATTCTTTACATGAACACACCTGAAAAAATACATTAGCAGCGGGACATAATATAGTTTGGGGCTAAAGTTAGGATTAGCAGAAAGGGGAGGGCTAATGAATCCTTCCCGTTTAACTTTATACACGGAACCTATTTATACCGACATGAAATTATGTGTTTTTACAAAATCATTGATTTTCAATAAATTATCAACAAAAAGGTTCGACAATTCCCCCGCCCGGTTCTACGAAAGAAAGCCTGAAATGTATGATTTACGATACTTTCAGGCTTTTCTGTTTTCAATACCCGGCAACTTAATAAAGAAACGACTTAACCAAAATGGGGAAAGCGGTCTGAAACTGCTTCGCCATAGTATATCAATCCGGAAACCTGCTTTACCAGCATTTTTCACTTTTTTTTATTTTTTCCTGCTTGATAACCCTGCCACCAGTTGCGCAGAATTATTCAAAATTACTGAACCTATCAATTTTGAATTGCGCATTCGTCCTATTTATCTAAAGTTGGAAGGGGCCTCCCTCCGGGCTAAATTCATCTTGCAGCGTTTACATTCGGGAATATGTGCCTTACTGAAGCATCATAAATTTCTGTTGGATAGCTTCAAGCGTGCCGTTCATCCCGCTCCAAATTTCTTCATTTACGTCACTGAGGTGTACCGGATAGGCCCAATCATTTAATTTAAGTAAGAGCTGCGATAGTGTCGGTTAAGCCCGTTTAACATGCATTTAAGGTCACAAAAATCAATGAAATCATGCTGTCCAGGTAAAACCACCTATTTTTTGAATGGATGCATTTGTTAAATTTACAAATATTGAGCTGGGGAAGCCGAAAACCAATTTAGAGTAGGCAAAAAAAGTTGATTATGGTTTTTACAAGTACTTACAAAAAAGTAAAAGATTGGAAGCTGTTGTCGTTACTTGCCATGCTACTATTGCAGGTAGGTATAAGCCGTGGACAGGTGTACACATTTTCCACAGCAGGTGCTACGGGTATTAATGGACCTACACAATTACAGGTGGATAATGCCTATGCTTCCACCACCCTTGCAAACAATGTGACAGTAACGGCGGGTATTCAAAACTGGTCTGTTCCTGTTGCAGGACTTTACAAAATTGAAGTTTATGGGGCAAAGGGGTATGGTGTTTACGGAGGCAAGGGAGCCTATATGAGCGGTGAGTTTAGTCTCAATGCTTCTGATGTATTGAAGATTTTGGTGGGGCAGCAGGGTGGTTGCTGTAACGGTGCTGGTACCAATCAATATGGCGGCGGCGGCGGCACTTTCGTAGCTACATCCACAAATACACCATTAATAGTTGCAGGCGGCGGCGGTGGCGCTGCGACCTTTTATAGTAATGTGAACCTTGCCTCTTCTCATAATACCGTTGCGGATGCCAGTATTACCACAACTGGAAAAACTGCATCGGGAACTACAAACGGTGCCGGGGGTACTGCGGGTAATGGAGGTAGTCAGGGAAATACCGGCGGTGGAGGAGGAGGTTTTTTAACCAATGCTAACAGTGCGCAGGGAGGATTAAGCTTTTTAAATGGCGGTACCGGCGGTAATGGTGCTACCGGCTTGGGCGGTTTCGGCGGTGGCGGTGGTATCACCGGTCAAAATAATATGCGTGCCGGTGGCGGCGGCGGATATAGCGGCGGCGGCGGCTGTGGTTCTTCTACTACAGTTGTACAAATAGGCGGCGGCGGCGGTTCTTTTAATTCCGGTGCGAACCAGGTTAATACACCTGCATTAGGCACAGGCGATGGTCAGGTCGTTATCACACTATTGGCTCCGGCAGTATCGGCGCCTAATAATGCAGGTACCACCGGTCTTCCAAGCCTGTCAGGTAATTTTTGCCCCGGGAGTCAGAACGTAACCGTCAGAGTCAGAAACTTTGGGAACAATTTTATTGACTCTGTAAAGATAGGATGGTCAGTTAACGGTATTATCCAAAACGATGTCTTCCACAAAGTGAAGATAAATACATACCCGACTGTACCTTATGATACGCTGATAACGGTAGGTTCCTATAACTTTGTTTCCGGGCTTCAGGTTGTCAAAGTATGGACCAGTCTTCCCAATAATCAGGCAGATCCTTCAACCAACAATGATACGATAACGGTAAGTATTACCCCTAGTATGACCGGTGTATACACCATTAATTCTGCAGTAGCGACCGGCGGTACTAACTATCAAACTTTTACTGCCTTCGTCAATAGCCTTGTACAAAACGGAATCTGCGGGCCGGTTACTGCAAATGTTGCTGCCGGAAGCGGTCCTTACAATGAGCAAATAAATATTCCTCAAATCAATGGTGCATCTTCTACGAATACCATTACGATCAATGGTAACGGTCGTACGATTACGATGAGCACGCCTTCCGCTTCAAATTATGCTACCATCAACCTCGATGGCGCAGACTATATTACCATCAACAATCTGAATATTGAAGCTTTACATGCAAGTACCGGCTTCGGAGTGCATTTAATGAACAGCGCTAATAATAATAATTTCAAACGATGTACCATCCTGGCAAATCCAACAGCTACTGCTACCACTTCCGGCGGTGTGTCCATGAGCGGCTCTGCTATCGCTTATACTACAGCGGGAAATAACGGGAACAACAACAGCTTTGATAGCTGTACGGTATCAGGCGGGTATTTTGGATTTTTCTTTTATGCTGCAACTACGGGAGATTCTATGAACAATGTGACGAACTGTAACATTCTTGATAACTATGTTTATAGCACCTATCATTACTATCATCGGAGTTCAGTTGTATCCAATAATATAATAGACCGAAGCACCCGAGCGACTGTAAGTACAGCTTATGGACCGTTACTTACCACGGGTTGTGAGAATAATACGATTGAAAGTAATATAGTACGTAATATGTTCCCGGGCACCAACACGGGAACTGGATACTTGCTGTATTGTGCTTCGGATGGTACCGCAGGACGTGAAAACAAGATCATTAATAACCTGGTCTATAACATCGGCGGTAACGGAGATCTGTACGGTATCTATTTGTCGGGAGCCGATTATGTACAATGCTATAATAACACTGTTGTGCTTGATAATGCCTCATCAACAGGCGGTGTAGCCTACGGGATCTATGCTACAGGAACTGTAGGAGGTATTGATATTAAGAATAACAATGTCTACATCACGAGAGGTGGTAGCGGTACGAAGTACTGTTTATATTATACAGGAGCAGGTGCCAAATCGTCAAACTATAACAACCTGTATATTAATGCGCCGGCTGGCATAAATGGTATAGGATATGATGGCACTGCCAGAGTTTCATTCAATGACTGGCAAACGATGGGTACGGGCGCCGGTAGTCCTTTTGATGCCAATAGTCAGAATTCAGATCCCATGTTTGCCAATGCAAGTGGCGGAAACTTTATACCGACCAATGCGATGCTTGACAACCTGGGTACACCGATTGCCATAGTGGCCACGGATATCACGGGAACTGCGAGAAATGCAGCTACACCGGATATCGGTGCGTACGAATTCTCAGTCCCACCTTGTCTCGGTACCCCTTCAACTGCAGGAATTGCCAGTAAAAACCTGGACTCTACCTGCGTGGGCGGTCCGGTACAGCTGACACTTAGTGGTTTTCCTATTGCCGCCGGTATAAACATCCAATGGGAAGAATCTTATGGAAGCAATGTGTGGAACCCGATACCGGGAGCTACGACACCAGGTTACACGGTTACATTTGCAGGACCTGTAAGCTACAGGGCTGCCGTGAATTGTAATTTTGGTACGCCGGCATATTCTAATGTGCTAAATGTAACCCAGCTTGCGGCGATTGCATGCTATTGCTCTCCGAAAACGGGTACGACGCTTCATACCAATACCGGTAATTACATAACAAAAGTGGAAATTGCGGGTACATCGTTAAATAATACTACAACAGGTGCCGGTGCCGGAGGGTATACAGGACACTATCCGACAGCACCGTCCACGACAGCCGCGCTGACGCAGATCGTCAACTACAACCTGAATGTTACCCTGGGAGCATCGTCGTATACAGCGATCGCCTGGATAGACTATGATCACAGCGGTACGTTTGATGTAGGTGAAGAAACAGTATTAACGAACGCAGGTTCTACCGCAACCGGCATCCTGAACATCCCTACGACATCGCTGACAGGAGTTACAGGGCTGCGGATAAGAGCAGCCAGCAATGCGACAACATACACGAATGCTGATGCCTGCCTGAGCGTTGCTACCGGCTACGAAACGGAGGACTATATCATTAACATCTCGGCCAACGTGCCCTGCACCGGAACGCCATCATCTGCAGGAACGGCTACTATAAGCCGTGATACACTATGCGTCATAGGAGACATCAGCCTTAAAAATGTAAACTATCCGCAACAGCTTGGTATTGTTATGAACTGGCAGTCATCACCGGCGGGCGCGAATACCTTTACCGATATCGGCGGGGCTAACCTGGATACGTTTTCTGTATTTGGCGTTTCCGCCTCCACAGATTATCGCCTGCGGGTCACTTGTTCGAGTGTCGGCGGGGGTACTGCCTACTCTAACATCGTAAAGGTAGTTGTGAACAACCCGACGCTTTCAATGACGGTTGCCGGTTCCCGTTGCGGCACAGGACCTGTTGCGCTCTATGCGGCAGCGGCAAACGGTGCCAAAGTAAATTGGTATACGGCTCCTACGGGAGGTGTACCACTGGCTACAGGGAATATATTTGTTACACCATCCATCAGCACAACCACTCCTTATTATGCGGCGGCTTCGAGTGGCGGCGGTAATACGGGCCCTGAACTGATGTATTATAAATTTGACGTTCCCGGAACCACGGTGATGAATGAAGCTACTAATCCTGTGGGTAATAATCCTGCAACGGTAACAGGTTTGACAATCGGCGGTACAGGGCAATTCGGCACCGGCCTGCAGGGTGCTGCAGGTGCTACTGCGACCAACCGAGTGGATCCGGGTTGGACAGGTACACATACCGGAAGCTGGACAATTTCCTTCTGGATGAATGTGCCTACCCCCCCGACCACGCGCTATATGTTCGGGAATTCCACCGGTAACGGAACATTCAGGTGTTTTATCGGCGGCGCAGCCCAGGGTATTCGCCTGACCGGAGGTGTGCCTTCAATAACTTTAGATATGCCTTCCTGGACCTCAGGTACGCATGTTATTACGTATGTCTATGATCAGGGTGCCGGCACTGTATCCGGTTATATCGATGGTATTTTCCAGGGAACTCAGACACCTGGTGTGAGCTACCCCCTTGTCGGAGCCAATTTTGTAGTCGGTTCGCAGGGTACTTCGATTGATGGTACAATGGACGAGTTCCGCATGTATAGCCGGGCTCTTACAGCTGCGGAGGTCGCAGCGTCATGGAGCGTGAGCGTGGGTGGCTGCGAAGGAGTGCGTACCCAGGTAGATGCGACGATCAACCCTGCGGGTACAGGTAACCTGGCAACGGGTGGTACTGTGGTAGGTAATAACCAGGCCGACGGCACGACGGTAAACTACGATGCTCCCTGCGCAGACAAAGTAGTCTCTGTGCAAGATGCCCCGGGCGGCAATGTGTTGGGCAATACATCGGCAACAGTCATTGTGTCCCCCACGGTTCAAACCTATAACACCAAGCCATATGTAGCGAGAGTACACGACATCACCCCTGCCAGCAGCGGAGCAGCGACGGTGACTATTTACGCCCTGCAATCCGAATTCAACGCGTATAACAGCTATGTGACCAGCAACAGCCTGTCCCTGCCACTGTTACCGACGAGCGCTTCCGATCCGAATGCCAGCAATATCGTAGTGACCCAATGGCATGGCAGCGCCTCGGCAGCGAGTGCAGGACCGGGCGGA
>DATJDL010000003.1:0-310338 GCA_035497455.1 Flavipsychrobacter sp.
GAGTTCCACTACCGCCGGTGTGGACCCGGAAAACCAGTATAAACACCAGGGCAAGCTGCTGCAGGAAGAGCTGGGGATGCAGTTGTACGACTTCCATGCACGCCAGTACGATCCGCAGATCGGGCGGTTCTGGGGCATCGATCCGATGGACCAGTTCCCGAGCGGTTATACAGGGATGGGCAATGACCCTGCCAACATGATAGACCCGAGCGGTATGCTGGGGCTGATGTACGACGCAAGCGGGGCTATGACGCTCAACCATCCGGATCATCCTGTGACCAAATGGAAACGTCAGGAAGCACACTCCGCTGCCTGGCAGAAGCTCCTTGAGTTGGAAAATGCGAATGCTCCCAAATCAAACGAGTTAACAGTCAGGGGGGATCAGCCACGTTCTATTTATGACATGAATGCAGAGTTCTTCGCTTCGGTAAGTGAAGCGTTTTACGAACGGGTAGCCAAGATGGATGCTGATGAGATAAAAGTAACAGACGCCCCGGGAGTAAACCAGGTAGATGTAAATGGAACAGAAATGCAGAAAGACAAGGCGGATGGCCTCGTAAATGATGCTATCGCGAAAGATGATGCGGAAACTGGGGTGGATGCGGCGACTTATGCAAATAATGCATCTGAGAATATTGCTTCATTACTTGAGAATGGCGGAGCAGCAAATTACTTGCCGCAATATGATGGGGATGGAGAGAAAGGAAATGAAAACCCTAAGGGTAGATCCACTAAGGAGAATGCTAATATTGTAGTAGGTACATTAGGTATTTCTATGGATGTACAAAACTATCTTGTCGATTTAGCTGCTAAAGGAGATGAAAGCATTAAATCATTGGGGGTTGTTAAGGGAGTGAAAATTTTTGGTAATTCCCTTAACGTTATCCAAATGCTCTCAGTTGGTAACGAAATAAGGACCAAAGGTTACAATCACGAACGGGCTGTTGATATAGCAATCGGAGCACTTTCGTTATCGAACCCAGCGGGATGGGTAATAGGGTTGCTTTATAATGCGCAGAAAATCATAACACCGATGCCTTCTCCGCCTAAGCGGGTTGATTATATAAAAACAAATGCTACCCAAAACAAACTGTAAAATGATAAAGTATATTTTTTTGATGATGAAACTGCATTATATTAGATTGAAAGAAAATGATGTTCCTGATTTTTTTTCGGTAGCATTTATTTCTTTTTTGTTTTATAGCTTATTATATTCATTAGCAGTTTCTTATGTCAATATTACCCAAGATGATTTTATTGACAATAATTATATTATAGTGACTTTCGTTTTAATACTGTTAGGGAATTCACTAGTAATTTTTAAATTTAAAAAATGGCATAAACTAGATGCGGCTATTGAGGTAAAAAACATTTCTAACAAAACAAAGTACTTATCGTACATATTTATCTTTATTTGTTTTGCTTTGTTTGCTTTTTTTACATTTGGTCAAGCATTAATCAAAGAAGATTTCGGTAGGTAGGTAATGTGGTGCGGTGGACATTATTTTCGTTTTGACCACCTAATTCCGTTTTTTGCTGACCATTACTTAGATTGATTATCAGTGGTTATAGTGGTCAATCTAAAAAATAATTTGATGATCAAGGTCTGCGGAATGTCTACATGGAATAGAGGTTGGTCGTTTAAAGTAATACTATAGTTTTCTAAAGTTATATCACCAGAAGTTCAATGTTATCAGATTCTTTAGGTTATAAAAGTGTGAGTAGGCACTGTAATCACTATTGAAAATAATATCATGCAGAACGCCTTAGTATTACTATTATGGATGTTTCTTTCTTGCAAGACATCTTCAAAGCCCGATGTTCAAAATAGCGGGAAAGCACTTTTAAAAGATGACTCATCCATATCTTTTGGATACCCTGACCAAGTGCGCGTTTTAGGATTGGAACATTTGTATGATAACACAAAATGGTTTTTGTATTGTATAAGCTGCGATAGAAAATTGATATTTAATCCCGAAACAAACGTACAGGATACCTCTACTACATTCGGTATGCTTCCGTTAACACTAGATCAGGTTATAGTAAATAATGATACTGTTGAAATTGATTTGCTCTTTCGTTATAAGGAATTGGCGGTGAACGAAAGGCTCATATCTTTTTCTCCCGTGTGGGGTGCTATGTATGTAGGAGATTCTGACAGTATCATATTATATAGTGGTCGTACTACAGCGAGATATTATAAGGCGTTTTGCCGTAATTCATTAAACTGTGAAAACCGTGCTGTAGTTCCGTTACAACCAGAGGTAATTAAATATATTACCGAGCACAAGGACAAAATTGACCCATGGTTTAAAATGGAGGTAATAAAACGTGGGTAATTAAAGGAACATTAAATACTGGTTTGTCAGCGTCCCTAAAAAGTGTCCGGATTAGAAGTATAGTTTCATAAAGGTATTTCAAATATCTTATCCACAAGTCCGCGCTATACGTTTACAAGCTTTGGGGCTTGTCCCCTACGCGGGTTTGTGGATAAGGCAGTTGTACAGTCCTGAGCTTTTAGTTCACTATTGGGTTGTTTGCTGTTGGCATAGTGGATGGGATTTAGGTAGCTGAGCGCCTTGTGCGGTCGCTCATAGTTATAGTCCCATTGCCAGTCTGCACCTAGTTCCCTAAAACTTATAAAGAAATACAACGCTACGAAGGTGATAGAAACCATGTTCGAGGAAATACCTACAATATAGCTACCGATTCACGCTATATTTATTTTTATAAATCAACTGGGAATATTTATTATTATAAACGCTAACTTATGAAGCCGAATCTTAATCCGCTCCTTTTTTTACTTTTCATTTCTTGTAGTAGTGAGAGTAAACCTGTATCATCAATTGACACTTATATGAAAACATCTGTAATCGTTATGGATGATGAATATCCTAATGAAATAAAAAAATTAGGTCTTGAATATTTTTATGATAAAACCAAATGGACTTTTTATTGCCAATATTGCGATGAAAGGTTAAACCTAGGAAAAGAGCAGTCTACGAAAGATGCTGTTATAACATTTGGTATGTTACCTTTAATATTTGATGAAGTTCAAGTACAAAACGACTCCGTTGAAATTGGTTTTTCTTTTTATTTTAAAGGCAAACCTGTTACAGAACAGCAATACAACAAAAGCATGCTTTTTTCGATCATGTATAACGTAGAAAAGGACACTGTAACTTATTATAGGGAGTCACGATTTTTTACTAGGGTATGCTGCAATCCTGGTCAAGAATGTCGTAGCAGATTAATTAAACCACTGCAACCAGAAGTAATTAAATATATATATGAAAACAGAGAAAAATTAAACCGGTGGTTTAGAGATGAGGCTATAAAACAAGGGGTAATTAAGTAATAAAATTGAAGTTAATAAACAGCAGTTTTATAAGATTACGGTAAAATTATTTTTGTTACGGAATCCTTATATATAATAAATGATGAGCTTTCTGATGATGGGCTTTCTGAGAAAAAATATGAAATGAGTTTATATAAGAGATTTTGCTGCACATTGTATTGTTTTTTCCAAAATGTCCGCTCTGACATTCCTATACTTGCAACTTTTATGTTCACATTGTTTTTATTGTTGTTATTTGTTAACGGAATTGATAGTGTATTGTTTTTGTTCTACAGATCCTCATTTCTCATGGAACAAAAAATCACATTTTTTTTACTTTTTTTGTTTTCTATACTCAATTATTTTTTTGTATTCAAAAACAAAATTTTTTTAGAGTATAAATCTAATATGTTGCATCCCATTTTAGTAATTGCAATAGTAGTTTTAATATTTTTTGGTGGCTTAGGAATAGTAGTATATGTAGGCCCTAAAAATCTGCAATAGTAGTAGGCTGATAAATTATGGTAAGGCTGGACTTTGCCGGAGGAACATAATTACTATCCTCATTGTCTATTGAGCGAAGCAGTAATTACCTCGTTGTGGACCCGAAAAACCAGTATAAACACCAGGGCAAGCTGCTGCAGGAAGAGCTGGGGATGCAGTTATACGACTTCCATGCACGCCAGTACGACCCGCAGATCGGGCGGTTCTGGAGTATCGATCCTCTGGATGAATTTGCCAGTGGCTATACGGGTATGGGAAACAACCCGGCTAATCTGACGGATCCTACGGGGATGAGAACTCAAACCTATAACGGAGAAGAAGGCACTCGCATACCGCATTGTATCCAAATCGCTTTTTCTGGCCCAGGTCTTTTTCTTTTGTTACATTTACGTAAAATGGAAAACTTTAATGCTATGATTGGATAGATGCCTGCGGTGTTGCAAATACTTTTTTGCAGTTCTCATATCTAAAAAAGCATGTCGCATTTTTATAATTTCAGATAGGAACTACATCACACTTTTACCTTGCCATCATTAACTAACCACTATGAGAACAGGAATAATAATCTTTACTGCAGTTGCTTGCACTATGTTTATCGGAGCTTGGACAAATAGAAAGACAGATGACATTAAAAAAGCAAAATGGCTTATCGGTACCTGGGAAAACAAAACCCGTAAAGGAAGTCTTTACGAAACCTGGAGTAAAGTAAATGACAATGAATTTTCAGGAAGGAGTTATAGCATTAAAGATAAAGACACGATTTTTTTTGAAACAATACAGTTAGTACAGGAACAAGACGGATTATATTATATCCCCGCAGTCAAAAATCAGAATGAAGGTTTGCCGGTCCGTTTTGCCCCTAAAGTAATTTCAGAAGCACAATTGGTTTTTGAGAATTTACAACATGATTTTCCTCAAATCATCACTTATACAAAGATCACATCAGACTCGCTGGTGGCTGAAATTTCAGGAACGAAGAACGGGCAGGAGCGCAGGCAGGTTTTTCCAATGAAACGAATCTGATAAAAGGCTGATTATTAAAGTCAGATTTCTTTCGCGAATTTAATATACCGTTTGGTATTTTTACTATTTTTATGATAGTTATGAGTGAACCACTTTCAAAAGCTGCAAGAACCCGGCAATTTGTAATTGAACAAACAGCCTCCATATTCAATGCCAAGGGATATGCAGGTACATCGATGAAGGATCTCACTCAGGCTACAGGGTTGACAAAGGGAAGCATTTACGGCAATTTTAAGGATAAAGATGAAGTGGCTTTAGCTGCTTTCGATTACAATTTTAACAGGGTTACGAAGTATATCAAAAACAAAATACTGGCAACAGAGGATTCCATCGAGCGCTTGTTGGTGTACCCCAGGGTATATCGAAACTTTCTCCGGATAGATTTCCTGCAAACAGGATGTCCGCTTCTCAATACGTCGACAGAAGCAGACGATACGCATCCCAGGCTCCGCGAAAAGGCGGCTGATGCACTGGCATTTTGGAAAAAATCTATCGAAAACCTGGTGAGAAGAGGCATGGAACGTGGAGAAATTAAAGACAATACCCAGCCCGCTCTTATGGCGATAGTATTGATATCCCTGATCGAAGGGGCCATTATGCAGGCAAAAGTGACCGGAAAGGAAACAGACCTGAAAATAGCCATGGCTTTTCTTGAAAAGATGATAAAGGATTTAAGAAAATAATTTTTTTCACTAAAAATATACCTATCGGTATATTTTAAAATACACATGCCGTATGAAAATTCAGAAATTAAACTGGGCAGGGATTAAGCTGGAGTGTGGTAACAAAGTAGTGTTGATTGACGCGGTGGAAGATTTCAAGCCGTATCACACTATTTTAGGCGATCCGCAAACTCCCTTAATTCGATTTACAGAGGTAGTTCAAGCCGACTATATCCTGTTTACACATCTTCACCTGGATCATTTCGATGTCTCGGTAGTAGACAAATGTTTAAAACCGGACGGAAAGATCATTGGATTTAAAAAACTGGAAACCGCTTTATCCAAACTGAACAGATCTACTGTATACCTTGACTACAATGAAGAATATACAGATGAAGGTGTTTCTTTTAAATCGATCTTTTCTTTAGATGGAATAGGAGATGAACAAACGGCCTGGATTGTATTTTATCAGGACAAAAAAATATTTCACGGCGGAGATACCCTCTGGCACAATCAATTCTGGAAACTGGCTCAGGAAAATGCCGACATTGATTATGCATTTCTTCCGGTAAATGCAGCTGTGGTTAACTTCCCGATGATCCAACTGGAGTATAGTACGATCCCGGTGTCCTTAACCTTAGAGCAGGCATTTAATGCTGCCAAACTGTTGCATGCAAAACAGCTTATACCTATTCATTATCAAAAATTTGCTACCCGCTATTATTTACCTGAAGAAATAACGGAAGATGACTTTGCCAGAATGTCAAAAACCATTGGTCAGCCTTATCAAATCGTAAAGGATGGTGAATATCTAAATTAAACGATGATGGAATTTTCCCTGGAAAGATCTCTGGAACTACTCGAAAAAACACCCCGCACAATAGCGACACTGGTTGCTGGTTTAAATAACGACTGGATTCGGAATAGCAAAGGCGAAAATACATGGACAGTCGTTGACATCGTGGGGCATTTAATACATGCCGATCAGACGAACTGGCTTGTCCGGATGGAAGCCATTCTGCGAACTCCGGATAAGGAGTTCCCGGCATTTGACCGGTTCGGACATTTTAAAAGAGCCGGTGAACTATGCATAGAAGAACTGTTGAGTGAATTTAAAGTTTGCCGTGAGCTAAATATAGCGAAGCTGAAAAGCTTTCCATTGGAACATACAGACCTTTTAAAAAAGGGCATTCATCCTGCTCTGGGACCTGTTTCAATAAGCGAGCTACTTTCCACCTGGGTGGTACATGACCTCAACCACCTTTCTCAAATTACCAGCGTGATGGCTTATCAATACAAAGAAGCCGTGGGGCCTTTCATCGAATTTTTGAGAATACTTAAATAAGAGGATTTGCTAACAGAATAAACAGTTCGGGATTTCCTGAATACAAATGACAATGAATAACTGGATACCGTATCCGCTGGAACTCCGGGGAGAGAACATACTCTTGAAATCTTACGGGGAAACAGATTTGGATGACCTTCTCTGCATCGCAGCCGACAAAAGAATCTGGGAATATTACGCTGTTGACGGTTCGGACACCGGCAAGCTGAAACATAGCTTTCTTACAGCAATAGAAGAAAGAAATAAAAACCTGCAATATCCTTTTGTAATAGTCGATAAGCATACAAAGCAGGTAATAGGAAGCACCCGGTTCCTGGACCTGCAACCTCAGCATAAAAAACTTGAGATCGGCTGGACCTGGCTGCATCCTTCCTATTGGGGAACTCCTGTTAATCCCGAATGCAAATTGTTGCTGCTTAGCTACTGTTTTGAAGTTTTAAATACCTATAGAGTGCAATTAAAAACGGATGTGCTGAATATCCGCTCCAGGACGGCTATTGAAAAGATCGGGGCGAAGTTCGAAGGCATATTCAGAAATGACATGGTCAGGGACAACAATACTAAAAGAGATTCTGCTTACTACAGCATAACGAATGAGGAGTGGGAAGCTGTAAAATCGGAACTTCTACGGCAGCTCTTTAAACGGTAAACTTCAATACCAGGTCATAGACAGGAGTTTACGATTCGCGTCGTACGGGGTTTTAACAATTTCAATAACAATATTGGTAAGAAATATTTGGTTGATATGTCAACTTAATTTTACCTTTGCATTATGACAACGATAGAAAGATTGGAAAAGCTGATACTGATGAACCTGGGTGATCTGCATCGTGAATTGTTTAATAAGGCCAACAAATTCATGAGCGAAAAGGGTTTTCCCATTCAGGCAGAACAGATCCCCGTGTTGATGACCTGTTACTGTGTGGGGAATACTTCACAGCAGGAAATAGCGGATCTCTGCGGTCGTGATAAATCTTCTGTGCAGCGTACCGTCACCTATTTAGTGAAACACGGACTTGTAGAGATTAAACAGGACGCAAATGATAAGAGGAAAAACATCGTACAATTAACCGGCGAAGGAACGAAGCTGGGAAAGCGTATAGAAGACGGAGTGGTGCGTATGGAAGAAAAACTTTTCGGAGGAAAAATATCGGAAACAGATAAACAGGCATTTATAGAATCCATTAAAAAAATTAAAAAGATCGTTTTAGAAGCTTAAATTTTTTTGATTTTTATATTTAGTTGATGTATCTACTGTAAACACATCAACTAAATTACTGAAAAAAAGATGTGATGAAAACACCCGATGTAGTATATAGTAATATCATTTCACGCGCTGCCAGGTTATTTGCACGGTATGGTTACAAGAGGATCACGCTGGATGACGTGAGCACCGAATGCGGCATTTCAAAAAAGACGTTTTATACGTTCTTCGATAACAAAACAGACCTTGTCAAAAAAGTGGTAACCTATGAGCTGGAACTGTTTCAGCAAGAAGTAGACCTGTTACAAGCTCAATCCGGAAATGCTGTGGAAGAACAGTTGCGATTGATCGAGGTTGTCCATAAGCTTTCATTTCGTCTGACACCTACATTACGCAACGATCTCATTAAATTCTATCAGGATGCGTTTCAGCTCATCGAAGATTTTAAAGAGCATTATCTCCTTCCTTTCTTCAAGAAGAATATGAAAAAAGGATTATCGGAAGGGCTTTACCGGGATTTCTTTAATCCCAAAATAATGATTTACCTGAGAATGGAGCAATTGGAAGCTTTGGCTTATAAAACCTTTACACAGCCTACCGGTATTTCTATTGAGGAAATAATAAGGCAGGTCAATTATCACTATCTATCCGGGCTTTGCACCCCGAACGGATTTAAAATATTGAAAAAGCACATACACTCTAACAATATAAACAGTCATACAACTATATGAACAAGAAAACCTTGCTGGCCTTTATTGTAGGGGCTTTTATAGCTAACGGTTCGCAGGCACAGGAACATGCATTTAGCCTCAAAGAATGCCTGGAAGCAGCCCTGAAAAACAATCAGAATATAGCCATAAGCCGCTATGAAGAGCAAATCGGAGAACATAAAATTACGGAAACCCGTTCCAGGGCGTTACCACAGGTAAACGGCACCGGTAACTTCACCGATAACTTCAAAAAGCAGGTAATTGTGCTGCCGGGTGAATTCGTCGGACAGCCGGGCAAGACGATAGCCCAGGAGATGGGTACTACATATAATACAGCGGTAGCTTTAGAAGCTAACCAGGCAATTTTTGATATGGCGGCATTTACTGGCATTAAAGCCTCAAAAGCGGCACGCGACTACTATAAGGTTAATACTGCGCGCACAGAAGACGAAGTGATCAACAGCGTATCGCAACTGTATTATCAGATACTGGCTTTTAATGAGCAGATAAAAGTGATAGATACCAACATTGCGCGCCTTAATAACCTGGTTGTTATCACAGAGGGTCAATACAAGAACGGGTTGGCCCGCAAGATAGATCTCGATCGCATTAAGGTGAATCTGACCAATGCGCAGACACAAAAACTGGAAAGTGATAACCGGCTCCAAAGCTTATATAATAACCTGAAAGTGCAGATGGCTTATAATATCGATGAGCCGTTGGAGCTCTCTGATCTACCGCTTCAGGCTGTAGAAGAAAAGGCAACAGGTTATATATTGAATAGTGAGTTTAACCTCGCTAACCGCAATGAGATACGCCTGCTGGATGCACAACGGGATTTGTACGCCTTACAGGTGAAAGCTATCAAAGCAGAATATTACCCGCGTTTGTCCGCATTTTTCAGCTACAATTATAATGGTATCAGCAATGATTTTGGTGATTTATGGAAGAAGAACGGATCGGATATCTGGTATGGAGTAGGGGCGTTTGGTGCAAGATTGAATATTCCTATTTTCGACGGCTTTGCCCGCCGATCCCGGGTGGCGCAGGCTCGAATCAGTCTATTGGAAAATGAGAAGCAACGTGAATACACCGCTTTGCAGCTCACAGCAGGCTTTCGCAATTCCCAGGCACAAATGCTCAACAATATCAGCGCGATAAAAGCCCAGAGAGATAATGTAAAACTGGCCAGTGAAGTGTATGCCTCCAGCCAGGAAAATTATAAACTTGGTTTGGCAACGCTTACGGACCTATTGGATGCGCAGTCCTCGTTTGTAGATGCCCGCAACAGCTATACACAAGCGCTTTTCAACTATAAGATAGCAGAGCTGGAATCCATTCGCTCTACGGGAAACCTCAGAAGCCTTTTACAATAATCATTTTAACCATCATATTCTTAAAACATCATCAACAGTAATGAAAAAGATTCTCTTATACAGTGCCCTTACTTTAGTAGCGATAGTTCTTATTTTCTGGAAGCTGAACGACAATAAGAAAAAGAATGCTGCAAAAACAGCTATTGTAAAAGAAAGTTCGTCGGGGGCTGTACCTGTACTTACGCAGCAAGTCAGGGTGACCAGTTTCGACCCGCAGTTTATCGCCAATGGAAATTTTGAACCGGTGCGTGAAATCAATTTTCTCTCGGAAATATCCGGACGCATCACCAGCCTCAGTGTGAAGGAGGGCAGCAAGGTCGGTATAGGAAGCATCCTGGCTCGCGTAGACAATGAAGTCCTGAATGCAGAGTTGCAGTCTTCCCGTTCCAGCCTCGAACAGGCGCGCCTGGATCGTGACCGTTTTATCAAAGCATTCGAAACAGGGGGCGTTACCCAAAAGCAGGTAGATGATATGAAGCTACAATACGCTACGGCTGAAGCCCGTTACACAGCGGCCCGCCGCAAAGTAGAAGATACCTATATTAAGTCGCCTATCAGCGGCACGATCAACAATAAGTTTGTAGAAGTAGGTACCTACCTTACTGCAGGCACCAAGATGTTCGAGATCGTGGATATCTCTCATTTGAAATTGGTCGTGAATGTGCCTGAAGCCCAGGTTGTGCAATTAAGCAACGGACAGGAAGTGAACGTTACGACTAATGTGTTTCCCGAGGTTGTTTACAAAGGAAAGGTCACATTCATAGCCGCAAAGGGCGATGCATCACTTAACTACCCGGTGGAGATAGAAGTGTCGAATGTCAGTGGTCGTGAATTGAAAGCCGGTATGTATGGCACGGCTAATTTCCAATTACCCGAGCAGCCTTCTATGATGCTGATACCGCGCTCCGCATTTTACGGAGGAGTAAACAGCAATACGATTTTCGTTCTTGAAAATGGAAAAGCAGTCACCAAAAAAGTAGTGAGTGGCAGGGTGATGGGTGACAAAGTGGAAATCCGTTCGGGTCTTTCGGTAGGTGAAACCGTTATTACCAGCGGACAGGTAAACCTGGTAGATGGTACAGCAGTAACCATACAGAAATCTAACAACGGGTAAATATGTGTATGGAATGAACGGGCTCACCTGCTGTGTGAATATAGCTTTCCCGGTGATGACTGCATTCAGCCGCTTGGAGTGACCTGAAATACACCAATGACCTTAACTAACAACCGACTTCGAAAAAATACAGCATGAAAATCACAGAAATATCCATTCAGCGCCCAACGATCATCGTGGTGATCTTTACCATACTGACGCTCCTGGGCTTCCTGAGCTATAAATCGCTCAATTACGAACTGCTGCCTAAATTCAGCAGCCCAATTGTAACCATCTCCACCGTATATCCCGGAGCTTCGCCGAATGAAGTAGAGACCTCAGTTACCAAAAAAATTGAAGATGCCGTTTCTTCCATGGAAAAGGTGAAAAAACTGACTTCCCGTTCTATGGAAGGCGTTTCGGTGGTGACCGTGGAACTAAATAACGATGCTGATGCGGACTACGGACTGCAAGACGCACAAAGAAAGATCAACTCGATTCTTTCCGATCTGCCGGGAGATGCTAAAACCCCATCACTTAATAAGTTCTCTCTGGATGATCTTCCTATCATGACGCTGGCGGCTACCTCTACTATGGGAGACCAGCAGTTTTTTGATCTTATCGATAAAAAGCTTTCTCCGCAACTGTCACGCTTGCCAGGTGTAGCTCAAGTACAATTAGTAGGTGGACGTGAGCGTGAAGTACAGATCAATGTAAACGCCGACAAACTTCAGGCGTATAAAATTTCGCTTTTGCAATTGCGTAATACCATTACCAATGCCAATATGGATTTCCCTACAGGTAAGGTACGCACTGCAGATGACCAGATTCTCGTAAGGCTTTCAGGTAAATATGCAGATGTAGATGAACTTAGAAACCTGGTGATCGCGACAACTGCTGACGGCGCGCAGGTACGGTTGATGGATATAGCAGATGTGCAGGATGCACAGAAAGATGCTGATAAGCTTGCCCGCCAGGATGGTGTAAGCTCTATTGTTTTACAGATACAAAAACAATCCGATGCCAATGCAGTGGTAGTGAGTGAAGAAGTACACAAAGCCATTCAACGATTAGAAAAAGAATATGCAAGCTCTCAATTGAAGATCAATGTAGCTACGGACTCCTCAGAGTTTACATTGGAATCTGCCAATGATGTAATTTTCGATCTGGGTTTGGCTATTGTGTTGGTGGCGGCGGTGATGCTGCTGTTCCTTCATACGATGAGAAATGCCCTGATCGTGATGGTCTCTATTCCCATGTCACTGATTGCTACATTCATAGGTATGAAGCTAATGGGCTTCTCCCTGAACCTCATGTCATTAATGGCGTTGTCATTGGTGGTGGGTATCCTGGTAGATGATGCCATTGTGGTATTGGAAAACATTCACCGTCACATGGAGATGGGCAAGAATAAAGTGCGTGCTGCTTTTGACGGCGTGAAAGAAATAGGCTTTACAGTTACGTCTATCACGTTGGTTATCGTTATCGTGTTTCTACCCATATCGCTTACTAATGAGTTGGTATCAAAAATACTTCGTGAGTTCTGTGTAACGGTCATGATTGCTACCTTACTCAGCTTGTTTGTTTCCTTTACCATAGTGCCTTTACTGTCCTCTCGTTTTGGTAAGGTCGAACATCTTACAGGAAAGAATGCATTCGAGAAATTCATTCTCTGGTTTGAAAAGCAACTGGATAAATTTACAAAGTGGATGACCAACATTCTGAAATGGGCGCTTAGTCATAAACGTTGGGTGTTATTGGGATCGCTTGCTTTGGTAATACTTTCTTTCGGATTGGTGGGTGCTGGATATATCGGCGGTGAGTTTATTCCTAAGGGAGATCGGGGTCAGTTCATCGTAGCATTAGAATTACCCAAAGATGCATCGGTAGAGCAGACCAACCAGGCTACGCGTAAGGCAGAAGCCTTCCTGGCAAAGCAAAAAGAAGTGCGTTCCTTGGTAACTACGGTAGGGCAGAGCAGTGAAGACGGGTTTGGAGCGACCCAGGCTACGGTATATAAATCGGAGATCACAGTGACAATGATACCTGAAAAAGAAAGAGCCGTTTCTTCATCAGAGTATGCAGCCCGTGTAAAAAAAGAGTTGAAAAGCCAACTGACCGGTATAAAAGTGAAGACCTCTGCTGTAAGTATTATGGGTACGGCAGAGCGCGCAGCCATAGATCTTGTTGTGATGGGTACAGACCTTGACAGTGCCATGACCTTTGCGAAGATGGCTTTGGGAGAGTTGCAGAAGATAGACGGTACCAGTGATGTGAAATTGTCAGTGGAAGAAGGGAATCCGGAGATTAAAGTGGAGGTAGACCGCGATAAGATGTCTGCACTGGGATTAACCCTGGATAATGTTGGGGCTACGATGCAGACGGCATTCAGCGGTACGGCGGATGATCCTAAGATCAAATTTCGCCAGGGAGATTATGAATATGACATCAACCTCCGCTACGACAACTTTAATCGCAGGAACATGGATGACGTGGCAAACATCACGTTCCTGAACAGCAGGGGAGAGGTGATCAAACTTTCTCAATTTGCAAGCATTTTTCAAAGTTCCGGTCCCAGCCGGTTGGAACGTCGAGATAAAACGGCTTCTGTGTCGGTGCAAAGCCAGGTAATCGGACGTCCTTCGGGCACTGTAACGGCAGAGTTTACCGCTAAGCTGGAGAAGTTGAGAAAGCCCGCGGGTGTCAGCTATGTTTTTGGTGGAGATGCCGAAAACCAGGGTAGTTCATTTTCGACGCTCGGTATTGCACTATTGCTATCTGTCATATTGGTGTACCTTATCATGGTAGCGCTATACGACAACTACCTGCATCCGTTCGTGGTCATGTTCTCTGTGCCGCTCGCATTGATAGGTGCTTTCCTGGCGCTGGCGCTTACCAACAACACCATGAATATCTTCTCTATTCTGGGGATGATCATGTTGATAGGATTAGTAATTAAAAATGCCATCATGCTGATCGACTTTACCAACCAGATGAAAGAACAGGGGCAGACGACCAACGAAGCCTTGATCCATGCTAATAATGCACGTCTTCGTCCGATATTAATGACTACCATAGCGATGGTATTCGGTATGTTGCCTATCGCTATTGCCACCGGTGGTACAGCTGCCATCAAAAACGGGCTGGCATGGGTGATCATTGGTGGTCTGATTAGCTCCATGTTTCTGACCTTGATTGTAGTACCCGTTATTTATAAAGTAGTGGATATGTTCATGGTTCGTTTCGGTTTTGGCAGCATAGCGAAGAAACGTCTCGTAAAACAGAAAATGATATCCAACAGACGCTTAGTGGAATATGATCATTTCAATAAGCTGGAGCACAGCCATGAATTATAGAAGATATTTGAGTGCCGGCACCGCTATTATTAAATAGCGGTGCCGGTTTTTTCCAGTTTTTGGGAACATCCGGTCCGTGACTCATCGTGCGGAAGTATGTCGTGATCAATTAATAAACTAATATTGCAGTATTCATTTCCGACAGGTGTTAACACTCGATTATTCTCAGTGCAATGTGGCTGTAATGCCACTCAGAAAAGAACCATCTCACAGGGCAGAGCAGGTAAGTCAGTTGCTTTTCGGCGAAAAAGCAGAAGTGCTGACGATTGAAGGTGACGCCTGGGCACTGATACGCTCTAAGTTTGACGAATACGAAGGCTGGTGCAAATTTTCCCAGCTGGGAATCATATCGAAAAAAGCATTTCAAAAAGAGATCAAATATATCTCAACGCGCCATACAGGAAAGCTGGTCATCGGCGATTCGGAAATATGGACACCTGCTGCATCAGAACTGGCTCAGAGACAGATCCACACCGAAATGGGGGATGGTTTTTTTAAAGGAAAAAAAGCTAAATGGGGTGAACTCCGCTTTGAAAAAGAAGCTTTATTTAAAGCTGCCACTCAATTTCTACGTGCCCCGTACCAATGGGGGGGAAGGAGTGTAGCAGGTATTGATTGCAGCGGTTTTACTCAGTTGGTTTACAAACTTTGCGGTAGGCAGATACGCAGAGATGCATCCCAGCAGGCCAGTGAAGGTATCACCCTGGATTTTCTTCAAAACGCCAGGATAGGTGATCTGGCGTTTTTTGATAACCAGGAGGGCAGGATCAATCATGTAGGGATGTTACTCGATTCTCAGACTATTATCCATGCAACAGACACTTCCGGATGTGTCGTAATGGATAAAATTGATCCCAGTGGTATCATCAGCAATAAACTAAGAAAGCGCACCCATAATTTAAGGTTGATAAAACGCTATTTTGAACCTGAAGAGCTTTAATATTCCTCGCCTTTGTAGAATATTTTGTAAAGATTTGAACCGATCCTGTAACGAATCACGTCGTAGGTAAGTTCCCATTCATCCATCTGCGCATTGGTTACATCATATACCTCTCCTTCTGAAAATAAACGGAGCATACCTGCACGATTGATATACGCGACAGAGTTGTATTGTACCGTATAGTTATCCGGATAATAGCTTTCCAAAGAGGTGATATCTCCTTTATAAAAAGTTTTGAGGTAGCCGCTGCCATCCTGGTAGGCCACTACATAGTCTCCTACCTGGTATTGTGGCCGGAAAAAACCCAATACACGTACACTGTCTTCATAAAAAACTTTGAAGTATCCGTCGTTGGAGGTATAGGCTACGATATTATCTCCAACTGCAAAATTATCAGGTGGAAAATCTTCCAGGGTATAGGTGCTGCCGTTGTGAAATACCTTGAACGTACGGTTGATGTCTACGTAGGCTACGGTATTTCTTCCTACGCCGAAATTATTTACTGCATAGTCTTCCTGCTGAATGATATTGCCACGGTAGAAGACACGGAATTGATTCGCATAATTATCATATGCGATAATATTGTCTGATACTTTCACCACATCTATAGCGCCCGCAGCCAAGAAATTCTCAATGGGATAGATGTTTCCGTTGTAGTAAGCCTTGTATTCTCTCCTGACACCATCAAAATACAGTACAACACTATCGCCGATATAGTATTGTTCTGCCAGCCCGGTAAGATTTTTTGTTGTGCCGTTATCAAATACGTTTAATGAAGACGCATTCATATAGGTAACCAGGTTATCACTTACTTTAAAATCAGTAGTAAATCCTGCATTGATTTGTTTCACCGCACCATTTTGATAGATTTTAAATGAGCGGGAGTTGTCAATGTATGGCACTGCAGAACGGCCAATTTTCATGCTTAGCGGCCGGAGATAGTCTATCTTCCGGATAATACCATTATCCCATACCATTACCTGGTTTTGAAGGTTTACATAGCTTGAAAGGGGTTGTGAAAAGCAAACTATAGAGGATAATAGAAAGAACAAAAAGAAAGAAAAGTGCCTGTAAACCATATGCTAAAATACAATTTTAGCTAAATAAAAAAAGCCAGTCTGAGAACAGACCGGCCCCTATAAACCCTATCACTATGAAAACTGATACAAATGTAGAAAAAAAATGACAATATCCAAATGTCGCAACCCTACCCCTAAAAAATTTATGTAGATACAGCTATTTATAATAATTATAATAGCAAAAAGAGAGCAAACTGATACAGTTTGCTCTCTTTCTTTCTCTTTTCAGGAAATTATGATTTCTGAACCGGCGCTTTCACCATTTCTTTAGAATCATCTTTTTTCAACTGAGCCTCTTTAGCGCTCTTTTCACAATGTTTGTTGTCCTTTTTGCTGCAAGATGCTTTTTCTTCTTTTTTGCAGCATGCTTTTTTACCGTCTTTACCACCGTCACAAGCAAATGAAGCACCGGTAATCATTAAAGCGCCTAAGAACAGAGCGAGTTTTTTCATGTGTTTATGTTTTTTTGTTTAAAGATTAATTATTTGGATGTAATACAAACTTAGGGTATTTGTGCAATAATTGTTATGCCGTTTTGCACCACATCACCAATTTTAACATCCACTTTTGTACCGGCAGGCAGGTACAGGTCCACCCGCGATCCGAACCGGATAAATCCGAATTCATCATTTTGCTTTACGCTATCTCCTTCTTTTACATAGTAACAAATACGTCTTGCTAACGCTCCGGCTATCTGGCGCATCAGGATATCGATTTTATTATTACCCAGAACGAGGGTGGTGCGTTCATTTTCCGTGGATGATTTCGGATGCCATGCGACCAGGTATTTACCCGGATGATATTTCATGTATTTAACAATGCCATTTATGGGGTTACGATTCACATGGACATTTAATGGTGACATAAAAATGGACACTTGCAGTCTCCTGTCATGAAAGTATTCTGTTTCTGTTGTCTCTTCTATCACTACCACTTTGCCATCAGCAGGTGCTATGATCTTATTATCATCATAGGCAAAGGTGCGGTTTGGAATTCTAAAAAACCATACGATCCAAAACCAAAGAAGGAAGCAAATGATATGAATGATCCAGGGTAATATGGGTACAGAGGAGATCCAGGTATTCGTTGCCCAACTGATTAAGATCCAAACGATAGTAGCAATGAGTATATAACGATATCCTTCTCTGTGAATGCTCATGAAATAAAATTAGGTTGCAAAAGTAACTTAAAAAATAACCACCGGCACCGGTGTCATGAAGATGGAAGCGTAAGCAAAGGCAAAAGGGGTCGAGATCAACAGGGAGTCAAAGCGGTCCAAAGCACCGCCATGTCCCGGCATCATAGTACCACTGTCTTTTACTTCAGCTATACGTTTTAATTTCGATTCGAAAAGGTCTCCTGCGGTACCCGCGACGCTGGCGCACAATGCCAGCATCATCCAGTCCACCATTTGGTAGTACGGAGAAAAGTAACCCCAGACAGCTGCCCCGGCTAAAGTTAAGATAGCGCCGCCGGCAGTACCTTCCCAGGTCTTTTTAGGAGATATTTTTGAAAAAGGTGTTTTCCCGATAAACGAACCGACCAGGTAGGCCATCGTGTCATTCATCCATATCATCAGTATCAATGCTAGGGGAATGCATAAACTCAGATAACGCAGGTACACAAACATTAAAATAGAAACTGTAATGTATCCTAACGAAAAGAAATGCAGGCTGGACAATGATAGCACTTCATTTCTTTGCAATAAGGTTTTCAGCAACGATATGGTGAGCATCACTACAGAGGCAGCCAGCAGCCCTTTACCCCAAACCTCATCTACAGGACGAAACAAAAAAATAAAAACACTTGCCAATAAACCCATGGAAATGCTCAAAACACTCCACATTATCCAGCCGTTTTTATGTTCGGGGTTATAAATTTTATGGATCAGCTTGAAAAATTCCCGCAGGCATAACGCCATAATAGCAGATGCTAAAGCCAGAAATGCCCATTCATTCCATAATAAACCCACCATCATAATAATGCTGAATATGATAGCGCTTCCAAGCCTGGTGAAAAAAGTAGGTAAATCTAAAGCCACGTTTTGCTGATATGATTAGTGTACTATTAATGTTTGTTGTTCAGGGTCAGCGGATCAACCTATATCTTCTCCTGCCATCAGTTTTTCCCGTTCTTCCTTAGAATAGTCCTGTGCCCAATCGCTTTCCAAAGGAGTGCGTGTCTTCCATAACAAATATAAACCCGAAGCACTTATTGCCGTGCCTGCAATCGTCCACAGCAAAGGCACATGATTGGTTTCATTCATTGTGGCTATTGTCGGGTGCTTATCTGCAAAATAAATCAGCAGTACTTGCAGCCCGTTATATACTATATGCGCTATCATGCTGCTCCACAATGAACCGGTCAGGTAATAAAAATAACCCAGTAGTATCCCAGCAATAAAAATAGAAGGCAAGCCATACACATTGCTATGCATAGCGGCGAACAGGATAGCTGTAATAACAATAGGTAAGGAAACGGATTTGATCCGTTTTGCCGTAAAGCGCATCAATAACCCGCGGAAAAAAAGCTCTTCACTCAGCCCGGCCAAAACAGCCAGTACTAATAAGGAAACCAGCAATTGAGGAATGGAGTTCATGCTGAGAAACGCTTTCATGTAGCGGTCATTTACTTCCTGCGCTTTTTTAGCTGCTTCCAGGTTCATAGAGCTCATCCACTCGGCGATCGTCAACAACAAGGGTGTAGCCGCAACAATAATGATGATGCATAGTAAAATATGCATCCCGTTTTTAGGCGCTTTCAGTCCCAGATAGGCTATAGGTCTGGGATGTGTGAAATAGGCGAAGAGCAAGGCCGGCACCATGAAAATGCCCAATGCACTTAAAAACTGCAGCACGAGAGCTGCATTGATCACGTTTCTGGGGCTGGTATCGCTCAGTGATGCCAGTGCATCGGGTGACACGTTCATCCACTTCAGCACCACCGGTGTAAGTCCCAGTCCAAAAAATGAAAACATAACGGCCAGCAGGATGATAAACTGCAGCATCTGCATGTGCCAGGGATATGTTCTCCAGTATTTGTTAAACATTTCTCGAAAAAAATTGCAGCAAAGGTAGGGGATTGGTTACATGCAGGACGATGTAATTCTTACCTATTATTTGGAAGATGAGGAAATGCGCTACATCTTTCATCCTATACTACCATCCATCACCGTCCAACATATTTCCTAAACCGCCGAGTACGCTTCCCTCTTCTTTCCGTTTATAGCTGCCGTATGCCAGTATGCGTCCTGCCAACCTGCTGATAGGCAGGGTTTGTATCCACACCGTGCCGGGTCCGCGAAGCGTAGCAAAGAATACCCCTTCCCCGCCGAAAATGGTGTTTTTTATACCGCCTACAAACTGGATGTCATAATCTACTGTTCTTGTGAAGGCAACGATACAGCCCGTATCAATTTTGAGCAATTCCCCGGGTTGCAATTCCCGTTCGGTCACATGCCCGCCTGCGTGGACAAAAGCCATTCCATCTCCCTCCAGCTTTTCCATGATGAATCCTTCTCCTCCAAACAAGCCTGTTCCCAGCCGTTTTTGAAATTCAATACCGATCGCTACTCCTTTTGCAGCACAGAGGAAGGCATCTTTCTGGCAGGTCACTTTTCCTCCCAGCCTGCTCAGATCCAATGGGATGATTTTGCCGGGATAGGGAGCTGCGAATGAAACCCGTTTTTTGGTCTGCGAAATATTAGTATAGGCGGTCATGAACAAACTTTCGCCTACTAACATACGTTTACCCGCGGAGAGCATTTTTCCCAGAAAGCCTTTTTGTTGCTGGCTTCCGTCCCCAAAAATGGTTTCCATTTGTATGCCGTCGTCCATCATCATAAAACTACCGGCCTCCGCCACTGCAGTTTCGGTGGGGTCCAGCTCCACTTCCACATATTGCATTTCCTCGCCTACTATTTTATAATCTATTTCATGATTGCTAATCATCGTGTTGATCTTTTAGTTTTTAAAAAATGAAGTTGGGGAATAATTGTAACAGTAAAAAAAAATGACTGCTAAATCTTACAAAAATTGCAACAGTCTATACCCGGTAAAAAAGCTGATAATGAACCATTCTTTCAAGAGGTGGACCGGTCAGTTTAATATTGGTATGATAGTTTTTGTACGAAAAAATGCAAACTGATCTTTCAAAAAACCAATCAAAACGCACTGGCATGAAAAAGGAATTTAAGACCAAAACGGAAAAAGACCAACTGCTGGAACAGATAGTGGAGCATACTTTCTCTAAACTCTCTTGCCGTATGGCGGGGGTAGGAATGTACCATGAATTGAAAGAAGCAGTAAGGCAGGCTTACAAACTGGGAAAATACAAACGTAAAAAACTAAAAGAGCAACGCGTCATAGAGCTCCTGCCTATGAACCTGAATGCTGCACAATAATTTTCTAAACAAACCAAAAACTAAATATCATGGACAAGATGGAATTAAAAGGAAGATGGAACGAATGGAAAGGTAAACTGAAACAAGAGTATGCAGACCTTACCGACGATGATCTCCGGTATGAAGAAGGGAAGGAAGATGAAATGTGGGGACGCATCCAGCAGAAAATAGGTAAAGCGAAAGACGAAGTAGTAGATTGGCTTAAGTCATTGGGATAGGTAATATCTGTAGTGACAAGGGTTGCTGACGGTGTCGGCAACCCTTTTTGTTTTCTGGATGTGACCTCCTGTTTTAATCGTTTTTTATTATCGTGAGTTGAATTATATGAATGATAAAAAATTGAGAATCTAATCCTATATTTGCCATTATTAATGCCTTTTAAAAGTTATCAATAATGTCTAAGTCTGTTCCTAATCACTGGGCTACCAATATCCGTCATCTTCGTCGTCGTAAACATCTCAGCCAGGACGAAATGGCTTTTAGTCTGGGCGTTTCCCGTTCCAAACTCAATGCACATGAGAATGGGCAGACTATAAACCCCACAGTAGAAGACCTGATCAGCTTTTCCCAATACTTTAAACTGAGTATTGATAATCTGATAAAAACGGATCTCTCCAAGTTTTCGGAACTGAAACTGCGGGAACTTGAAGCCGGGAATGATACTTATACTACCGGAGCACAACTACGCATTCTTGCTACCACCATCAATGCCAGTAATAAAGATAATATTGAGTATGTATCGCAGAAGGCAAAAGCAGGATATCTGGCAGGATATAGCGATCCCGAATACATCAATAAATTACCTGTATTTACCATGCCGCATCTACCGCAGGACCGCAAGTATCGTATGTTTCCTACGATAGGTGATAGTATGTACCCTATTCCCGAAAATTCTTTGGTAGTAGGAAGGTATATAGAAGACTGGAATGGTATCAAGGACGAAACACCTTGCCTGGTAATTACTAAAGATGATGGGATTGTTTTTAAACTCGTTACCAATAAGATAAAAACAGATAGAACCTTGCTGTTGGCATCTCTCAACAGCCTCTATCAGCCCTATGAAGTGCAGGTGGAAAATGTGATCGAGATCTGGCAGTTTGTCAACTATATTACGGACACTATTCCCCAGGCAGAGATTCCGTTGCAGGAGCTCTCCAAGAGTGTGCATGAAATAAAAATGGAACTGAAAAAGCTGGCAGATAAAAAACATTAAGGCTTCTTCCCGGCTATGTTCCATTCTATTATTGCTAATCCGGACACAATAAAAATCTCTGTTAAGAAATAACACCAGCCCCAAACGCTGATGTCATGACTATGCGCTATTATGAATATAAGGGTCAATAGGCAGTATAAAAGATTGACTGATGCAAGGATGTTTAATAATGCCCGCCATTTCGTACCTGCTAAAAAAAAGCAGCTCAACGAATAAAATGACAAGAAGCAGGCGATAACACCTAAGAGTTTCAACAGATGCAGCGGTACGCTAAAGATTTTGTACGATCCTACTAAAACCACCAGCAGCAAGAACCCGGAAAACGCTGCTCCCAAACCATCTATAAGAAATATTTTCCTGCGCGTAGAATTTGAGCGGACTGTCATGATCAGAAAAAATGAAGCGGGCTATAGTGCATAATTTGTGAAATAATCAGGGAACTGAACGATGAACGAACCATTGCAACGATGTTTCATCGCAGTGGTCCTCTTACATGCCAAGAGAATTAGTTCATCTTCATGCCGCCTAAAAACCAATGTACATCTTTCATATCGATCATGCCGTCTGCCAGGAGCATGAAGTTTTTGCCCACTTGCTTGAGGCGGGCCTTGTTGGTGCCTTGCTGGATGTACAGCAGAATGTTGTTGAATATCGCCGATTCGAAATAGGAAGATTCGGGATCACTGATAAAATACAAACGCAGTTGCTTGTTTTTCAGGATCAGTTTTTCGAAGCCCAGTTCTTCTGCCACCCAACGACACCGGATCGTAGTGAAAAGCTCTTCTACCTGTGGTGGTGGCGGACCAAAACGATCCTGTAGCTCCTGCATGAATTTTTGCAGTGCTTCTTCATTCTCCACATCATCCAGTTGCTGGTACAGGGATAAGCGTTCGGTGATATTTTCCACATACTCATCGGGTATGAGGATCTCCAGGTCTGTGTCAATGGTGCAATCGCTCACATAGTCGTTCTTGCGCTCCATTTCTTCCTTAAATACTTCTTTGAAATCGGTAGACTTCAACTCCCGGATCGCTTCATTCAGGATTTTCTGGTACATTTCAAAGCCGATCTCTGCAATAAATCCACTTTGTTCTCCTCCCAGTAAATTACCGGCACCACGGATGTCAAGATCGCGCATGGCTATCTGGAAACCGCTGCCCAGTTCGCTGAATTGTTCCAGTGTTTGCAAGCGCTTACGACTGTCGGTGGGCAAGGTAGCCATGGATGGCGCCAGTAAATAGCAGAAGGCTTTTTTGTTGCTTCTGCCCACGCGACCGCGAAGCTGGTGAAGATCACTCAGTCCGAAATGATGCGCGTTATTAATGATAATGGTATTGGCATTGGGTATGTCCACACCACTTTCCACGATGTTCGTACAGCAAAGTACATCGTATTTATGAGAGATGAAATTAAAAAGCGCTTCTTCCAGTTTATGTCCTTCCAATTGCCCGTGCGCCATGCCTATCTCCAGGTCGGGACAAAGACCCCGCAACATGGTTACCATATCGGGAAGGCTTTGCACCCGGTTGTGAACAAAATATACCTGTCCGCCCCGCTCTGCTTCGTAATAGATTGCCTCTTGTATCAGTTTTTCATCGAAACCCGCTACCTCGGTATGTACCGGCTGCCTGTTAGGCGGAGGCGTATTCATGATACTCAGGTCGCGCGCATTCATCAATGAAAACTGAAGCGTACGCGGGATAGGGGTAGCAGTTAGCGTCAGGGTGTCTACATTTGCACGCAGTTCACGTAGTTTCTCTTTGGAGCCCACACCGAATTTCTGTTCTTCATCAATGATCAGCAGACCAATGTCTTTAAACTTGACATCTTTGCCGAGCAGCGCATGTGTGCCGATGATAATGTCTATTTTACCTTCCTCCAGTCGCTTGAGTGTTTCCTTTTTTTCTTTGGCAGACTTAAAGCGATTGATATAATCTACGTTGCAGGGGAAATCTTTCAGGCGTTCTTTGAAAGTCTGGTAATGCTGGTAAGCCAGGATGGTGGTAGGCACCAATACGGCTGCCTGCTTGCTGTCGGCAACAGCTTTAAAGGCAGAACGAATTGCTACTTCCGTTTTACCGAAGCCTACATCGCCACATACTAACCGGTCCATGGGAGCGGGTGCTTCCATATCGCGTTTCACATCTGCAGTTGCCTTGCTTTGGTCGGGGGTATCTTCATAGAAGAAGGATGCTTCCAGTTCCGTCTGCAGATAGCTGTCTGCCGTGAAAGCGAAACCCTGGGATGCCTTTCGCTTGGCATACAGTTTTATGAGATCTGCGGCAATATCTTTTACCTGCCGTTTGGTTTTGTTCTTGAGTTTTTCCCAGGCATCGCTGCCGAGTTTGTTGACGCGGGGAGTAGTTCCCTCTTTTCCCGTGTATTTGCTGATCTTGTGTAGCGAGTTGATATTTACATACAGCACATCGTTATCCCGGTAGATGATGCGAATGGCTTCCTGCATATTTCCATTCACTTCTATTTTTTGGAGCCCGCTGTACACACCGACACCATGATCTATATGCGTCACAAAATCGCCAGGCTGCAGTTCCCGGAGCGCGCGCATCGTGATGGCTTTGCCGCGTGTGTATGCTTGTTTTACCTTGTATTTATGATACCGCTGAAAGATCTGGTGGTCAGTATAACAGATTGTTTTTTTATCATGATCGATGAAACCGTAACTCACAGGAGTGGGCACACCTACAAATTCTATTTCCGCTTTCAGATCGTCAAAAATGCTGCGTAAACGTTCCAGTTGTTTGGGGTTCTCAGCAAAAATGTACGGCGTGTACTTTTGAGCAATATGTTTTTGCAGGTCACTTATCAGCAGGCCAAACTGGCGATTGAAAACAGGTTGGGCATCGGTATGAAAATCAACGACAATTCCTTCTATTTCTTTATCACTTCGGGTAGGGGAGAAGCGCACCAGATGCCTGTCAAGCAATTTTCTTTTCCATTCGCTTAAGTCTTCGAAGTCTGCACGGGTCAATTCTTTCAGCCATTCTTCTTCATGATCGATTGCTACGGCTCCTATTTCTATTTTTTCCGGAAGATCACCGTTCAGTTTTTCCATCCGGGCTATCACAAATTCAAAATCCTTGGCCCAGATTGCCGTGTTAGAAGGCAGGTAATCAAGCAGCGATATCTTTTCTTTCGTTTCAAATTTCGTTTCTACATTCGGAAGGATCGATACCGTTACCAGCTTCCTTTCTGATAACTGTGTTTCGGGGTTAAAGATGCGAATACTGTCGACTTCGTTACCAAACAACTCCAGGCGGTAAGGGTGTTCATTGCCGAAAGAATAAATATCCAGGATGCCGCCACGCATGGCAAACTGTCCCGGTTCATATACAAAGTCTTCCCGCTTGAACCCCAGGCTCACGAAGCTGTTCATCAACTCATCCGGGTTGATGTTTTCGCCGACTTTTATCTGTATGGTACTACCGGAAAGCGTTTTTGGGTTTACTACTTTTTCGAACAGTGCTTCGGGATAAGTCACCAGCATTTTCCTGTGCACCTTATCTGCACTGAATTTTGTCAATGCTTCTGTGCGTAGCATAACATGACTGCTGTTCAGTTCGTTGAAGGCACCGGTCTTTTTAAAACTATCAGGAAAGTAGCAAATATCAAGCGCCTTTGTCAGGTGCTCCATATCGTTATGAAAATAGGCTGCTTCTTCCCGGTCATTCAAAATGAACACATGATTGATCTCTGAGAGTTGCCATATTGCTGTGGCTACAAAGTTGACAGAGGAGCCGGAAAGGTTTTGAAGCGTTAGCCTTCGTGCAGGATGAGGCAATGCAAGGTCACCCGCAATTTTTTTTATGCGGTCATCATTTTGATACAATTCCTGCAGCACTTGCAAATTCATCGGGCGCAAAGGTAAGGGTGTAGGATGAATTGCGTGAATAGATTATTTAACCAGGGAACGCCTTTTCCCGGTTTTAAATTGATTTTTCAAAGGGGTTTTTGATGCCGGGAGTCTTTATTTTCTTGTTCATACCTACAGCATGAAGTATCTATGTTTTCCAATGTTGTCGTTGTCATATTAAATCAAGCTGGCGCCTGTTAGAAATATTTGAATAGTATGGTATGTCAGAGAAGTTCTATAAAGGGGAAAGTTTTACGAGGGATGCTCCGATTGAAAAATTAGGGCTCTCCGGTCCGTGCATTTTTGTTTACTTTGTACGCTTCACGTTACAAGAAGGAACTCGTGCACATGAAATTCTCCCATTTACATAATCATACCCAATTTTCCTTGCTGGACGGTGCTTCCGGCATTTCCCGGCTTTATGAAAAAGCTATAAAAGATGAGATGCCCGGCATGGCCATTACCGATCACGGCAATATGTTTGGCGTGTTTGAGTTTGTAGCCGGAGCTTGGAAAAACAAAAAGCAGGTAGGGATCACCCAAGACGGAAAACCCATAGAAGAACCGGTAGTAAAGCCCATTATCGGTTGTGAATTTTATCTCGTGGAAAACCGGCATAAACGCCAGTTTTCCAAAGAAGATAAGGACCGGCGTTATCACCAGCTTTTACTGGCAAAAGATGAAACGGGATATAAAAATCTCGTAAAGCTTTGTTCATTAGGATTTATTGAAGGATTATATGGTAAGTATCCGCGGATAGACAAAGAGCTGATAGTACAATACCACGAAGGATTGATCGCCACGACTTGTTGCCTGGGCGCTTCGGTGCCCCGTACCATCCTACAGAAAGGAGAAGAAGCCGGCGAAGCGGAGTTTAAATGGTGGCTGGACCTGTTCGGTGATGATTTTTATGTAGAGTTTCAGCGCCATAATATACCCGAACAGGTGAAGGTGAATGAAGTATTGGTGAAACTGGCGCGCAAGTACAAGGTGCCTGTTATTGCCTCCAACGATTCTCACTACGTGGACCAGGCGGACGCCAATGCACACGACATCCTGCTCTGCATTAATACCGGTGAAAAACAAAGCACGCCTACCAATAAGGAATTTGCAGACGATGATGAGAACCGTCCGCGAAATACCCGTTTTGCATTTTACAACGACCAGTTTTTCTTTAAGACCACCGAACAGATGAAACAGGTTTTCAACGACCTGCCGGAGGCGATAGAAAATACGCAACTGATCGTGGACAAGGTAAAGCCCATGAAGCTGGAGCGTGAAATTTTACTTCCCCACTTTGTAGTGCCTCCGGAATTTAACAATGACCAGGATGCTTTTTTGGAGCATCTTACCTGGAAGGGAGCTTATGAGCGGTATAAAGACGGGCTTACACCGGAAGTAGAAGAACGGCTTCGTTTTGAGTTATTTACTATCCGCACCATGGGATTTGCAGGTTATTTCCTGATTGTGGCAGATTTTATTAACCATGGTAAGGATATCGGCGTGTTTGTAGGACCGGGCCGCGGATCGGCTGCTGGTTCTGTTGTGGCATATTGCACCGGCATTACGAATATAGATCCTATAAAGTACAACTTGCTGTTCGAGCGTTTTCTCAATCCGGAGCGGAAAAGCATGCCGGATATCGATACGGATTTCGATGATGTGGGGAGGCAGAAAGTAATCGACTATGTTGTAAAGAAATATGGTAAAACACAGGTGGCCCATATTATCACTTATGGTACAATGGCGGCAAAAATGTCGATCAAAGACGTGTCACGGGTATTGGATCTTCCTTTGCCGGATGCCAATGCATTGGCTAAACTGGTGCCGGATAAGCCGGGAATCTCACTAAAGCGCGTATTACATGCACCACTCACCGGTGATAAAAGCCTGGAAGAAAAAGAAGGTTTAGGAGGGGATGATATAAATAATATTTCCCTGATCCGGGAACTGTATAATGATAGTCAATTACTTCAATCGGCTGTTTTGCGCGAGGCAGAAAAGCTGGAAGGTTCCGTGCGGAATACCGGTATTCATGCTGCCGGCATCATCATTGCGCCCAAAGATCTTTCTGAGCTTATCCCGGTGAGTACCAGCAAAGACGTAGATCTTTTAATCACCCAGTTTGAAGGTAATATCATTGAGAATGCCGGTGTAATCAAAATGGACTTTTTAGGATTAAAGACCCTGACTATCCTCAAAGATGCGCTGGAACTTATTAAAAGAAACTATGATAAAGATATTGATCTCGATAATATCCCACTGGATGATGTAACCACCTACGAACTGTACCAGCGTGGGGAAACCAATGCTACTTTCCAGTTTGAAAGCGCGGGCATGCAAAAATACCTCCGGGAACTGAAGCCGGATAAATTCGATGATCTTATTGCGATGAATGCCTTGTATCGTCCGGGTCCCCTGGAATATATTCCCAACTTCATCAAGCGGAAACACGGGCAGGAAGAGATCAGCTACGACTTGCCCGAGATGCAGGAATACCTGGAAGAAACATACGGCATTACCGTATATCAGGAACAGGTGATGCTGCTGTCACAAAAACTGGCAGGTTTCAGTAAAGGAGATGCCGATGTACTGCGGAAAGCTATGGGTAAAAAGCAGAAAGCGGTCCTGGATAAAATGAAAAGCCAGTTTGTAGCCGGAGCCACGGCGAAAGGACATCCTGAAAACAAGCTGGATAAAATATGGACGGACTGGGAAGCTTTTGCCCAATATGCTTTTAATAAATCGCACTCTACCTGCTATGCCTATGTAGCCTACCAAACCGCTTACCTGAAAGCGCATTACCCTGCAGAATACATGGCAGCGGTTCTCAATAACCAGAACAATATCGATAAGGTAAAGTTCTATATGGAAGAATGCCAGCGGATGGGCTTGCAGGTATTGGGACCTGACGTAAATGAGAGCCTGAAAGGGTTTTCGGTACCAAAGGAGAGCGTGATACGTTTCGGAATGAACGCTATCAAAGGGGTGGGTGAGGCTGCCGTGGAAGATATTATAGCAGAACGTGAAACGAATGGAAACTACTCCACGGTTTACGAGTTCATCAAAAGGATCAATCAGCGCACGGTCAACAAACGGACGCTCGAAAACCTGGTGTTGGCCGGTGCCCTGGATAGTTTTAAAGAAATGCACCGGGCGCAGTATTTTTATGCCCCCCCCACCGAGCCGATCTCGGGTATCGAACGGCTGGTAAGGTTTGGTAACCAGTTTCAGGCAAGCAATTCACTGGCATCTAATACATTATTCGGCACCTCGGATATGCCCGATGTAAAACCTCCCCTGATGCCGGACTGTGATAAATGGACGTTGGCTGACCTGCTCGACAGGGAAAAAGAAGTGGTAGGCATTTACCTGAGCGCCCATCCGCTGGATGGATTTAAATTTGAGATGGATCACTACGGTTTCGCGTCCATTGCCGATCTGGAAAAGCTTAAAGACCGGTCTATTCGTATCGCAGGATTTGTAACGGACGCTGCCCATCTCACCACGAAAAAAGGCAGCCGTTTTGGTAAATTTGTCCTTAACGATTATTCAGGCAATACAGAGATCGTGCTATGGAATGAGAATTTTGTGAAATATGGCAACTACGCCCAAAACGGACAGAAGTTAATGATACAGGGCGTGTATGCCGAACATAAGTTTCGTCCCGGGGTGATGGAGTTTCAGATACAAAGTGTTGTATTGCTGGATGAGGTCCGGAAGATATTTACGAAAAAATTATCTATTTCTCTTCCCTTGCAGAAACTGGAATCCCCGCTTATAGAGTTTATGCAAAACAATTTAAGGTTGCATCCCGGGAAGATGGATATGACTGTGACGGTATTTGATGAAGAGGATGAAAAATTCATTACCCGCCTCAAGCTCAGCACCCAGAAATTAGAGATGAATGACGATCTTATGAAATTTCTAATGGAAAATGAGTTCATCCAATACAAACTGGAAGTAGCGTAGGTTGAGTAGGGTTCACCGTTTGGGTTTCTATAAGGCTTTTGTGGCGATGGCACCGTTCAACGGACGGCTGCTATTTAGCAGGCACGCTCAAAATGTTTACCATTACGTCGCAACTTCACTATCTTTATCCACTTTTTCATTTAAAGTCTCAGACAATGTCCACTTGGTTTAGAAGAATAAAAAAAGGAATACTTACCACTACACAGGAGAAAAAAGAAGCCCCCGACGGACTATGGCATAAATGCCCAGAATGCAAGGTGACGATGACGATGAAAGAACTGGAAGACAACTTGTATGTATGCAAGAACTGCAACCACCACAACCGCATTAATTCCGATGAATATTTTGAAATCATATTTGATAACGGGGAGTGTGAATTGCTGTTCGAAAATATTGCTCCGAAAGATTTTTTAGGATTCGTAGATGTAAAACCCTATTCGAAACGACTGGCGGATGCACAGAAAAGTACCGATCTTAAAGATGCCATGACGGTGGGTGTAGGTAAAGTGGAAGGCAAAGAACTGGTTGTAGCTTGCATGAATTTCAATTTTATCGGAGGGTCAATGGGATCGGTAGTAGGAGAAAAGATCAGCCGCGGGATCGACTATGCAATTAAGCACAAATATCCGTTTATGATCATCTCCAAATCAGGAGGAGCACGCATGATGGAAAGCGCTTTTTCGCTGATGCAAATGGCTAAAACCGCTGCTAAACTGACCCGTCTTGCGAAAGCTAAATTGCCTTATATTTCATTAATGACGGATCCCACGACAGGGGGAGTTACCGCGTCCTACGCGATGCTGGGTGATATCAACATAGCAGAACCTAAAGCGTTGATCGGTTTTGCCGGTCCGCGCGTGATAAAGGAAACGATCAAAAAAGACCTCCCGGAAGGATTTCAACGCTCCGAATTCCTACTGGAACATGGTTTCCTGGACTTTATTATACATAGAAAAAATTTGAAACAGCGGCTTGCTGAAACGATTGAATGGTTTACGAAGTAATGTATCAGCCTTCGATTAGCCTCCATACGTTAGAAGCCGGATGGATAAGACCGGGTATCATCTATTTGCCTGAAGACAGCTTACCAGGTACCTGATAATGAACGGTGCCAACGCTAAGGGAGCTAATAGCGCTTCTTCAGCTTACACAGCAAAAAACCACAACAGATCACTATTACTTTGGCTTACGAAGTTTACATAAAGAATCGCCCTGCTACGTTTGAGTATGCCATAGAGGACAGGCTGACGGCAGGAATCATGCTCACCGGTTCCGAGATCAAATCCGTGCGGCTCAGTAAAGTGAGTTTTAACGACGCTTATTGTTTTTTCAGCAAAGGGGAACTGTGGGTGAAGAGCCTGCATATAGCTGAATATGTAAATGCCGGGTATGCCGGTCATGACCCTGTGCGTGAACGCAAATTGCTGCTGACGCGGAAAGAACTGCGTAAATGGCAGCAGAAGATGAAAGAAAAAGGCTACACCATTGTGCCGCTTTCCATGTTCATCAATGAGAAAGGCTACGCCAAACTGGAAGTAGGACTAGGGAAAGGTAAAAAACTACACGACAAAAGAGAATCGATAAAATCACGGGATGCCGAGCGGGAAATAAAAAGATTTATCCGGTAATTTTCAGGATAAAACATAGAATTTGTAAATTTGCAATCGAAAAATTGTCAGATAGATGAGTTTAAAATGGAAATATCAGGAAAGTGATGACACGGATGTCCTGGAGGAAAAGGGACACAACCTGATCGTTTGGAATGACGATGTGAATACTTTCGACTGGGTCATATCTTCCCTGGTAGATATTTGTGAACATACCCCGGAACAAGCGGAACAATGTGCATTACTGGTGCATTACAAGGGCAAGTGCGGCGTGAAAAAGGGAAGTTTTGATGATTTGCGTCCGAAAGCAGAAGCACTGATCGACAGAGGTATTCAGGCAACTGTAGATTACTGATCTTTTTTGTGATGGAATAAAAGCTGGCACTTTCTATTGAAGGTGCTTTTTTTTGCTATTATATCCCCCTTTTTGTTCGGACTTCGAATATTATTTTTGACACTCTCAAAACACATGCTTCTTATGCGTAAACTATTCTTGCTCGCGTTTTTGACTGTCAGCCATCTTTGTTATGCACAAAAGAAGTCGATCATGCTGGAAGATATTTGGCTAAAAAGCACATTTGCATCCAAGTCTGTTCCGGGGTTTAATGCATTAAAAAATGGCATGCAGTACACAAAACAGGAAAAAACAGAGATGGGCGCCACTCAGATCAATGTATACAACCTGGCATCCGGGGAAAAGCAAAAAACAATCTTCGACAATAGCCAGCAACAATATAACGGACGCTCCATCGTGCTGCATAGCTATAGTTTTAATGAAGCAGAAACTCAGATGTTGCTATTTGAAGAGCCTGAATATATCTATCGCAGGTCCGCTGTATATCATGTGTACGTCTATGATATTGCAACAAAAACTGTAAAGTTATTGCAGGATAAAAAAGTCCTCCATGCGCAATTTTCACCGGATGGCAGTAAAGTCGCTTTTGTAAGAGAGAATAATCTGTATTATCAGGACCTGAATTCCAGTAGGACTACTCAGATCACAAAAGATGGTAGATGGAATGAGATTATTAATGGTAATTGCGACTGGGTGTACGAAGAAGAGTTTGGTTTTACCCAGGCCTACCAATGGTCTCCGGATGGCAAAACCATTGCGTTCTACCGTTTTGATGAAAGAAAAGTGCCGGAATACACCATGACCAGGTATGATGCACTGTACCCGACGCCGTATAAATACAAATATCCCGTAGCCGGAGAAGCGAATTCTGTTATTCAGATAAAACTGTATCACTTGTCAAACGGAAAAACAGTCAATGCTGATCTCGGAAAAGAAGCCGATCAATATATACCGCGTATTAAATGGACGAATCGCGTAAATGAACTTTGCATTTATCGTATGAATCGCCATCAAAACAAATTGGAATTATTACTGACGAATGCTGCCAGCGGTCAATCGAAAATCATCTATGAAGAAAATAATAAATATTATATTGATATTGACGATAACCTTCAATTCCTGCCTGACGGGCAATCCTTTATTTTCAGCAGTGAGCGCAGCGGATATTGTCATTTTTATAAATGGAATTTTATTACACAGCAACTTACCTCCCTCACTTCTGGCAACTACGACATCGAAAAGCTGATCGGCATTGATGAATCCAGCCAGCTTCTTTATTACACATCTGCTGAGCAATCGTCTTTACAGAGAAAACTCTATTGTGTTGACTGGAATGGAGGAGGCAAGCGTACATTGACACCGGAAAACGGAACACATGACATTACCACCATCACAGGCTATCGGTTTTTTTTAGATAAACATTCTTCACTGAACAAGCCACCGGTCTATTATCTGCGTGATAAAAACGGTGCTATCGTCAGGATTTTGGAAGATAATGCGAAGCTGGCGGATAAAATGAATGAATATGCGCTGGGTAAACTGAAGTTTTTTGAAGTGGAAGGAGCGCAGGAAGGTATCCTGCTTAACGGATGGATGATCACGCCTCCGGATTTTGACAAAACAAAAAAGCACCCTGTCCTGATGTTTCAGTACAGTGGCCCGGGGTCACAGCAAGTACTCGATGCGTTTCCGGCAAAAGATCTCTGGTGGCATCAGATGCTGGCTCAGAAAGGATATATAATCGTATGTGTAGATGGAACAGGCACCGGGTTCAGGGGAGAGGAGTTTAAAAAGAAAACCTACCTGCAGCTTGGTAAACTGGAGAGTGATGATCAGATCGCCGTTGCCAGAAATCTTTCTGAATTGCCTTATGTGGATAAAGATCGCATTGGCATCTGGGGCTGGAGCTTTGGCGGGTTTATGAGCAGTAATTGCATCCTGAAGGGAGAGGATGTGTTCAAAGCAGCAATAGCTGTTGCCCCGGTGACGAACTGGCGTTATTATGACAATATCTATACAGAACGATACATGCGCACCCCTGCAGAAAATGCGCAGGGGTATGATAACAATGCTCCTGAAAAACTGGCCGCCAATCTTAAAGGCAAATTTTTATTGGTACATGGCACAGGAGATGATAACGTACATTTCCAAAATGCGGTAAGCCTGGTAAATGAGCTCATCAAAAACAATAAGGATTTCGACAGTGAGTTTTATCCCGATCGTGCACATGGTATCTCCGGAGGCAATACGCGCTACCACTTATATAAGAGAATGACCGATTTTATCCTGAATAATTTATAAAGAACTGCAAAGCAGGGTAGCTTTTCCAGTTCTTTTAGAATGCGGGTAAGGACAGTGATGGATCAGTAATAAGACAGAAATCCAGAAGACCATATACACATTAGTGTTATGTATAGTATTTTCAGAAGGTGGGAGTAGCAAATGGCATTTGAATTGCCGTTGCTGCTATTTTTCATCAGGAATATAAATGCCCAGGCGTATCGCTTCTATCACGATCCCTACCGTGTTTTTGGCTTCCATCTTCTCAAGGATCTTCATACGGTAACCTTCCACGGTGCGTGCGCTGAGAAAAACTTTTTCCCCGATTTCTTTGTTGGTAAATTCCTGGCAGATCAGTTTGATGATCTCAATTTCCTTTTCACTGAAATCGGCTTCTCTCTTCTTTTTCTCTTTTTTATCCCGGTTCAGCGCTATCAGTTTAGCCAACTTTCCCGAAGTGAACTTGCAGTAATAGGGTTTTCCCTCGAACACGGTTTCCACGGCATCGGTTATTTCAAATTTGTCGGAGTTTTTCAGCAAATATCCTAGCGCTCCCGCGTCCAGCATTTCCAGGATCAGCTGCTCGTCATCAAACATCGATAAGGCAATCACCTGTATAGCCGGAAAATGTTCTTTAATGTGTTTTGTGGCGTCCACACCATCCATTACCGGCATTTTTATATCCGTGATCACTACATCAGGATGGGTAGTCCCTACCATTTTAATCAGCTCCTTCCCATCTGCTGCTTCACCGATCAATTCAATATTTTCAGCTTTTTGCAACATCAGCTTTAGTCCGTCTCTGAATATTTCATGATCGTCTGCAATGAGCACTTTAATGGTATTTTTCATGCCTGTTGGTTTTGAGGGATTTCAAACAAATAATGTGTTCCTTCCTTGGGTGCCGACCCGGTGATAAAACGCGCATGTAATATATCTGCACGGCTTTGTAAATTATAAAGTCCCAGGCCACCTTTATTCTCTCTTATCATCGCCTGGTGATCGAATCCTTTCCCGTTGTCGGCGGTTTCCAGGATAGCATTTTCTTTTTCTATAAGAAGCCGGATGCTCAGTTGCGTGGCTTCTGCATGCTTTATCGTGTTATTCACTATCTCCTGTACTATCCGGTAGATGTTTATTTCCTGTTCTTTGGTAAAATTAAACTTTCCGTTTGAAGAGAAGGTTATCTCCAGTGTATGCCTGTCGTTTATCTTGTTAATAAACTCTTCCACTGCAGCTACCAAACCTTTTCGCACCAAAGTATTAGGCAATAAATTATACGATATTTCCCGGGTCTTGGTCAGCACGTCATCAATATAGGTATTTGCTTTCAGAATGATGTCGTTATCGGAGGCTGTAGGTGCCTCTAAGTGATTGATCTGCAGGCGCACTGCTGAAAGTAAAGGTCCAAGCTCATCATGTATGTCGGTAGCGATACGTCTTCTTTCGTTCTCCAGCGTATGGATCTCTGCTTTGATCTGCGAATGATAGAGACGTGCATTACGTCGCTGATGCCGGATCATGGTCACTATAAAATAGACAATGATCACCCCCAACAAGACGGCAACTATTGCAACGGCTTTATAAAAACTTTCCTCGGAACTATGCATAAAATAGCTATGAAAAGTAAGATGTTATAGACAACATTCAAATACGCTTCATACACAAAGATATTTTTCTTGATGGTTTGTTCAGGGGCATAATAATAAAATACTTCTGCCATGATCTTGTACGAGAAGAATAAGATGACAGCACAGCAGATAATAAAGATCGGATTTTTGATAATGGGGCTCCTGTCATTCACAATAAGCCAGTTAAGCTGGTTGACAGATAGCAGGATCAATATAAAAGAGGAGCTAACAGGGTAAAGAAGCGAGTATTTTACGATATTACCCAATGCGATGTAATCTATTATCCACATCGCTATGAGAAATAGCATAAGGCCCAGGAAAATATCTTTGTTCCATACTACATTTTTCCAAAGCCGGAACTGCCAAACGAATAGCAACGTTTCAATGAACAAATAAATGTTGTTCGGTACCGCGTTACCGGAAGAAAAAAAGAACAAATAACAGATGATCTCGTTCAGGAGGCCTAATAAAACCATATAGACGATCGGACGAAAGATAGAGGGTATGGTCCGAAACCGGATCATACCCCCTATGGTTGGCAATATAATGCTAAGGCTTAGGTAGAAAAAAATATAATTATTCATTTAAAAAAATAGTGACTAAGGGGTACGTTGTCCGCATTCAGCGACGCTGGGATTGTCGGTGACCGTTCCGAGTGACCCGATAATATCCTGCCCTTGTTCGTTTACTCCAACAAAAATCAAACGTGCCCTGTTTTCCTTGTCCACACCGATATAGGCACGGAAAGCCACCGTATTGGGTTGGTCGAGAATGTTCCTGATAGCTTGCAGGTTGAACGTTTCAGAAATCGGGAATACGTTATTACCACCGGCACAGCCATCCAGCTTAGGACGTAACATGGCAAATTGCTGAGCCATTTGCAGGCATTCCTCTACTGGCAGTGTATGATCGATACCGTTAATTTGTTGTAAGAAATTGTCCGTTGTCAGGTTCATGATATTTTGCTGATTTTGCAACGAAATTAATTTCCGTTTTCAATAAATGGGTACGTAGAATTACGCAAATCGAAATTGAGGCAGGCAAACGGGTTACTTTTTTTAAGAATGGGTATAAATACAAAATAACAAGTCTAAATTTTTAAATTTCAAATTATGAAAAAAGTATTTTTATTGTTGGCTGTTGCTGGTTTTGCTGCTTGTGGAAATCCTGAAGAAAAAGCTACTGCCGAAACAGCTGATTCTATCGAAAATCAAGCAGATGCCACTGCTGACCAAATGAAAGCAGAAGCGGATGCTGCTGCTGATTCTATGAAAGCTGCTGCTAACATGATGGAAGATTCCGTAAAAGCCGCCGCTAATAAAGTAGAAGAATCCGGTGAAAAAGCTGCTGAAGAAGTTAAAAAATAATATTGTATTATTTTTTCATTTAACCAAATAGGAAAACAGGGTGTAGACCCTGTTTTTTCTTTTGTGAAAGTTACTGTTTCGCAAATTGTGTAGCTTGCCCTGTCGTTTATGTCGAAACTGAAAAGCTTTTTCCTTCGTTCTCCCGTTGTCCGTTCTTTAAGTGATCGATCCAAACGTACTGTCCTGCCGGGTTTTCAAGGATTGTCTGTTTATGAAGTCGGTACGTTCTTTTTTAAAGAATTAGGAAATACCAATCTCAACGACAGGAGCGCGGCAGCCACTTATAATTTCCTGATGGCGATACCACCCACTATGCTGTTTTTGTTTTCTTTGGTACCGTATCTTCCGCTAAAAGATGTCCAGGAAACAATTAACTATGCAATTTTTCTCATTACTCCCAGCAGGAATGTACAACAAAGTATCACCAAAGTCGTCGATGACTTTATGAATAATGAACGACGGGGATTGCTTTCCTTCGGTATCATTCTGACGCTATTTTTCTCTTCCAACGGGATGATGGGGCTCATGCGTACGTTTGACCGGGAATTGGAAACATTGTACATAGAGCGCAGCGGGTTAAAACGTCGTTGGACTGCATTAAAACTCACCTTAATGCTATTGATCGTTGCCGTGGTTACGCTTATTGCCTTGGTGATTCAATCCAGCGCGCTTAACAACTATATCCTTAAAATATTTGATAACACGGTAGTAGTGAGACTAGTAAGTCTTTCTATATTAGTGACGCTTATTTTTTGCTCCATCAGCATTGTGTATAAATATGGACCATCTCTTACCAATAAGTTCCGATTTGTCTCACCGGGATCTGTTGCAGCCACTATACTCATTGTGCTCGCTACCGCATTTTTCTTTTTTCTGGTGGATAATTTCCTGAATTACAATAAGATATACGGTCCTATAGGCACCCTTTTAGCGTTCATGATCTGGATACGCATCGGGACGCTGATTATCTTAATAGGATATGAGCTTAATGTGAGTATTCTCCTTACAAAAGCCCGGATAGACAGTAAAATTGCCACTCAGAGAAATAACAAACCGCTTACAAATAATTAGATAAGTTTACTTTCTTAAAAACATAATTTCCATGAAGAAAATAGTTTTTCTCCTTGCGATGGCGGGGATATCCGCTACGATGTATGCACAGGACCTGGTACAGTTGGAACATGGCAGTGAGATGCCTGGGGGCGAGATCAGATTGTCCAGTGTAACAGGGGAAGAAATTTCGCTTTCGGAAGCAAAAAAAGAGGGTGGGTTGCTGGTGATGTTTTCTTGCAACACCTGCCCTTATGTACTGAAAAGCCAGGCACGTACCAAAGAGATGGTAGATTATGCAGGTCAAAATAATATTGGAGTCGTCATTGTAAATTCTAACGAAGCACAACGCGATAAAGCCGATAGCTATGAGGCCATGAAAAAATATGCTAAAGATCAAAAGTATAAAGTGCCTTATGTAGTGGATGAAAATTCAAAATTGGCAGATCTGTTCGGAGCCACACGTACACCGGAAGTTTTCCTGTATAATCGCGAAGGAAAACTCATGTATCATGGCGCTATGGAAGATAACCCTTCATCGCCTGCAGAATCCAAAGAATTTTACTTAAAAAACGCCATGGATAAAATCGTTACCGGTGAGATGCCGGATGTAAATTTTACAAAGTCAATCGGTTGCACGATCAAGCGTAAATCTTAATTGAAAAATTGATATTCCGGGAAGTATTTAAGCCAACTGTCTAAAGTTGGCTTTTTTGATGTTCATAAAAAAAGAGCTGTCTTTTTGAGACAGCTCTTCGATTTGTGATACAATAAAAGTTATTCACTCATTGTATCCTCGAGGTTTGGCACCGAGGCAAAGATAATTTGATTATTTAAATTTTGCAGCAAATTTACCATTGGAAACTTTAATGGAAGTTCCCTCTTCTTCGTTAACACAGTTAGCACTGAACGAACCTTCCAGTTCGGTAGCAGTAAGTTTTGTTATCGTGATCGTACCGGATTCAGAAGCGTAGGCAGGAGTAGCATTTGGAGCTGTAAGATTACTTATCAATAAAACTGCATCTATGTTATCATCGTCAAAGCTACCGGTTATACTTCCTCCGGATGTGGTAGATCCGGTGGGTACATGAATCGTCAGCATCGCTATCTGGGTTTTAGCTGAGGTACCTACTATATCTACCTTATTAGCCGTTAGGGAGAGTTGATCAATACTTCCGCTTGGGGTTTTTACAGCATACGTGGTAATGCCGGCAGGAATATTAATGCTGGTAGTGCCGTTAAAATCCTTGTCTGTATTAAAGGAGATGGTACACTGACCGGCGGTGATGTTGCTCGCGTTAGGATTTGCATTGTCATCACTGTCTTTTTTGTTACAAGATGCAAGTAACGCTGCGCCTGCTAATAACGCTGCAAAGGCGGATAATTTCATTCTCATGATACTGTTTTTTAATTTTTAATTGGGTGTAAATATGAATGGATTTGATACCGGATACAATACCGCCCATTGGGTATTTTAGGTTGCGGCTTTCTGGTATGTCATCTACGTGTTATCTCGTACCATTTCCCAAAGCAACACCCCTACACTTACAGAAATATTCAAAGAATGCTTTGCTCCCCATTGCGGTATTTCAATGCATCCGTTCACTTTATTCAGAACTTCTTTGTTTACACCGGTTACTTCGTTCCCGAATATCAATGCTATTTTATCTTTTTCAAGATTTGGGTGATTTAAAGCCATGCTGTCGTGCACCTGTTCTACAGCGTATACTTTATATCCCATCATTTTCGCTGCCTCTACAGCCGAAGCCGTCGTTTCGTAATAGTTCCAATTCACGCTTTCAGTAGCCCCCAATGCGGTTTTATTGATATCTCTATGAGGTGGGGTAGGAGTAAATCCGCATAGAAAAATGGATTCTACAGCGAAGGCGTCTGATGTACGGAATACGGAACCGACGTTATGCATGCTTCTGATGTCATCCAGTATCACTATAATTTTATGCTTTTCAGACCGGATAGCTTCTTCTGCAGGTTTCCGCTCCAATTCATCCATTGATTTCTTTACAAACATGAATGCAAGTTATAAAGCCCAAGTAAAAATTTGCTGGTAATGCTGACGTAAAAAGAAAAGGAGAGAATTACAGCTGTAATTCTCTCCTTTTCTGTGTGTTGTTTTCAGATGTTTATTCTTTTATAAATTTCAAAGACACACTACCTTCCGGTCCTTCTATCCTTATAACATATACTCCCCGGGAAAGCATGCTGATGTCTATTTTTTCATCATTTACCGCTGTAGTCTTTTTTACGATACTGCCCGATGAGTTGATGATCGTTACAGTATAAGATTGTGTACCGGCACCGTTTAAAGAAATAAAATTCTTGGCTGGATTCGGATTGACGGATATACCACTCTGCTTCGTTCCCATATCTATACTCACCAATTTTGAATAATTGCTATTGCCCGCACCATCATTAATTTTCAATCGGTAGTAGTTCAGCCCCGTTACAGGATTTGCGTCCTGATAAGAGTAGTTCTCTTTAGCCTTCTCTGCATGTATTTCTCCGATAGAAAAGAAATTAAGTTGGTCGTTGCTACGTTGCAATTCAAAATGGTATCCCTCCATATCACCGGCTACTTTCCAATTCAATGTCACACCCTTTGCTTTTTCCCTGGCATCAAAACTGACAAGATGAAGCGACAATGGCCATGAATAGACCAGGTCATAGTCTCTGTAATTACCGTAGGCATATTGATCGCAGGGAGCGAAGGTGGTGCTGGTACCACTTCCTGCATTGGCTCCGGCACACCATATTCTGAGCCGGTAGGTACCCGGAGTAGCTATAAGTGGCAGGGAGAAATTATACGTTGCCGGGCTTGAGGAAATATAGGTCTGCGGATAGAAGATATCACCCGGATCCGTAAGGTTGCCGTTCTGACCCAAATCCAGCGCGGCTGAAATACCGACAAACCCTCCTGTAATTACGCTTACAGAGGGAGTGGTGTTGATGGTAACAGGAACTACCGGTGTAGCGGTAGGAGCACAAATGGAACTGGAGTTGTCATTATAAACATCTATCGTTACCGTATTTATTTTGTTGCCAAATGTGCAGTTGTTGGTGTAAGTAGGGGAGCAGTAACAAATGGGGTTAAGCGTTACCGTTAACACGTTGGATGGGGCGCTAAAAAAGCTTGCATTGCATGTGGCAACATATCGGATGTCGGTTGGAGCAGAAATGACGGTCGTGTAAGTGGAATTAGTGGCACCTGTAACAGGAGTCCAGGAATTGAGACCGCCGGGAGATGTTTGCCATTCATAGGTTACCCCGCCGGTATTGGTCGCAGGATTTGTTGCTGTATAGGTAACTGAGGCTCCCGCACACACATAGGTAGAACCTGTAATGGTAGCAGCTACAGGAGTCCCGGTACACGCGGTAGAAGTACTTACCGCAAATAAACCCATGCTGGAGGTGGATGTCGATCCTATTGTAGCGGTAATATCTATATCCGTGATGGTCTTCCCAATACTTGCAGCACTTAAGGTTAGTTTATTTTCATACAACCGGGGATTAGAAGAGGTTACATTTACTGCACCTGTTGTGGTATTTACCCTGTATAAGTTATTAATAGAATAGCCGGTTTGATTGAACCAGTCTTTGGCCGTCAATCCGTTGAATGTTTCAGAGGTAAAATCGCTGAAGTAAATAGTGGCTGAAAACGTAACGGCACCATTAGCAGCAGCTGTTAGTAAATACACTTCGGCAACATTCGTTGCGTTGAGCGAAACCATTCCATATGTAGTGGAGGAAGTAAGGAATAATGCGTTCAGCGAATCATAATTTTTCAATTGAAAACTGAGCCCGGAAGTAACGGCACTGTTGATAGTCCCTGTTATAGGCAACGCGTTAGTATAGGCAGCTGTACTTGTATTTACCTGATAATTTGCACTCATGTAGGCATAATTGTTCGGTATATCAAAAGGCGACGTAACGGTAAGCAGTGCCTGGTTGGGCGTGGAACCCGAACCTTGCCCGTTCGCAATGACATCCTGATTAAAACCTGAGGTAATGGTAGCCGGAACATAGGCTGCCCGGGCGACCGTTGCAAAAATGCACCATAAAAAAAAGAGTGTAAGTTTTCTGTTCATATAACATTGTTTAAGGTTAAAAAAGATGTTGTGGTTTAAAGAATAAATTATTTGACATTAATAGTTTACCTATCTACAGACAGTAAAGAGCTGCTAAACAAGTTAAGAATTTTATAGTATATGTTCAATAGTTTTTGTCCAGGGCATGAAGAGTTTTCGCCTGTTAACTAGACGGCCTATAACCTAGCTGGTGTTAGGTAGTTACTTGAAAAAACTACCTGTTTTTGGATAGAACGTATTACGTAAACTGCTCAATCACTTCTTTCAAATGCGGGTATTGCTGCTGTAGCAGCACTTTATCTGCCATTTCAAAATCACTAAAATCAAAACCCGGTGCGACCGTGCAGCTGACAAGCGAATAACCTGATCCGCTTTTTATCCGCGAACCAAACCATAGGTGCGCTTCTATTTTAGCCTGAGGTAATTGCCCCTGCGCTATATCATTACCTAAAATGATGGTATGTGCTTCTCCGTCTTTTAAGAAGATAATTTCCAGAGGCTCGCCCTGGTGGAAAAACCATAACTCATCCGATTGAATACGGTGAAACCTGGACCTGTCGCTATCTTCCAACATATAGTAAATAGCTGTGCTGACATTTCTGCTCTTTTCCTCCGCGACGGTTAGGGTTTGTTCGGAACGGTAGGTCTCCCTGTAATACCCTCCTTCCGGATGCGGTTGTAAATTCAGTTTATTGATGAGATCTTTAGAAGCCATGGCTGTAATGAAAGAACAAGTATAATAATTCTGGCAATTCTATTGTACACGTTAAGTTATTCGTAGAGCATCCCGATTTCAGTAAAAATTGCGGGGCAGTAAATGTTATCAGCAGTACTTCATTGAACAATTGCCTATTCATATTTATGACCCCGACCGATATCCTCTTCATTTTACCCACAAAAGGCTCCCGTCTCCATAGCTTAAAAAACGAAAATCATGGCGCATAGCATAGTCGTACACTTTTTTCCATTCATCACCTATGAGCGCAGAAACGAGCAGCAGCAGGGTAGAACGCGGTTGGTGGAAATTTGTTATAAGCGCATCTATTATTTTAAACCGGTATCCCGGCGCAATAAGAATCTGCGTTTTGGTGATGAGCTTGCTTTGATGCTGCTGCAACAGCCAGTCTTTTAAAGCCTGTAACGCGTGTACAGGATCTACCGTTTTTTCTTCCAATTCATATACTTCCCATTGGGTGAGCGCAATATGCTTGAAGTCCGGCAACATGCCATTCAATAATTTTACGCCGAGCCAGTAAAGGCTTTCGATAGTACGCAGGGAAGTTGTACCAACTGCGATAATAGGTTTACCCAACTGTTTTATCAACTGCTCTATCGTTTCGAGGTCCACATCCATCCATTCCGCATGCATTTCATGATCTGCTACGGTCGCTGATTTTACCGGTTGGAAGGTGCCGGCCCCTACGTGCAACGTAACGTATGTGGTTGTTATCTGTTTTGTTCGCAAATCATGCAGGATAGCTTCCGTAAAATGCAAGCCGGCGGTAGGTGCAGCGACGGAACCTTCTTCTTTTGCAAATATGGTTTGATAACGGTCTTTGTCATCTTCCATCGCGCTGCGATTCATATAAGGCGGTAGTGGTATAGCACCAGCCAATTGCAATACTTCTGCAAAACTCAGGGATGCATCATTCCATGAAAATCGGATGGTAAACCCGTCTTTTTGCCTTTCTCGTATCGTCGCTGATAAGGTAAAGTTTTCCAGTTGTTTTTGCAGGACGATCCCGTCTTTCCATTTTGAAGCGCCACCTACCATGCATTTCCAATCTACCGTTCGTTTTTGCGACATGGAGGTAGTGATATCGGGATAAACATCACCGGGCTCCAGGCAAAATACTTCAATACCCCCTCCCGTTTGCTTTTGGAATAAAAGCCGTGCATGGATCACTTTGGTTTGATTGAATACCATCAGGCTTCCCGCGGGTAGATAGGCGGCGATATTTCCATAAACGGATTGCTCTATTTTTTCATTCCTGAAAACCAGGAGTTTCGATGCATCTCTTGTCGTTAAAGGCTTTTGAGCGATCCGATCCGGTGGGAGATCGTAAGTATAGTCTTCTATTTTTAATTCTCTGGGGTGCATATTCTTATCGTATTTCGGGTATGGTGATACCAGTGATCTTGCGGTAAAGATCCAAAGCATAAAGATCTGTCATGCCGGAAACATAGTCAATCACCGATTGTATGTTATTGTATAGGCTGCCGGATTGGGGCACAATAGGAAATTGCGCCGGGATAAGTTGCAATAGTTTTCCGGATCGTGTGAGATGCGGGTATAGAGCAGCGTGCACAAATTCTTTCAGCAGCCCTCCGATCACATTAAACCCGGCATTCTCTATTTCCACCACCGAGCGGGAGTTATAAATATGTTTCACCGAAAACTGGTTAATAATTTTAATGAGTTGCTGCTCTCTTTCAGGAAGACATTTCAACAAGTCATTTTGTAAGGTGGCATCCAGTAATGCCGCCTCGCTTTCCATAAATGCATCGGAAAGTTTCTGTACCATCAACCCGATCCATTTTGCCCGGATAAATTGTACTTTTTGATTATCATCGTGAATGGCTGCCAGTTTCTTGTTTACATAGTCGATGCTATTATAATGTGTTTCGTTTTCAAAAAAGGGTAGGAACAGGTTTTCGAAAGTAGCCAGGGACAATAGGTTGAGCCGATGAGCGTCTTCCAGGTCCATCACACGGTAACATACATCATCAGCTGCTTCCGTTAAAAAGACAAAAGGGTGACGTGCATATACCAGTTCGTAATCTGTGTGTTTAGGAATACGGAATCGATGTGCAATTTGCAGGTACTTATCGATCTCACTATCAAAAAATCCGGATTTTTTGGTAGCAATCAACCCGCTTTCTTTATCAAACCCTTCAACGGATGAACAAGGATATTTAATGATAGCGGCTAAAGTGGAGAACGTCAGCCGGTAGCTGCTTTCTTCCTCGTTAAACCGATGCGTAAGCACCCTGAATGCATTGGCATTCCCTTCGAAATGTTCAAAGTCCTTCAATTGGTTTTCCGAAAGATGATCCTGCAGCAGTTTCCGTTTGTCGCCTTCCAGTTCTTCAAAGAAGGTACGAATAGCCTCTTCTCCTGAGTGACCGAACGGAGGATTTCCGATATCATGTGCCAGGCATGCGGCTGCGATGACGGATTGTAGTTCATATTTGTAGAATTCACGGAATACATCCGGTTCATCCGCACCGTATTTTGCAGCAATTGCCTCTCCGACGGTTTTACCGAGGGACCGTCCTACGGAAGCCACTTCCAGGCTATGAGTCAGCCTGTTGTGAACAAATACGGCGCCGGGTAAAGGGAATACCTGGGTTTTATTTTGAAGCCTGCGAAACGCAGAAGAAAAGATCAACCGGTCATAGTCGCGCAAAAACGATGTGCGTACACTATCCTGGTTGGTGGGTGCCCGGCTGTCGCCTGTACGTTGGGAGCTATAGAGTTCCTGCCATTTCATGCGGTAAAAATAGGGTTTAAACGGACGATAGGTACAGATGGCAGATAGTATATAGGGCCGGTAACTGAGAACAAAAAACTACTGCACGATTAATTACACTATCTTTGCAGCCGTTTTAGATTTTTTACTTTTCATTTCTGTATGAATCCCGCTTTACGTCGCTTTATTGTTTTTAATCGTCTTTATATTGCTGTTGCCTTGATTGCACTTGGGTTTTGGATTGGCTTTTCCGTCACTTGGTGGATCGCCTGGATCCCTTTCCTGATTGCCGTACTGATGGTTGTAGCTCATTTTCTTATCGGCCCGATGACCCTCATTCAGACATTTGTAGAGAATGGTGATATGGAAGGCGCCCAACGCCTGATGGATAAGGTGAAATACCCGAATTTGCTATACAAGCCCGTTCGTTCTTCTTACTATATGCTTCGGGCTAACTTCTCCAGCATGGGCGATAACCTGGATAAAGCAGAGGAAGATTTACGTAAAGGACTAGCGGTTGGTATGCCCGAAAAAGAATACGAAGGAACGGCCTATTTGCAATTGGGTTCTATCGCATTCAAAAAAGGGAATACCAAAGAAGCTTATGAGAATATCCGTAAAGCCGTGAGTATCGGGTTGCCCGATAAGGATAGCGAGGCTACTGCTTATTTACAATTGTCCGGCATTTGCATGCAACGCCGCGATTTCCGTGGTGCAAAGAATTATTTCAGCAAGGCCAAAATGTGTAAGCCTAAAAATAAAGAAGTGTTGGCCCAACTCAATGAAATGAGTAAATATATGGCGAGAATACCTGGCTAGAGTTGTCTACCTGTCTACAAACAGCTGATCTAAGCTCAATGTTACAATATCCCCCATAGAATTACAGGAGCGGAACTCGGAGACCTGATAATGTGCTGCCAGCTCCTCCCGCAGGGATATCACTTTTTCTGTCTGGGAAATGGTGTCGTAGCTCATTACTTTCAACAGATCGTTAAGCTGCCTGCTGGCGGCTTTGGCCCTGCGAACCATCAAAGCGCGTTCCTCCTGTTGATACTGTTCGATGTTTTCGCTGCTCAGCCGTTCCTGCACGAGTTTTACGAGCGGATAATTTTCTTTAAAAAACTGGGGCAGATAGATGTTTTTCCTGCCCTCGTAGCATTGCTGGTCAAAATCGATAGCCCGGATCCGGAACTGTACCTCCTCGAAATCAGGGGTAATATCGAAAACATAATTATAGGAACGCATATCGCCCAATAACCTTACAAAGCAGCGATAATTGAATTTTACCAACTCCTTGGCAATACGTACCTGGTTGAACTCGCTGTTGTTGAGGTAAGAGATAATAAACTGATCGCCAGGAATGCCCGGAATATGCTCCTCTATTAATGTATTTCTGTCAACAAAGTAGTTGATCAGGGTAGGCGAGAGCATATGCTCCAGTTCCAGTCCGTACACGCGTGAAGCATCTGCTTTTTTTACATAGAAATAATCATAGTTGTCGTTGAAGTCATTTACGATTTTAATGCGGAACGGATGCGAATTTCCGAAAGTGCAATAATCCACGCGCTCTACATGCAGATGTTGATGTACCCGGCTTTCACCCTCTGTTTTGAGGATGGAGTAGATCTGTTTCAGTCCTTCATGGATGCGGTTGATCTCGTTCGGATCGTATAATGCACTTTCCCAAAGTGTGTCTTTTCCTTTTTTGTCATAAACAGGAATAGCACCCGAGAAATGGAGCAGATCATCATATCCTACAGGGAGATCTATGCTGCGACTGTACTCTCTGAGGTACGCGTGCAAATCATTATTAACCGGGTAATGCTGCTTCTTTTTCGAAATTTTTATATCACCGGGTTTTTCTTGATCGTAAGCTTCTGTCATAGCCGTCTGGTATTAGATTTATTCCCTTTCCATGCATAATACAGGATAAAAAGATAGCAGGGAATCATTAACCCGTAGGCAAGCTGCTTCGAGTGGATCAATTCTGCAAATTTCCCATAGAGCGGAGGAAGGACGGCACCACCCACGATGCCCATAATGAGTAGTGCGCTCCCGGTTTTTATGAATTTACCCAAGCCATGCAATGCCAAAGGCCAGATCGCCGGCCACATCACTGAATTCGTAAATCCCAGTAAGGCAAAGCATATAACTGCCATATTCCCTTTCGTGAACATCGCCATCACCACCATCAGCATACTGAGAACAGTAGCAACCAGCAGGGCTTTCCGCTGAGAGATCATTTTGGGAATCGCCGCAATACTAAGCAGATACCCGGCTAACAATCCGTATCCGGTATAAGAAGCAAAGCTCTTAGAGGTTTCCAAAGAAAACCCCAATGCTTCACCAAAGCTGCTGAACGTATCATAGCTGATCACTTCAACTCCTACATACAGGAAAATAGCTATGACGCCCAGCACGAGATTCGGGAATTGGAAGACGCTTGTTTTGTTAGTAACAGTTTCAGCAGGTGCGGCATCGTCTTCCTGCTCTATTTCAGGTAACCGGATGAAATAGAATGCTACGGCCAAAACAGCTAAAACGATAGCGATAAGAATGTAGGGGTTGATCACTTTCGCCGCCAGCATATTTAATTCTGCCGCTTTTTCTTCGGGTGATAACAGCAGCAGTTTTGCCTTCAGTTCATCTACATTACTCAGGGTAATGCTTCCCAATACGTACACTGCCAGGATGCCGGCTATTTTGTTGCAAATACCCATAATGCTGATACGCTTGGCAGCGCTTTCGATGGGACCCAACACGGTCACGTACGGATTCGATGCCGTTTGTAACAATGCTAACCCCGTACCGATAATAAATAATCCGGTAAGGAATAACGAATAGTTCCTCGTTCTCGCAGCAGGCACAAATAATATAGCGCCCACAGCCATAACCAGCAGCCCGACAGACATCCCGTTTTTAAATCCTACTGTCTTTAATACATAGGAAGAAGGGATCGCCATGAAAAAATACGCTGCAAAAAATGCAGATGCGACGAGGTAAGACTGTGTATCGGTCAGTTCACATGCGATCTTTAGATAAGGAATCAACTGGCTATTGCTCCACGTGATAAATCCGAAAATAAAAAACAGGATTCCGATCAGGATCAGAGGAGTCGTGTAATTCGTTTTTGTTTGCTGCATTACTCAATTTGTGAAGCTCTAACTTAGCTATTTTTCTCTAGTAAATATTCATAACTGCCTTCAGGGAAGTTTTAAATGAGACAATAGCGCGTTTGCGGGATGTAAAAGAACCTGCACCGCCACTTTTCCATTATATGAAGATGATAAAGAGGAAGTGCAGCAGGAAGAAGGTAGTCCCATTTTATTTGTATAGAAATAAATTTTCCCCTGATGAGAAATCTCCCGAGAAAACAAAATATTTTGCAATAATTTTCCTACATTTGCAGCCGCTTTGCAAAAACTGTTTTCTTGCAAAGCATAGTATAAGTTCTTAAAAAGAGGCTCTATGAAAAACAGAGAATTTGAAATAGCTTGGCAGGGCTTAAAACCCGGTGTGCATGTTTTTCAGTATGAAGTAGGGGATCGGTTTATCAACAGCAAGCAGGCAGAAGCGGATTTCAGAGATCTGAATGCGGTTGTCAAGCTGAAGTTTGATAAAAATACCAATTTTTTTCTGTTGCATTTCGATGTGGATGGAGTGGTGACAGTACCCTGCGACAGATGCGGCGATGAATTTCAGCTCAGACTCTGGGATGAATTTGATTTGATGGTGAAGCTTGCCGGAGAAGATGTGGAAGAGCGGGATGAAGATGCAGACGCCGTTTTTATACCTCGCAGTGAAACCGTTTTGGATATCAGCGATTGGCTCTATGAGTTTGTGTTGTTGAGTATTCCACTTCAAAAAGTACATCCGGAAGATGCTGAAGGATTGTCCGGTTGTAACACGCAGGCGCTGAAGTTACTTAACCAGCTATCAGAACATGAAGAAGCCGCCGAAAAAAATGATATTTGGAAAGGGTTGGAAGTACTGAAAAGCAAGAATAAAAAAGAAAATAAAAGTTAGGGGCACATGCTGTTAACTTTGAAAAAATAAAGAATTAGTAAACCATTTTTAATAAAAAATAATAAACTCGTAAAAGATGCCTAATCCGAAACGACGTCACTCGCAACAACGTGGAGCTAAACGCCGCACACACTATAAAGCAGTAGCAGCTACATGGAGCGTAGATTCAGTAACAGGGGAAAGCCACCTGCGTCACCGTGCACATTGGAAAGAAGGAAAGTTATACTATCGTGGACAAGTAGTGGTGGATAAAAATCCTGCTACAGCAGATACGACAGAAAATTAATATCTTTCCGACTTCAATCACTTACTCTCGCAGATGAAGATAGCACTTGATATAATGGGTGGCGATTATGCGCCGCTTGAAGCTATTAAAGGTGTAAAAAAATTCTTCGAAGAAGACCCTAATGAATATGGGGTACACCTGCTGCTTATCGGCAACATGCAGGCAGTTGCAGACCAATTGCCTATGATCGAGGCGTACAAAGAGCATTTTACGCTCATTGATACACCGGAGATGATCGACATGCATGAACATCCGACCAAAGCACTTAAAGAAAAACCTAACTCCAGCATTGCTTTGGGCTTTGGTCTTTTGGCACAAGGGAAAGCAGACGCTTTTATGAGCGCCGGAAATACCGGTGCCATGATGGTAGGGTCTATGTATTCTGTAAAGACCATTGATGGAATTCTTCGTCCGACAATCATATCACCCATACCCCGCCCGGATGGCAGTTACAACCTGTTAGTAGATGCCGGTGCCAATGCAGATTGCAAACCGGAACATTTGGTGCAATTTGCTGAATTGGGCTCGCTTTACATGAACCGTGTCTTGGGGCTCGATAATCCGAAAGTGGGTTTGTTAAACCTTGGGCACGAGGAAGGAAAGGGCAATCTGCTTTGTCAGGCTACTTATCCTTTGCTTAAGGAACTGAAAACGATCAACTTTATTGGAAATATAGAAGGTCGTGATATGTTCCTGAATAAGGCAGATGTGGTGGTTTGTGAAGGATTTGTAGGGAATGTTACCCTTAAAATGGCAGAATCCATTTATAACATCTTTACCGACAGAGGGATCCAGGACGATTTTCTATATCATTTCAATCCGGAAATCTACGGCGGAACGCCGATCCTCGGTATTAATAAGCCGGTGATCATTGCGCATGGTATCTCTCACGCTATGGCATTTGATAACATGATAAAAGTAGCTGCGAAAACCATTCAATCTGAATTGATCAGTGCCTTTAAAGCTCATTTTGCAGCGGCACCTACAGCATCGTAACAGTACATCTAAATAGTATTTCTGTAAAAGCTCTCCATCATGGTGGGCTTTTACTTTTTATCCTACAAATATGCCCTGAATTGATCAGGGCAGGATCCTATAGCTTCATCCTTCCATAAAAAAACTGCCGTGGAATCTCCAAGGCAGTATATATTATAGCATTAGGGTTTGAATTATTTTTTCTCTTCCTTTTTCTTGCCGTCAAATGCATCCTTTGTTTTATCCGCCACTTTCTCAGCGGCGTTACCTACGGCGTTACCGGCATCTTTCACTCCTTCAGCTGTGGCATTGGCTGCTTTTTCAACCCCTTCTTTTGTTTTATCCCACGCATTTTCTATAGCATTGCCTGCCTTATCAAAAAAGCGTCCGGTTTTACTTACTGTTTGCCCTTCTTCGATCACGATCACTTTTCCCTCTGCATTTTTTACATCTCCTTTCTTTGTCACGACGATACCGTTATCCAACACCACATCTTCGTTAGCTTCTACCCAGCTTCCATTTCTGTAGACCATCACTTTCCCTTCGGATTTCTTTACATCTCCCTCTGCTGCAGAATAAGTAGTTGTGGTGGTCGTGGTTTCAGTTACGACCGTTTCAGTAGGTGTTGTAGTCGTATCAATTGTTGTTTCTGTAGTTTCTGTTTTAGGTTCATTACATGCAGCAAATGTGCCGGCAACCAACGCGAAAAGAAATAGCTTTTTCATGATTGAGTGTTTTAAGTTTGATGTTTATGCCGGTAGGGGAGGATAAGTAACCCATCCATGGTGTTAAGTTTTTTATAAACAAATTTCGCGCGTGGATATTTATGAACAAAGCGACCACAAACCAGAATGATATCGCTACTATCTTTTGTTTTATTCATCGAGCAGTATATGGGTACTCACCGCAATTCTGTTCCATGAATTCATTAAAATAGCTGACATAATTATTTCACTGATTGTTTGGGGACTAAAGAACTTTTCTGCCTGTTGGTAAGCATTGTCCGAAACGCCGTGTTGATGGATCAATGTCACTTCTTCTATTAGCAGGAGGATCGCTTTTTCTTCTTCAGTGAAAATGACTGTTTCTCTCCATGCACTTAACAAAAACAAACGCTGCTGTGTTTCGCCGATCTTTAGCGCTTCTTTAGTGTGCATGTTTATACAATAAGTACATGAATTGATCTGAGAGACCCTCACCTTGATCAGGTGTGTTTGAATAGGGGTAAGGCTTGATTTGCTTAAAATTCCCGCTAAACTATAAAGGGCTTTCCATGCTTCGGGTTGTGCTTGTTGAATGTTTACTCGTTGTCCCATGTTTTTAAAATTTTGATGGAACAAAGCTACCGCTCCACATTGTCCAGGTTTCTTAAACTGGTTTAGGAAATTCTTTTGTTTCTTATCTCGCTTAAGTATTCGGGTGTAAATCCTAAAAAAGAAGCTAACAGGTATTGAGGGACCCGTTGTACAAATTCCGGGTAGCGTTTATTAAACTGATGATACAACTCTTCTCTTGATACTCCATATAAATTTTTGATCCTGAATTGCGCCGCGGCATGTGCCCTTTGATGAACTAACCTGAAATACCGTTCCATTTGAGGAAACTGCTGTAACATTTTTTCCTGGGAAGAAAAGTCAAGTGCTAACAGTTCCGATCTTTCGACTGCCTGGATGTAAAAATCGGAAGGTTTTTGAGACGAGAAGGACGTATAATCAGCAAGCCACCAATTTTCCAGGGCGAACTGTACCGTTTGCTCAACGCCTTTTTCGTTCACAAAGAACATTCTTAAACAACCGCTGCTGACAAAGTAATTGGACTTGCATATTTTACCTTCGACTACTAAATTCTGCTTTTTAGGAGCTTCAATGATGGTAAAGTAGTCCAGGATTTCATCATAGTCCTGTTCATCAATTTTGATAAATTTATGAATATGTTTCTTTAAATTCTCTGACATAAGGTTTGCATTGTTTCCCATAATTCTTTATTGATGTCAGCTGTGGTTCCTTTTTACCTGATCTTATAACATAGGTCAACAAATTACTGCAGACAGCTAATCTTTTATTGCGTTATTGATGAAAATTTCAATTTGTCTTATGTCATCAATACTTGCTTCTCTTAACGCCATGCGGGTTAAGGAAATTAATTAGGTTGAACGTCTTTTATTTCGTGACGCTTCGTTTTATTAATCGTGAGTTTTACCAATACTAAAAAAAATCCGGCAAGAATGAATGCACCTAAATATCCTTCGTTTCCGAAAAGCCAGTGATTTTCGAATTTAGTTTGGAGTGACAGGTAGTTGTTTCCGAAATGCAGTCCGATGGGCAACCATATTGTTCTGAAATAAAAATATGCAATTGTCAGGAAGGCGCCTGCAAAAAACAATGTCGGACCTTTTTTCAACAAATTCATTTCAGGGTTTAGCATATGAACTAACATAAACAACAAACCGATGGTTATTGATATTTTGATTGGAGATAAATTTTTGTGGCAATGGTTAAGGAAAATTCCCCGGAACCACAATTCTTCCCAAGCTACAATTGCTAAGGTTATTAGGATTGATGAAGTGGTAAATGCTGTGTTTAGGATCAGTTCGTTTTTTGAAATTAATCCTGTTAGTAGCCCGATTAAGACAGGTGTTGTTGCAATCAGCCCACCAATTACAAATCCAATGGGCAGGTAGATAATTTTTCTAAGTGACCAGAATATTTTGATCTCGTTATTCAGACCGAATATGTTGGCAGTTGCAATGTTTACAATAACAAATAATAACAATATGATGAAAGAAGAGTTCATCCAATCGGGACGTCTTAAAAGCTGAACTACTCCCATAATTATAAAACCTACGACTAAGTATGCAATGATGGTAAAATAGCTTTTTAGTTCTTCTTTTCTTTTCATTTTTGCGTCTTTAGTCTTTCTTTTGATATTTCCGTGAACCGCTATAGCAACGTAACGCTTGGCTCTTTATTCCCTTATTTTCATTTTATGAAATGTCAATTTGTAGGTTGGTTGGTCTCGGTTCAGAATTTTTTATTGAAAATAACTCCACAACTACACTCACCGGACGCTGCCTTGTTCATTATCCTTATTTCCCAACAGAAACGGTGATGGTGATCGTTTGGTGTGGCTAGAACCAGGTCGTCTGCTTTGAGATATGCTTTGTGAACGCTGGCGAATTTAAAAATGACTACGCTGACAACGCCACATCTGTTCTATCGGCTTCCCTTATGTCGGGACAACAAAATATCTATTTGTAAATATAGTATTAACCATCAAACGTGTGCTAAGTTTCCGTAAAATTGCGGTTACTTTATTGTTACATGTTTATTGAACCTATTAGATCCATATCAAAAAAAGGATGGATAGAAGTGATTTGCGGTTGCATGTTTTCCGGGAAAACAGAGGAACTTCTCCGGAGGATCAAGCGTGCGCAGTTTGCCAATCAGCCGGTAGAGATATTCAAACCTACGCTCGATAAGCGTTATGATGAGTATCACGTTATTTCGCATGATGAAGGACGTATAGCCGCTACCCGCGTGGATAGTGCTTACAATATATTGCTGATGAGGGGCGATGCACAGGTAGTGGCTATTGATGAGGTACAATTTTTTGATGAAAGCATAGTCGAAGTGACTGAACAATTGGCAAATAGGGGAGTGCGTGTAATAGCTGCCGGCCTGGATATGGATTTTATGGGGAAACCTTTCGGACCTATGCCCGTCCTTCTTTCAAAAGCAGAGTTTATCACCAAATTACATGCTATCTGCGTAAAATGCGGAGAGCTTGCCAATTATTCTTACCGACGTGCCAAAAATGAGGACCGGATTTTGCTGGGGGAAAAAGATTTGTATGAACCCCGTTGCAGGTCCTGCTTTAATAACCATTAAATGAAACACACACATGCCTAAAAAATCACGCTTGCATCAATTTAAGAAGATAAGCGGACAGCGTCCACAAAAGCAGGTGCAGCCCCAGATCATTACCCGGCAGGATATGGATCGGCTGATCTTCGATATGGTAATGGGCGAGATCTACGAAAATTCTCATGTCAATGAACTTCATTTCGATGAAATATTATCTAAATACAAGGTAGAGCTACCTGTAAATGAAAGAGAGCGAATTTGGGATGTGTTAATCACCTCATCGCTGGTCAGTCCTATGATCGGCTTTGGACAGGCTGGTAAACTGGAGCTGACACCGCAGGGTTTTCAACTCATGACGCAATACGGGAGTTATTCTAATTTTTTAGCCGCTACACAACCGCAGCCTTTGATGCAACCGGCAGCTGCAACACCGCCTCCAGGCGTAGATGCATCGCAGCAACAGGCTGATGCGGATAAAAAGAAAAATGAATAGAAGCCGATTTCGGGTTATTTTTACCCAATGAACCTGCGTTTCCTACTTACGCCGCTTTGTTTCCTGTTTTTTTGTCCGTCATTTGCCCAAGAGGAAAAACGTATGGAATGGACATTGCAACAGGCGATTGAATATGCCTTGCAGCATAATATTTCCATCAAGCAGAATGAACTGAATGCAAGATTAGCCCAATTGCAATTGCAACAATCACAGTTATCACAGTTACCTAATATTACTACTTCTGCGGCCTATGGAAGGAGTTTCGGACGCTCGGTTGACCCTACCACCAATCAGTTTGTCAATAGCAATTATGATTTTTTAAGCTTAAGCGGCAGTGCAGATGCGCTTGTTTTCGGCTGGTTCCAAAAGAGAAATACCATTGGGGCTAATAAATATGCGCTTAACGCAGCTAAAGCTGATCTCGAGCAATTGCAAAACGATGTATCACTGAACGTCGCGACGGGATACTTGAGAGCGATCTTAGCCAGGGAACAAGTGCGGATCAGTGAAAAACAAGTTTCCTTATCCGCCGCGCAATTACATCAGACAGAGAAATTCGTGGAGGCAGGAAGGCTTCCGGAATTGAGTGCCAAGCAACTCGAGGCTCAGCTGGCTAATGACAGCGCCACGCTCATCAACAATATAGCGGCTTACAACAATGCCATTATAGACATTAAAGCGCTTCTCAACCTGGATTTTGCGACACCGTTTGATATTATTGAGCCGGAGGTGAAGGTAGAAGAACAGTTTTCACTGAATGAAATGAGCCCGGAATACGTATTTACAGAAGCATTGAAATCGTTTAATACTATTAAGAGCAGTGAATTCAATCTGTTAGCTTCACAAAAACGAGTAAAGGCGGCAAGAGGGGCATTATACCCCCAATTAGGTATCAACGCACAATCGGGGACCAACTACGCTTCCACGTTTAAAGAGGTAACCGGTTTTAATATTACCGGAGCACAGCCTACCGGCGCTTATGCGGTGGATTCTGTCTCGCAGCGGCTTATTCCGGTGTATCAGCCCATCTTTCAATACCAAACCCAACGTATCCCCGTCGACCGGCAGTTGAATAATAACTTTCGTCAGACGCTTTCACTAGCTCTGAACATTCCTATATTCAATGCCTGGCAGGCGCAATTTAATCTGAGACAAGCTAAAATAAACAGGGAAGCGAGTGACTATAATATGCAGCAGGCTGAATTAAAACTGAAGCAGGATGTGTACAAAGCCTATAATGATGCTTACAACGCCATACAGAAATATTATGCTGCCGTACGCGCTGAAAATGCATCGCAGGATGCTTACAACTTTGCTAAAAAACGATACGAATTAGGTCTTACAAACACCGTAGAATACCTGACTACACAAAACACGCAGTTTGTTTCCGAGTCGAACCTGCAAAGTGCGAAGTATGATCTTATCTTTAAGCTCAAAGTGATCGACTATTATTTGGGTAAACAGCTAAAATTATAAAATGAGTGATCTGAAAGCCACATTGGTACAAGCAGCTAAGGAAGCAGGCGAAATAATACAATCCTATTTCCAGGGTAGTTTTAAAATCAATAATAAGGAGGGCATTAACAACCTTGTGACCGAAGTGGATATGCTTTGCGAAACCAGGATTATCCAGATCATCAAGGCTACTTATCCGGATCACACGATTATCAGCGAAGAAGAGGGGTCAGAAGAAATGCATTCTGAATATAAATGGATCATCGATCCTATTGACGGAACGGTGAACTTTGCCCACGGTATTCCTATTTGCTGTGTAAGCATCGGTCTGAGCTATAAAGATGTTTTACAGTTGGGTGTTGTTTACAACCCGATGATGAATGAATTATTCTTTGCAGAAAAAGGGAAGGGTGCTTTTTTAAATGATGTACCTATTACCGTTTCCCAAAAATCTGATTTCAGAAAAGCATGCCTGGTTACTGGTTTCCCTTACAAATGGCCTAACGAAAATGAGCACCCTATCAAGGTATTCGAGCGATTCATCATGCAAGGCCTGCCGGTACGAAGATTAGGTTCTGCAGCCATCGATCTTTGCTGGGTTGCCTGTGGTAGATTCGATGGTTTTTGGGAGTACAATCTTAATCCCTGGGATCTTGCTGCCGGTTATCTTATTGTAGAGGAAGCGGGTGGAAGAATCACGAACTTCGATGGAGACGCGTACAGTGTCTACGATAAACAGACATTGGCTACCAACGGGTTGATACATGATGAAATGATAAGCCTGATAAAAAATAAAGATTAGCATATGAGTGAAAACAGAACAGAGATAAATTCACTGGGTGAATTCGGGTTGATCCGTAAATTGACGGAAAATGCAGATACGGTGCAAGCCGGAACCATATTGAGTGTGGGAGATGATGCTGCGGTGATCGACCATTTTGGAAAACAAACAGTGGTTACTACAGATCTGTTGCTTGAGAATGTACATTTTGACTTAATGTATACACCGTTAAAACACCTGGGCTATAAAGCAGTAGCAGTCAATCTTTCAGATATCTGCGCCATGAATGCGACCCCGACACATATCACTATGAGTATTGGTATATCCAACCGTTTCTCTGTAGAGGCATTGGAGGAGTTTTATGCCGGTGTATATGCTGCCTGTGAAACCTACCATGTAGACTTGATCGGAGGAGATACCAGCACGTCCCAAAAAGGCTTTGTGATCAGCGTGACGGCTTTGGGTGAAATAACTCCCGATAAATTTGTGTCAAGAAGTGGTGCCAGGGCAAATGACCTGATTTGTGTTACAGGGGATCTGGGGGCTGCTTATATCGGTCTGCAATTGCTGGAACGCGAGAAGAACATATTTCTCGAAAACCCTGAAGTGCAACCTGACCTGCAGAATAAAAAATACGTGGTGGGCAGGATACTAAAACCGGAACCCAGAACTGATGTGATAGACTGGTTGCAGGAAAATGGAATTACACCTACATCCATGATTGATGTAAGTGACGGATTAAGCTCAGAGCTGCTTCATATCTCCGTCCAAAGCAACCTGGGTTGCCTCGTTTATGAATCCAAGATCCCGATACATGAAGAAACAAAGGAGATGGCCTATGAATTCAACATCGATCCGACCATGTGCGCGATGAATGGGGGAGAAGATTATGAATTGCTATTTACCATTGCGCAGGAAGATTATGAAAAAATAAAAAACTATGATCAGGTAAGTGTAATAGGGTATATGACGGAGGTAGGCAAGGGGATGAAGCTCGAAACCAAAGGCGGAAATCTTCATGATATACAGGCACAAGGCTGGAATGCTTTTAACACGTAGTGTTTCGATAAGAAAACTCGTGAAAAAATTGATCCATAGTTTTATTACTCGATTATTTTTGTATTTTGGCTGAATAAATTAATTCTACTCCATGCAACTTTGGAAAACTACATTTATTACAGTTTGTGCTTTTTTAGGGGTTACCAGTACGATGCTTTATACTTCGTGTGAACAGGATCCTTGTCTTGATCTAAAGTGCGAACACGGTGGATCTTGTGCGGAAGGACTTTGCCGTTGCAAAGTGGGGTATGAAGGTGCAGAATGCGAAATAATGGCTGCAGATAAATTTCTGGGATTGTATGTAGGTGAAAGGGCTTGTGACGGACTTACTCCGATTCGGGATTCTGTGATTATCTTCCTGGATAAATATCCTAACAAAGTGAAACTGGTGCAAACCAGCAGGATAAACGATACCTTAAGCGGTACAACAGGCGACCTGACTACAGAAGGATATAGCATCCAGTTCGACGATTATTCGAGAGAAAACTATCGTCGCTACTCAAGAGCCGTACTTTCCAGGAACGGATTTAAAAACCTTACCGTATTTAACCAGGTAGTAGAGGATGTAACTGTCTCTACCGATAAAAAGATATGTGATTTTATAGGAAGAAAATAAGCAAACTACTTATTATAAATACTCATAGTCTTCAGAACTCCCTGCGTAGCGAAACTTTCGATTACGTCAATGGATCTGAGGACTTTTTCTTGTATTACGGGTAGCTCTTCTTTCGTCCATTTACCGAGTACAAAATCGACCTGTTTGCCCTTTGGGTAATTGTTACCGATCCCAAATCGAAGACGTGGATATTGATTGGTCTGCAACAGTAAATCAATATTTTTAAGCCCGTTATGACCTGCATCGCTGCCTCCGCTCCGAAGCCTTAGCGTTTCGATGGGCAGGGCAAGATCATCCAGGATCACCAGCATATTTTCTATGGCTATTTTCTCTTTATCCATCCAGTATTTTACTGCCTTACCACTCAGGTTCATGTACGTAGTGGGTTTTATCACTACAAAGTTTTTTCCCTTCCATCTTACATTCGCCATGTAAGCATGCCGGTCCAGTTGAAAACTGCCTCCGTTCTTAATGACGAAAGCATCCACTACATCAAAGCCGATATTGTGACGTGTGGCATCGTATTCATACCCGATATTTCCCAAGCCTACAATCAAAAATTTCATGACCGCGAAGATACAGCGCCAATGGAATATGTTCACTCCAAAATTGAACGTAGGCGAATCACTTTACCGGGGAAAATGCCAGGTGATTTTGTAAGGCAAATCATACGGAAATTTGATTCGTTATACGGTATGTTTATTTATTTTAAAAGTTGAAATACAATAATTAAAGTCGGACTTCGTTTAGTCTGATAAATATAAGTATGCATTTCAGAATCATTGTTATTAGCCTGGCAGTAGCGAGTATCCTCAGCTCTTGTAAGAAAGAAGATAACAAACAGAACGATACGAAGAAAAAGCGGTCTGATTTACTAATCGGCAAATGGAAAGTTACTCAGGGTGGTAAAGACCCGGGCTCACTTATTCCTATTGACGAACAGTACAGTTATCTGGATGAATATAAGTCCAATGGCGAGGGTACCTCAACGTTTTTAGCAGACTCGTCCGTAGATCCTTTTACCTGGATGGTTTCAGCAAGCGAAACTTATATAAGACAGATCAGGAGTTATGAGGGCGAGCCGGATACCATGTATTTGGAATTTTACTCGTTTGAGAAAAATAAGTTTATAGTTAAAGATACATCCTTTGGTTCGGTGAACTATGGAGTTTTTGAGAGACAATAAGCTTCCTGGATAGCTAAAATCATTAAAGAATCCGTATATAATATCGGCAAAAAAACCTCTCTATCATATAGAGAGGTTTTTTAAAATTGCTGTTGAAGCGATTATTTTTTACCTTTTGCTTCTTCAGTTTCAGCTTGCTTAAGGGCACGCGTCATTACAACGGAAGCGATAGGAATACGAGGCGAGTTCATGATCTCCATTTCACCGGCATTCACGTCTTCTACACGAATATTTTCGTTCAGGTTCAGCTTTTCGATGTTTACTTCAATAGCTTCTGTAAGATTTTTAGGATAGGTACGAACTTTTAAAGATTTCATTTTGATCTCTAAACGACCACCCGCCTTTACACCGGCAGGGGTACCTACGAATTTCAAAGGAAGGTTAGCGATGATTCTTCTGTCATCCGCCAATTCCAGGAAATCCAAATGGCTCAATTCGTCAGTTACCACGTCAAATTGAATGTCTTTAAGGATACATTTGTGAGTAGCGCCGTCTACCGTGATTTCGGCCAACTGGAAGTCAGGCGTATACACCAGCGAACGGAAAGTCATCACCGGCGCGCTGAAATGTTTTGTTTCGTTACCGTAAATTACGGCAGGTACATGACCTTCAGAACGAAGACGGCGCGTGCTTGCTTTACCGAATTCGCTTCTGCTTTTTCCTTCAATTTTTACACTTTTCATGTGTGTTTCGTTTTTTTTGCTTTCAGCGCCGATCGCATACCCGTCCGAACATCCGGTCGTTGAAAACTGCTTTTTAAATTTTTGTGTATCCCACTTGGGGAAGACGGATTTTTTTGTATAGACAGTTGTTAAATAAATCAAATGGTAAAGCCGGCATCTTCAATGCCAACTCTTACTTTATCTTTTTCCGTGCAAAAACAAAGAACTAATGCTCTTATTCTCAAACGTATTGCGGATCGCCACGGCAAAAAGCTCTGCTGTAGGCAATACCTTTATCTTACTGCATTCTTGTTTTAAGGGAATCGTATCGCACACCACTAATTCTTCGAGCATGGAATTTTCAATATTCTCATACGCTTTTCCACTTAGCACCGGATGCGTACAACAAGCACGAACCGACAGGGCTCCTTTTTCTCTCAACAATGCTGCTGACTTGCTTAAAGTGCCTGCAGTATCGCAAATATCATCTATAAGAACTACATTTTTTCCTGTTACATCACCTATTACCGTCATCTCAGCCACCTCGTTAGCCCGTTTGCGTTGCTTATCGCAGATCACCATATCCAACTCAAAATACTTGGCTACTTCACGCACCCGGTTGGTAGAACCTACATCAGGGGACGCAAAGATAAGGTTTTCTATCTTTAAACTTTCTATATATGGGATGAAAATTGCCGAACTATCCAGGTGATCTACCGGGATATCAAAAAATCCCTGTATTTGCGGGGCATGCAGATCCATGGTCATGACACGGTCAGCGCCGGCGGTGGTCAGCAGGTTGGCTACCATTTTCGAAGCTATAGACACACGTGGTTTATCTTTCCGGTCTTGTCTTGCAAAACCGTAGTAAGGGATCACAGCTGTAATATAGCCTGCCGAGGCACGTTTGGCGGCATCGATCATCATAAGCAACTCCATCAGATTATCAGAAGGTGCGAAGGTAGATTGCACCAAGAAAACATAATCTCCGCGGATAGACTCCTGATAGACAGGTTGAAACTCGCCATCGCTGAATTTGGGAATATCCAGTTTGCCCAATTGCTTGCCAAAAGATTGGGCAATTTTTTCCGCGAGGTAACGAGAATTGGTACCTGAGAAGATTTTTACGGAAGCGTGCATATATAGTTTGAAAAATGGACTGCAAAGGTAGAAAATGGATTTACAATTCTTAACCATTTTTTTATACAGTTTTCTGGGAAAGCAAGGTGTGATTTTTATATATTTCAGTCAGAAATTCTCATCTATAAAAAAATAAAAAAATTATGTCTCGTAAAGCAACAGCGATATGGAAAGGATCCGGAAAAGAAGGTACCGGAACATTAACCACGCAGAGTACGGTTTTGAATAAAGCTCAATACTCCTATAAATCTCGTTTTGAAGAAGGAGTAGGCACCAATCCGGAGGAGTTAATGGCCGCCGCACATGCCGGTTGTTTTTCTATGAAACTATCTTTTGTATTGGACAGTGCCGGGTTTATTCCCGAAGAGCTGCATACAGATTGTTTAATTACCCTGAAAGATGGTGTGATATCCAAAAGTGAACTCACGCTCCGCGCTAAAGTGCCGGGAATCTCGGAAGAACAATTTCAGGCAGCTGCCGCCGATGCCAAGGCAAATTGCCCGGTATCGAAAGCGTATAATATGGAGATTACGCTGGATGCCAAACTGGTGTAATATTTAGTATTCAGGAATCGCTGAAAATGAAGAACCGTCTCCAACATTCGTAAGAGACGGTTCTTTTAAATAAATAAGTGAATTACATTTTTTCTATGACGATCGCGCTGCCGCCGCCGCCGCCGTTGCAAATGCCTGCTACGCCATACTTGGCATTGTTTTGTCCCAGGATATTCACTAAAGCGCCTACAATACGTGCACCGCTGGCTCCCAGGGGATGGCCCAGTGATACAGCACCACCATTGACGTTTACTTTATCAGCGCTCAACCCTAATTTCTGCATATTAACAATGGATACGACAGCAAAAGCCTCGTTGATCTCTGCGAACTCGATGTCTTCCATTTTCAATCCTGCCTTTTCAACGGCTTTAGGGATCACAACAGAAGGGGTGGTCGTGAACCATTCCGGCGCCTGTTCTGCATCTGCATAACTCAGAATTTTCGCCAAGGGTTTAATACCTAAAGCTTCTGCTTTTTCCCTGCTCATCAATACCACTGCTGCTGCACCGTCATTCATCGTAGACGCATTTGCAGCCGTAATAGTACCGTCTTTAGTAAATGCCGGACGCAACGAAGGTATTTTATCAAATTTTACATTCCAGGGTTCTTCATCTTTGGCAAATTTTACAGGCTCCCCACTGCGTTGCGGAATTTCTACCGGTATTACTTCTGCATCCATTCTACCGGCTTCCCAGGCTGCCTGGCTGCGTTTGTAACTTTGGATGGCGTATTCGTCCTGCTGTTCGCGGGAAATGTTGAATTCCTTCGCTGCCAACTCACCGGCATTACCCATAGGATAGTTGTGATACACATCGGTAAGCCCATCTTTAGCAATACCATCGATTATTTTCACATCTCCGTATTTGTTTCCCCAACGTTGTGAAGGATTGTAGAAGGGTACATTGCTCATGCTTTCCATGCCACCGGCTACCACTACATCGTTATCGCCCAGGAGAATGGACTGGACCCCTTGCGAGATCGCTTTCATACCACTGGCGCATACCTTATTGATCGTAGTACACGGCACTGTATCAGGTACGCCTGCAAATTTGGCTGCCTGACGTGCCGGTGCTTGCCCCAGGTTTGCCTGGATAACACATCCCATCAATACCTCATTTACTTCTTCCGGCTTCAGGTTGATCTTGTCCAATGCGCCTTTGATAGCAATGGCTCCCAGCTTGGTAGCCGAGAAATCTTTTAGCGATCCGCCCCAGCTACCCATCGGGGTACGTACGGCAGATACGATATATACTTCTTTCATGGTCGAAAAAATTTTAAACGCGCCAAAGCTAAGGAAAAACAACGTGGTTTCGGAAGTATACGATTTTAAGCATATTTCAGGTACGGAAGTATATTTTATGATAAAGAATGCAGGTTTTCTGCTCTTCAACGGATAATCCGTAAAGCCTGCTTTGCCTGTTCTGACCTATAAAGCTTTGCCAATACTCTGTCTCCTAAATAGAATTTCTAAATATTTGCGCGGCAACTCATAAATTTGCCGCGCTTTATGACAGTAGAAGTTCCCGTTATCAATAAGTCGCCGCACGAGCTGCCTAAGTATCAGACACAGGATGCAGCCGGTATGGATCTTCGTGCCTGGTTGCCGGAGCCCGTGGTGTTGAAATCACTGGAGCGGAAACTGATACCTACCGGTCTTTATATGGCTTTGCCGCAAGGTTTTGAGGCCCAGATACGTCCCCGGAGTGGTATGGCTATAAAAAAAGGAATAACACTGGTAAATACACCCGGAACAATAGATGCCGATTACCGTGGTGAGATCATGCTACCCGTAATTAACTTATCAGCAGAAGAACAAATAATAGAAAACGGTGAACGCGTAGCACAAATGATTATAAGCAGGTATGAACGTATTGATTGGCAGGTGGCAGAAACCCTTACCGATACAGGAAGAGGAGAAGGTGGTTTTGGGCATTCGGGAACCCTGTAAATTTCGAATGATTAACCTGGAGAGAGCGATAAGTATCCTGATCTTATGTTTTTAAAATAACGACTAAAAATTTCAGTATTATTATGAACATCATTATTCCAATGGCAGGTATGGGTAAGAGAATGCGCCCGCATACACTTACTACCGCAAAACCTTTGATTCCCATTGCAGGAAAACCTATCGTACAACGTTTGGTGGAAGATATCATCGCGACTTCTAACGAAAAAGTGGAAGAGATTGCTTTCATTATCGGGCCGGGTTTTGGTAAAGCAGTCGAAGATCATTTAGTGAAAGTGGCAAATGACCTGGGAGCCACGGGTAAAATCTATTACCAGTACGAAGCCCTGGGAACAGCCCATGCTATACTGGCGGCTCAGGAAGCACTGAAAGGAAATGTATTCATTGCATTTGCAGATACCTTGTTCAAAGCAACATTCAGCATCGACAAAAATAAAGATGCCATAGTATGGACGCAAAAAGTGGAAGATCCTTCCGCATTTGGTGTGGTGAAACTGAATGAGCAGAATGAGATCACAGCCTTTGTAGAAAAACCGACCGAATTTGTTTCAGATCTGGCGATTATCGGTGTATATTATTTTAAAGACGGTGAAAACCTGCGCCAGGAATTGCAGCGTTTACTGGACAACGACATCAAGCAAAAAGGTGAATACCAGATCACGGATGCTATGGATCACATGCTCAACAATGGCTTGAAATTCTATACAGATCAGGTGGAGGAATGGCTGGATTGTGGTAATAAGGATGCAACGGTATATACTAATACACGCATTCTGGACATAAAAAAAGACAAAGAACAGTTAGTTTCTGATTCTGCTAAAATTGAAAATTCTACCATCATCGCTCCCTGTTTTATAGGCGAAAACGTTGTAGTGAAAAACTCGGTAATAGGACCCAATGTTTCTTTGGAAGAAGGAGTAATGCTGGAAAACTGCCGCATTAGCAATACAATTGTGCAAGCGCAGAGCATTGTTAAAAACATGGTTTTGAACAATTCTTTAATAGGCAAAAACGTAAATTACAGTGAAAACCCACGTGAATTAAGCCTTGGGGATTTTTCAACCCAGTCATGATACGAATCTCTTATAGTAACCAACTATTAACAACGCTCATCTTTATTTTCTTATCCGCTATCGGGCCTGCCATGGCGCAGGTTACAGAGGCGGAGAAGTCGGCTGCCTCGAAAAAGCTGGCAGCAGATGCACTTTACTACGACGCAGTAAAGGCCAAATTATTGGGAGAGGAAAAGCAGCAGGAGGCATTGCTGCTGAAGTTCATTAAAGAAAGACCGGAAGTAGCGGCCGCCTATTATGACCTGGCATCTCTTGAACTATCCAGTAATCGCATTGACGAAGCTGAAAAACATATCAAAAAAGCAACTGAACTCGATAAAAGCAATATCTGGTTCAGGGAGGCGCTGGGCGAAGTCTTAAAAAGACAAAAACGCTATGATGAAGCCGCTGTGCTTTACGCGGAACTCGGGAAAACCAGCGACTTTAATCGGCCGTTCTATTATGAAGCCGCAAGTAACTATGTGCGCGCAAAAAAATACAAAGAAGCCTTGGCCGCTTTGGATAAGCTAATGGAATCTTCATTTGCTGACGAGCTGATCCTGCAAATGAAGCAGGATATCTACCTCCAGATGAACGATGTAGACGGCGCTGTAAGAATAGCGCGGGAGTTGGTGGAGAAGAACCCCAAAGATGGAAAATACCTTTCTAACCTCGCGGAAATCTACTCCAGTAATAACCAACCCGAAAAGGCGCTTCAGGTTTATCAGGATGCTATCAAGAAATTCCCTGAAGAACCGACGTTACAATACGGGCTGGCATCTTACTACCAAAAGAAAAAGGATACCGCGCAGTATGATGATTACATTACCAGGACCATTCTCAATCCCAATCTTGACGAAGGTGCTCAAGCCACGATGTTGCAACAATACCTGGCGGAAGTGGAAGATGACTCCGTCAGGAAGAAGCATGCAGTAACGGTAGCTAAAAAATTACTGGACCAGCAACCGGAGAGCGTGCTGATGCAATCGTTTTACGGGCAGATACTGGCCAGGAACAATCAGCCGGAAGAAGCTGCAAAATACCTGAAGAAAGCCTTGGACAGTGAGCCTTCACGCTACGAGTTGTGGCATGAACTCATGCTGGTCTATCTTACTTCCAACAATCCTGATTCGCTGATTACCAGCAGCAAAAAAGCATTACGTTATTTCCCCAATAATGCTATGATCCATTATTTTAACGGGGTAGGACATATTTATAAAAAAGATTATGCACAGACCGTGAAATCGATGAACAGGGCGATAGAGCTGCAACCGGAAGACAATAAGCTGCTCCTGGCAGATATGTATTCTTCGCTGGGAGATGCCTATAATTTCCTGAAAGATTTCCCTAACTCCGACAGTGCTTACGACAAAGCTCTTAGTCTGAATAAGGACAATGCTTCAGTACTCAACAACTATAGCTATTATTTATCAGTTCGTGGCACGCGTTTAGAGGATGCAGAGAAGATGTCAAAACGTTCACTTGAACTACGTCCCGGTGAAGCTACTTTTTTAGACACGTATGGCTGGGTACTTTATAAGCTGCGCAAATTCAAGGAAGCAAAAAAATACATTGAAGATGCGATAAAAGCGAACCCTGCAGCTGATGGTACCCTTTGGGATCATCTTGGTGATATCAACTACAGGCTGAACAATGTAGACGAAGCTGTGCAAAACTGGAAGACGGCAAAAGAGAAAGGAACGGATAACACGACGATTGATAAAAAAATCCAAGACCGAAAGATATATGAATAATAACATTCCAAAACTAGTATTCGCCTGCATTTTGGGCGGTTTGCTTTTCCAGTTTTCTTCCTGCGGCATTTTTAAGAAAGGGAAAAAATCCAAGACAAAAACAGCCATTGTTTCTACAGATACAGCCAGGCAGGCGGTGCAACCGAATGCTCCTGCCTACAGCAAAGCATTAGCGGATAAATACGTTCCCGTCTGGAAAAAAGAAATTGACTTCAATACATTCTCCGGTAAGGCGAAATGCCATTTTGAGGGCAGGGGGCAGAACCTGGATTTTACCGCACACATCCGCATAAAGAAAAATGAAGCTACCTGGGTGAATATTACGGCACTGGGTGGTATTTTTAACGTAGCCCGTATCTACGCTACTCCGGATAGTTTTACACTTATCAACTTCGCCGATAAAACCTATACCGCTATGAAAACGGAGGATGCCAATAAGGTCATTCCCTTCCCTGTTGACTTTTCTATGCTGCAAAACCTGCTGATTGGTAATACGCTTCGCCAGGACGGGGAGCTGAAAAATATAGTAGAAAATGATAATGATGTTACCCTGATCGTAAAAAAGGATAATCTCAACCAGGAAATCGCTATCGGTAAAAATGCAAATTCCATAGGCGCGCTGAAAGTCTATCTTGACGACGACAATTCCATCGCCAATATAAAACTCGGTAATTATCAGAATATAAACAGCAATAATTTCCCCAAAGACCGGGTTATAAACGTAATCAACCAGGGAAACCCGTATTTGCTGGAAATGAACTATACTGATATCAGCTTCAATGGCAATGTCGATATGCCATTTTCCATTCCCAAATCATTTGAAAGAAAATAGAAACCGAATCAAACCAACTTCATGAAAGTAGTCATCTTCGCCGGCGGCCGTGGCACACGTATATCAGAAGAAAGCACGCTTCGCCCTAAACCCATGATAGAAATAGGGGGTAAACCGATCCTCTGGCATATCATGAAAATATATGCCGCATACGGGCATACGGAGTTTATCATCTGCCTGGGTTACAAAGGCTGGATGATTAAAGAGTATTTTGTGAACTACTTTATGCACAATGCAGATGTGACCGTCGACCTGAAAGACAATTCGTTGCAGGTACACCAGACCAATGCAGAACCTTTCAAAATCTCTCTCATCGATACCGGGTTGGATACCATGACAGCCGGCCGATTAAAACGTGTGCTGCCTTATGTGGGTAATGAGACTTTTATGCTGACGTATGGAGATGGCGTGTGCAATGTGAATATAGATGACCTGGTAAAATTTCATAAAGACAGCGGGAAGATCTGCACCATGACTTCTATACAGGCTACCAGTCGTTTTGGGGTGATCAAGATAGAAGAAGACGGAACTATTGATAGCTTTGAAGAGAAACCCGAAGATAGCGGTACCTGGATCAACGGCGGTTTTTTCGTGATAGAACCTGCTATTAAAGATTACCTGAAGCCGGATGCCGATGATGTGATGTGGGAGCGTCAGCCCATGAATGATCTCGCCCGTGACCGGCAGATAGCGGCCTATAAGCACCATGATTTCTGGAAATGCATGGATACCATCCGTGATAAGGAAGAATTGGAAGAAATGTGGCAGGGTAAAGCGGACTGGAAAGTCTGGTAGCGTTTTAAATATTGGTAATGAGATATCTGCCAAAATTTTGCATGTTGTTACATTAACGAAATAAGGGAGCAATTTCGTTGCTTTTCTTCTGACGATTTTTTCGCCAGAACCAGGGTGCTACAGGTTCTTTTTCGGACCATATTCCTATTTGCCTCTTTCTCGCTTTTTCTTCCAGAACTGCATAGGTCATATCATTGGAATATTTTTTGAAATGCCATGCCAGCCCTGCCTTCACCAGTTCCTTATTGATATTGGTACCATCTTCTAAAAATACTTCTGCTATTAGCCGTTTGTTCCTGTCGTATTTGTTGTTGCCCTTTAGCGTTACATATTTCCCGAAACATAACTGCGAAGCATATTGCCTGGCCTTACTGCCAAAAGCTTGCTTCTTTTCCGGGCAATCTATATGCGCCAGCCTGATCACCTGCTCCTTGCCTTCTTTCAAGATCACAAACGTGTCGCCGTCTTTAATAGCTGTTACCTTATAGCTATTCTTTGCCTGACCGGGAGCGTTAAAATAAAGAGATTCAGCAACACCATCGTTGATATCATATTCCTTATTCTCTTGCAGTCCGCAGCCAGCCAGGAAAATAATGAAGAACAGGTATAAGAAATGATCTTTTCGGCAACAGGTTAAATGCACGGCTATCTTTTACTTGGTGATCTCCACAAGTTGCCAGGCATCAAAACCCAAAAGATCTTTCATTTTGGCACCGACTTCGGTTTCCATCAACCAGTTTTTAATCCTGGCAAAACGTTGACTGGAAGCTTCGTCTTCCGTAAAAGCCGGAGATAAGGCGCTGATCTCGTCGAACATCCATTTGGTAGCGGGTGAAAGCCGGTCCTGGTAATCCAAATGGGTAATAGCCTGAATGATGGCCATGGCATGAACCGACAATACTTCAAAAGAATTTTCAATAACGCGGGCGCACATTTGTGCCGCGTTGCATCCCATGCTCACAATATCCTGGTTGTCGTTGTTATTGGATATACTGTGAATATACATCGGGTTGCTGAGCGTCTGGTTTTCCGCAACATTACTCACCGCAGGATATTGCATACCCTGGATACCAAAATTGAGACCCAGCCTGCCCATATTAATAAACGGTGGCAGTTTTTTATTTAGATGGTGATTCAGCAAAAAATTTAACTGGCGTTCTGCCAGCATGGAAAGCTTGGTGACAGCGATCTTCAGCTTATCCATTTCCAAAGCTGTATAATCTCCGTGGAAATTGCCCCCATGGAATATGTTCCTGCTTTCCTTGTCGATCACGGGATTATCATTTACCGAATTGAGTTCCGCTGTAATGACGCGGGCTGTATTCTCGATAGTATCATAGACCGGACCCAGTATCTGCGGCACACAACGCAGGGAATAATACTCCTGTACCTTATCTTCTATAACTTCTTCCGTTACTTTTTTGTCGTAAAGGTGTTCATGACGCTTACGCAGCAACCCGCTTTTTTTAGAGATCGCGCGCATGGCCTTTGCCACCATTTGCTGACCCGGATGGAGCTTTACAGCATTCAGTTCTTCGGAGAAATGATCATCATAAGCCTGCATGATCTCATTAACCATTAAAGAGAATAATATCTGTCCCGTGATGAGCTTTCGGGCATGCAGCACGTTGATGGCACCTATCCCTGTCATGGCTGAAGTACCATTAAGTAAACCCAACCCTTCCCGGATATGGACTTCCAGCGGATGCAAATTCAATGTGTCAAATACTTGTTTCGCAGGAACCACTTGTCCTTTAAACCAAAACTCGCCCTCTCCGATTAGTCCTAATGCCAAATGAGCCAACTGTACCAGGTCGCCGCTGGCTCCCACGCCGCCATGGGCGTAGATGCAAGGATAGGCTTCGGCATTTAACAGATTTACCATTAAGTTGATGGTGCTGACATGTATGCCGCTATAGCCCAACAGCAAGGTATTCATGCGGGCGAGCAGCGTAGCACGGCATTGCTGCTCTGAAAGGAGCTGCCCCATTCCCGAACTGTGACTGCGAATGAGATTATATTGCAGAGCAGTTCTGTCGGCATCATCAATCCGGTATTGAGCCATAGGACCAAAGCCGGTATTGATCCCGTAGATCAGTTTATCGTTAGAAAACTCGTTAAGAAACTCGAAGCTTGCCACGACATTCCGGATGGCAGCATCGTCCAAATGCAATGTTTCTTTTTGTAGTACGATACGTTCAAATGCAGCAAGGTCCAGCTTTTGGGCACTGAGGGTTACCATGGGTATATCTGTTAAGGAACGCAAAAGTAAGAAAACGAAAAGGGATATTTCAGCAGAATTCTGCTGCACCCGTGGGAGAACGGAAGGAGAGGGAGGGATGCATTACTATGTGCAAAAAAACCAAACACATTTTCCGGCGAACTGCATTTTTTTTACCTTCGGAACAATGAACGGTGAGAAATTAAGGATCGATAAATATTTATGGTCCATTCGGATTTTTAAAACACGTACACAGGCTACGGAGGCTATAGACGAAGGAAAAGTAAAATGGAACGGCAATAATGTAAAACCTTCAAAACAGGTGGCGGTGGGAGAGCGCTACGATATTCGTACGCCGGCTCGTAAATGGACGATAGAAGTAACCGGTTTGTTGCATAACAGGGTAGGGTATGAAGAAGCGGTCAAGTACTATGTCGACCTCACCAGCGAAGAGGATAAAGCACAGGACACGAGACTTTCGGCAAGCTTTTACACCGGCAAGCGTTTGAGTAAAACAGGTAAACCCACCAAGCAAGACCGTCGTAATCGCGATGAGTTTTTTGATTAGGGAACAAAGATGTTCTGTTTTCCGCTTACATGGAAAACAACAGGTGACTGCGTACGATGTGAGTCGCCATCGGTTTGTAACAGATCAATTCGGGCTGCAGAAACGGAAATATGTTTTCCCCTGAAGGTGCGCACGTATTGACTTTTGTGAATCGAATTGGTCCGTAAGCGCAACGCCAGTAACACCGCCATAAGTTTAGGGAATTTCCGGATCACGGTCACGTCCAGCAAACCGTCCGTCCAGTCGGCATGCGGTGCGATCACAAAGTCATAGCCCAGCTGTTTACCATTGGCTACATTGATGATGAAAGCGGTTTCGGTATATGTTTTTCCATCGACGGTCAGGGAATACGTTTCATCTTTATATCCCCAAATGCAATCATGGATGATGCTGCAATAGGAAATGAATCCTCTGCGTTTGCTTTGCCTGAATTTCTGAATGATAGTCGCGTCAAAGCCTACGCCTGCATTACTCAGGAAGATATTTTCATTTGCATAAGCCACATCCGTTGCCTGTACTTTATTTCTGTTGATAATTGCTACGGCTTCCTTCACAGCCAATGGGATACCAAGGCTCCTTGCCATGCCATTTCCGGAACCACGGGGAATAATACCCATAACCGTATCCGTATTTACAAGCCCTTTCAGCACATCATTGACCGAACCGTCCCCTCCGATAGCCACTACGCCGTAAGCTCCGTTTTGAGAGGCATTTCTTGCCAGTTCTATCCCGTGCTTCTCCCGTTCGGTATATTGAATTTCGTAAGTAAACTGCCGTTGGTCAAGCGATGTCTGTATGGTATCAGCAAAATCTTTTACCCTATCGACTCCTGAATTCGGGTTGATCAGAAATACCAGGTGTTTCATCAGATAGTTTGTGCTTTTAGGCTCAGGTCCATGCTAACTGCATGATGAATGATAGCTCCAGCGGAGATAAAATCGACACCTGTTTTAGCGTATTCCACTACATTTTCCAGTTGTATGCCTCCGGATGCCTCTGTCTCGTATTGCTTGTTGATCAGTTCAACTGCTTCCGTAATATCCGCAGGTTTAAAATTGTCTAACATAATACGATGCACATGGCCTACGGACAGTACCCTTTTTACGTCATCCAGGTTTCTGGTCTCTACTTCTATGGCAAGATCCAGGTTGTTAGCTTTCAGGTAAGCATGCGCTTTCTCGATCGCTTTTTCAATGCCGCCACAGTAGTCAATATGGTTATCTTTAAGCATCACCATATCATATAGCCCCATTCGATGATTTTCACCACCGCCTATTTTCACGGCCAGTTTTTCAAAATGCCGGAAGAGGGGAGTTGTTTTGCGGGTATCTAATATCTTAGCAGGATAGTCTTTTATTTTTTCAACGAACTGATGTGTGAGGGAAGCGATACCGCTCATACGTTGCATGCAGTTCAGGCTGAGTCGTTCCGCTTGTAATATGGTATGGACCTTGGCTTTTACCTCAAAAGCAATATCGCCGTAATTCACGGTTTCACCATCCTGTATGAAAACATCAAAAGCCGCTTCGGGCTCCAGGAAATGAAAAATATCTTTCGCGAGTTGTACCCCGGCCAAAATGCCGTTTTCCTTTACTTTCAATACAGCCCGGCCCTGTGCAGCCGGGTCGATGCAGGAAAGGGTAGAATAATCGCCATTGCCTACGTCTTCTTTTAAAGCAGCTGCTATAAACTCCTGGGTGGTCATGGTGTTGGAAAAGTCAATGTTTAGAACTCAAAAATAGTGGTTTAGGTAGTCTGCAGATCAAAATATTATCATCAGTTGTGAAGGACTGGCTGTAACAGCCTCAAAATATCCTAAATACGACTACTGAAGATAGTCGAATGCAGTACACTCGTTAAGTGGTTTTATAGCAAAGATAATATGGTGAAAGTTGATGCATCCTACTACGTGCTGCTGGGTATATAAAAATACCCGGAATACGGTATGGTGCGATGACCCTGGCTGATCGATATTTGTAATAGAATTTTTACAACTATTCATCCGTTTCCATTATCATAATTTACCCCTTGAAATGAATGTATTGATGAATGTGTAATTAACGAATTAATAAGCCGGACTACTCTTAGTCTGGCTTTATTTATTTAGAAGTTGAACCGTACACTGCCGAAAATGCCGAACCTGCGGCTGAGCGCTTCTCCCGGCGGGCTTTTTGGAGATACCCTCCATACGAAATCCAATCTGAATACTTGTAAAATATTGGAAACCCCGGTCCCTAATTCCACATAAGGTTGCTCATTCAGCGTACGGAAGGGATACCCCTTATCCAGGTTAAGTGCTTTATTGGCATCGCTGAGATCGCCATACAGCGCTTTTGCCGTCCAGAACTGGCGCATTTTCAATTTTTTCAGTAAAGGAATATAATTAAAAATACCCCCGCCGATATTGTGCTCCAGGTTGATGCCCACGTATTGGTCACTGATAAATTCGTAACGGTTCATCATGTTGAAAGCATATTTATTATAATAGTAAAACTCATTACCGGGATGAATTTCCAACAAGGGATAAGGGAGGACACCAAAATATTTTCCGCCGAAAATATTGGCATATAATACACCTGCCGGAGGTATAGAGATATAGTCGCTGATGCTGAGCGACGCTTTTTGATAATTGTATCCACCTTTCAGCACATTTTTCAAGCCGAGACCCAGCCTGGCTTCTATAATAGGGTAATCACTGCCCAGGCTAAAACGGTAATAATTGCCTTCAACAAATTTTTCCTTATGAGCAAAACGCAAACGCAAATTCAATTCGGTGTTGTGTATCTGCTCCGCAGGATTTCCGTTTAAATCGGTAAAAACTCCTGTAGAGGGAAGCGGTGCATAAGGGTCAAATTCTTTGGTGATCAGCGAAAGTTGGTGGCTGAAACCGCTGTAGTATTCTTTGAAAAACTCGAACCTGTATTCATCCACAAATGCCAGTTTCCAGGGAATATTCTTTTTACGCACGGCCACGCTGAAAATATTGTCCGTGCTTACTTCATCGTAGTAATTGGTCGTACGGTCGATGTCATGTGTATAGGAGCCATAAAGATACATACGCGGCTTCCTGTCGAGGAGCCATAGTGCCGCCGCCTTATATTTGAAACGTTCGTCCCTCACACCGTATGCCACATAGCCATTTACATATACATCTTTCAAAAAACGGGGATTGGTACCCAGCGACAGCCTGAACCGGGGACCTTCCACGATGTTATTGCTGTAGATATACCAGTAAGGGCCGATCTCGAAACATCCCACATCTTTTACACCCGATGCGAAGAAGCGGATCATGTTTTTATACGTGGTGAAAATCGGGAGTTTTTCCAGCGTATCAATCATTTTATAGATCGCCTTTTCATTTTTGCTAAGCGAGTCGTGCCGCACATTTGACCAGAATGCATCATCATGGTGCCCGGCAGTGTCTGCTACGATCACGTCCTGTTTATATTTTTTCTCGTTAATGACTTCCGTGACGCTCGGATCATTCACTAATATGTTTTTATAAGATGTCGTTTTTCTGCCAATAAATCCGGGGAGTTTGGCACCATAGGTAGCCGTAAAATGGGCGATGAATTTATCTTTCACAGGAAACCAGGTGGAGTCATGCATAGGGGCAAACTCCTGGTAGACACTTACCCCGTCAACCCAGTTGATATTGGCAAGTTTTGGTACTTCCATAGAAATCCGCTGCAAGGCAAAAGCACTGTCGGCCACCCAGAAATCGCCGAAGAAGCAGTTTTCTCCGCTACGTTTAGGCGAAAACTGAACGAGTATAATGTTATAGCCGTAAGCGGTTTGCGTATCTTTTATCTTGTATTTATAGTAAAACAGCCCCTGGTTGCTGATAGGACTCACGAACTTTTTGTCAAATACCGAGATGAAATTGTCGTAAGCATTGACATTTTGATACATACTACCCAAAAACTTGGTTACGCTTTCATTGTTCACACCCTTTACCTGTGCGGCCTTAATAAACTCCCGCTGTCTTTTCGGCTCTCGTTGAAAATAGTAGTCAGATAAAGTTTCCGTGAAATAAAAAGGCAGAAAAGGTTTGCCCTCCGCAGAAGTGTCCAGGTTGTCATAAATAAAACTGAACCGTTTCATATACGGGATAGGCAGTTTTTCAAATTGCGATTTGGAAAGGCGTTCCAGGTCTACTTCCAGTTTGTTATAGACTTCATACCGGTAGTTTTCGGTACGGTCCGGGTTGTTATCTGCTTTTTTACGGATGATATTCTTAACCAGTTCGATCGCTGGATCCTCACCGGGGCGAAGGACAAACTCCCTCAGCAAATTATCGGACCTGGATAATTCGATATAGAACCCGTATGATTTTTTCGCATCGGTCAAAATCTTATAAGTGCTTTCATAACCGATCGCTTCTATACGAAGCGTATCGGAGGGCAATGCCGCCGTTTTGATCGAGAAATTTCCGTCCAGGTCCGCGGAAGTACCTACTTCTGATTTTGGAAAGAATATAGTAGCAAAAGGTATCCCTTCTCCGGTATTCTTATCCAGCACAACTCCTCCGATGTCGAACGTTTTCTCAGCGGGAGTTTCAATAATATCCGGAAACGGGATGGAATCTGCAACAGAATGTACGGAATCGAGTTTTACTTTATTACTGTCCGGCGAAACAGCGGTCGTCGCGTTGAAGACACTATCATCTTGCTGCGCTGTGGTCCTTTTAAAAAACAGGAGAATGATAAGGAAGAACAGGAGCCGTTTGGGAAACATGAATAGATAAGTCTACAATTGCGGAGTGAAAGTAATAAATACATATTTCATACCAATTATTACATAGTACGAAAAAACTGATGATATTGCCTGCGTTTTTTCACAAAAATGTTATTATCGCTCTTGATCTTTACGCTAACATGCGGCAATCCGGTTAACTGATTTCCCGAAATCGTTTTGAAAAATAAACGCTACATTTCAAAGTACTTAACCACACATTCCTTCAGCAATTGTTCCTGTGTCTGCAGTTCGGTAGCAGGCACGGGCTGTATGTTTTCGAAATGAGGCCAGCCGTCCTGATCTTTTTCTATCATTACAAAATAGCCATCCTGGCTAAGCAACGTACAAACAGCTATGTGCATGATATCCTGTTTTTGCTCTTTGCTCCATGTTTTACGTTTAGGCATCTGTCCCAACTCATTCATGCCTATCAAAAATAAAATGCCTTCCATATCCGGCACTTTACCAAAACGTTCCTGCAACATTTTCTCCACATTTTTCCAGCGTTCATCAAAATTTTCCATCCGACAAAAATAACAGTAGCGGTTCGTAATTACATTCATTTTTAAAGAGAATTTGTGCTTAAATATGACATCACCGACACCGATTAATAACATTTCGGTATCATTTTTATCTCGCTCTTATCTGCGTTTTCCCATTTCAAATTATTTTTCTAAAAATAAATCTGCAACTATTGGTTGTTGGAATAAAGTACTCTAGCTTTGTAAGCATTAACGATAGACTAACAAATCAATTGCACCTCATTAACAAATGAAAACTGTATGCTTATGATTGAAATCCAATATAAAACTTATTACCTGCAATTTTTTATTAACAATTAAACACTTAAAAACACAGATTCATGAAAAAACTATCTATTATTATGTTCGCCGGTTTATTGTCTGGCGGCATAGCATCCGCACAAAACAATGTTGGTATTAACACGGCAACTCCACCTGCTTCAGCAGCGTTGGCAGTGGATACATCCGCGTCCGGTCCGCAGGGCGTATTGATTCCCAGGATGACGCAGGCCCGAAGGAATGCAATTTCTTCACCGGCAACCAGCCTGATGATCTATCAGACAGACAACACTCCGGGATTTTACTATTATAATGGCTCGTCATGGGTGCCGTTCGTAAGCAGCAGCAGCGGCGGCGGCGCTATTATACCTTATGCATCGGGTACTCCCGTAACGCTTACGACCATTGCACTTGGTTTAGTGGGTACTACAGCAACGGTAGGTTTTGGTGGCTCTGCTTCCGGTATATCCATAGCAGGAGGGCTTCTTGATTTAAGTACTGTGCTTAATAATCATGCTTTTACTGTACCCAGAGCTGGGACTATCACATCTGTTTATGCTGATTTTAGAGCTACCTTAGGATTAAATCTAATTGGATCTACTGTAAACGTATCGGCGCAACTTTATTCTGCTCCTGCAGGCAGTAACATATTTTCTCCTGTTTCAGGTACCGCTGTTAGTCTTACCCCAGCTCTTACTGGTATTGTTTCTCTAGGTAGTTTAAGTGAAGGTAGTTTAACAGGATTAAGTATTCCAGTTACAGCAGGCACAAAGTTGTTACTGGTTTATTCTGCTACAGCAACGGGTTTATCTCTGATTAACACAGTGGTGGGTGTGACCGGTGGGGGGGTATCTGTTCAATAAGTGTTTTCCGGTAATCTTCCTTTCGATATAAGAAGGACTCAGAAAATTATCCAGATCTAAAACTGAAATCTTCAGAGAGAGAGAGCTGTAACCGTCGATAACATATTGAATATTAACCCGCTAATAGGGAAACACTTTACAAATAACTTTTTAAAAAGAGCTGATAATGAAACATAAAATCATATTATTAGCACTGGCAGCCGCTGCAGGGTCCGCAGAAGCCCAAACACTCAACAACAACGGAGCCTCCATACATGTGAAAACGGGTGGTGGGTTGTATGTGAGGGGCAGTTTGACCAATTCGGCTACAGGCTATATACAAAATAACGGGACCGGCGTCACTGGCGCTACCGGAACCGTAATAAATAATAACAGGATCGTAGGTACCGGGAATCTCGTTCTTAACGGCAGCACTGCCCAAGTAATGTCTGGTGTCGGCATCGTCACTAACCTGACATTGAATAACAGTGCAGGTGCCTCCGTAACATCCGGAACGGGTAACCAGGTAAACGTCGTTACTTCACTCACGCTTACAAATGGCACCCTTACAGGAAACGCGAACCTGGTACTGAAAAGCAATGATACCAACACGGCTCGCGTAGCGCCTATCAACACGGCAGTTGCCAATGTGAGCGGTGACGTCGTGGTAGAGCGGTTTGTAGGGGTGACTCCACAGCTTGCAGGCAGAAGAGCCTGGAGATTGATGACGGCACCGTTAAAAGGGAACAACGGACAGATTTCTCTGAACTGGCAGAATGATTTTGATGGTAACAGTGGTTCCATAACACCAGGTGTAGGTACGAATATCAGTAACCTTACCGGTAATAATGGGGCTGATTTTGCTTCGCCGGACTACTCGCTAAAATATTATGATGTGGCTGCACAGGCAATGACCGGTGTAGCGAATATCAACAATGCGCGACTATTTCAAAACGTGGCGAGTGCAGCGAACGAACCTTATTTCATCTTCATCAGGGGAGACAAAACCGTACTGGGAACCTGGCCCCCGGCGCCGCAAACGACCACCACACTCAAAGCATTGGGACAATTACAGACGGGATCGCAGACTTTCACCAGTCCCGCGCTCACTACGGGTCAATTTTGGGTAGTGGGTAATCCCTTTGCGTCACCGGTCAATTTTGACAGTGTGACACGTAGCGCGAACCTGCCCAGGAGATTTTATGCCTGGGATCCCAACCTGAATACGATCGGAGGCTATGTAACCGTAGATGATGTAGGGAATACAGGGACCTATACCATTACTCCGAGTGGATCAGCACAAACTCAAATGATCCAATCGGGGCAAGCTATCTTTTTATCGGCAAGCAGCAATGGCGTGGCTACCCTGACATTTGATGAAACAGATAAAAGCACAACAGTAGTGAACAATATTTTCAAGACGACTTCATCGGATGAAAAACTGATCGGTACGCTTTACGGGGTTGATGCCAACAATAATGTATCCTTACTCGACGGTTTTACGCAAATAGGAAATGCTCAATTTGCTGATGCTGTAGATAATCTGGACGCGATAAAATTCAGCAATGTGAATGAGAATATCGGTATCGCTTCCAATGGAAATGTACTCGCCATCGAACGCAAAAACACGATCGGAGTGAATACAGGAAGTACGCAGTTGCAATTTAGTAATACACGTTTGATGAACTATCGTCTCCGTGTTGAAACGGAAAATTATAATGCAGCGCAACACCTGTATCTTAAGGATGCATACCTGAATAGCTATACTCCGCTTGCTGTTAATAGTAATACTGATTATGATTTTACGGTAACCAACGATAATGGTTCCTGGGATCCGAACCGGTTTAGTATTCTAGCGACTGGTAGCAATCCTTTGTCTGTCGATGATGCAGTAAAAGAAGAATCCAGCCTGGTCATATACCCTAACCCGGTACAAAACGGTCAATTAAACCTGAGTTTCAGGAACATGGAAGCCGGCGGCTATCAGGCTACAATTATAAATGCCCAGGGTCAAGTCGTTCAACAACTGGAAATTACTCATGCTAATGGCAAGAACGTGCATTCGGTAAAACTGAATAGCGGATTGGCATCGGGTATTTACCAATTACACCTTGTAAAAGATGGACTATCTTATCAACAGGCATTTATAGTACAACCTTAGTTTTTTTCGTTTATAGTTTACCCCTGTTAGAGAATAAGCCCCTTATGGGGCTTATTTATTTTGAACAATTGTACCGGAAGCAGGACCTTGCCAGCGGTTACCTGTTCCTGTTTTTCAGAATCGCCATCGTTAACCTACTTACGCACACCAGTTTTTCTTTTTCATCCCTGATTTGGATATCCCAGACATGGGATGTAGCGCCCATATGAAAAGGTTTTGCGGTAGCCGTTACCCATCCGCTTCGTACGCTTTTTATATGATTGCAATTGATCTCCATGCCTACACAAATATGCTGATCGTCTATGCACAACCAGGAGCCAACACTTCCTACGGTTTCAGCCAGGGCAGCTGATGCCCCGCCATGTAAAATTCCGTAAGGCTGATGAACCGTAGCATTAACAGGCATGGAAGCCTTAAGGTAATTATGTCCGATTTCTACAAATTTGATGGCTAAAGTTTCTGCCAGGGTTCCTATAGTCTGTGTATTTAACTGCTTAATAGTTGCAATGTTTTTCCATATAACCATGCTATAATAATTTATTAATTTTATGGATTAAATATAAATATATTAACTTTTCCTAATGAATGGACTTTTTCCATTAATTTTGCCCGAATTTTAAAAAAATTTCATTATAATATGCCGACTATCTTGGTTGCAGGTGCGGGTAAATCATCTACATGTTTGATTCAATACCTGATGTTCCATGCAGCAAAGCATAAGTGGCAGCTCATAGTTGCCGACGGCAGTTTGGCCGCAATACAAGATAAAATAAACGACGATAAAAATACCAGAGCGGTCGAGCTAGACGTAACAGATACTGCTGCCCGGCAAGAACTGGTACGTGAAGCAGATCTTGTAGTGTCCTTAATGCCACCTCATTTGCATATTCATCTTGCAAAAGATTGTTTACAATTCAGGAAAAACCTCATTACTTCCTCGTATATATCACCGGAGATTAAAGAGTTGGACAATGCGGTAAAAGAAGCAGGGTTGATGTTCATGTGCGAAATGGGACTGGATCCGGGTTTGGATCATATGACTGCCAACCAGATCATTCACAGTGTGCAGCGTGTGGCTTCCACTATCACGTCCTTCAAATCTTATTGCGGTGGATTGATAGCGCCTGAAAGTGATAATAATCCCTGGCATTATAAATTCAGCTGGAATCCTAAAAACATTGTAACGGCAGGAATGGATGGCGCTTCTTATCTGCACAACGGGAAAGAAGTGAATGTTTCCTACGAGGAGCTGTTTGAAAACAATAAGAAAATAAAAGTGGAGGGTCATGGAAGTTTTGCATACTATGCTAACCGCGACTCGCTGAAGTATCTCGATACCTACGAAGTGCCGGATGTGAAAACATTTTTGAGGGCCACCCTGCGTCATCCTGATTTCTGCAAGGGCTGGAATGCCCTGATCAAATTAGGGCTTACGCAGCAAAATGATGATCAGCGAAATGCACCTACTTATGCTGATTGGTTAAAGAATAAAACAGCTTATAATAACGGTGTTTCTTTGCCTGAGCATGTGGCTAATAAGCTTCAGGTTTCGAAAAATGATAACGTAATATCCATGTTGTCATGGCTGGGACTATTTGATGATACGCCTCTTAAAACCTCCAGACCCTCATCATCAGAGCTGTTGCTGGATGTTCTGCTGGATAAATGGGAAATGAAGCATGAAGATAAAGACATGGTGGTGATGCAACACGAAGTGGAATACAACCACAAGGACAGCAAGATCCATCTTACCAGCAGTATGGTTGTAAAAGGGGAAGACAGTAAGTACTCTGCTATGGCTAAAACAGTAGGACTGCCTATGGGCGTGTTGGCTAAAATGGTCATGGCAAACAGGATTATTCCCCCAACAGGTGTTCACATACCTAACATGGCATCCGTGTATCGCCCTGTGCTCAATGAATTGAAGCATCATGGGATCTCCTTTGAAGAAACAGTAGCCTGACAAAATTCATAATAGAGCGTTCATAGCCATTATTTCTATTTGTCAAAAAAAACTTAAAGCCATAGACTTTCAAGATGTAAACACTATTTTCGCGACCGTTGCTGATAAGATACCAGCAACCCCATTACCTACTACGCCCCTTCAGAATATTGTATAACTAGTAAGCGAAGCTTACGCCCATAGTTTTAAACAGTAAAACTTTTAAAATTAATGAACGTAAAGAAAATTACTTTTATCTTATTTGCGGGATTATCCATTGCTTTTACAAGCTGCCATTCTTCTCAGGAATTAATGGAGCCTAAGTTGTCTTTAAAGAATCTGGAAAAAAGGCAATTGGAGACATTGGATGAGATTTCCTTGCCTGACAGACCTATTTCCATCAAGGTTAATTCCGGTACGTCCGGTTCAAAAAATTCAAATCCTTTACAGTTGAAATACGCATCTATTTTAGGCGTATTTCCACAAACCATAAAGAATCTCTCACTTTATGGTTTCATTGATGATTGGTACGGTGTACGGTATCGTTTAGGAGGTGACAGCAAGAAGGGAATTGATTGTTCTGCATTCGTCAGAAAAATGTATGAGAATGTTTTTTGCGTGAATCTTTTAAGAACAGCCTGTGAGCAGTTCAGCATGTGCAGGTTCGTTACCAATACAGATAGCGTAAAAGAAGGGGATCTGGTATTTTTTAAAACCAAGGGTAGCCGGATTTCTCATGTAGGCGTGTATTTAATGAACAATTTTTTTGTTCATGCGTCTTCCAGCCGCGGTGTAATGATCAGCAGTCTGGATGAAGTATACTGGGAACGACGCTATGCCGGTGCCGGGATCATCAACAGGGAAGAAGCGAACCTGTAATAAAATAATTGACGCCAAACCTAACAGCCTTCTCGAACCGAGAGGGCTTTTTTATAAATTTATCACCTATTTAGCCCTCAAAAAGCCTGTAGCCTTAACGGATCTTATTACATAGCCGTCTCGCTGCAATAGAGCCGGTAATCGGTCATTTAAAGGCTGATTACCGGTTCTGCCGTAATATTTTAAAGGATGCCGGGGATCAGATCAATCTGTTACCGGCTGCCAGCAGCGATGAATTTTAAACGAGCGATGACCCCTGGCGTGCAGAGACAAACTGCAGTTGGGAACTCATTTATAACCCTGATTATATATGTTTACAGCTCCCGATTGCCTTTAAATCAAAACCGACTTTTTGAGGGTTAACAAAATAGCCGCTGTATGCCTTGGTATATTGCCGCTTTGCCAGACGGGTACCGCTGATATTATTCACCCGGAGGAATGACCACCGTCAGGAGAACGGCGGTAGTATCGCTCTAGTTTTGCGATCCAATCAATCATGAGAAGTTATGGAAAAGATAGTTGTAACAACAGACCTCTCCGCTAACTCCCGTGCCGCGATGCGCTTTGCGATACAGCTGGCAGCACAATGTAATGCGCAAGTGGTATTCCTGCATGTACACCAGGTACTGCGCACATCCTTTTGGTCCGATGAACTGTATGCACAGTATATAGCGCATCACAAAGAAAATGTGCTGGAGGAACTGCAACCGATAGTGCGCTCGGTATGTCGCTCGATGAACCGTACACCCTTCCACTTCGAAATTGCCGTCCATCATAACCTGGACGTAACGGACGGTATCCTGGAATATGCAGCGGACTGTGATGCGTCCTGTATCTGCATCAGCACTCGTGGCGCAGGTAACATCCGCAAACTCTTCGGCACATATACCGCAGCTTTGCTGGAACGCTCTAAACACGCGGTCGTATGCGTGCCCGCCCGTCAGCGTATCTATCCCGTTGCCCATATCATGTATGCTTCCGACATGAAGGACTATATGTATGAGCTTCTGGAAGTGGTCAATTTTACCCGCCCGCTACAGGCGAAGCTGACACTCTTCCATATCGCCTATGACTATGAGTTTCGACCTGAGTTATCGGTAATGGAGGCGCAGCTGAAAAAACAGCTTGACTATCCTGTGCGGGTTACCTATTGCGAACGTGATACGAACCATAGCCTGACGGAAGACATCGAGGCACAGCTGAAACCTGTCAGGCAAGCTGTGCTAGTCTTGTTCAGCGAACAGCGGAAAGGCATGGTTGAAAAACTGCTGGTGCCGGGCAGCGCCCGGGAGTTGTCATTTCATGCCAGGCAGGTATTTATCAGTTTCCCCAAACGACATGTGACCCAACAGAAGCTTACCAGAAAAAGAAACTAACTCTCATCCCATAAACAGTATCATATGCTCATCAATAAGCAGTGGCATCAGAACCACCGTATGCCTAAAAATCCAACCGAGGCGGAACGCATTGCCTGGCACCTGGAGCATGCCAAACATTGCAGCTGCCGGCCCATACCGGCAAAACTGCAGGTGCTGATCAACAACAAGAAAGCATCCCGCGCCTAGCAGGATGCTTTTATCTTTACCGGTAAGTGCTATATAGCTTATTTTGCTGACCATCCCTGCCTTTCTCTCCTACATCATATCTACCTGCACCTGCTGCAACTCGAAAAGCGTTTTTATGTGCCCGGCAATCAGCAGGTCCGGTTCTCATGCATATTAGGGTGGGCCTAGACCCTGAAACGCCTTATAAGGAAGCCTATGGGGAAAGTATGAAATGACCTGACATGACAAAACCCGCTACTAGAGCGGGCTTTGTCATGTCAGCGGAAGGAGAGGGATTCGAACCCCCGGACCTTTGACAGTCAACGGTTTTCAAGACCGCCGCATTCGACCACTCTGCCATCCTTCCGCGTGCAAAATAATAGTAACAGTCCCGATTTTCAAAATTGTTTTTACCAACCTGTCATATTTTTTTTAAATTCCTGTTAAATGACCGGATTACAAGAGGGCAGGAAAGCCATTGCTGGCAGAGAATCGTATGTGGAATAGTAATTTTACACCACGTCATGAAACTATTATCCATAACATTGTTGTTAGTGCCGGTCTTTAGTCTTTGGCTTACTGCCTGCGCACAACATCCCGAAACATCTCAAACTTTCCAGCAAATGAATCAAACGCAAACAACATCCGGTAATGAAAAACAACTCGATACAGCAACATTCGGAGCGGGATGTTTTTGGTGCACAGAAGCACAATTCCAACAACTCGACGGAGTGATGAAGGTAGAATCCGGCTATGCCGGCGGCCACGTAAAAAATCCTACCTACAAACAAGTGTGTACAGGTAATACAGGACATGCTGAGGTAACCAATATTTACTATGATCCTTCCAAGATCAGTTTCGACGAATTACTCGCTGCTTTTTGGATTGCACACGATCCCACCCAATTGAACAGGCAGGGGAATGATATCGGAACCCAGTACAGAAGTGTAATCTATTATCACAATGATGAACAAAGGCAGAAGGCAGAATCCTATAAAGCCAAATTGAACGCCGAAAAAGCTTATTCTTCTGATGTAGTGACTGAAATATCTCCCTTCCCTGAATTTTATAAAGCAGAGGATTATCATCAGAACTACTACAATGATAACGCATCACAACCTTACTGCATGATGGTGATTCGTCCGAAAATGGATAAGTTCGAAAAAGTGTTTAAAAATAAACTAAAGAAAAAGAACTGACCTGTATAGTAGCGGCCGATCCCAAAAGATTGAGCAGTGTTTAAACTATGTTAGTGGTATCAGTTAATCATACGCATTCATTACTGAAAGTCCTCCTTTTGGCTACAGAATAGCTCTTTCCGCTACATCCTTTTACTGAAGACTATTGTGCTTTGCTGTAACAAAATACCGGGATTACCTAAGGATTGGTACCGGAGAAAACCTTCTGTTCGAAAAGTCTATCAAATTCCAAATGCACGCACCTGACACAAAAGCTCACAACATGAATACAATCATCCTGGTGTTGCCTGGATAGCTTCAATGCAGCTCCAGGAAAATGGTAAGAGCAGCGGCCCGAAAAATTCTATTTCTCTGATCAAGAATTGTTTCATCACTATACAACGTGCTTTTAATAAAAGCTGATGAAGCTTGTCTATCTGTCAAAAAAAGTTCCTGGAAGCTTCGGGCTAATCATTACTACTTAGATATTCTGCTTCTGCCTGAGGTGGGGTAGGGCATACTAACATAAGATCTCATCGAGTCTCATGTTCTGGTAGCGTAATCTTTATTTGTGTGCCTTGAAGATGTGCTGAATGAACATTTATTTTTCCGTTGAGAAGGCTGATTCTTGCAAAGATGTTTTTCCACCCCAAACCGGTTGAGTCATGTATTTTAGCAGGGTCAAATCCCTTTCCGTTATCACTTATTTCCAGAAGAAATTCCCCTTCCTTCTGCGTTAAATGAATTTCTATCCTGCTGGCGGATGCGTGTTTAAGGATATTGTTCAATATTTCTTGTGTAATCCGGTACAGGGATAGTTCAAATTGCTTATCAGCGTCATTAAGTTTAAGGTTGTCATTTATCTGCAAAAAGACAATTGTACCGGACGTATTTGCCTTAAAACACATTTCTTCCAGAGCAGCCACAATACCGAAATTTAATTCTTCGGGTATTAAGTTGTGTGATATATGCCGTAATTCCTGTATTGCGTCATCAAGCAGGTTCTGCGTTTGCGGTATATTGCTGCCTGCATTAATAGCATCATTGCCTGTTATGGAGGAGAGTTGCATTCTTGTTACAGCAAGTTTTTGCCCCAGGCTGTCGTGCAGGTCACGGGCAATTCTCATTCGTTCCTTTTGTTCGGCGTTCAGCATTGCCCTGAATCTTTCTTTTTCCTGCTTTGATTTGCTTTTTTGCAGATAGTAAACAGTGGCGAAAATGAGTATGAATGCTAATACCAATAGGCTTAACAATATGAGTTGGACTTTCGTTTTCTGATGCTGAATGATTAATGCCTGTTCTGAAATTTTTCGTTCTTTTTTTTCTGTTTCGTATTTAGCATTTATCTCCTGTACCTGTTTTACATTTTGAGCGTTGAACAGGCTGTCTTTTAACTGGTCGTACAGTAACGTCATTTTATATGCACTCGCGAAATCCTTTTTGCGGGCAGAGATACGTGCAACAGCCTCGTAGCCTACTATCTGCATTTCAATAGAACCGGTCTCTTTGGCTAAATCAATACCGCGGTTCCAGTAGATTTCTGCTGTGTCGTAATTATGTAATGAGTCGTAAACGATACCTAAATTGACCAGGCAGTATGCAATATTATCCTTGTTCTGATATTGGTTGGCTATTGCAAGAGCCTTATTAAGGTAGGCTATTCCTTTTTCAAAATTGCCCATTGAACTGTAAACATTGCCCATGTTCATAAGGGCTGCAGTCATGCTATTAGTGTGCTGTAGCTTCTCGAAAATATTCAATGCTTTGCTATAGCATGAAAGCGCGGATGAAAGATGGGATTGTTGTTCATAAACAGCACCTTTGTGATTATAGCAATCAGCAAGTAGTTTTTCTTCACCGGTTTCTTTAAGTATCTTTTCTGATTGGATGTAATAGCGCATAGCATCATCCAGGCGATGCCAGTAAAAATAAAGATCCCCAATGCCTAATAAAATTTGTGCCTTGCCGTTTTGATCCTTTATCCGCTCTGCAATACCCATTCCGATGTAATATTGCTCCAGGGCCATCGTAAATTTTCCCTGAGTCGTATAAATGCTGCCCAGAAAAGAATAAGATTTGACAATTTTTCTCTGTACAGCTGCGTCTGATAATTTACCCCCAGTGCTGATCACATTATTGAAATTTGAAATAGCCTGTTCATTATCCGTGCGGATATATTGCGCAATAGCGCTATCATAGGCTAGCGTAATGGCAGATAAAGTCTTATTAGGAGCGGAAAACAGAATATTGGGAAGGAATAATACCGCAACAAAGTATAAAAACCTCATAAGGAAATGCCAGGTGGCTAGTTTTTCTAAATGTACACCTGGTAGGTTTAATAATCGTATTTCCTGTTTCATAAAGAGGAAGGAAGCTTCTGTTTTAGTAGTTTTTGTACCCTAAAAATCCATTTAAACGAAATCTTAATTGGTAAAAGACAATAGGCGACAAGGCTGTATTCGAGAATATATACAACATGAATCGTAAGATTACCAACTTTGATGTACCACAAAGTATTTGATTGCAAAGAAGGTGTTTTCTACAACTTTGTCATTAAATGTTTGAACCGGAAATAAAAAACTCCTTGAAGTTCTTACTATCCGGGAGTTGTATTTGCTGCTTGTGAAAAAGACCGGACAGAGCTCGAACCTGTTGACGGCTATTTACCGGAAAATCCGGCTGTTTGAACAAGCGAAATCCGTATTCCAACTTTTTTAAAATTTGCTGTTAACTATTCAAATATCAATCGTAATATTGCAATTAACAAACAGGGCAAATGGGCGCGACCAAAACCGATTTATTTACGAAAAAACAGAATGACCTTGCGAATATGGCGAAAGCACTGGCGCATCCTGCACGCATTGCAATTTTGCAGGAGCTGGTGAAACTGAATGCCTGTGTTTGCGGTGATCTCGTAACCGAATTAGGCCTGGCGCAGCCGACAATTTCCCAACACCTGAAAGAGTTGAAAAATGCCGGGCTGATACAGGGGACGGTTGAGGGAACGAGTGTTTGTTACTGCATCAATCCGAAAGCATGGAATGAATACAAGCAAGTTTTGTCCGCATTCTTTGTCGAAGTGAATTTGAACAAGGATTGCTGTTAGATTTTTTTGTCTTAATCAATCGCAATATTGCAATGATAAAATGAATTATACCGGAATGAAAAAAGTATTATTTGTCTGCATCCACAATTCTGCCAGAAGCCAAATGGCTGAAGCGTTCCTGAACGAGATCGGCACCGGGCAATTTCAGGCGGAAAGTGCAGGACTTGAAGCGGGGACGCTTAATCGAAATGTTATGCAGGTTATGCAAGAAGACGGAATTGATATTAGCAATAACCAAACGAAAGCAGTAATCAATTTCCTGAATGAAGGCAGACAATATGATGCTGTTGTAACGGTATGCGATGCTGTAAGTGCTGAGCGGTGCCCGATCTTTCCCGGCAAGACAAAAAGAATAGCCTGGTCTTTCCCTGACCCTTCCCGGTTTAAAGGAACACAGGAAGAAATACTGGTGCAGACCCGGAACGTCCGCGATGAGATCAAAGACAAAGTGAGCGCATTTATACAAGAGGCAAATCACCCTCAATTCTGGATATAATCAACATTCAATATAAAAAGCGATAGCTATGACTAAGGATCAAGAGTTAAAAGAACTCGTTAAGCAGAAATACAGCGAAATCGCCATGCAGGACAAAGACACCAATGCAAGTTCCTGTTGTGGTTCTGGCTGTTGCAGTACTGAAGTGTATAATATCATGAGTGATGACTACTCGCAGCTTGAAGGGTATAATCCCGATGCAGATTTAGGTCTGGGTTGTGGTTTGCCTACAGAATACGCCCAGATCAAAGAAGGTAATACGGTTATTGATCTTGGAAGCGGTGCAGGAAATGACTGCTTTATTGCGCGAAGGCTGACGGGGAATCAAGGTCGTGTAATTGGAATTGATTTTACCGAGGCTATGATTGAAAAGGCAAGAATCAACGCTGAAAAGCTCGGCTATAACAATGTAGAGTTTCGGCAGGGAGATATTGAGAAAATGCCCGTTACAGCAAACATGGCTGATGTGGTCGTTAGTAACTGTGTGCTGAACCTTGTACCTAACAAAAACAATGTATTTGCAGAAATTTACCGCGTATTAAAACCGGGTGGCCATTTCAGTATTTCAGACGTGGTACTGGCCGGGGAACTTCCCGAACAGCTTAGGAATGCGGCAGAAATGTATGCCGGCTGTGTTTCCGGTGCTATCCGGCATGAAGATTATCTTAACCTCATACATAAGAATGGCTTTAAGAATGTAACAGTACAAAAACAGAAGCCAATCGTAATCCCAAATGATATTTTATCGGGGTATCTGAATGAGACCGAACTCGAACAATTCAAGCAAGAATCAACCGGAATTTACAGCATAACGGTATTTGCACAGAAACCGGAAGCACCATGCTGTAACCCCAATTCTGGTTGTTGCTAAATTTTGAGCTATAGAAAAATGAACACTGCTAACTATAGTCCAGCCATACAAAAGAAAAAGTTGAGTTTCCTTGATCGTTACCTGACGCTTTGGATATTTCTTGCAATGGCTGCCGGAATTGCGATTGACTACTTCATTCCATTATCAACTGAATTTATAAATTCCTTTCAGTCAGGCACCACGAATATACCCATAGCTATTGGTCTGATCCTTATGATGTACCCACCTTTGGCAAAAGTAAAATACGAGCAGCTCGGCAAGGTGTTCAGGAATACCAAAATCCTTTCCTTGTCATTATTTATGAACTGGATTATTGGTCCCTTGCTTATGTTCTTTCTTGCCGGGGTATTTCTTCATGACAAGCCGGAGTACATGGTCGGTCTTATTATGATCGGTCTTGCTCGATGTATTGCAATGGTGATTGTGTGGAATGAGCTTGCAAATGGCAACCGGGAATATGCTGCAGGGCTGGTTGCCATTAACAGCGTCTTCCAGGTCTTTTTCTATAGTTTGTTTGCATGGTTTTTTATTAAAGTGCTTCCTCCTTATTTCGGTCTGCAGAGACTGGATATAGATATCAGTATAGGTCAAATTGCTGAAAGCGTTTTTATATATCTTGGTATTCCCTTTATCGCGGGATTTCTTACGAGGTTTATAATGATTAAAAATAAAGGCAAAGCTTGGTATGAAAGCCGTTTTATTCCGGCTATCAGCCCCATCACGCTAACAGCTTTGCTCTTTACAATTGTTGTCATGTTTAGCCTGAAAGGCAAATTAATTGTTCAAATACCTGTAGATGTATTCAGGATTGCTATTCCCCTTGTCGTCTATTTTGTGGTTATGTTCCTTATTACTTTCGTTGCCGGAAAAAGGCTTGGCGCAGATTATTCACAAAACGCAGCACTGTCGTTCACTGCTGCGGGAAATAATTTTGAACTGGCGATAGCTGTGGCAATAGGGGTATTTGGAATTAATTCCGGGCAGGCATTCGCCGGCGTGATCGGTCCCTTGGTTGAGGTACCTGCGTTGATCGCATTGGTCAATGTTGCTTTTTACCTTCGTCGAAAATGGTATAAAGTCAAAATCTAGCAATTGGAACCGATAACTGTTGAAAATGAATGATGATGGTTATTGCCAGTAATCTACCTAAAATTCCTTCCCCCAGGAAAAATCTCGGCTTGCACCACTTTAGGTTTTTGATTTTGACGAGCACCAGGATGATCCTCCTTTTCTTCAGCACGGCATAAGGTAAGTAAAGAATTATCATCTTGTGATTGCCCCAACCTGCTTAATAGTTTATTAAAATTGCAGCACGATTGAATGACTACATGAATCACCTCTCCTTCGATCTGTAGCTTACCTGTTACCTTTAATAAGCGCGAAGACAAAATCTCTTTTCGAAACTTTTCAAAGAGGTGTCTGAATACTACAAGATTAGCAATACCTGTTTCATCTTCAATAGTGATAAAGCAAACACCTGTAGCAGTGCCGGGTCGTTGCCTCACCAATACCAGGCCAGCTACTTCAATGCTATCGCCATCTTTTCTCTTAGCCAAATCACTTGTAGGTATGATATTCAGCATCGAAAGTTTGTTACGGACGAAGCTTACAGGATGGGCTTTTATGGATAAACCAGTAGCCGCATAATCCTGTATTACATGTTCTGATAAACTCATGGAGGGGAGAGCAATGTTAGTTTCTGTTAACATAGCAGCTGATTGCCCTTTATACATACCAGTAGGATTATCCATTAATGCCGCTACCTGCCATAATGCTTGTCTTCTATCCAGTTTTATGGAGCGGAATGCATCAGCATCGGCAAGTTGTTCTAATGCCTTAATGGAGATGCCAACATTCAGTAATTCATTAATGGTAGTATAAGGTTGAGTTCTGTTAGTAGCCAATACCTGCATCTCTTCTTCATTCAATCCTTTCACCTGCCTGAACCCTAAGCGCAAAGCACAATAAGCATTCACTTTCTCTTCAAGGGTATTGTTCCAATCCGAATGATTGATGTCCACCTCCCTTACTGTTACACCATGTTTTCTTGCATCAATAATGATCTGTGCAGGTTGGTAAAATCCCATAGGCATACTGTTTAGTAAGGCTGCTGCGAATACATCAGGATAGTAATATTTGATCCATGAAGAAACATATACCAACAAGGCAAAACTTGCTGCATGGCTTTCAGGGAAGCCGTAGCTGCCGAAGCCCTCTAGCTGCCTGAATACACGCGCTGCAAATTCCTGTGTGTATCCATTGCTGACCATCCCATCAATGAGCTTTCGTTCAAACTTGCTTACTACACCTTTGGCTTTAAATGTTGCCATGCTGCGCCGTAACTCATCAGCCTCAGCAGGGGAGAATTTTGCAGCTACAATAGCGATCTTCATAGCTTGCTCCTGAAACAAGGGAACGCCCAAAGTCTTTTTTAGAATATCTCTCAATTCTTCAGAAGGATATTCTACTTCATCAGGATTTTCACGACGTTTCAGATAAGGATGCACCATATCGCCTTGTATGGGACCAGGGCGTACGATGGCTACTTCAATCACCAGATCATAAAAACATTTAGGTTTCAACCTTGGTAGCATGGACATCTGTGCACGGCTCTCAATTTGAAATACCCCTAAAGTGTCTGCATGGCTGATCATCTCATATACTTTACGATCCTCCTTCGGCACGGTGGCGAGTGCGTACTCTTTACCATAATGAGCTTTTAGTAAATCAAATGCTTTACGGATACAGGTAAGCATGCCCAATGCCAGTACATCAATCTTTAAAAAGCCCAACGTATCTATATCATCTTTGTTCCATTCGATACAGGTTCGGTTCTCCATTCTTGCATTAAGGACAGGACACAGCTCATGTAATTTGCCTTGTGTGATCACAAACCCTCCCGTATGCTGCCCCAATTGTCTTGGGAAGCCTCTGTATTGATCGGTGAGTTCCAGGATTTTTATCAGGTGCGGATCATTAGGATTAAACCCTTGTTCTGATATTCTCTTTCCCTGAAGCCATAGTTCATCAAACTCCCAAAGGGAATTCGATAAGCGGTTAATGGCATCTGCAGACATCCCCATCACCTTTGCCACATCTCGTACCGCTCCTTTCTTGTGTACCTGTGTAACGGTAGCTACAATGGCGGCCCTGTCACGACCATATTTGTTGTAGATATATTGCATGACTTCTTCGCGCCTTTCATGTTCAAAGTCCACATCTATATCAGGAGGTTCGTTCCGTGCTGAGGAAATGAACCGTTCAAATAACAAGTCAAATTGAGTAGGATCAACAGCTGTAATGCCTAAACAAAAGCAAATAGTGGAGTTGGCTGCTGATCCTCGTCCCTGGCAAAGAATATGGTTGTCATTAGCAAATTTAACAATATCATATACTGTAAGAAAATAAGCGGCGTAATTCATCTCTTCTATGAATTTGAGTTCATAGTGAATGTTATAAGCCACTTTCTCAGGAAGTTCTTCACCATAAAATTCTCTGGCTTTTTTCCAGGTGAGATAAGTTAGTTCTTCCTGTGGGGTTCTACCTTCTGTAGTGACCTCTTCAGGATAGACGTATTGCAGCTCATGTAATGAAAACTGACAGGCTTGTGTAATTTCCTGCGTACGTTCTACCGCTTCAGGGTATTGCCTGAATAAACGCTGCATTTCACCAATAGGCTTTAAATACCGTTCTGCATTCTGATACAAACGATAGCCTGCTTTGTAAATGGTACATTTTTCACGGATACAGGTAAGTACATCCTGTAATTCCCTGCGTTCAAAATTGTGGTAGTGTACATTGTTGGTGGCAACTAAAGGAATATGTAGTTTTTCAGATAGCTGTGCTAACCGATACAATCGCTTAGTGTCATTGGATAGATAGGAGCGTGTAGCAGCGAGATAAAGATGATTTCCTAATTGTTGCTTATATTCTCTTAGATTATTTTTAAAGCTTTCATCCAGCTCAAAATGTTCATTTAAGGAATTCGGAGCAATAGCAATGAATTTCATTCCTTTTGCATATTCATATACATCCTGTTTATGTAGATGGCATTCACCCTTTTCTGCTTTTAAGTTTCCCTTGCTAAGCAGCGATGATAAACGACTATAAGCATCTCTGTTTGTAGGGTAGGCTAGCAGACTTGTGCCATCCAACAGATCCAAACGGCAGGCAGGAATGATACGAAAATCTTTTCCTTTGGCTGCTGAATACGCTCTTACAATACCAGCTAATGAATTATGGTCGGTAATAGCTATTTCCTTATATCCTAATGCTATGGCTTGCTCTACGAGCTCTTCAGGATGGGAGCCACCTCTTAAAAAGCTGAAATTAGTCGTAACCTGTAATTCTGTATAGCTCATCACTAGGCAAAAAATCCATGAAGAAACCATTTGGGATCGCCATCTTTGTAATGCCCGGAACGAAACAGCCAATACCGGCAGCCTGCTTCATCTTCCACGCAATAATAATCCCGGAACAATCCTGCCTTTAACCACCATTCCTGTTCTATACGTTCAGGACCATCAGCTTTGCGGATGTTATGAAGTTTTCCTTTATAAATAAACAGCATGGGCGGATAGTCGGGAATAGGAACGGTTACTTCTATGGGTTCAGGCTTGGATAATAAATGGATAGGTCGTGGTGTATCTATTCTCCATGAAGTAGCAGGGCTTTCATCATAGGTAGTAGCTGATTTAAAAGCCCGTTCAGGCATATAATGTTCATCCGGTAAGTATTTACGAATAGCTTCTTTACCTACCTTACCTGCTATCCTGTCCAACAGTTCTGCTATAGCTGTCTGATCCCGTTCTTTTTCATGCCATATCGCTTCCTGCTTGGTTACCATATCTTCCACATCCTGAGCTTCCATGATAAACAACTCTATCCCTAAATCAGGTTCTATGGATGGTATCTTTAATTCAAACAATTTGAATAGGTGCTCTACATGCCTTGATGCTTTGTTAGTTCCTATCCCTATTTTCTGAATATTCCCATCAATGCGATAAGCTGTAAGTAGGGATCTTCGCAATCCTTTGCCTTTCTTACCTAATTGGGTACAAAGTCTATTCAATAGCTTCCTGATAGCTATTTCAATAGCTTTGGCTGTTCGTATAGGTTCTAAACAAGGTAATCGTTCCTGATAAGGTTCTACAGGCTTTACAGCAGTGATAAATTCAGCTTCCTGTCCCAATGCCTGATCTAATCTTGTAAGCAGCATCTCACCAAACCTTCTTTTTAAGGCATTGCGAGGCATCTGATAGAGGTTGCTTATTTGCTTTAATCCCAACTTATCTAAACGATCTGCAACAACATTATCTAAACGTAGTGCAGCAGGTGGTAAAGGAGATAAGGCTTTGACCTGCATACAGGTTTCTACGATAGCATTTTTTCCATAACGGGCTACAGCCCATGCAGCACCAATGGTATCAGCCATACCTATTCTGATATGATAGCCATAACTAGTGAGCTTGGTATAAATGTCCTTGATATAAGCCTGTTCACTTCCCCACAGGTGAGGGCAGCCACTTGTATCCAGTATCAATCCATCAGGAAGATCAAGAGCTACTACAGGAGTATAACGTATGCACCATTCAGCCAAGGCATGCAGTAATCTCTCATGCGTTCCTTCTACTGCATCATAGACTTGTAAAGAGGGTAGGATAGCTCTACAATCTGCTACTACCATCCCTTCATCTATTCCTTTTGATTGGGCTATGTTATTTACTGCTTTTACTACCATTCTCCCTCGTTCAGGTGCAGCCATTACAAAAGGAAGTTGCTTCAGTTCAGGATGCTTCCTGCCCATCCAATCTGTTACCAAATGCTGAAACCATATTGTTACATATCTTCTTTTCATGCTTAGCCTGTTTTGATCTTATAAATGGTGGTTGATAAGGATTGCTGTTCTCTTACATGGAAGTTTCCTGCTGACCATTCTATCTCCCATGTAGCAGGCTGACCATTTCTCACCTTCAATAGCTGTACTTTCCATCTCGGAAATCCAAGACCAGGGAGTCCTTGTTCTGTAATGCTGGCAACAGGCTGGATCTTCCAACGGGTAACACAGGCAACGGTATTTTCAGATGTAGGATTATGGCGGTGGATAAATCCTGTTACATGACTTGCTTCAACAGCTAATTGTAGTCGCCTTGATTGCTTAAAACTCAGTTCACTCAATTCACCCACTACAGCAGCCACAGACGTACATTTTAAGGCTTCTTCTATTGTCCATAATACTTGTTTAGAATTAGTTAGATTGATAAATACAATACGGTCAGGATGCAGGGAAAACCACTTTAATCCTACAGGATAAGTCAACTGCTGCATACTTACCCAAACAATAACTCCATAAGAAGGTAGGAGCTTACTGAGCAACCCGGATATGAACCCATTGGTAGCAGCAGCATTCTCACTGTTATTGCTTAAGAACTCATGAACGGCAATAGGAAAGCTGTTTTCAGGAAAGGCTTTTAGAATCATATCCAATCCTATAGATTCCTTTGGTACTGCCTGTGCTTTTCTATGCCCCTGCAAAGCAAGCACCTCTTTTTGGAGTTGTTGGATGATCTCATATTTGGATGTTCCCTGCACTTTTTGAAAATCGAAAATGATACTAAAAATATCTTTTCTTTGTTTTCAATAGTAACAAAAATTTCGTTCCAACAAAAATTCTTTTTAATTGGGAACATGGAAAAGACAAAGAACAGTGGCAGGTCACTATATCAGGTTCACCGTTTACTCTGTAAAATGGGATTATTATACTATCAGAATTTCAACTTTAATTTTAAATAGTGTATACAGGGAATTAAGGCATGTTACCTGTGAAGAAACGTAGACGAAAGTGCTCTGATGAGATCGCAGTAAGCAAGATAGTACAAACTTAGATTGAGAGAATATAGTATGTGGTGCGATGTGAGTTGTATAACTATATCGATTCAGATACAGGAGATGCTCTGAATGAAGATATCATGTTTTCTACAGACCCTTATATAATGCTGGCAAATGTTTGAGCCGAAAACAAAAAACTCCCTGAAGTGTTTAACTATCAAGGAGCTTTATTTACTACTTGTGATCCCGTTTGGATTCGAACCAAAGACCCTCAGCTTAGAAGGCTGATGCTCTATCCAGCTGAGCTACGAGACCAGCATGAGAAACGTGCGTTTCATGATTTTTAGGAGTGCAAATGTAATGTTTTTACCTAAAAAATAAAACGTTTATTCTTTAGGCGCAACAGGTTGTACGATAGGTGCCTCTCCATCTTTAAAGACCTGAACCGGTATAATATCTTCTACCAACGTCCATTTTTCATTTTCCCAGCGAAAACCATCATATTGTCCTGTCGGAACGAATGTATTCTTACGATTCGGATCATTCATTTGAGAAATCAGCCTGTCAAAAGTGATAGCATGATATTCATTATCCCATTTCATGGAAACGTTCACGTCCTTGCGGTATTCCAATACGAACCGGTTGATTTTTTTTCCTGCTTTATTAAAAATAGCAGCTCCGAAAACAGCTCCTTTATCCGTTAGCTGCATCGGATCGATTAGTTTGATATTGCTGGTGATGCTTGCGGCGTTTTTACCGATCATCGAATAAATCTTCTTGCCGTTTACCTCTTTAGTAATGATTTCGTAATAGATAGCTCCGTACCAGTTAGTATTCGTGAGAATGGAATCTTCAATACCATGCGTCAACTCGTTCGAATGATCAATTAACGGATAGAGTTTTAATTGTTCCCCCTGCAGCTGGATAGCTCCATAGTATCGAATATTAATATGAGATATAGCTACCGCCCAGTTGAAGATACGGAAACTCTTATCCTCAGGCTGGATGATGTTGATAACCGTATCTAATTTGCTAAACGGATAATTATAGGAATTAGGGGTTTTCAATGCTCTGACTAACTGCTTCACGAACATTTCGCAATATTGTTGACGCATTTCAGGAATAAACGCATTGTACATAGAGTCTGCAGTAGTAATAAGGGAATCTTCCATGCGGGGCAGGTCCTGTGCATGGACCGCAGAGATCTTTCCTAAAAAAAACGAGCAGCTAAACAGGATGATGAAAAAATGTTTCACTATGGCTATATGAGTTTTACCGATCACTCAAACCTAATGATTTTCTCTGAGAAACCCTGAATGTTGATGGGTCAAACTATGTTTTTATCATAAAACAAACTACTTTAGAGCAGCCATTTATTTTTACAAAATGATGATAGTGCAACAGATAATCTTCCTTATTGTTACCATCGCGGCCAGCTACATGTTTGCAAGGAAAGCAAGTGAAATAAGGAGAAATGTTTTACTGGGAAGAGATGAAGATTTGACCGACCAGCCGGGTAAACGTTGGAGTAATATGCTGTTGCTGGCAATGGGACAGAAAAAAATGTTCAAAAAGCCGTTACCTGCCGTGTTGCATTTGTTTGTGTACGTGGGATTTGTGCTGATCAATATTGAAGTGCTCGAAATTTTGATCGACGGCATTTTCGGTACGCACCGCGTATTGGGAAATGTACTGGGAGGCTTTTATCCTGTTGTCATCGGTTTTTTTGAAATTCTCGCAGTGCTGGTTTTAATATCCGTGATTATATTTCTGTTAAGAAGAAATGTGACGAAGGTAAAAAGGCTGAATATGCAGGAATTGGAAGGATGGCCCCGAAAGGATGCTAATACTATTTTATTTATAGAGATCGTACTAATGAGCATGCTGTTGCTGATGAATGTGGCAGACCAGGAACTGATGAAACGAGAGGGTGGTGCTCATGCCTATTCTTTTGTTATCTCCGGATCGTTCGATGGTGTATTTGCCAACTGGAGTACGTTGAACCTGGAGATTCTGGAGCGTGTTTGCTGGTGGGGGCATATACTCGGCATTTTTGCCTTTTTAAACTACCTGCCCTATTCTAAACATTTTCATATTATCCTCGCTTTCCCCAATGCGTATTACCAACGCCTGGAACCTCAGGGAGAGATGAGAAACATGAAAGACATCCAGAATGAAGTATTGTACATGATGCAGCCGGAGTTGACCCCGCCTGTCCCCGAAGACGGAAGCCAGCCGGTGCAAGCCACATTCGGAGCTAAAGATGTAAAAGATCTTTCGTGGAAAAACCTACTGGATGCCTATTCCTGTACCGAGTGCGGGCGCTGCACGGCCTCCTGCCCGGCTAATATAACCGGTAAAAAACTATCACCGCGCAAGATCATGATGGATACGCGCGACAGACTGGAGGAAGTAGGGGCGAATATCACCAGGAACAAGCAATTTGTAGACGACGGAAAATCGTTATTGCACGATTACATTACCACAGAGGAATTAAGGGCCTGCACTACCTGCCAGGCTTGTGTGGAAGCTTGTCCGGTAAGTATCGATCCGCTTTCTATTATTATCCAGCTGAGGAGAAATTTGATTATGGAAGAAAGTAATGCCCCGCAAGAGTGGAACCTGATGAATGGGAATATCGAAACGAATATGGCACCATGGAAGTTCAGCCCGGATGAGAGAGATGCCTGGGTGACTGCATAATTTTTAAAACTTATTAGTAGAGATGAATGTAAAATCGATGGCTGAGTACATGGCGAATGGCGAAACACCCGACGTGCTTTTCTGGGTGGGCTGTGCCGGTAGCTTTGATCAGCGTGCGCAAAAAATAACAAGAGCATTTGCTCAAATATTAGATAAGGTAGGAATAAAATTTGCTATACTGGGTAAAGAAGAAATGTGTACCGGGGATCCGGCACGCCGCTCCGGCAATGAATTTCTCTTCCAGATGATGGCCTATAATAACATCCAGGTGCTGAACGGTTATGAAGTAAAGAAGATCGTTACGGCATGTCCGCATTGTTTCAATATCCTGAAGAATGAATATCCTGCTTTAGGGGGAAACTATGAAGTGATACATCATACCACATTCCTGCAACAATTAATCAACGAAGGAAAGCTGGTATTGAAAGGAGGGGGTGTTTTTAAAGGCAGGAAAATCACGTATCACGACAGCTGTTACCTGGGCCGTGGTAATAATATTTATGAAGCACCAAGGGAGGTATTACAGGCATTGGATGTGGAATTAGTAGAAATGAAGCGCTGCCGTACGAACGGACTTTGTTGCGGTGCAGGCGGTGCGCAAATGTTTAAGGAAGAAGAAGCCGGCACAACACGTGTCAATTTCGAACGATCTGCAGAAGCATTAGACACCGGTGCTACGATCATTGCCGCCAATTGCCCTTTCTGTACGACCATGCTTACCGACGGAGTGAAAAACAAAGAAAAAGAAGATGATGTAAAAGTATTGGACATAGCCGAGATGGTAGCTCTATCATTAAATGAGTAGATGAAGCAATTAGAGCAAGAAAGTACAACCCATACAGACTGGAATAAGGGGATAGTAGCTGATCTTTCTTTTATTAAAAAGTACTTGCGCTATCCGATGCGAAAATCAAGATGGATACCTATCCTGTTCTGGTCGCTGTTTTTCATACTGATCGTGGTGCTCATCCTGTCTGCTATCCTTGATCAAGGCGGCGTAACCCAACCTGTTGTTTTGGTTCCTGTTATCATACCCTTTATTATAGTTTTCCGATATGTTCATTCTCTCCGCTTTGTGAAAGTGACTACACCGTTCTATTTAGATGAAAATGTAAAAGCTCTGGAGCGTTTTTTAACAGCTCAGCAGCTACTAACTTATCGCCATCCGGAAGCACCCGAGGTTTTCCAGATATTAAGCAGGAATATCAGTGCAGGTAAAGAAGACCGGGAAATCCTCATCTTTATAGCAGATGATAAACGAATATTATTGAATAGCCATTTCACCAGGTCAGGCTGGTCTTTATCCACCGGGAAAAATCATGTAGACGAAATGGCAAGGATGTTGGTGAAATTTATAAGATCCGGTGATCGCGCGCAATACCGGCAGGGAATAGACCCGCACAAATTCAGCTGATTTCAAGAGCTACTCAGCGGCAGCCAGTGTCAGACCGAAATAAAAACGCGATCTCAGGGATCGCGTTTTTTATATTACTAATAAGACGGGAAGCTACTTAGTTACCCAGACAGCACCCCTGTAGATGGTAATTTTCTTAAAGGAATAATACCTGCCTTCAAATTGCTGTGTGGTAGTGGTATGCGCGATGATCTCTACACCATTTTTAGTACCCGAAACGTCTGAAGGAAATAAGTTTTTCATTTCGTCTACTGTGAATTTCAGGTTGTTGTGATTGGGTACGAATTGCTTTACCAGAACACCAGGTGCATTATTCAATACGTTTCCGTCAATATATACCGTTACAGAATCCGCACCGGCTATCTCAATATCCAGAGCTGAAGGCTTGGATTTAGAAAGACTGTCATCTATGGTTCCCAAAACGGTAGGAAACGGCAGGCGGTGATTAAACGTAAAATCGGGAATTTCAGAATACGTAGTATCGTAGATCTTCCAGATGGCATCTCCATTCATATCCAGCATGGCTCCGGTACTTGTAGACTGAAAATGGATCTGGGATAGGTTTCCATAGGGCATAACGCTGGTTTCAATGCCATTGATCCAAACCTTCGTAGCAGGAATGGCTACCGTATCTTTTCGACTCCTGTAGAACATGGCAAAGGCATTTTGCGTGCCGGAAACTACAGATTGGTTGGTGGCAGATCCATCTACCTGGTAATATACACTGGTGAAAAATCCGGTGGTTTTGTTGTCAATGGGTTCCTTAGTGGAGGAGGTACCATTACTGGATATCGTATCATCTTTCTTACAGGAGTAAGCTAATGAAAGGGTTGCCAAACAAAGAAAAAGTAAATGTTGTTTTTTCATTTTAAATATTCATTGAAAAATCGAGCGTTAAAATACAATAACATTTTTGATGTAAGACCATTTCGACCTATATATTTTTATATAGACGTTCAAAACCCCGGCTGTGTTAGAAAAACTTAGCGCTCTTTCTGCCTATGGCATCTAATGTTTTTTATGTAGGTTTGTCACCTAAAATCTTTAAAAAGTAATTCTTATTTATGGCTTACGATATCATTGTTATCGGTAGTGGTCCGGCAGGTTATGTGGCGGCGATCCGCGCAGCACAGTTAGGTTTCAAAACAGCTATTGTAGAGCGTGAAAATCTGGGTGGTATTTGTCTGAACTGGGGTTGTATTCCTACTAAAGCCTTGTTGAAGTCTGCGCAAGTATTAGAATATCTGGGTCATGCGAAGGACTATGGTATAGAAGCTGGCGAATTTAAAGCTGATTTTCCTGCGGTGATCAAAAGAAGCCGTGGAGTGGCCGATAAAATGAGCAAAGGAATTCAATTCCTGATGAAGAAGAATAAAATTGAAGTGATCAGGGGCTTTGGTAAATTGAACGGCAATAAAGAAGTGGAAGTAACCGGTGAAGACGGAAAGGCTACAGCTTACCAGGCAAAACATATCATTTTAGCAACCGGCGGACGTGCCCGTCAATTGCCCAACCTTCCGATCGATGGTAAAAAAATCATCGGCTACCGTGAAGCCATGGTACTGCCTGAAATGCCTAAATCCATGATCGTTGTAGGATCAGGCGCTATTGGAGTAGAGTTCGCCTATTTCTACCATGCTATGGGTACAAAAGTGACGATTGTGGAATTCATGCCTAGAATTGTACCGGTGGAAGATGAGGATATATCTAAAGAATTGGAAAAAATCTACAAGAAAAAAGGCATGGAGATCATGACCAATGCATCTGTAGAAAAAGTAGAAGCGAAAGGAAGTGGGGTAGTAGCTACTGTAAAAACGGCTACAGGTACCATTACTCTGGAAGCTGACGTCGTATTGAGTGCCGTAGGAGTATCTACCAATATTGAAAATATAGGATTGGAGACGCTGGGTATCAAAACTGAAAAGGATAAAGTAGCTGTAGATAAACATTATAAAACCAATGTAGAAGGTATTTATGCCATCGGTGATATCGTTCCCGGTCAGGCATTGGCGCATGTAGGGATGAAAGAAGCCGTGATTTGTATAGAGGCTATTGCTCAGAAAGAAGGAAAATACCACCATACACCAGAGCCATTGGATTATGGGAATGTACCGGGTTGTACGTATTGTTCCCCGGAGATTGCTTCTGTGGGTATGACTGAAAAGCAGGCTAAAGAAGCCGGATATGAAATTAAAGTTGGCAAATTCCCGTTCTCAGCATCAGGTAAGGCAAGTGCAGCAGGGGCGAATGAAGGTTTTGTAAAAGTGGTGTTTGATGCAAAATATGGGGAATGGCTGGGTACGCATATGATCGGTGCCAATGTTACAGAGATCATTGCGGAAACAGTTACAGCGCGGAAACTGGAAACGACATGGCAGGAACAACTGGATACCATCTTCCCGCATCCTACAATGAGTGAAGCTGTAAAAGACGCGATAGAAGTAGCTTTGGGTGAAGCTATCCATTTATAAACATCATTTTCTGATAAAATAAACCGGCCGTCTCTTTTGGGGCGGCTTGTTTATTTACTTACTGTATGGTTCAAAATGTATTGCTTGGAATAATAACAAAATCCTAAGGGGCAAAGAGTTATCTTCCCGGCTTTATCTTTAACACAAATAAATTGCATGGCTGTCGTTCATACCTTGAAAATCCTGGATACGGAGTATATTAACTACAATGTGAAACGTTTTGTGCTAGAGAAGCCAATCGGCTGGATGTATGTTCCGGGACAGGCGACCCATATTGCTGTCGACCTTCCGGGCTGGGAAGATAAATGGCGCCCATTCACTTTTACGTCCTTGAATGATTGGAATTATCTGGAGCTGATTATCAAGATTTATGACGACCATCACAGCGTCACGCAACAGCTGGGCAAATTAAATGCAGGCTCTAGCTTATTGATGAAAGATGTGTTTGGTACAATTACATACAGAGGACCTGGTATATTTATAGCCGGGGGAGCAGGCATTACTCCTTTTATTGCCATCTTCCGGGCGTTATATCACAGTAATAATATGCGTAATGTCGGATTGATTTACTCCAATCACTACCATGAAGACGTCATCCTGCATGAAGAGCTGTCTAAAATGTTAGGAAACGGTTATGCCAATGTATTTACCAAGCAAGGAGTAATCGGCTTTGCCGAAAAAAGAATTGACCGTAAATTCCTGGTAAATACCATCCGTGATTTTGACTCCAGGTTTTATCTCTGTGGCCCACAAACGTTTGTAGAGGATATTAGCCGGTTACTTGTGGATCTGGGGGCAAAAGTAGAGTCTATAGTGATATGATTTCCTCCGTTAAGCAGTAATGCTTATAACAAAATATTGAGACCAGGTTTGGTATCTTTAAATGTTAGTTTAACGAAAAAATAGTGGATATGGGAAAGATTATCTTACCGGTTGCATTTTCTGAAGCAGCGCAGTTGATACTTTTTACTCGTTACGGAGATCCGCGTGTGCCGGGCTGGGAGCAGCGATGGATGACCGATTGGTTTGTACGTGAACATTTTCCGTGGTTTCCGCAAGAGAGATTATATGTTCACAAGCACTTCAAGATCTTATTAGAAAATGCATTTCGTGAACTGGAACTACTGGGCTTAATGGAAGAAGTTGGCTCAGTAAGCAAATGTCACCTCAAGAAAAGCGATGCAAAGGGACTATTATCCTTACATAGCTGGGGGGCGGCTATTGACATGCTACCCAAAAACCAATCCGGTAAAAAAAATAATTCATGGAGTAAGGAGTTTATTCATATCATGAACGCCAATGATATCTGGTGCGGGCAGAATACCCCTCCCCCTTTTGCATATGCTCACCGGTTTTGTATGGTTGACGTCTGATCATACCGTTGCTATAAACGAAATTTTAGCTTGGATGGAATAAGCATCATGTAGCGGAGTAAATTGCAACCCTTACATTTGCAACCATGTATCCTGATTTTCAATTTTTACTGCAAGATTTGTTTGGAATAGATGCGCCAGGCTGGCTTTCAATATTTAAGGTCTTCGGATTATTTGTTGCATTAGCTTTTTTAACAGCAGCTTATGTACTGGTATTAGATCTTAAACGCAAGGAGGCTACAGGCTTGATGCAACCAGAATTTGAAACGGTAAAGATCGGAGAACCTTTAAAAACGTCAGAGCTGTTATGGTCGGCTGTTATCGGATTTCTATTAGGGTATAAAATCGGAGGCTTTTGGAGCTATTGGCAGGAAATTTCTCCCAATCCGATGGGATATATTTTTTCGTTACAAGGCAATCTGCTGGTTGGAGTTCTCCTTGCTGCCATCATGGGTTATGCCAAATACGTGGAAAAGAAAAAGCAGCAACTGGATGAGCCGGTAGAGAAGCGGGTGGCGATCTATCCTCACATGAGGATCACCGAATTTATAGTGGCCGCTATGATAGCCGGTTTAGCAGGCGCAAAGATTTTTAACGCGTTTGAGACCTGGGAACAATTCATCAAAAATCCCGTGGAGAGCTTATTGTCTTCTTCAGGTCTTACATTTTACGGTGGTTTGATCACCGCGGCAGTAGTAGTAGCCTGGTATGCAAAAAGACATCATATTCCCGTAAAACATTTGGCGGACTCTTTTGCACCGGCGCTGATGCTGGCGTATGGAGTGGGGCGCCTGGGATGCCATTTTGCAGGAGATGGTGACTGGGGTATTTTCAATAGTGCTTATGTGACAGATTCGATAGGTATGCTGCAGCCGGCTGCTCAGGGAGCTTATCTCAAAGCCTTACAGGCAGACCCGGGTTACCTGGCAGAATTAACACATCAATTTGGCGCATTGGATAAAATTCCTCATTTATATGAACCAGCTGGTTTATTACCCCGCTGGATGGTGGCGATGAATTATGCACATAATGTAAATAACGAAGGTGTAAGATTGATTACTGACACGAGTAGTTATAATCATGTATTGCCGGTGAGTGTATTTCCTACGGCTATGTGGGAGGCTGGTGTATGCATTGGTTTATTCTTTATTTTATGGACGTTGCGTAAGCGCGTAAAACATGCCTGGCATCTTACCGGCATTTACTTGATATTAAATGGGCTGGAACGATTTTTTGTGGAAAAAATCCGAGTCAATACGACCTATGACTTCGGTTTTATCCATCCCACGCAGGCAGAGATCATTTCTTTTGTTTTTATACTGTTAGGTTTGGGTATCTTACTGTTTTACAGGGATAAAAAAGGAACACTAACGATAAATCCTGCATAAACGTCTTATCACTCAATAAGGTGTTGAACGGTGCAAAGTCACGAAGAATTCATTTTCCCTATCTTCGTTAGCCGATGAAAAAACTGTTGTTATTTATAGTATGGATGTGCTTTAATCTGTTGTCATTGCACGCGCAGCGGTTCAATAAATCTATTCCCAGCACGACTAAAATTTATAATGAAGAAGGCAAAGTGCAAATGTTGATTGCCTATAATCCCGCCTGTAGCTGCAAGACTTATAGCGAGTTTTACAGCGATGGTAAACTCTATGCCAAACGTATGTTTAAACTCACCGACAAGGGAGAGGTAGTGGATGGAGAAGATGTCACTTATCTAAGGGACGGGAGTATCAAAATCTATAAACTATGGCAGGATGCCCTTCCGGTAGGACGGTTCTATTTCAACCACGATAACGGTAACCTGGAACACGAGGAGTTTTATGAAGGCAGGTACAAAACAGGTACCTGGAAGTATTTTGATGAATTCGGAAAATTACTCCGGGAGAAAGTCTATGAACCCAATAAGACCCTTTGGAATAGCAAAAAAGATGACGCGGTTTACAAATATTACCAAAATGGAACGGTAGCACGCACAGAGAAACTAACGGCAGGTACACAAAAAATAGACGGTAAAAAAGTAGCGGTTCCCGGTAGTGTAGCTGTTACGACTACCGACGGAAAAAAACTCTATGAGCTCAAGTGTAAAACCTGTCATGCGTTTGATGCAAATGGATACGGTCCATCTCTGACCTCTTTCAGCAAGAACCGAAGCAAAGAGTGGCTTGTGAAATGGATTACTGATGCTCAGAAATTAGTAGATATCGGGGATGCTGATGCATTGGAGCTTTACAAAAAATGGAACAACAAACGCCATCCTTCACAAAGCCTGCTCACCAGGCAACAGGTGCAAGCCATCATCGGGTATTTGAAATTGTAGGGTAGAAATCCTTGTGATGGAGTAATAGAAAACGATAGGTCTATTCTCATAGACCTTAATTCCAGGAAGAAATGTAAAATCCCTATAAACACTAATCCTGTTCTTCGCTTTCCGTGGCAGCTTCCCGCATATGCTGCTTTTCCGCAGGGGTAGGTTTGCGCACCCATCCATTGTCATAGGTTTTAAATAATGAAGATCGTCTGAAATCTTCCACATTTATTTTTGCGTCCATATAGTCAGCCAGCAAACGAAATGCCGCTGGGTTTTCTTTTTGCAATATAAGGAGTGCGGCATTGGTCCCGGCCTTCACAGCAATGGGGACGCCTCCGCCCAATTCTGCCCAATGTCCGCCCAGCAATAAGTTCTTAACCGGCGTATGATAGTGTGCGATCTTGTTTTGCATATTGGCTTTGCCGGGTTTCGCCCCCATCATCGTGCCGTTTTTATTATGCGTATAACGCCAATGCGTTACAGGAGTAGCCACATCGTAAAATAATATGTGGGAACGCAAACCCGGAGTGATCGTTCTTTCTACTCTCTCCAATAGCACCTCCGCAATTTCGTTTTTCAGCTTTTTGTAAGCCTCATTACGGATATAGTTGCCATTTTCATCCCTTGTAGTGAGCCACTCATCTTTAAACGACATCAATGCAGGCATGAAGATGGTAAGCGTACCGCAGCCTGCCGGGGCCAAAGAGGGATCGCGCAGCGACGGAGCCAGAATAGAGATCTCGCTTTTATGTGGATCGCCACTTGTTTGTTCGTCTTTGGTAGCATGGATATTGGTAATGTGTAACAACTCTTCTCCAAAACCCAATGCTGCAGGGCTGCAGTCCAAAGCTATAGAAAGCGTCACCGAACTGCTGTACATGTCTGCATTGCGAAGCTTTTGCCTGAATTTCTCGTCCAATACATCAGGCGGTAACATCTTTTCATAAAGCGATTCCACATCACAGGCAGCCACCACATATTTCGCCTTTACCTGGTAATCGGTTCCCCGGTGGCTAAAGGCAACACCCGTCGCTACATTATTGTCCAGCAGTACTTTCTGCACATTGCATTTATAAAAAGTATCATTTTTATAGTAGTGAATGATGTGTTCCAGCCATTCCGGAATCACTTGCCCCCCACCTATCGGCGGACTCTGGAAATCGCCATAGTAAGCCCAGCCTATGGGAACAAGACAGCCGATCAGCTCTCCGTCCCCGGTGAAAATATCATGAAGTTTTTTTTCTTTGAAATACCGGTTAAGCCCTTTGCGTACCCCTTTTTCTCCGGAATAACCTAAGTGGGGAATGAACGCCATTCCAAATTTGATGAGCGGCAACTTGTTCCTCATTTTCTCCCAAAAACTCATACTTTCCTCCGTGCGAAAAATACTGCCGAAGTCATTGAATGCCGCACCTATCTTTTTGGCAGCTTTAAAGAACTTTTCAATCCCTCGCTTCTCATGTGGAAATTCCCGTATCCATTGCTGTTTTAGCTCGTCGGGATTGTTGGTGAGCAGATAGCTATGATTCTCTCCCAGGTACCGTCTGATTTTTTTTTGTGGTAATGCATAAGGGTAGTCGCTGCCCAGGATGTTGAAGATCTTTCCCGCCATCCCGTTTACACCGCATTGATTGAGCCAGTGAATGGCTGTATCGAAACGAAAATTCTTTCTTCTGAACCCTGCCAGGTAGCCGCCCGCATGAGGCTCTTTTTCCAATACGCAAACGGAATAGCCGGCTTTGCTAAGCAGTGCAGCGGAGGTGAGTCCGCCCACACCGGCACCAATGATCACGATGTCATACTCTTTTTTCACGGGAAGGTGCATAATGGAAAGCTTGTTCAGAAGTTTGCAAGGGCTAAAGATAAGATAACATATAAGATTCTGTTGAACTTAGAATTTTATTGTTTTTAATTGGAATAAACAGCGATTCGCAAGTCTAACAGTCACTCAAAATAAAAAATATCCGTATCTGCTTCAAAGGCTGTAAGAATTGACTTACTTTTGCAGGATTTATTTTTTAAAACACCATGCCTCAATCTCATACTGCTGCTTACCTTTTGTTGGAAGATGGAACCTTTTTCACCGGAAAATCTTTTGGTGCTAAGGGGACGAGTGGAGGAGAGCTTTGTTTCAACACCGGGATGACCGGCTACCAGGAAGTATTTACCGATCCTTCCTATGCAGGTCAGGTACTGATCATGAACAATGCTTACATCGGTAACTATGGAGTGAAAAAAAACGATGTGGAAAGCCAGGGAGTAAAAATCAGTGCATTGATCTGTAAAAACATCACGGACCGTTACAGTCGTATGATGGCGAGCGGTGACCTGGAACACTACCTCATCGAAAACAATATTGTAGCCATTCATGATGTGGATACCCGCAGCCTGGTGCAGCATATCCGCAGCAAAGGAGCAATGAACTGTATCGTTTCTACTGATATTACAGACAAAGAAAGCCTGCAACTGGAACTGAATAAAATCCCCGATATGAAGGGACTGAACCTGGCAGAAAAAGTATCGACTAAAGAAGCCTATACCATTGGTGCCGACGATGCCAAATACAAAGTTTCCGTGTTGGATTTCGGAGTGAAACAAAGTATGCTTCGTATCATGAGCGAAAAAAATATCCAACTCAAAGTATTTCCTGCTGCTACAGGTTTTGATGAATTGATGAGTTTTGCGCCGGATGGTATTTTCGTTTCGAATGGCCCCGGTGATCCTGCTGCTATGGACGAGGCAGTAGAAACTGTGAAAAAGGTACTGGAAGCAGAAAAGCCTTTATTTGGAATTTGCCTAGGGCACCAACTACTGGCGCGTGCCAATGACATCCCTACCTATAAAATGCACCACGGACATCGTGGACTTAACCATCCTGTAAAAAATCTTCTTACCGGAAAATCCGAGATCACGACGCAAAACCATGGTTTTGGTGTAGATGTAGAAAGTGCTAGAAACTCAGAGAAAATCAAGGTAACACACGTGAATCTTAACGATAACTCCATCGAAGGAATTCGTGTGAATAATAAACCGGCATTCTCCGTACAATACCATCCTGAAAGCACTCCCGGCACCCATGATTCGCGTTACCTGTTTGATGAGTTTATAGCGCTGATGGCGAAAGCGAAATAAGAGAAAAAGGTAGATGGGCGTTTTTTATCATACAGACAACTTGCCGGAATTTAAGAATGCAGTAGTGACCATCGGTACATTTGATGGGGTACATCTGGGGCATCAGGCTATATTACAAACGGTCATTGACAAAGCTATTGAGATGCAGGGGGAAAGCATCGTTATTACCTTTCACCCGCATCCGAGAAAGTTGTTATTCCCGCACCAGGAACTTAAAATGCTGACACCGCTGGAAGACAAGATATCCTTGCTCAAAAATTTGGGAATAGATCACATTGTCGTTGTCCCTTTTACAACCGAATTTTCAAACCTGTCTGCCGAACAATATATACATGATTTTCTGGTGGATCAATTTCATCCGCATACGATCGTCATAGGCTATGATCATCATTTCGGCAGTGACCGTAAAGGAAATATTCATTTGCTGAAGGCTACACAGCTGGAATGTAACTTTCAACTCATCGAGATACCCGAACAACTCATAGACGAAGCCGGAATCAGCTCTACCAAAATCCGGAACTCACTGCAGACCGGAGATGTCAGGGAAGCTGCCATGATGATGGGAAGAGGGTACAGTCTTAAGGGGACTGTAATAACAGGGAATCAACTGGGCCGAACCATCGGCTACCCAACAGCTAATCTTAGTCTGACCGATACTGACCAGCTGCTGCCTTGTTTAGGCATTTATTGCGTGCAGGTTCGTTATAAGGAAGAATTGCTGGGAGGCATGCTCAGCATCGGCTATAATCCTACCGTTACTGACCAGAAGACGATCAAAATCGAAGTCCACTTATTTGATTTTGACAGGGATATTTACGGAGATGCATTGGAGCTGATCTTTATACAATACATGCGCGGCGAGCAAAAATTTGAGTCAGTGCAAGCCCTCACTGCCCAATTAAAAAAGGATGAAGTTATGGCAAAAAGCATATTGAAATCCCTTTAACGGGCAGACACATCATTAACCGTGCAATATGTTTTTTTTGTAATCTCCTGCTATCAGATGCTTTACGTATCACTAATCTTCTGTTTCAAGTAATACAGCATTTCCGTTCCTAAAAGTCATAAATTCGCGAAATTTTTTAATATACTATGAAAAAAATCATATTATTTCTATGCCTTTTTGCCGGTTTTCAAACCGCGGAGGCCTATGAGTCCATTATGCAATGGATGGTATTCCGCAGCAATTATTCATTTTTAGAAAATAAAGTGGATATGAGTAAAAACCTGGGCAGTGATGGTGTAAATGCCATGGCGGAAGACGGGAATGGAAACATCTATATGGCCGTGAACGGCGGCGGACTCCGTATGTTTGACGGTAAAAAACTATCCACACCCAGGCTCCCTAAAGAAAGTTTTGCCAACCAGGAAATACTTTGCCTTGCGGTGGATAGTAAAAACACATTGTGGATAGGGACGGCAGAAGGACTGGTTAAATTTGACGGTACACAATGGACCAATATAGCACCGGAAGAAACAGCGCTGAAAGCTGTAACCAGTATTGCCATCACAGCTACCGATAAGCTCTATATAGCAGGATTTGAAGGAGATAATAAAGGCTTTTATGCAGGCGGATTATCCTTTTACAATGGCAGCGGCTGGCAACATTTTAATAAAAGCAATACCGCCATGCCGGATGATACCCTGCGTGACCTTACTATAGACCAAAACGGTTATCTCTGGATGACAGTTGGGAGAAACAATCTGGGTATTGCACGTTTCGACGGTAAGAACTGGAAACATTACCATACCGGGAATACGGAACAACTTCCCACCAATAACGTAAGGGGTATTGCCACCAATAAGACCGGTAAACTATGGTTCGCTACCACCAAAGGTCTGGTAGAGTGGAATGGGGCAGAATTTTCACTGAAACCCTATGCCAATAGCTTCGGTGCCAAATTCAATGAATATATGAATGGCGACGGTACGTTAGATGCGAACGGTATTACCGTAGAAGAGGACGGCACGATCTGGCTGGCTACAAGAAATAAAGGTGTTATTTATATTCACGATAAGCTCTTAAGAAATTACGAAACTTCCAATAGCCTTGTAAACAGCAATAGTATTATGCAGGTATTGGTTGATAAACAGCATCGCAAATGGTTTTCAACAGGAACCATCAACAATGACTGGCACTATTACTATCCCAAACAACACAGCACAAATTATCTCTACAGCACGGGGGGAATCACCGTTCTGAAGGAAAATAATTACCTGGACGAAAAAAACTGGACCTTCATTACCGCCGGAAATACCGAGCTGAAACTGGGCAATACATTTTCGATTAATGAAGATAAGTCCGGCAATATCTGGATACCAACAACCGGTGATGGTCTGATAAAAATGAAGGACGGTGCCTGGACGGTGATCAAACCGCAGGGACTTATGGCATCACTTACCAAAGCTTATATCGCCCCGGATGAGAAGATCTACCTGGCTACTACCATGAATGGAGTGAAACTATTTGAAAACAATACGATCTCTGATTTTGTAAAATGGCCGAATATGGGCGGTGTCAATGACATGACTTACGACAAGAATAACATATTCTGGGTGAGTGGTACAGGAGGCGTATCCCGTTGGGTAAATAATGATTGGGAGACTTTCAACAAGAAGAACGGCGATTTACCCACTGTTATTTTTTATTGTCTTTTGAACGACTCTAAGGGGAATCTTTGGGCAGGGTCAGCAAAAGGATTGATGAAATATGATGGTACGACATGGCAAGTGATCAGTAAAAAAGAAACCCCTTTTCCTTCTGACGATATTACAGCTTTGGCAGAAGACAAACAGGGCAAACTGTGGGTGGGATCCAAATCGGGCATCTCTGTTTTCGACGGTACCAACTGGACACATATTTCCAAGGTAGAAACCCCGAAGCTTTCAAAATTCCAGGTAAATGCGATTTCTTTCGATGCAAAAGGAAACACATGGCTGGCAACCGATAATGATGGCTTACTTAAATTCGACGGTACCGGCTGGACGCAATTCAGTAAGAAAAATACAGGTTCCATATTCGATAAGATTACCGGTGTAAAAGCCGCATCAGACGGAAGGATCTACGCGTATTCCGAGTATTATACATTCAATGACACGGATTTCATCATGCCGAGCCAATCACCGGATTATGCTATCCTGGTCGACCTCAACAAACGCATAAAAGATGCGGATCCTAAACAAGTGATAGCCATCATATCTAATCAATAAATTCCAAGCAAAACACACAATCTGTGAAAAAAATAATACTGATAGTTGTAGCATTTCTTGCTATCAACAGCAGCCTGCGGGCACAAGACGTAGAAGTGGATAAGAAGACCGGTCTGGTGAAAGTAGAAGGGCAGGACGCCTTTTACCTGACACCTAAAAATAAGTCGATGATGCAAAATGATTTTGCATTGGAAAACCTGAATCATGAAGAGCTGGCCTATTTGAAGTATGAAGAAGGCGTACGTTACACCTCCTCAGGGGAACATTCTACGACGAACTTCCTGATGGTATTTACCAAATCAGGCAACCAATGTTACCTCACCGGCTTTAGCCTGATCTCCGGTTACATGAAACCTATTGCCAAAAAGATCGCCGGTGCTAACCTGGTACAAAATGGCGTAATCAGCCTTACCGAAGAGCGGAAATTTATTGTGCTGAACAACGGAACCTTCGTTAAGGAAAGCCCTACACCTGTCCCCACAGAACGCGTAATCGTTACCTCCGAACAACCCCGTACCCACATCATTGCGGATATCGCTTTGAAAGAAAATAAGATTTATAATAACAGTGAGCTGGTAGGCATCTTTAAACGAAGCATGGAAGGAAACATCAATATTATTTCCGTATATAACAATAACGATGTACTGGTTTGTAAAGCGACCCATGAAGATGGCAATGATAATGCAGACTGGAATATACAGACAGAAGGAAAGAACACCACCTTACTCTATAATAATGCAACTCCGCTGGAAAAATTGTTTAAATACCTGGTAGAGAAAGCGATTTTGTAGCACAATAGTACCCGTTACAAGTTCCTCAGAAGAAAGATAAAACGTTAAGTACGCATTACCCGCGTTAACGGTAATTATTAGCGCCCTGTTTGATACGGGGCGCTTTTTCTATAGTAACACTCAGTTTAAAATTTTAGTTAAACGTTTGTTTAATTCAAACGTTTGTTTAATTTTGTGCCCTCATTATGGAATCAACATTTTCTGACAAACAGAAGATCATATTGGATGTAGCCCAGCAATTGTTTGCCGACCAAGGCTTTGCAGGTACTTCCGTTCGCGACATCGCCAGGGAGGCAGATGTGAATATCGCCATGATTTCCTACTATTTCGGTTCAAAGGAAAAACTACTCGAAGCTATTTTCAAAAGACATGCAGAAGTAGTGCGACTTCGATTGGAATCTATTATTCACAACGCCGCCCTTTCCCCGGTTCAAAAAGTAGAACATCTGGTAGATCACTACATCGAAAAGTATTTTTCAAAACAGAACTTTCACCGGCTGATAATGCGTGAACAGTTAAGCACCAAGGAAAGTCCCATAGCCTCTATGCTGGCTGAAATGAAAACCCAAAACATGAACCTGATCAAACAACTGATAGCTGAGGGACAGAAAAAGGGCAACTTCAGGAAGAATATAGACATACCGCTCATGATGGCTACCATGCTGGGTACCACCAATCAATTAATGACTACTCAGGCTTTTTACAGGCAGGTAAACAACCTCCAGTCCATGTCGGATGAAGACTTCCTAAAACACCTCCGCAAAAAACTAAGTCACCATTTAAAATCATTATTCAAAGCAATACTTACCCATGAAGCACAGAACACTAAATAAGCTGATCGCGCTTTCTTTCAGTTTATTTACAGTCACCACCTCTATGGCACAGACTTCCCGCAGCCTTAGTCTGGATGAGGCCATCACGCTGACCTTACAAAACAGCAACGAACTTAAACTGAGCGGTGCTAAAATAAAAGAAGCATCAGCTGCAGCCCGGGAAGCCCGGGAAAGAAGACTCCCCGATTTCAAACTTTCAGGCTCTTATATCCGTTTAACACAACCGGATATGGACCTTAAGGTAAAACTGGGAAGCAGTTCCCAGCAGCAAACGGGCGAAGGCTCTACTACAGCTGCAGCTTCACCGGTAGTCAACCAGGCAATGTATGGCATTGCTAATGTGAGCCTGCCGTTATTTACAGGCTTTAAGATCCAATACGGCATAGAAGCTGCAAAGTATTTGGAGCAGGCAGCCAGACTGGATGCAGAAAAAGACCGGGATGCTGTAATACAAAATACAGTGGCTGCCTACAGTAATTTGTACAAGGCAAAAGCAGCTCTGGAACTGGTAAAAGAAAATCTTAAACAGTCGGAGCAACGGGTGAAAGACTTCACCAACCTGGAAAAGAATGGATTGATGGCACGAAATGACCTGCTGAAAGCACAACTGCAGCAATCCAATGTAGAACTGACGTTGGTGGATGCACAAAACAACTATGAGCTCAGTTCCATCAACATGAACCTGATGTTAGGGTTGCCGGAAAACACGATGCTGGTTGCGGAAAGTGATGCAATGAATCAAACTATGGATGCCGGAACATTTGAAAACTGGCAAACCATCGCTTTGCAACATCGCACCGATGCCGCAGCCCTGCAATACAGGGAAAAAGCAGCCGGTGCAGGGGTCAAAGCAGCCAAAGGGGATTATTTTCCGAATATAGCCCTGACAGGCGGCTATATTGCCGCACATATACCCAACTTCATCACCCTTACCAATGCACTCAACGGCGGAGTCGGCTTTTCCTACAGTCCTTCGTCTCTTTGGAAGAACGGTGCAAAAGTAGCACAGGCAAAAGCGCAGTTGGAACAGGTACAGATCAACCGGGGAATATTAAGTGATGCTATCCGTTTACAAGTAGCGCAAGCCTACCAAAGTTACCTGTCTATGGTGAAGAAACTGGATGTTTATGAAAAGGCAGTACAGCAGGCATCTGAAAACTATCGCATTACCAAAAACAAATATGATAATTCCTTAGCCACCACGACCGATCTGCTGGATGCCGATGTGGCGCAATTGCAAGCAAAAATCAATCAAACAAATGGCAAGGCCGATGCCATGGTTGCTTATAAAAAGCTGCTTCAAACTACAGGTATTCTGTACCAACAACCATAATCATTTCTACACTATTTAAAGTATACAAACAAAATGGAAACCACGATAAAAGAACCAAAAGCTGCACTAAACGGTAACAACATAAACAAGGAAGCGATGACCAACGCAACAGAAACCAGCAATAAACCTGATAATAAGAAAAAAATATTTCCCATCATTCTGGCCATATTGGTGCTGGGAGGTGGTGCCTTCGGTATCAGCAAATACATACATGCCTTGCATCACGAAGAAACAGATGATGCACAGGTGGATGCCAACATCAGCCCCGTTATTCCCCGAGTTTCAGGATATATCGATGAGATTCGTGTAAAAGATAACGAGGAGGTAAAAAAAGGGGATACGTTGATGATCCTTGACAATCGCGACCTGATGCTGCGGCTGGACCAGGCAGAAGCGGCACTGGCAGCAGCGCAAAGCAGTCGTGGTGCTGCTGAAGCTACTACCACGGCATCAAGAGCAAACATTGTTTCTTCACAAGCCAATGTTTACACGGTAGATGCACAGATAGAGGCGGCGAAGGTAAATGTATGGAGAGCCACGCAAGACTATGATCGCTACAGCAACCTGATCAAAGACCATTCGATCACCCAACAACAATATGAACAAGGTGTGGCGGCGAAACAAACTGCTGAACGCCAGCTTAAAGTATTGCAGGAGCAAAAAGCGGCTGCCAGCAGACAGACCAATGCCGTAGCTTCTCAAAGCAATGCAACTGCACAGCAGGTGGGTGTGGCAGATGCTAATATTAAAGCACGCCAGGCAGAAGTGGAAACAGCCAAACTTAATTTATCCTACAGTGTCATTACAGCTCCTACAGATGGCCGGGTAAGCAAGATCAATGTGCAACCGGGGCAGTTGCTGAACATGGGGCAATCCGTGTTCAGTATCGTAAATGATAAGACTACCTGGGTGACGGCCAACTTCAAGGAAACACAGTTGGAAAAAATGAAAGAAGGACAAAAAGTGATCGTACACGTCGATGCTTTTCCAGATCATGAATTTGAAGCACGTGTTGCCTCGTTCTCACCCGCTACCGGTGCCCGTTTTGCCCTGTTACCCCCGGACAATGCTTCCGGTAATTTCGTGAAAGTAGTTCAGCGGGTTCCTGTCCGCATGGAGTTCGTAAATAAAACTGATAAATCCATTGCGCAGCTAAGACCCGGTATGAATGTGAAGGTGGATGTGTTTTTGGATTAAGTATGATCGCTACGGGAAAGAATATTTATTGGATGTTACCAATTCGATCTTTAGGATACTATACGAATGTCTATTGTAAAAGTCCTCGATGGAATGGTTGCGCTTATAAGCTGGACTCCTCCTTCTAACTACTATTGACTAATAATTAATGAATTAATAAAAATGACCGAACAAAATTCACTGGTGGAATATGGTATGCGCCGTGTGATCGTGACGATCACCGCCATATTCTGTGCGCTGCTGGAGATAGTGGACACCACCATTGTAAACGTGGCATTAAATGATATGCGTGGTAACCTCGGTGCCACGCTTACAGAAGTAGGGTGGGTGATCACGGCATATGCCATTGCCAATGTGATCATCGTACCGATGACGAGCTGGCTGTCGCAGCAGTTTGGACGACGCAATTATTTTGCGGCATCCATCATCATCTTTACCGTTTCATCTTTTCTCTGTGGGAACGCTACGGGTATCTGGGAGTTGGTGGCATTCCGTTTTATACAAGGGTTGGGCGGGGGAGCCCTGCTGGTCACTTCCCAGACCATCATCACCGAAAGCTACCCGCCTGAAAAACGGGGCATGGCACAGGCGATTTATGGGCTCGGTGTAATCATCGGACCTACTTTAGGGCCTCCTTTGGGTGGTTATATAACAGATACCTTCTCTTGGCCATTTATCTTCTACATCAATATTCCTATCGGGATCATTGCTACGATACTCACCCTTCGTTACGTCCGCAGCCCCAAGTATGGCGAGAAAACTGACAGGAGATCCATTGACTGGTTGGGTATCGGATTGCTCGCATTAGCGGTGGGTTCACTGCAATATGTACTGGAAAAAGGACATGATGATGATTGGTTTTCAAGTCCAGTAATCATTGTCCTTGCTGTATTCGCGGTGTTGGGTACCTTTTTCTTTATCTGGAGGGAACTCACCTATAAAAATCCCATTGTGGATCTCCGTGTCCTGAAAAACGGTAATTTACGCGTAGGAACAATATTATCATTTATACTCGGTTTTGGGTTGTACGGTTCTACATTTGTGATCCCCCTTTACACACAATCTACCCTCGGGTGGACTGCAACTCAATCCGGTATGTTGATGATACCGGCGGCGCTTACTACAGCGTTCATGATGCCGATTATCGGGCAGCTGCTGCAACGCGGAGTTAAACAACAATACCTCGTTGCCGGCGGGATGCTTATCTTTTTCATCTACAGTTTTTGGGGATATAAGATCCTGACACCGGATACCGGGGCGGAGCATTTCTTTTGGCCGCTGATAGCACGGGGTATCGGAATGGGCATGTTGTTTATTCCGATTACGACCTTGTCCTTATCGACGTTGAAAGGACCGGATATTGGTAAAGGTGCGGCGTTTACGGGCATGTTGCGCCAATTGGGAGGGTCTTTTGGTGTAGCCTTAATTACTACTTTTATCTCTTCTGAAGCAACCACACACCGTACAGCAATAGTAAGCCACCTGGATGCCAGCAACCCGGCCGTTCAGCAGCGTATCGCGGGAATGCAACAAAATTTTATAGCAAAAGGCATGTCCCCCGATCTAGCGTTAAAGTCTGCCTACCAGGCATTAGATTACAGCGTGAGTAAACAGGCGATGGTCCTGTCCTACATGGACGTGTTTCTGTATATCGGTATTTTATTTCTTATCTGCATACCGTTTGTCTTAATGGTGAAGGGAAATAAAAAGGAAAAAGTGGATTTGAGTGAAGCCATGCATTAACAAACAGGAATTTGGGTACTTAATGTAATACAAAGCGATTTTCATTCTGAAAATCGCTTTGTATTGATGGAGTAGGATGAAGCGGAGTTATCACATATCATCCATGGGCTTTCGGTCGTTTGGGTAATGTTTATGATGAAATAGGTTTTCCCTTCATTGATGCTCATTTCATCGAGAATGTTTACAAGATCTTCGTATTTGCTTTCTGCACCCGGCTTGATTAATGCAGTGAGGTGATCGGTAGGTGTTATTTTCCTTTCCTTCCTGCATTGTTCTGCTTTTTGTGACTTTTCTGTTATGATCTGCCTGATACTGTATTGACCGGTAAAATTTGAAACCGTGATTGGGGGAGGATCAGAAGGACCATCGCCCGTACCTTCATAGGAAAATACCCGGTGAGCTTCACCCAGGATAATTGTCAGCGCTATACGTTCCCTCTATTTGCGTAGGTATTGAATTTTCTTCCACAATCGGCATATTCATCTCCATTGCTTTAGACTCGGTCATCGTTGTCGTGTAAATCAAAAAGGTGATCAGCAAAAAATCCAAGATCTACCATCGGAGTTAGATGTATACGGGTCGAGAGACGCTTTCTTCCCTTTGTTTTGGTTCCGGTTACTATTTCCGCCATGGTGATTTATATTTAAAATGAGGCATTTAGTTTTATTACTAATACGCAAAACCGGGGATTTTCCATGACATCCTGAAAATAAAAAATGCCGCCCGGAATCGGGCGGCATTTTAAAATCACGCGAAAAATTAGCTATCCTTCCAACTTAAAATTAATGGGTTGGGTGTAATATACTTTTACAGGTACACCGTTGTTTTTGCCGGGTTTCCAGTTGGGTATTTTTTTGATCACCCGCACAGCTTCTTCATCACATCCCCCGCCAATTCCCTTTACTACTTTCACATCGGATACAGTACCGTCTTCATTTACCACGAATTTCACGGACACACGACCCTGGATATTATTTTCTTTTGCAAATTCAGGGTACCTGAGGTTCTTGCTCAAAAAATCATTGATGTCCACAGAAGGTTCAGGCATTTGTGATACATAGGTAAAGATCTGAGGGGGTGGAGGTGGTGCATCTACCACGCCGGTTCCGGTACCGGGATTATCTACAATACCCGGATCAATACCATCTACATCCCCTTCCTGCGTTTTTACACCTGCAGCAGCTTCTTTCAGTTCTTTTACTTCCGCCGGTTTTTCTTCTTCTTTTACTTCCTCATCTTTTTTAATGACCGGAGGAGTAAATTTCACAGTAGGTTTTACCGGTGGTGGTGGTTCAGATGGCGGCGGCGGTGGCGGCGGTTTTTTAGGATCGATTGGCGGTGGTTCTGCCAGTGTCACTTCCTTAGTGATCGCCACAGGTTTATTATCTTCCTTTGGCTTCATATTGGAAACTACTGCATAAGCCCCCACAGCCACACCTATTCCTGCAATTACCAGCAAAGAACGCATTGCGCGCTTCGGGTAATTTTTACGTAGCTCGTATCCGCCGTAATTTTTGTTACGTCCTTCGAAAAGGATATCAAGATAGTCGCTTTTAAGAATTTTATTAACGTCCATGGGTTATTAATACTTTTTAGTGTTCAGGATTTTAATATTAGAAATCAAAAAACCGATATTCCATAAAATTCTGTTACACTTTTTCTTGAAATAGTTATTGAACTCCCGCGTTAGCGCTTTCTGTTAACTGAATAAACTCCTTATCAACGGGTGTAATATCAACAATCGCATATATTCTCACATCGTTAATACTCATTTCATCCAGAATATTCACGAGATCATTATATGTACTGTTATCATCCGGCTTGATCAATACGGTCAATTTATCGGATGCAGAAAGTGCGCCTTGCTGTTTTAACTCGTTTACTTTTTTATTCTTATTGATGATTACATCACGAATCCCATCCTTAGGTTTGAAATAGGTAACCTGAACATTCGGTGGATTGTTTGCATCATCTCCTAAACCTTCGTAATAATAGATACGATGATCGCGGCTGAGGAGTATGGTAAGAGCAGTACTCGCCTTGATCTTACTTTCGTCCTCCGGTTTAATATTCTCGTCTTTAAACGGCATGTTGATCTCCATGGTTTTGGGCTTGGACATCGTTGTTGTGTACATAAAGAATGTAATCAACAAAAAGCCTAAGTCCACCATGGGCGTAAGATCGACACGGGTAGAAAGTTTTTTGCCTTTCTTGACCCCGGGACCTTTTTTATGACCACCGCCACTCGAGACATCCATTTCTGCCATGGCTCTATAGTTTTTTTAGTTAATTAATTTAATAATTTAATATCGTTGTGAATGCCCTGATAATATGCTCAGGCTTTGACAACGTTAGTCTTTTGGACCTCTGCCCATACTCGTTTCATATGCCGCTGTTCCCTGAGGTATCGCTTTCAAACCAGTGATGAGGTTGAATTTGAATATCTTCCAACCTTCCAGGGTTTTGATCACTTTTTGCACCTGAGGATAAGTAGCATCATTATCTGCCTTGATGGCAATCCGAATCTTAGGATTATTATTTCTGGCAATTCTGATCCAGGCACCCAGTTCGTTCAGTTCGCTATCGGCAACAGTATCTACAGGAATACCTGCTGTTGTTTTGTCAATTTCTTTCTGATCAGCACCCGGCATGGCGAGATAAGATTTTAATTGATTGAACGGAACACCTACAGAAGATCCATATTTGAAAGATTTTACTTGATTTTCATCCAGGTTCAGTCCTTTATATTCATTCACATCACGAATAATGTCCTCACGCACATTCTGATTATCCACAGAGAAGAAAATTCTTCCTTTCGGGTCAACAGTAATAAGCATGATATCATTATCAGGCAATGGAATGTCTGAAATGGAGTTGGGTGTAACTACCGTTACAGGCTCGTCCGGTTTAAACTTTGTTGCCAACATAAAGAAAGTAAGTAGAAGGAACGCGACATCGCACATGGCGGTCATGTCCACATTTGTACTTTTTCTTGGCATTTTGAGTTTTGGCATTGCTATTTGTTTAGTCGTTAGTAATTAGTCGTTAGTCTTTAGTCACAGTAAAACGCAGTTCCATGCATTTTCCATAAATAACTGATGGCTTATTACCTACTACTTGTAGTTAGCAGCAAAACTTTGAGTCAATGTGAAACCGCTTTCATCGATACCAAATGTGATACCGTCGATGATCGTAGTAAAGAAGTTGTAGAAAATGATCGCGAAGAAGGACGTACCGATACCCAATGCGGTATTATAAAGAGCTTCAGAGATACCCGCAGCCAGTGCCGCAGCATCAGGAGCACCAGCCTGACCCATCGCCATGAACGAACGGATCATACCCAATACCGTACCCAAGAGACCTAATAGTGTCGCTACAGAGGCAATGGTAGAAAGGAATACCAGGTTTTTCTCCAGCATCGGCAGTTCCAGCGCTGTAGCTTCTTCGATTTCTTTTTGAATGCTCAGGATTTTTTGATCTGTATCTAACTCGTGGTTAGTAGTCATTTCACGATATTTCACCAGACCGGCACGCATGACGTTCCCTACGGATCCCGCTTGTTTGTCACACTCAGAAAGTGCTGCATCTACATTTTTGTTTGCCAAGTGATATTGCACTTTACGGACAAATTCCGCATTGTTCATTTTTCCTTTTGCTTTAGCTACCGTTAATGCTCTTTCGATTACAAACGCAAGCATGGTCAAAAATGTCGCAATAAGAAAAGGTACGATAAAACCACCCAGATACATATTACCTGCGAAATTTTTAGGTTTATGTCTTTCTGCATCTGCGAAATTGGATGGGCTACCTAGTACAAAGGAATAAACTGCCCAACCTGCGGCGATACACACCGCTACGATAATAAGGTTTACCCAAAAGTTGTTCGAATTCTTTGGCTTTCCTGCTTGATGTCCGGTTGGTTTTGCTGCGGCTGTTTTTACGTCTGCCATAATGTTTGCTTTTTGTTTTGTTTTGTTACTGTTTTACGTGTTTTCGAATAAAAATTATAACGGTCACAAAGATATACGTACCGATGAAAAAACCAATTTGGGTTTGTAAATATTATCCTAAAGGTAATATTCTTACAAAAGAATGACAAGACAGTAAATTCATGCCTGCTTTGCATCTTTGAGGGATAGAATGCATTATAAAAGCGATTGCAAACCGGATTCGTTTACAATCGCTCTCGAATAATTGCCAATGGAAAGGCTAGAACGGAAGATCATCATCCGTCATCACGGGAGAGTCCGGAAGCGGTGTATTCTCGGATAACTTATTTTTATCCAGCGGGATTACGGATGTGGCCCGGATTTCTGTGACGTATCTTTTAATTCCCTGGGCATCTGTATAAGACTTGTTCATCAATTTGCCCTGTATCAATACAAAACTACCTTTTGTTAACTGGCGGCCCACCCGCTCGGCAAGTGCTTCCCATACGGTTACCCGGTGCCATTGCGTTTCTTCCTTCCAGTCTCCGGAAGCGCTTTTATAACTTTCAGAGGTGGCCAGGCGTAGTTTCGCCATTGTTGAATTGTTTTCAAGTGTTTTCATTTCCGGGTCGGCTCCCAGATGCCCGATTAGCTGTACGCTGTTTCTTGGATTGTTCATGATGTCAGATTTTAAATCGTTTAACAAAATTTCTGAGGCAAAGATGTGGTTGCGAAAAAACGAGAGTCGGTTTTTTAGCGCTTACTTTCGGATGTAAGCGACAATAAACGTTTGTTGTCGGCTGAATTTTGTTTATATTTAAAGATGGAAACTATCGAAAAAGCGTGTTTGAATTGTGGGAAAGTCCTTAAAGGAAGAATCGACAAAAAGTTTTGCGATGATTCCTGCCGCAATAACTTCAATAACAAGCTGAACACTGAAAAGACGAACCTTGTCAGAAACATCAATAATGTCCTCATAAAAAACAGGAGAGTTTTGTCACTGGCTTTACCTGCTGAAGAAGGGATGAAGAAGATTACTAAAACCAAACTGCTTGAAATGGGATTTAATTTCAAATACCATACACATCAATATCAAAATCAAAAAGGGCAGATTTACTATTTTGTATATGAATACGGGTATTTGCCCCTGGAGGAGGATTGGTTGTTATTGGTAAAAAGAAAGGACAAATGATACAAGGAAGCAGTGTAAATGCCGGAACAATTCCTTCATCAACCATACTTTAACGCGTTATGATGTCATTATTATGGACTGAATAATTTAATGAACGGGTCTTTTAAAAATACATTTGTTTTATGATTACCTATGATGATTTTGAAAGGGTAGATATTCGTGTGGGACGAATTTTGACCGTGGAAGACTTTCCGCAGGCACGAAAACCGGCTTTCAAACTGACTATAGATTTCGGACCGGAAATCGGTATCAAACGCTCCTCTGCTCAAATTGTCAAACACTATAAAAAGGAAGATCTGGAAGGAACTTTAATACTAGCTGTGGTCAATTTCCCTGTGAAGCAAATTGGTCCCTTTATGTCAGAAGTGTTAACATTGGGTGTGACTGATAAAAATGGAGATATCGCTCTCATCCGACCTTCTTTAGAAGTGCCCTTAGGAAGCCGGATGTTTTAATAATATTATCGTATTTGCTCCATAACAAAAGTGACGACTATTTTACCGAGAGACCAGTTATTAAATATGAAAAACATGCCCGATGATTATCGGGCATGTTTTTCGAAAAAAGAGTATTTTTTATAAGAGATTATCTATAAACCAAACATGAGTCCAAGGTTAAAACGCAAATTCCGGTTCATTTGGTTATAGGAAGTTACCTCCACCAATCCATGGTAATAACTGCCGTCCATGTTCAACCAAAGAGATTTTGCCAGGCGCATGTTCAAGCCGCCTCCAACAGTTACGCCAAGGTCCAGTTCTTCAAATACATCTGAATTGCCGGCAAACCATACATTGCTTACTCCATCGGTAGCTATTTCTCCGTCATAGTAGTGATCTTCCTGGATTTTATAGGCTATAGAAGGTCCTGCATAAAGTTTCGGGCGGCATTTATCACCGAAGTTCCCAAAGAAATAGTAAGCTTTAGGCGTAAGACGCAAATAAGTAGGATCAATGGACATATTTGTACCGTCCGGAGCTTCCATTCTGAAGCCTTCATGGGATGCGGTCAGATCGGCTCCCCAACCCCAATGCTCGTAACGGGAATAAATAAGCGAGATGCCTAAATGTCCGGAAGGTTTTACGGTTTGGTCATCCAGGTTGCTCAGCCAGCTATGCCCTATACCCAAAGTAGGACCTAAGGATATATATTGAGTTTGCGAGCTGTTCTTGTCAGAGGTAGATTTTTTTGATTGTGCATGTAACGTATTCGTGCTCAAAGCTGCGATGCATGCGATAAAAAACAGTTTTTTCATGAAAATAAATATTGGTTCGATGATGCAGTATAATAAACCCATGCCACCGGTTTTTAAACCATTGCAGTTTTAGAGGAGTTTTAAGCTTTTATAATTTATTTTTGCTCCTCATTTTTTTGAAAAATTGTTCCACGCCGTTCGAAATATCATTCTTGCCATTATCGATTTTGTTCACATTCCCTTCCAAAAATGGATTGATAAACAAACCTTCCGGTATTTAGCTTGTGGTGGTGGCAACACTGTGCTCGACATATTTATATATTTTATCAGTTACAATTTTGTACTGCAAAAGCAACCGGTCCATACATTTTGGATCACGATATCGCCGCATATTGCGGCATTTATGATTTCTTTTAGTATAAGCTTTCCGTTGGGTTTCCTGCTCTCAAAATACGTGGTATTTACTGAATCCAACTTAAAAGGACGCATTCAGCTTTTTCGCTATATCGTACTCGTAAGCATGTGCATATTATTGAATTACGTCTTCCTGAAGTTTTTTGTTGAATGGTGCGGCTTTTTCCCTACGGCTTCCAAGATCCTGACCACGGGTATCGTAGCCATCTTTAGTTATATTTCGCAGCGTAACTTTACGTTCAAAGTGAAAGAAGTGCTGGTAGAGAACAATACGGATGCATAAAACAATTGTGATGCAATGAAGCACAGCAGTTTTTTAGCCCTAACTCCCTAATACCTATAAAACTTTCGCGGCATTTGTACTATTCATCTGACCGGCTACTTTTAAGCTTCTCCCATAATTATACGGATATAGTAAGGAGGTTTTCAAATACAAATCGTTGGTCCGGCTATGGGACCAACGATTGTATAAAAACTAAAAATGGGAGATAAGGTGCCTTATAGTTTGATCATCACACCCGCCGAAAATCCTACATTGCTGAACGGAAGGGAGTAGGTTCCCGCCTGTGTGGGCTTGTCGGGATCGGGATTGGCGGTAGTGTAAGTGATGGACACTTGGTCGGAGTACTCCGTCACCTTATCAGCCATATCCAGGTTAGGAAGTACATCGATGCCGTTATCTCTCACCATGACCAATTCTGTCTTTTTCAAATACTGGCTCATTGAAATGCCGTTTACTTCAGCGAAAAAGCAAACACTTTTCCCCATCGGCAAAGACACGCCCAGTGCTCCCTGGAAGCCGATACCGGTTCTCATACGGTACTCCTTTTCCCATTTCAGCGAATTGCTTGCATACTCTTCAGTCAGTTTTCCTGTGACATTCACAACCACTCCCAGCCTGGTATAAACATTCGCCTTTTCGCCTCCGGTCTGTAATACCAATGAGGGTATCAGGTAAACCGGCATCCTGGCATAGAGTTTCGCTTCGGCTGTCTCATTCGGATTGGAGTATTTACTTACAAATTTTTTAGGGGCGATACCCGCATGTACTCCCAGTTCCAGTCCTATATTCTTAAATAACCAAAAACCTCCGGCAACGTTTATATGCGCTCCCGCACCCAGGGAATACTTTTCATAAACGTTGCTGGCTGAAAGAAACGAGCCGGACTGTGTCTTTAAATATGAGTTACCTGCATGGGGAAATGCATAGCCTACGCCTGCACGGATGTAAGCTTTAGAAGATGCAGGTTCATGAGCTTGCGCAAGGGCAAGGGTTGCAGAAAGGGCTGCGATAGAGGATGTAATAATTATTTTTTTCATCAAATGTTTAAATAAGGGCGCAAATTTAGCGTCTATTTATCAAAATAGCAGGGATGATGGAAAAGAAGATGGAAGTATCTATCGCGTTAAAAAAACTTCCCTGGTGGTGAAGCCGTGTACATTTTTGCAATTCCCCTTTTCAACTTGTAATTTTGCACATCTTTTTTAAAATAAAGGGAACTTTCACACATGAATTTGCTCACGCTTCAGCAGGAAGAATTTATCGAACGCCATATCGGACCGAATGCACAGGATACTCAAAAAATGTTGCAAACGATTGGTGTAAACACTATGCAGGAACTCATCAGCCGGACGGTACCTCAAGATATTCGTTGGGACAGGGAGTTGAACTTACCCCCTGCTATCAGTGAATCAGATTACCTGCGCGAGCTGAAAGAAGTTTCTCTCAAAAATAAAATATTCAAAACCTATATCGGTCAGGGGTATTACGACACCATCACTCCCAGCGTCATTCTAAGGAATGTTTTTGAAAACCCGGGGTGGTACACGCAGTATACTCCATACCAGGCTGAGATATCGCAAGGCCGCCTGGAAAGCCTTCTGAACTTTCAGACTATGGTGAGCGATCTTACGGCTTTACCGATAGCCAACGCCTCCCTCCTGGATGAGGCAACAGCCGCGGCAGAAGCGATGGCGATGTTTTTTCATGCCTTGAATAAAAACACGGATAAACTGGAACGTCCAAAGTTTTTTGTTGACACCGACGTTTTCCCCCAAACGAAAGATGTAATAGTGACCCGTGCGCTGCCGTTGAATATCGAAGTCGTGTTTGGGGACTATAGTACTTCCACTCTTGATGCCACCTATTTCGGTGCATTAGTGCAATACCCTAATGATAAAGGAAGCGTGGAAGATTATAAGGGTTTCATTCAGCAAGTGCATGCAGCCGGTGCTTATGTTGCTATGGCTACCGATTTGCTGGCTCTTACCTTATTAACTCCTCCCGGAGAATTGGATGCTGATGTGGCTTTAGGTTCTGCGCAACGCTTTGGCGTTCCCCTCGGCTTTGGAGGTCCTCATGCTGCATTTTTCTCCTGTAAGGACGAATTTAAACGCAATATCCCGGGAAGGATCATCGGAGTGAGTATTGATGCAAAAGGCAATCGTGCCCTTCGCATGGCATTGCAAACCCGTGAACAGCACATCAAACGTGAAAAAGCAACCTCCAATATTTGTACAGCACAAGCTTTATTGGCCAATATGGCTGCTATGTATGCGGTATACCATGGTCCTGACGGATTAACGAATATCGCAAAGCGTGTTGCTATTTTAACTCAAACCCTGGCTGAAACCCTGGCAACATCAGGTGTAAAGCTGGTATCGGATTCTTTCTTTGATTCGATCACCATCCAGGTAAACGATGTCAATGCGATCCGCGCAAAAGCAGAAGCAGCGAAAATAAACTTCAGGTATTTTGCAAATAACCAAATTGGGATTTCCCTGGATGAAACCACTACGGTTTCCGATGTCTTCGCCATTTTGGAATTATTCTCGATTAATGAGGATGACGGAGTAGGTTTTAGTATTGATCATGACCAGGCTTTAACGCATATCCCCTCTGTACTGACCCGTACGTCGGAGTTCCTTACCAATATCGTATTCAACAGCCATCACAGTGAAACGCAGATGATGCGTTACATAAAAATGTTGGAAAACAAAGATCTTTCTTTGAATACCAGCATGATCTCCCTGGGCTCTTGTACGATGAAGCTGAATGCCGCTACGGAAATGATTCCGTTGAGCTGGAGCCATTGGAGTAAAATGCACCCGTTTGCACCACAGGATCAAACACAAGGTTATCTTCAAATCGTCCGGGAACTCTCTGCCTATCTTTCAGAGATCACCGGTTTTGATGCCTGCAGCCTGCAACCCAACAGCGGGGCACAGGGCGAATATGCCGGCCTGCTAGCGATCCGGAATTACCATAACAGCCTGGGACAAAACAACCGGAATGTGATGCTGATCCCTATTTCTGCTCATGGTACCAATCCGGCATCGGCGGTAATGGCGGGTTACAAGGTAGTCGTTGTAAAAGCATTGGAGAACGGTTACATTGATGTAGAGGACCTGAAAGTAAAAGCAGCACAATATGCTGAAAACCTGGCAGGTATCATGATCACTTATCCTTCTACTTACGGTGTTTATGAAGAGACTGTCAAAGAAATTATTGCTGTTGTACATGGGCATGGCGGTCAGGTATATATGGATGGTGCCAACATGAATGCACAGGTAGGATTGACGGCACCCGGCTTGATCGGCGCCGATGTTTGTCACCTGAATCTGCATAAGACGTTTGCCATCCCGCACGGTGGTGGTGGACCCGGCATGGGACCTATCTGCGTAAAAAATCACCTCGCACCGTTTTTACCGGGGTTTGTAGATGGGGAGTATAATCAACCTTCTTACGCAGTATCTGCCGCTCCGTATGGTTCTGCGAGCATCCTGTTGATCTCATACGCTTATATCCGTATGCTGGGTAAAACCGGTGTGAGACTGGCTACTGAAAATGCCATCCTGAATGCAAATTATATGCGTGCACGGTTAAAAAATGATTTTGAAATTCTCTATACCGGAACCGGTGGAACCTGTGCACATGAATTTATAGTAGACCTTCGTCCGTTCAAGAAAACAGCGGAAATAGAAGCTGAAGATGTGGCTAAGCGTTTGATGGATTATGGCTTCCATGCTCCTACTATGAGTTTCCCTGTACCGGGTACGATCATGATAGAACCTACTGAAAGTGAGGATAAAGCAGAGCTTGACCGTTTCTGTGATGCGTTGTTATCTATCAGAAATGAGATTCGTGCAATAGAAGAGGGTAGGGCTGATAAAAAAGATAACCCGCTAAAAAATGCACCTCATACCCAATTTGAGGTGATTGCAAATGAATGGAACCATCCTTATAGTCGTGAAACGGCGGCATTCCCATTGAATTACGTTCGTGCAAATAAATTTTGGCCAAGCATCGCCCGTGTAAATAATACTTTCGGCGACCGCAACCTCATTTGTACTTGTGAACCGACAAGTGCTTATGCTGAAGCTGAGGCATGAAGCTGATTATAAGTGAAGTTTAAAAAGAATAGAGCCACTTAAAAGTGGCTCTATTCTTTTTATCTAATGCTTATCATCGTGTGTGCCGGGTTTTTTACTTTTCTTCTCTTTTTCATTATGAGTCTGCTTCCCCTGCTTGAATTCCTGTTCTTCATTTTTCCGGCTATCCAACTCATCTTTGTTCTCCGCTCTTTTTTTGTGCTGATCAAAATGAGGATTGTTTTGCGTTGTTTGATTTCTTAGCTGGTTCATAATTCATCTGTTTCTTTAATAGCTAAAGAACTATGCCACGCATTTTTTACATGTCTACATCAGGTAAAATACATAGGTTATTCATTCATATTAATAATGACGGAGTGAAAAGTGACCGGGTATGGCAAAAAAATTCCGGTAGCTAGACAACTACCGGACTAAACCCTATGAAAAAAATCTGTAACGGTAAACGAAAATCTCTTTCGTGTTCCGTCAGGACGAATTTCAGAAATTATTTCTGTTTCGATTTCTATAAACGGGAATTTTTAAAAAAAATGACATTTAGATGAAAATCCAAACAGTATAAATACGAAAAAATTATACTGAGTATTCTTAGGAATTATTTTGAGCTTGCATTTTACACAAAAAAAGAGGCTGCAGGAGGAACCTGCAACCTCTTCAATCCAAACAAAAAAGCAATTTTACTTTATGCGTCTGATTTCTCGTTGCGCATGACTACAACACCGTCAAATACATCAATCAATACGGGTTTGTTTTTATCTATATCGCCACCAATGATCTTCCTGCTCAGCATATTGATCACATCTTTCTGTATTACCCGTTTCAATGGGCGGGCACCGTATTGCGGATCAAAGCCATGCTGTGTCAGATAATCAAGAGCATAATCTGTAAACTGTAAATCTATCCCTTGTTGCAACAATTGTTTTTGCAGGTTCTGCAGTTGTATTTTGATAATGCCTTTAATTTCTTTTCTCAGTAGCGGATGGAACATAATTACATCATCCACGCGGTTTAGAAATTCCGGACGCAAGGTTTGACGCAATAAATCCATCACCTGTTCTTTGGTATTTTCCACTACCTCATCTACATTTCTCCCTTCTATCTCGGCAAAATTGTCCTGAATGATATGACTACCCATATTGGACGTCATGATGATAATGGTATTTTTGAAATTGACCACCCGTCCCTTATTATCCGTGAGGCGCCCGTCATCCAGTACCTGCAGCAGCACATTGAAGGTATCGGGATGGGCCTTTTCAATTTCATCCAATAAGACGACAGAGTAGGGCTTGCGGCGCACCGCTTCTGTCAGTTGACCGCCTTCCTCATAGCCGATATAACCGGGAGGTGCTCCTACTAACCTGCTGACGCTATGCTTCTCCTGATACTCACTCATGTCAATACGGGTCATCATACTTTCATCGTCAAACAGAACCTCCGCGAGTGCTTTTGCCAGTTCGGTTTTACCAACGCCTGTTGTGCCCAGGAAAATAAATGACCCGATGGGTTTGCGCGGATCCTGGAGACCGGCTCTCCCTCTTCGAATGGCATCGGCTACCGCTGTGATAGCTTCTTCCTGCCCTATGACTCTTTTATGGAGTTCACCTTCCAGGTTCAGTAACTTTTCCCGCTCACTTTGCAGCATTCTCTGAACCGGGATGCCGGTAGCCTTTGCTACGTTTTCAGCAATGTCCTCCGCATCTACTTCTTCTTTCAGCAAACGTTTATGCTGGTTGTCCATTTCATTCAGCTGCCTGCTGAGTTCCTCTACTTTTGCTTCTTCTTCTTTGATCTTTCCATACCGGATCTCCGCGACTTTTCCATAGTCTCCTTCCCGTTCTGCGCGTTCTGCTTCCTGTTTAAAATGCTCTACAGAGGATTTGGCATGATTGATTTTGTCTACTATTTCTTTTTCTTCCAGCCATTTCGCTTTCAGGGTATCCCGTTCTACATTCAAGAGAGAGATTTCCTGGCTCAGTTGTTTCAACTTGTCTTCATCATTTTCACGCTTAATGGCTTCTCTCTCTATCTCCAGCTGACGGATCTTTCTTTCCAATTCATCCAGTTCTTCCGGCATGGAGTTCATTTCCAGTTTTAACTTGGCTGCACTTTCATCAATGAGATCAATCGCTTTGTCTGGCAGAAAACGGTCCGTGATGTACCGGTGCGATAATTCTACGGCGGCGAGAATAGCTTCATCTTTGATGCGTACCTGATGGTGGCTTTCGTAACGGTCCTTCAACCCCCGCAGAATGGAAACGGCATCCTCGGGAGAGGGCTCATCTACCAGGACTTTCTGGAAGCGACGTTCCAATGCTTTATCTTTCTCAAAATATTTCTGATATTCGTTCAGTGTAGTGGCACCGATAGCGCGCAATTCACCACGCGCCAATGCAGGTTTTAATATGTTGGCAGCGTCCATAGCCCCTTCACCGCCCCCGCCGGCGCCTACGAGGGTATGAATCTCATCAATAAAGAGCACGATTTCTCCATTGCTTTCCGCTACTTCTTTGATCACTCCCTTCAGTCGTTCTTCAAATTCACCTTTGTACTTTGCACCCGCTATTAAGAGGCCCATATCCAGCGCATAGATGATCTTGCTTTTCAGGTTGTCGGGTACATCTCCATTGATGATACGATGCGCCAGTCCTTCTATGATGGCTGTTTTACCTACGCCCGGCTCACCTACCAGGATCGGATTATTTTTCGAACGGCGCGAAAGGATGTGCAGGGTTCTGCGGATCTCTTCGTCCCTGCCGATAACAGGATCCAGTTTATTATTTTGTGCCAGTTGATTCAGGTTTTTAGCGTAGCGCTGTAACGAATGATATTGCTGGTCGGTGGTTTGTGAGTTTACCGTATTGCCTTTTCTGAGGTCTTTAATAGCAGCTATCAATCCCTTCTCGGTCAATCCCGCATCTTTCAGCATTTTTGATGTTTCATCATTTACCTGGGTAATGCCGATGAGCAGGTGTTCGGGGGTAACAAATTCGTCTCCGAACTCTTTTAAGGAAGAGCCGGCCCGGAGCAATACATTATTCAGATCACGGCTGATATTTTGTGCAGGGTTATCCGTTTGTTGTTTTGGAAGTTTAGCGATCTGTTCTTCAATTTTTTTCTCTAAAAATGGGATGCTTACGTTATTCTTTTTGAGAAGGTATTGGATCGGTCCCTCCTTATCATCTAACAGTGCTTTTAATAAATGCACGGTTTCGATGTTCGGATTCTGATGATTAAATGCAGTTTGCTGCGCATGTTGCAGCATTTCCTGCGCCTTTATGGTGAAATTACTTAAATTCATATACTATACTATCGATTTTTAGAATTTGTAAAACAATCATTCCCAAATCGCGAACCAAAAACTGCAAACTGATATTATGGCTTGAATTGCTATAACTAGCTGCCAATAAGGCTTTTGCAAGAAATTATTCCTGAAAAAATAGCAGCAGTTTATTAGAAAACATGCTCTTTGACAGGAGTCATCTCTGCCGGCAGACACATTCTTCCCATACGCACACGAATGTCCGCTACGCCTCTATTTGATAAGGCAGTTATACTCAACAACCAGATCCTAGCGGAAGAGATTAAGGATTAAAACTGTCTTGTGCGCTTTTATTCCCCTGTACCCAGGTCCATTGTATGCTCTCATAGACCAGGGCTATGGTAATACGCTTTTCAAAATTGACCAAAGCAGGATCATTGTTGTTCAGCATCTCATTTTCCATCGACACAATCGCTGCATTGGTCAGTAAGATAGTAAAATGCAGGGTTTCCACGCCTCCGCCGCTGGCACCCGTACGTTGCGGTGAAAAACACTTTACTTCTACGGTCTTTAGTTTTTCCCCATTAATAAAAGCGTTGTAGAATGCAATCACACTGACATCGATATCCATCGTGAATACAAAAGGCTTGTGCTGCCTTCTTCCTGTGGCTAATCCTGAGGAGGCATCTCTGGGTGAGACGACCTCGTGATGATACGCATTGATTTCGATCCATCCTTCACGGCCTTTCTGGATCACTCCACCTTTGATGGTACCCTGTTTTTCTCCCACCACCACGAGGTAACTGTTTAATGCCATGATATTTCTGTTTTTAGTTCTTTTAAAGTTACTCATATTGTCATTATATGGAAGCAAAAAGAGCGTAGGTAGATAATTCATACAATAAAAAACGCCTCAACGAACTGTCAAGGCGTGAAAGAGTGTATTAAGCAGCTTTTGTTACTCCTGCATCCAAACGACTTTTACATTCTTTTTATCAAATTTCAGCGTAGCGAAGGTGCCGGTTTCCCTGTCAAAGTCTGATATGGCGAAAATGGCAAGGTTTCGCTCTTTATTTCCTGTCTTTGTAAATGCCAGTTTCCGGGGAAGAATAGGTTTAGCGATGGTCGTGGCATTTGCCAGATCATATATATAGGCCTGGCAATCCCCTACAGATTGTATCGTAGTCAGTTTTCCTTTTTGAATCCTGTCTTCATTTTCTTCCACATCATTCAGTAAAATATAGGATTTGCTTTTACCATCCAGGTAAGCGATTTTCTTAAATTGGTTACCGCCGCTTAGCGGGGTAGCACCGTTATCGCGTTCTGCAATCGTATTGGAACCCAGGTACATATTTTGATTGACTTTTTCATACCATGCGTAGAAGAGCTTGTACGATTTCGGGATCAGCTCCGTAGATCCTTCCTGGCCGTTTTCATTCAAAGTGACGATCGCTGCAGTTCCGAGTAATTCACTGGATGCTGTTTGACGGAAAGTTGGTCCGAAACCACCACCAAAACCATATCCTGGTCCTGAAGACGTAGTTTGAAGAGCGATTTCTTCAAACAGAATAGAGATGCTGCCATCATTATTGATATACAATTGCTGGGGCATCCCGTTGTACCCATTATCCTCTTTAAAAATCTTATTGTATTTACGGGATGCGGTAGAAGGGAGTGCATCAATACTGTTCATATTGGAGTGATCGTTTCCGTTAATGACATTCAAGTTAATGGCATAGTAGGTAGTGCGTTTATTAGAAAAAGCTTTTTGTTCAGTTGTGGTCATTTCTAATGTGAGGAATATAAAATTTCCTGTTTGGGGATTGTAGCGCAGGATTCCCTCGTTGATTCTTTTAGCAATCGATTTTCCAACGTTGGTATAGGTAACATGGCCGTCTTTAATAGTAGCAAAAAGCAATTCATTGCCGGCACCACCTGATTTCGCCGTGTTGTAGGAATAGAGTAAAGCGTAGCTCACATTTCCTACCAGCACAAAGTCAAGTATTTGGGTGTACTTATATTTTCCGCCCGGAGAAGAAAGATAGGTTTTTTGTGCTTCTGATCCATCGGGAGCGTACTGTATGAGCTCTACACGTTTGGTGTTGTCCGTTTCAAAGGTGTTATATTTAATAAGTCCATAATTATCGGAAGCTGGGTCTTTTCTTACAAGAAAATCGGGTATTGGAACACCTCCAAAAGCTACTGCATATCCCTGAGCCAAAGAGATTTTATCTAACATACCTATAGTCACCTCATCAATAAGGTTACCGGTTTCACCATCGATTCGCAGCTTATACAAAGTAGGTCTTTTTTCATCCAATTCGGATATAAAGGCAGTAATAGTACCATTGATATCATAAACACCTTCTACCTTGGATCTTTTTAGATTTCCGTAGGCGGGTTTAAGGTTTTTGCTTACAATTTGTTGATGTTTGGGATTGTAGATCCTTATATTGATCCCATCCTTTAAAGTGATATGCAGAAATACGGTATTCCCGCTTTTCATCAGGATGATTTTACCGAAGCCGCTTTCAGGTTCTTCAAAACCGGGTCCCTCGGCAATTTCTTTAAGTTGGGCCGTGCAAAAAAGCGGCAGGAATAAAAGCAGGAATAATACTTTTTTCATTTTTAATTTTAAGGGGAAGATGATTAAGCGGCGAAAGATAGTGCAAGGTGGCAGAAATTACAATCCTACCTGAAATGTGCAATTTTCATTCGTTGAAAGATATACTGACAATTAATGATTGTCTTCGAACATAGAAACCATACTGCTATTCTTCTGATTTCATCCTGCTACCCTTGCCATATTTTACAAACATGTTCAGGTAAAGCACCCGCGAAAATCGCATGAGCCAGGGTTGCAGGAGAATCACGATGCATACAGAAGATCCTAAAGCAAAGAAAATGCTGTAATCTTCATAAGAGAGGCCCAAGATAAGCCAATAGGCAATAAAACAAGCGCCCAGCAAGGCTACCGTTAAAGCATAGCTCACATAGCCCGTGCCATAATAGAAGCCTACTTCCAGTTCCATTTTCTGTCCGCAGACACTGCATTTCTCAGGCATCTCCAATAGCCGGCCCAAAGGAAAAATATGGGGCGTGTTGAACATATTGCCTTTACGGCAATTGGGGCATTTCATTTTGAAGAGGCTGGGCAGAAAGGCAGGAACTTTGTTGGGCATGAGGACAGAATGAAAATTCGCCGCAAAGATACTTCGTTTTGGTGTCTTACCTGTAAGTTTTATTGATTAATAGGTTACTGCAATCGGTTTATAGACAACTATTTATTCCTTTTTTAATCAAAAAGAAAATCCGCATATGGTTGGTACAGGAACATCATTCTGTAAATTCAAACAGCTCCAAATTGTTGATGCATATAGGCTTGTCGTTATCTCCATTCCAAAATTGAACACTAAGTGTATCGAAAGGCTGTTCCGGTACTTTTATATCCAAATAGAGTGTTTTTTTATCCCCATCATGTAAGTAACGATGGACACGCATCGCATTTTCTTTTACCAGTTGGTCGCCTTTTCTGAACGACACAAAAAACATCGTCATCTTCCATATATTCCATTCTTTTTGCTGTATGGAAAAATCAGCCGATACCCTTATCCAATTCCCCGGAGAAGTTTTGATGGTAAAACCGCGCTTTTTTGAAAATTGCAGATCTTTGCCCAGACATTCTGTTGTGCTATCCTTTGCCACCATAGTTAAGCTTTCAGGTGTCCCTTCAAACACTTCCGGACTGTCCTTCAACTTAAATATATTTTCTTCCACATTCCACCTGCCTACCACTTTCCAAAAGTATTCTTTATTCATGCACTCGGAGTCGTACAGTCCTTGTCCGCCATGTGCCTGCACTGTAAACCAGATATTTACGTAGGCAAAAACAAGAATAACAGGGAGAACTAAAATCCAAAGATATTTTATGCGGAACACGGCCTGTATAAAAGCAGCCATTAGAAATACCAGCACCGGATAACTCTGTAGCATCGCCCGCCCGCCAGTACCTGCATACCACCAAATATCCCAGGCACTTACGATGTAGAAGTTTATAGCAAAAAATAAAAGAATGGCGAGCTTATTCTTACCCGATCTGAGAAAGGGTATTATCCCTGCAAAAAACAGAATGGCCATAGGGGTATAGATGATCCAGCCGCTTTTGTAACTCAGTGCATAGTCGAAAACATGTGGGTGCAGCCAGGAAAATCCCTGGTCTTCATAACTATACACCAGCCAGTTCCCTGATACGTATTTCCAATACAGGAGCTGGATAAAGACGATCGCTGCAAAAGCAAGGGCAGTTAGTACAACAGCATACCAACGTTTTCTTAGCAATAAAAACCTGTCTTTCAAAGCGCTAAAAGAAAGACGTTCCATCTGCCATAGTAGCGGAATGAGTAAACTAATGATCTCCGTAGGCCGGGTGAGCGTGGCGAGCCCGCATAGCAGACCGGTGAGAATAGCGTATTTAGCCTGATACGTCCTGTAAAAATTATCGGTACTTAAAAGGATGAATACATATATGGTAAAAAGCCAGTTGTGCGATAGCGAACCATCAATCGCTGTATAATTGAGGTAATTGGTTCCTATTACCAATAGCAGCAAGACCCCTGCTACCACTTTGTCTTCATAATAGCGTAATAACAGTTTTCTTAAATACCATAATCCGAGGAACGCCATCAAAAGACTCCCGAACGAAATAGCGACGAGGTAGGGCTTGGAAAAACCATCTGCGGGGTAACCGGTAAAAGGAGCTACGGCATGCGCCACGGCGAAAAAAGGGGTGTACATGACCGCCATACCTGCGGCATATTTCATTACGTAATTACCATTCGGGAGCCGGAAACCTTGCTGGAAGTTGGTGCCTGTAAACTCATACTTTTGTAAGACAGCATCTGCGAAAGACTGCTTTTTTAAATCATGATAGATAAAAACCGAAGGTAAATACCAGTAGTAACCGCTGACATCCCAACCCAGGGAGGATTCACCTCCGTGTCGTTCCCATCTGGGACAAAATGAGGCTGCCCATATCATCGAGAGCATACAAGCCACATAGGATAGTTTGGAGAATATTTTCATGGAGAAACGGGTAGAAGCGGTGTAGATTATGACGGATATTTCTGAAATTCAAAAAAAAAACTCAAATTTATTTCAAACAGTATGAACTGAAAGTTGCGTCGCAAAATATTTTTTCAAAAAAATATACTTACCTTCGCCCACTTCAAAAAAAGTAATTTAAAATGTCTAAGATCAAAATCACACAAGTGAAAAGTGGTATTGACCGTCCTGAACGTCAAAAGCGCACGTTAGTGGCTTTAGGCTTGCGCAAGATGAATGCTACTGTAGAAGTAGAAGCTACTCCGCAAATCCAGGGAATGGTGAGAACCGTTAATCATCTTGTAAAAGTAGAAGAAGTAAAAGGATAATTTTATTTTAAACCAATTTGCGAGCGGTTCCACACTTCCGCGCAAGTTCAAAAAATGTAAACATGCAACTGCACAATCTAAAACCAGCAGCAGGTTCAGTAACAACCAGAAAAAGAGTAGGCCGTGGTGAAGGCGGCGGCGGTACTACCGCAGGAAAAGGTAACAAAGGTCAGCAATCACGTACCGGCTACCAGGCTAAAAATGGTCACGAAGGGGGTCAGATGCCAATTCAGCGTCGCATGCCTAAACGTGGCTTTATCAGCCCTAACCGTGTGGAATACAAAGTATTCAACCTCGGTCAGTTAGACTTTTTAATCGAAAAATATAATATTACAGAGTTTACCCCTGATCAGCTTTATGTAAACGGTCTTATCAGCCGTACTGATCTGGTGAAGATCTTAGGAAATGGCGAATGCAGCGCCAAAATTGCATTTAAGGTAAATGCAGCCAGCGCAAAAGCTAAAGAAGCCATTGAAAAAGCAGGCGGCACTCTTGAAATTTTACAATAAATCAGGTGAAAGACGCGTTTGGTTAAATGCGTCTTTTATCGTTTATTCGCAATTCATTTTTATTGAATCTTACTTAATTCTCACAAGTGAAGAAACTTATTGAAACGCTAAAGAATATCTGGAGCATCGAAGAGCTTCGCAAGCGAATCGTTCTGACCCTGCTCATGATATTCGTATATCGCGTAGGTTGTTATATTACGTTACCCGGTATCAATCCCAACATGCTTGCCTTAGAAGGCAGCCAGGAAGGGTTATTGGGTATCCTTAACATGTTTGCGGGTGGGGCGTTCAGCCGTGCTTCTATTTTTGCATTAGGTGTGATGCCTTATATCTCTGCTTCTATCTTTATGCAATTGGCCGGTATCGTTGTACCGCAGATCGCGAAACTCCAAAAAGAAGAAAGCGGCAGAAAAAAGATCAACCAGTATACAAGATACCTTACAGTATTGGTAACTGCTTTCCAGGCCAGCGCTTATGTAGCTTACCTTCGTACGCAAACCGGTGGTGCCGTAGTACCGGATTTCAGTCCGTTCCTGTTTTGGTTATCTACCGTAGTCGTACTTACAGCCGGTACATTATTCGTAATGTGGTTGGGTGAAAAAATTACAGATCGCGGTATTGGTAACGGTACTTCACTTATCATTATGGTGGGTATCCTGGCGCGTTTGCCACACTCTGTATTCCAGGAATTTGATTCCAAAAACCTGGGCGGCGGCGGCGGCTTGTTAATCTTCCTGATCGAACTGGCTATTTTCATCGCTGTGATCGTTGGTTTGATCCTGTTGACGCAAGGCATCCGTAAAATTCCTTTAAACTATGCCCGCCGTATCATTGGCAGCACCAATGCAGCAAAAGAAGTAGTAGGTAAAAGAGATTTTATCCCTTTGAAAGTGAATAGTGCAGGTGTTATGCCGATCATCTTTGCCCAGGCTATTATGTTCATCCCTGCTACCATTGCAGGTTTTGCCGAAAGCGAAAGCGCTGCAGGTTTTGTACGTGCCCTGAGTGATCATACCTCGTTGTATTATAACCTGATCTATGCGGTATTGGTAATTGCCTTCACGTATTTCTATACAGCACTTATTTTCAACCCGACCGAGATGGCGGATAACCTGAAACGTAACAACAGCTTTATCCCCGGGGTAAAACCGGGTGAGCCTACTGCCAATTATATTGCTACCATTATGGATAGAATTACGCTTCCCGGAGCAGTATTCCTGGCTGTAGCGGGTGTATTGCCGGGTCTTGCAGCATTATTAGGTGTTACAAGCGGTTTTGCTACCTTCTTTGGTGGTACGTCTATGCTGATCGGCGTAGGTGTAATACTGGATACATTGCAACAAATCGAAAGTCATTTGCTGATGCGTCAATACGATGGTTTGATGAAAACCGGACGTATCTCCGGACGTCAACAGGTAACTCCTGTTTAATTAACTGATACTTTATAAGTCAAAAGTCAAAACGAAACAGGTTTTGGCTTTTGACTTTTTTATTTTATTGAATTAAGCTAGTCACTCATTCTAAGGCGTTCAGAGCTTAGTTGAGCATGATAAGGTTGATTTCCTTTTTTGAGTTTATAACATGATTAACATCCGTACACAAAGCGAAATAGAGATCATCAGAAAAAATGCACTGATGGTAACAGCCACCCTTACAGAAGTAGCAAAAATGCTGAAACCTGGAATTACGACCTTATCCATTGATAAAATGGCGGAACAGTTTATCAGGGAGCAGGGTGGGGTTCCGTCTTTCAAAGGTTACGGTCCCCGTAATAATCCGTTCCCTTTTTCGCTGTGCATATCTGTGAATGATGTTGTGGTGCACGGATTTCCGTCGGATTACATACTGAAAGAAGGTGATGTGATCAGTGTGGATTGCGGGTTTAACCGGGATGGTTACCATGGAGATCATGCGTACACCTTTGCCATCGGTGAGGTGCCCGCTGAAGTGTCTCAGCTGATGCGGGTGACGAAAGAATCACTTGCTTTAGCAATTCAGGCTGCGAAAGAGAACAACCGGGTGGGGGATATTTCCTTTGCCGTAGAAAATTATACGCACAAGCAGCATGGCTATGGTGTAGTACGCGAACTGGTGGGACATGGAGTGGGTAAACGGCTTCATGAAGATCCACAGGTGCCTAACTATGGGCGCAGAGGGGATGGTAAACGACTGAAAGCCGGAATGGTGCTGGCGATAGAACCCATGATCAACTTGGGAACACACAAGATAAACTCCCTGGAGGATGGATGGACGATCGTAACGGCAGACAATAAAGTCTCTGTACATTATGAGCACACTACCCTGGTCGGGAAGAATTCGGGTGAGGCACTTTCCGACTTTAAACCTATTGAAGAAGCGGAAAGAGCTAATCCGGCGCTTAGTGTAACTCATTTATCATAATTTCAGTTTGATACAAGTTGTTTTCATAATTTGAATTTCCGATCATAACTTACATGCCTAAAAATTGTAAGCATATGATTAGAAAATTTACACTCATCTCGTTACTGGGTTTATCGAGTTTGGGCGCAAGCGGACAAGCCGTAAGCGTGCCCATATCAAGCGGCTTTAATACAGATGCGATAGCAAACGGTATAGGATCTCCCAGCACCTCTATCTCACCAGGTGCCAACTTGGATGCGCCTACGGGTACAGCCTATGTCTTTGTTGCACAGGATTATCAGTATAATAGCACTTGTGCGTTACCTGCATTTTTTTTACCAACGGGAGGTTTAATTTCCAACCCTCTCCTCTATGGTCCACCAACGTATCAATTAGCGCCTTACAACCAAGCCAACTGTATCGTTTTATCTACCACCAACACTTCTGATACACTTACTTTTGCTACTCCTGCAAGTGCGGAAGTGGTTTATTTGTTAGGAAGTTCGGGAAGCGCCGGTGCAAATTCCGTAATTGATGTGGTGGTGACGTTTACTGATAACTCTACCGATACCATTAAAAATGTAGCTGTGGGCGACTGGTATACAGCAACGGCATCGGTAGCTACTACGCCTATCGTAGTAAAAGCTTCGAGAGTGCAACCGACAATTACCACTTGTACGATAGAAAATAACACCAACCCGTCAGGTCCCAACTTATACCAAATTCCTGTTTTTTTAAAATCCACTAACTATTCCAAACAAATTTCCAATGTAATAGTTATACGTCCGGCTACCGCTACCGGTTTTCAAAATGTTTTTGCGGTAGGTGTGGGTCCGGCATGTCCGGCACCGATAAGTCAAGGTACTTCTTTATCGCTTACGCCAATAAGTGTTACTCAAATTGACGGCTCATTTACCCCTGCAAGCAGCACGCCTACAGGCTATGTAGTCGTTCGATACCCGGCATCGGCTACACCTACAGCACCTGCAAACGGCACCAACTATACAGCGGGTGGCACTTTAGGTGCCGGTACTGTAATCTATAAAGGGACAAATACAAGTTTTAGCGCAACCGGTTTATTAGGCTCCACTTCTTATACTTTTTATATCTACAGTTATGACAGTGCTGCGACTTGTCCAGGTCCGGTTTATAATTTAGTGGCTCCGTTGACAGGTACACAATCTACCATTCCTTGTCCTACTCTTGCGGGAAATATTAATGTGGGTACCGGTGGAACCTATCCTACACTTACTTCAGCTATTGGTGATTATAATACCTGCCCGATAAGTGGGGCTGTCAGTTTTGTACTGACAGACGCCAACTACGATGTTGCGGAGACTTTTCCTATCACGATCGGAGCCAATGCATCAGCCAGTGCATTCAATACGCTGACGATAAAGCCGGCGGCAAACAATTACCCGGTCATCTCAGGGGCTGCTCCAGCCATCATCAAATTAAATGGTGCAGACTATGTGATTATTGACGGTTCCAATAACGGATCTACATCCAGAGATCTGACCATAAAAAATAACCAGACAACGGCTTCTTCAGTGATTTGGCTAGCCAGTATGGGCGGCGCCGGTAATGGTGCTACACATAACACGATTAAGAATACGAATATTGCTGCAGGTGTTATTGCCACTTCTAATGTATTTGGTATCCGCTCTGCTCCGACAGGATCCATGACCGGCGCGGGTGAAGACAATGATGTAAACAGTGTTATCAATTGCGCGATTTCCAAATGCTACCAAGCTATTAGCTTGCCCGGTAGCAGCGCCACGATCACGAACGACACGATCCTAATAAAAAACAATGAGATCGGAAGTAACATCGCTACAGACTATGTAACATTCCGTGGTATTGACGTAAGTAATAGCAAGGCGGTAAAAATCGACTCCAATACAATATTCAATATAAAAATCTCAAGCACGGTCAGTAATGCCGCTATAGACATTGCCGGAAATGTGACGAATGCCGAAATCACGAATAATAATTTATACGGTATTCACAGTTTAAATACAGGTGGTTACGGGGCATATGGGATCAATTTTTCGGCAACGGGAACATCTGATGTACTTGTCGCAAACAATCTCATCTCGGATATACAAATGCACAGCTATAGCACTACCACGACCACTTTTAATCCATTCGCAATTAGAATTGCTGCCGTAATTAACAATATCAGAATATACAATAACACGATTAATATGTTTGGCACGGTTACCGGCAATACGGGAGCAAGTATGAGCGCGAACGTTTGTATCACAGCCGCGGCCACAAATTTGGATATTAGAAACAATATATTCGTAAATAACCTTGGCAGAACGACTGCCGCGAATTCGTTTGCATACGCTTATTACCTCACTTCTACACCGACTTTCGCCTATTTAGATTATAATAGCTATTCAGGTATTACAGGAAGTACTACCACTACTTACCGTGTAGGATATGCTGCGAGTGCCGCGAGAGCTACATTAGCCGCGTGGAAAACCTATACAGCAAAAGATACCAACTCCGTAACCGGTATAGTTCCTTTTGTAAGTAATACAGATATGCACATTGATGTCTCATTACCTGAGGCATGGAATGTGGCTAACAGAGGGATTGCTATTCCTACATTGCCAAGAGACATTAGCGGAAATATAAGAAGCACTACTGTGGGTACTCCTACAGACCTGGGTGCTTACGAGTTTGCAACACCAGGCATCGTTCCCAATGATATGGAAATGTATCCCGCTACCCCTGTAGCAGGAACACCTACCGTGTTTAACTCTGCGGGTAAAAAAATTGCAGAGATTAATTGGACAGGTACTGTACCCACCTCCATCAGCGGTAAATACTACCCTGGTGTACCCCCGCCAAGTCAACCTTCAGGATGGACATACAGTAACAGCTATATAGATATCACTGCAAGCCCTTCCACGGGATACAATTACACGATCAAAGAATACTATACACCGGCTGAAATCAATGGTATTGCCGAATCTTCTTTGGAAATGACCAAAAAAGACGGTACATCACCATGGACGTATGTAGCTGGACCTAACCTCACGCCGTCTGTTGATTCCGGTGGACGCTACATTGCATCAGGAAACTTAAACAGTTTCTCTTTGTTTTCATTCAGATATGCATTGCTGAGCATAGAACTTATCGATTTCCGCGGTTTTGTAAATGGTAAGGAGAACCAGTTGCAATGGGTCACTGCTTCAGAAACGAATAACAGCGGATTCGGGATTGAAAGATCTGCCGATGCATCTGAATTTGAAAGCATCGGGTTTGTAAATTCGAAATCAGACAAAGGAAACAGCAGTCAAAGACTCCAATACAACTTCAATGATAAGAATCCTGTTAACGGAGATAACTATTACCGCTTGAAGCAAGTTGACAGGTCAGGGGAAGTGTCGTACTCCAATACAATATTATTGAAGAACAGCAACAAACCGGCGACTTACGTTTCTGCAATCTATCCTAATCCGACAGCGGACAATGTATATGTATCCCTGGTTTCTGAAAAATCTCAGACTATCAGCTACACGATATTGGATATAGTAGGTAAAGTGGTAAGAACTGGATCTTTTGTAGTGAACTCAGGAAACAATACCTCATCCATCGGGATGGGTACATTGCCTTCAGGTAACTATACGGTTAAGCTAATGTCCGAAGGCTTTACCGAAACAATCCGGATCAACAGGAAATAATCATTTCGCCGGATTTTTTGAAAGGCAGCTATCGAAATGATAGTTGCCTTTTTATTTACAATATGCCGGCAACCAAATATGTTTTCCGATATTTTAGGATATTTTTGCTTGCTTAAAATCGCATACAAACAACTTTATGGAATTATATCTCGATTCAGCGAACCTCAAAGAAATAGAAGAAGGTTTCAGGCTTGGCTTTTTGAATGGACTTACAACGACCCCTACTTTCATGCAACGTGAGGGTATTACCGATATTGACGGGACGATCGTAAAACTATCGAAAATGGTGCCGGTATTGCAGATAGAGGCGCTTGGCAATACTGCTGAAGCTGTGATGGATGAAGCAAAGCGTCAACTGGATCTCGGTCTGGATAAAAATAAAACGGTTTTTAAAATTCCGGTGTCACTGGAAGGTGTGAAAGCATGCAATATGCTGCGCAAAGAAGGGATGCTGGTGAACGTACACCTGGTTTATACGCTGCAGCAGGCTTATATGGCGATGCACGCCGGTGCCAGCTATGTTTGTCCCCTTGTAGGAAGGTTACAGGATCAGGGACACGATGCCCTTTCCCTGGTAGCACAATGTGTAGATGCGGTGCATCATTATGGCTACGATAGTAAAATCATGTTCAGTTCCGTACGTACTACCGAGCATGTACGCAATGCCATTAATATAGGTGTGCATACTATTACCGTTCCGCTGAAAATATTGAAAGCGCTCACAGATAACAATTTTACTACGGTAGGCACTGATCAGTTCCTGCAGGACACCCGCCTGATGACCGTGCGCGTGAAAGAAGCCGCCAAAGGAATTAACCCGCTTGTAGACGCGGGTATGAACCTCAAAGACGCTATCGTGAAGATGACCGAATATGGCTTCGGCGCAGTGACGGTAATGGATGGCGAAACGCTGAAAGGCGTGTTTACGGATGGCGATATCAGAAGACTTTTGCAAAACGAAGGTGCAGGTATATTGGATAAGAAGATGGGAGATATGAGTTATAAAGCTCCGATAAGCATAGATGCTAACGCGTTATTGAACGACGCACATATGATCTTCAAAAAATCGAGTGTAGATACCCTGCTTATCACTGAAAATGGCAAGGCAGTAGGCATGTTGGACATTCAGGACCTTGAAACACTTTAGCTGATTTAGAATATTACAGAAAACCAGGTGTATATCTCTTCCGATCTTTACCTGGTTTTTGTTGTGTTAAATATATAGTCTAATAGTAGCTTTCGGAAGAACGGTGCCAACGCCACAAGAGTTTAATAAGTATTCCATAGCCCGGACACAAAAGAATATATGTCATTGACCCTCGCTAACATCGCAAATAAATTTAAAGGGAGATTTGTAGTACCTCCTGATATATTGAAGGAGAAGTTCTTGAAAATCAAGGCGTTTGTTTTTGACTGGGATGGTGTTTTCAATAACGGACAGAAGAATGAAAATGCTACCAGCTATTTCAGCGAGGTAGACGCCATGGGGACGAATCTCCTGCGTTTCAATTATTTTCAGCGCACCGGAAAAATGCCTGTCACGGCTATTATTTCCGGGGAAAATAACAGCGCCGCCTTCTCGTTGGCAAAGCGCGAACATTTCCAGGGCATTTATTACGGTATCAAATACAAAGCGCTCGCATTACAGCACCTTTGTATGACGCATACTATCCGGCCGGAAGAGGTAGCGTTTGTATTCGACGATGTATTGGACTTCTCGATGGCTGAAAAATGCGGGTTGCGTATCATGGTAAGCCGCGACTGCAACCCTTTGTTACTAGATTTTGCTATGGATCGCCAGATGGCAGATTATATCAGCGCAGGCGATGGTAATGCCCATGCTGTAAGAGAGACGGCTGAACTGTTGATGGGTATCAGTGGCGTGTATCAATACACTATAGAGGCACGTATGAATTTCACCGATGAATACCTGCTTTACCTGCAAACGCGTAACCAGGCTTCCACCGTTTGTTATACTTCACAGGCTTCTGCCATAATAGAAAAGCAATTGTGAGAATCCTCGGAATCATACCGGCACGATATGCATCAACCCGTTTGCCCGGCAAACCGCTGCTAGAGATCCTTGGTAAAACCATGATACAACGGGTGTATGAGCAGGCAAAAAAAGCCGGGAGTTTGCATGATGTCGTCGTAGCTACCGATGATTCGCGCATCTTCGATCATGTAAAATCATTCGGAGGCCACGTGGTGATGACGGCAGACGTGCATCCCAGTGGCACAGATCGTTGCCGCGAAGCATTGAAATTAATAAAAGGGGATTTTGCTTATGTCATCAATATCCAGGGCGATGAACCCATGATAGACCCACAGCAAATTGATAGCCTGGCTGCTGTTCTGGATGGCAGGGTGGAACTGGCAACACTGATCAAAACTGCTATAGATCATGATGATATTGCCAGTCATAATGCTGTGAAGGTAGTATTAAACACACAGGGTGAAGCCTTATATTTCAGCAGGATGATGTTGCCTTTTGTGAAAGGTGTGGAGGAAAAAAACTGGGTAACCGAACATGCCTACTTTTTGCACGTCGGTATGTATGCATACCGGAAAGATATTTTAGAGGCGGTAACGAAACTTGCGGTTTCTTCCCTGGAAAAGGCGGAGTCGCTGGAGCAACTTCGCTGGTTGGAAAACGGTTACAAGATTAAATGTGTGCTTACTGAGATACAGGGACAATGTGTAGACACTCCAGAAGACCTGGAAAAGGTGAAACAATTGCTGAAAGCCGAAAATGCCTGATTCATTTAGTTGCATGTAAAGGACTTTCTATGCGTCTGCATTAGCGTTGCCATTCAAATAAATAAAACGCTGGCTCCGACTATATTTGCCGCTTATATCTTATCAATTCTTCAAGGGAATGCGTCGTTTGTATTTTTTGCTTTTACTCTTCCTGCCGCCCTTTGTTTCCTTCGCTCAGACGCCTGAAAAAGGAGCCGGCGTAGGTTTGGAGACAAATTTCATTGCAGGTAAAGTGTTTAAGCATACACCACGGTTTACCGCGCCGATTCCCGATCTTACCACTGCCGCGGAGCTGAATATCGTGTGGCAGACAGACGGTAAGGAAAGCTGGCAGCAGCGAAGCAATTATCCGCAAGTAGGTTTGGGAATGACTGTCGTTCGTTACGGGCTGGATGCTATTTATGGAAAATGCTATAGTATCTATCCTAATGTGCAAATTCCTTTGCTCCATACCGGGAGGGTAGCCTGGACGTTGCGCCTAGGCTTTGGGCTTTCTTACATGACGAAGCGGTACGAAACTGCGCCGAATTGGGATACAGTCAATAATGCTATCGGTAGCCATATCAATAATTTTTCCATATTCAATACCACCTTACGATATAAAATAAACAAGCATTGGGATGTACAAGCCGGTGCTGTATTTTTTCATGTCAGCAATGCCTCGCTGAGATTGCCCAATATGGGCATCAATACGGTAGGTGCGCAGGTCGGGTTGCGTTATTTTCCTGTAAGCTCGGAGCCTGAAAAAATAGTGCGAGATCTCCCCGGGTTAAAAAGCCGGTGGTTGCTTCAAGTACGCGTCGGTCTGTCGGCGGTGGAATATGCTATACAGGATGGACCTTTGTATCCCGTGTATATCGGCTCAATATATGCCAGTAAGCGTTATGCCGGTAAGAACAAATTTTACATAGGTTTAGACGCTTCCTACCATTCTCATATCTACGCCTTTCAGGTAAACAACGAGATCAATGTGGGCAGCGAGCGATCCCATTCCTGGAAGAGTGCCGTATTTGCCGGTAACGAGTTTTTGATCGGCAGATTCGGTGTGATGACACAGATAGGTTTTTACTGGAAACAAGCCATGCTGAGACTGGCGCCTTATTATCTGAAACTGGGAACCAATATTTATATCCTGCAGCAAGAAAAAGGGCTGGTGAAAGAACTGTGTTATGCCGTGTTATTAAAGACCCACCAGTTTCAGGCAGAATTTGTGGAGATGGGACTGGGTATCGGGTTTTAACAGAAGAATTTTTTAAGACAATAAATAAGATACCCATAAGCTCCGAAGCAAAATCCTTAGTAATATTGCTTTCCATCATGCGGCAGGGGCACCTCATTCTCACCAGTATTTCTCAGGCATTGCAAGAACTGCGTGTTAATAAGCTGCGGACAACGCTTTCCCTGCTAGGTATTACGATCGGGATTTTCTGCATCATTGCTGTTTTTACTGTTGTTGACAGCCTTAAAAACAATATCAACAACAATATGTCCTCTTTGGGAAATGATGTCCTGTATATCAACAAAAAGCCCTGGATACCGGAAGAAACAGAATATAAATGGTGGGAATACGTGAAGCGAAAACCGATGACGGAAGCAGAGCTGGACGCCGTGGCCCGCAATGTAAACGGCGTAAAATATGCAGCGCTTTGCTATGCAGACATTCTTCCTAAAATCAAATATGCAGATCATGAGGCAGAAAGTATCATAGGATATGCCGTTACCGATAATTTCGACAAACTGCAAAGTGTGGAAATACAGGATGGCCGATACCTGACTGCCTCGGAACTTGCAGGTGGATCTTTTGTGTGCGTGATAGGAGATGAGCTCAGGAACTCATTGTTTGAACATGCCGGTAGTATTTTAGGAAAATATATCAGCTTCTCGGGAAAGCGGTTTGAGGTGGTGGGCATCATGAAAAAAGAAGGACAGAACATGGCAGGGTTCAATTTTGACAATGCTGTCATCTATTCTTATACAACAGCCAGATCGCTCAATAACCTGAAAGCGATCAACTGGAATACTGACCCTATCTTACTGGTAAAATCGGATGGGAGCCGGAGTATTGATGATTTTAAAGATGAAATAGACGGGGCGTTGCGTACACAACGTAAAATACGACCGGGAGAAAAGCGCGACTATGCCATCAATCAGCTGAGTACGGCCATGGAAGCCGTTAATGCTATCTTTGCCACTGTCAATCTGGTGGGATTTGTGATTGCAGGTTTTTCCCTGCTGGTGGGAGGTTTCGGTATTGCCAACATTATGTTCGTTACAGTAAAAGAGCGTACCAAGATCATCGGTTTGAAAAAAGCTATCGGTGCTAAGCCTAAAAGCATCCTGATGGAGTTTTTGATAGAGTCGGTTACTCTCTGCCTGGCAGGAGGTATTGTGGGGATTACAGTCGTATTAATTTTAAGCGTTATCGTATCCGGTCTTGCAGATTTCCCACTTACTTTGTCCCTGAAAAATTTTGCCACCGGCGTCGGTATCTCGGCCACGGTGGGAGTACTTGCAGGCATTATTCCGGCACGTGCAGCTTCAAAACTGGATCCAGTAGTTGCGATCCGTTCACATTAAAACAATAGCATGACTAAAAAGACGCTTATACTCGATCAACATAAAATAGCGCTGAAACTGCAACGTATGGCTTACCAGATATGGGAATGCAACAGCAGTGAAAAAGAAATTATCCTGATAGGAGTGGAAGGATCGGGTGTGGTGATCAGTAAAGTACTTGCTCAAGCCTTACGTTCTATAAGTCCGTTAACAGTCACGGAACTGAGCATCCAAATTAATAAAAAGCAGCCTTTGAAATCTCCTGCCATATTGGATGCCGATCTTAAAAATAAAGTGGTGGTATTGGTTGACGACGTGGCTAACAGTGGCCGGACCTTGCTTTATGCCATGAAACCGTTATTGAACTTTTCGCTTAAAAAAATACAAATTGCAGTGCTGATAGACCGCAAGCACAAATCCTACCCTGTAGCTCCCGACATTGTGGGCTATTCTATTGCCACTACTTTGCAGGAACATATAGATGTCGATTGTGAAGAAAATGATGTGAAAGGGGTTTATCTTTTATGATTGTAGCAGTTTTCTCCAAGCTTTCAGGGCAATTAACATATTTTTCTAAGCAATCTGGAGATTAAAAAACATCTCGGCACTATCAGAATTTAGCACCATTCTGAGACTCAGATTCCGGGTTTGTTTTTTGTCCGGGAATATTCTATGCCGCTGACTGTCATATTTAACACATATCTATGGAGTTCGCCGTAGCGTATTGCTGCTGCTTTATTATATTTGCGCTCCTTCATTTTTTTTCATGCGAAGCATATTCATTAAGGAGATCAATTCATTTCTCAGTTCTATCGTCGGATATGTCGCCATATTGGCATTCCTGGTGTTCTGTGGTCTGTTTTTTTGGATCATACCTAATACAAGCATCTTAGATTACGGTTATGCCACCCTGGATCGTTATTTTGAACTGGCGCCCTGGTTTTTAATCCTGCTGATTCCGGCCATTACCATGCGGTCTTTTGCCGATGAGTTTAAAAGCGGTACTATCGAATGGCTTTCCACCAAGCCCTTAAAAGATACCGACGTGATCCTCGGTAAGTTTTTTGCAGCATTGGTGCTGGTCCTGTTTGCCATTTTCCCTACTATCATCTACGTGATCTCTATTGATAGTCTTGCAGCTGTAAAGGACAACCTGGATACAGGTGGTATTATGGGTTCCTTCATCGGATTGTTCTTCCTGGCAGCTTCTTTTACTTCCGTTGGTATTTATTGTTCATCGCTTACAGGCAATCAGATCGTTGGTTTTTTGATCGCGCTGTTTGCCAATTTTCTTTTATACCTGGGTTTTGAGTCTTTAAGCCAGCTGCCCGCATTTACGGCGAGTTTAGACTACTACCTGAGCATGATAGGCATGTCTTTTCACTACAACTCTATCAGTCGCGGTATCATTGACTCTCGTGATGTTATTTATTTTCTTTCTATTATAGTTTTGTTCATCGCACTGACAAGACTTTCTATCAACCGTCGTACCTGGGACACAGCAAAGTAAGACTTACCAACATGCCGGAAACTACTACTAAGAGTATAAAACGAAGCAAACAGCAGAAACAGGCTGTCATCCGTATTGTGATGCTCGCACTGATATTGATCTTCGTCAACATTCTTGCCTCCCGTTTTCATACGTCACTGGACCTCACCCGCGAGAAAAGATTTACGCTCAGCAATGCGACAAAACGCATGTTGAGAGATACCAAAAATCCGGTAGTGGTGGATGTGTATCTGAAAGGAGAACTGCCGTCGGGGTTTCAAAAACTGAGAGAAGCAACACGCGAAAAACTCCAGTCATTCAAAGCCATTGCCGGTGCCAACTTTTCTTATACCTTCAGCGATCCTTTTGAAGGCGTTGCCGAGGACCGCAGGCAGAAGGTGATCGACAACCTCTATGAAAAAGGGGTAGAGCCCCTGGAACTCAACTCCAAGGAAAGGCAAAATTCGGTCAAACAGATCATTTTCCCCTATGCGATCGTGCGATACATGGGCAAAGAACAGCCGGTAAAACTGCTGGATAACTTCTTTGGAATGTCCCCCCTGCAGGTGCTGAATCACTCGGAAAGCTTATTGGAGTACAAGCTTGCCAACGCGCTTCATAAATTGCAAACGACGCAGAAGCAGCAAATAGCTTACCTGATGGGCAACGGGGAGCAGCTGGGTGCACAGACCTTTGATATTTTCAATGCGTTAAACCAATACTATAAAGTTGATACCATTGATATTCATGATAATTATTTCATAGATCATAAACGTTATTCCGCAATCGTTATCAACAAGCCGACCCTTCCTTTCGACGATAAAGACAAGTTTAAGATAGACCAGTATGTGATGCGAGGAGGTAAAGTACTATGGGCGCTGGATCCGTTACATACGCCGGTAGATAGTTTGCAACAAACCGGGCAATTCATTACTACTGACTATGGGCTGAACCTGGATGATCAATTATTCAAATATGGTGTCCGTCTTAACAGTGACCTGGTAGAGGATGCTCAGCTTTGCAACCCGATTCCTTTGATTACGGGCACATTATCAAACGGCCAGCCACAAATAGAGTTGCGCCCCTGGACTTTTCTTCCGATTTTTATTCCCACTTCCAAACATCCTATCGTGAACAACATGGATGCTATCATGGGAAGATTTGTCAGCAGCCTGGATACAATTGATAAAACGGGAAACACCAAAACGATTCTCCTGGAATCTTCTACCTATAGCCGTTCCGATCCGGCCCCGGTTCGTGTAAGTCTTAGCATGATCCGTTTTACACCGGAAGTAAAATATTTCAACAAACCCTTCCGGCCAACAGCGGTATTGATCGAGGGGAAATTCAGTTCTGTGTTTGAGAATAGAATGGCCCCTGAATTCCTGGCTACGTTGCGCGATTCCATAAAATATCCATTTCAGCCAACCACGGAGGCTGAAAGCAAGATGATCGTCATAGCAGACGGGGATATGTTCCTGAATGACCGGTCTCAGAATACGGGTCTCGAAGAAATGGGCTATTGGAGATATACCGGTAACCGGTTTTCCAATAAAGATTTCTTACTGAATTGCCTTGAATACCTTACCGATCCCCATAGTATGCTGGAGGCAAGATCTAAGGATTTGAAATTACGCATTCTGGATACTAAACGGGTAGAAACAGAAAGAACCCAATGGCAGGCAATCAACGTAGGCGTACCTATTGCGCTTATTCTGGTATTCGCCTCGGTCTATTTCTTTTTCCGCAAAAGACGTTACGAACAAAAAATGTAAGACTGGTAAAATTGGACTAACACATGCAGAAAACGCTTTTATACTTATTTATACTGCTTCTTTTCGGAGGCGGGGTGTACTATTTTATTTTTCAGAAAGAAGAAGCTGCATTCCCGGAAAGCGAAGCAGGATTCAGAATCAAGGATACCGGATCTATCGGTACTATTTTCCTCTCCAACCCGTCAGGACAGAACATCCTGTTGGCAAGAACGGATACCGGCTGGATACTGAACAAAAAGTATCCGGTTTTAATGTCCACGCTGAATACCCTGATGGCTACGTTGTATAATCAGGAAGCCGTTTATCCCACACCGGATGAGGCGCACAATCGTGTGATCACCCAACTTGCCGGTAATGGAATTAAGGTAGAACTATATGACAGGAATCAGAACAAAATGCGCACGTTCTACGTCGGGACGGAAGTACATGACTACCAGGGTACGTCTATGTTACTGGAAGGAGCAAAACGATCCTATGTTGTCAGAATAGGCAGCCTGGTAGGTATCCTTAATTCCCGTTACACGACGGATATAGATAATTGGCGCGACAGGACAATCATTGCTGCTCCCGCAGAAGCTATCCGGAAGATTGAGCTGAGCTATCCCGCAGCACCTCTGAATTCATTCACATTGGTAAATGACAATGGCAAATACCAGGTAATAGCAGATCCCGGTGTGGTAGGTACACAACCCCTGAACGAAAGAAGAGTAAAAGCCTATCTGGGCTATTTTGGTAACCTGGTTTGTGAAGGCTTCTTAAATGGAGATAGTGAAATCGACAGCCTGCTCAGCGTGTCGCCTAAACGATGTAACCTGAGCGTGACAACAAGCAACGGCAAAAATTATAACGTGGGTATTTTCTGGATGCCGATGACGCAACGTAGTAAAAATACTGACACCACGCGTAACCGGGATGTCCCTGACGGTTTTGATGTGGACAGGTATTATGCAGTAAGCAATATCGGCGATACAATGTTGATTCAGGAATTCGCCTTCGGTAAAATTTTCAGGAAAGCTTACGAATTTTATCAGGCAGATCCTACGGTAGATGTAGTGGGCGATAAGAAGACTGCAAAATGATAAGCATCGAACAAATCAGAAAGTGGGTAAACGGCACCTGGCTCCGGCAGGCAGAAGAGACCTTCATAGATGAACTGATCATAGATACCCGGAAGATAGCCGATGCCGAGAACGGAATGTTTGTAGCCCTTGCCACCCCTCGCAGGAACGGGCACAAATATATTGAAGCTGCTTACGAGAAAGGAATTCGCAATTTCATGGTAAGCGAAGCCATCCCTGTCTCCGGCTTTGAAAATGCCGGTTTTATTCTGGTAAAGGATACACAGCAAGCCATACAACAAATGGCTGCAGCACATCGGAAACAATTCTCGATCCCCGTCATAGGCATTACAGGAAGCAATGGCAAAACAGTAATAAAAGAATGGCTTTACCAACTCCTCGCTGCCGATAAAACAGTGGTGAGAAGTCCCCGCAGTTACAATTCGCAAATCGGCGTTCCCCTTTCCGTATGGCAGATGAATGCTTCCCATGAGCTGGGTATTTTTGAAGCAGGCATTTCGCAGACAGGAGAAATGGAAAAACTGGAGCTGATCATTCGCCCCACTATAGGCATTTTTACCAATATCGGTGAAGCCCATAGCGAAGGATTTCTCAATCAACGCCAAAAGGTAAATGAGAAACTCGTACTCTTCCGGCATGTAAAACAACTGATCTATTGCAGTGATCATATGGATGTGAACGAAGCCGTGCTGCAATACCGCAATCAGTTACAGGGAGACGATAAAGACGGCATGCAGCTTTTCACCTGGTCTCAAAAGCACGATGCTGATTTAAAGATCACTTCTATAAAATCCACCCGGAATCAGTCGGTGATCGAAGGATTATATCAAAAAGAAGCCTGCAGTATCACTATTCCATTTTCAGACCCCGCATCTATAGAAAACGCCATTCATTGCTGGTGTACCTTGCTGCTCCTGCATGTAGAGCAGCCCGTGATCGAAGAACGCATGAAAGAGCTTCATGCCGTAGCAATGCGGCTGGAACTTCGCCAGGGTATCAACGATTGCACCATCATCAACGACATTTATAATTCCGATCTCACATCCTTACATATCGCCCTCGACTTCCTCGAACAGCAAAAACAGCATGATCATCACACGGTGATCCTCTCCGATATGCTGCAAATGGGAAAATCAGATGCCGATTTATACCAGGATGTAGCCGATTTTATAGAAAGAAAAAATGTACAACGATTTATCGGGGTGGGTCCTGCACTGTCAAAGTATCAGCATCTTTTTGCTAATAACAAAAAGCTGAAAACCGTTTTCTTTAAATCCACTGAAGATCTTTTACAAAAGATACACCTCATCAACTTCCGCAATGAAGCTATATTGCTGAAAGCCGCCCGTGCATTTGAATTTGAAAAGATAGATCTGCTTCTCGAACAGAAAGTGCATCAGACGGTTTTGTCCATCAACCTGTCATCGCTTGTTCATAACCTCAACGTGTTCAGGAATGCCGTAGGCAACCATGTAAAGATCATGGCTATGGTAAAAGCATTTTCCTATGGCAGCGGCAGTTTCGAAATAGCACATGTACTGCAATATGCGGGTGTGGATTACCTGACTGTTGCCTATACCGATGAAGGCGTGAGCCTGCGCAAGGCGGGTATCAAAATGCCGATCATGGTCATGAGTCCGGATGCATCTTCCTTTGACAGGATGATCGCCTGGAAGCTGGAACCGGAAATCTTTAACATGCATTCCCTCAACGTGTTTTTGAAAATGGCCGAAACCTTGCAGGTGACCGGTTATCCCGTGCATATCAAATTGGATACAGGCATGCACCGTCTTGGTTTTTTGGAGAATGAACTGGATGAACTTGTTCAAACCATCACAAAAGCTCCGCAAGTAAAGGTAGCCACCGTCTTTAGCCATCTCGTTGCCAGTGAAGACGCGTCCTTTGATGGATTTACAGAAGAACAGGCGGCTAATTTTGTGCGCATGAGCAGCCAGCTGGCGACATCACTGGGGTATATGCCCATAAGACATCTCTGTAATTCAGCAGCCATAGCCCGTCATCAAAACCTTCATTTCGATATGGTGCGGTTAGGCTTAGGGCTTTACGGTATTGACGGCAGCGGTGTATTACAGAACAAACTCCGGCAGATCAGTTCCCTTAAAACCACGATCGCACAGATCAAAGAAGTAAAAGCAGGCGAAACAGTGGGGTACGGGCGCAAAGGACTGGCACATGAAAACACCCGGATTGCCACGATCTGTATCGGTTATGCGGATGGCTACCCGCGCGCACTGGGAAACGGCAAAGCGCATGTGCTGATACACGGTAAGAAAGCAAAGATCGTGGGCGTGGTATGTATGGATATGTGTATGGTGGACATCTCCGACATTCCTGAAGCACAGGAGGGTGATGAAGTAACCATATTCAGTTCAGAACTGCCTCTTACCCAACTGGCACAATGGTCCGATACGATTTCCTATGAGATCATGACCGGCATCTCGCAGCGGGTAAAACGGGTGTACGTCAACGAAGATTAATCTCTTATTTTGGATGGAGAATCCATGTTCTTAGGATGTTGATGAAGTTTTATCGGCATATACAGATATCCCTGTGAAGCTGGGGTGCCATATGCAAGATGAACGTATAAAAACTATATTTGGATCCTTAAACTCAGCGCCCTGAAAAAATCGGAAAAGTATTTTTATAATACCAAGACCTTACGTTTCGAAAAACTCAGCGCACCGCTCGGAACCAAACTGCTGCGTATTTTCGGCGTTCTGTCTGCTTTTGCCTTTACAGGGCTTATCATCGTGGCTATTGCTTTTCAGTTTTTAGATTCCCCAAAAGAGAAAAACATGGCCAAAGACATGGCAGTGATGAACGAGCGCTACAAGCTATTGCAAAAGCAGGTGGTGGCACTCAATGAGCAGCTGGATGATCTGGAGAATAGAGATAACGAAATCTATCGCTCCATCTTCGAAGCAGCCCCTATAGACGATAGCGTGCGGACGGGGAAGGAGCACAGCAACGTGGACTGGGAGCAGTATCAATATCGTAATGCTGATGAACTGCTGGCGGAATTGCAAAAGGAACTGAAGGCACTGCACCATCGCATAGAAGTACAAAAAGACTCCTACGATACACTCAACCAGCTGGTGAAAAGCAAGGAGAAAATGCTCGCCTGTATCCCTGCCATACAACCTATTTCCAACCGCTCGCTGGACCATATAGCTTCGGGTTTTGGTTACCGGATCGATCCTATTTATAAAACCCCCAAGATGCACGCCGGTCTTGATTTTGCGGCCGCCAGCGGCACACCGATCTACGCGACGGCAGACGGTAAGGTCGCTTTTTGCGGGTTTGATGACGGCGGCTATGGCAATCACGTGATCGTCAACCATGGCTATGGCTACGAGACCCTGTACGGGCATATGATACGTGTGAAAGCAAAGCCGGGTGAGTCGGTCAAACGCGGACAGGTAATAGGCTGGGTAGGCAGTACCGGTAAGAGTACCGGGCCACACGTCCATTATGAAGTCATTCGCAACAAAGAAAAAATAGACCCGGTGCATTTCCTCTTTAACGATCTTTCCGCAGCGGAATATGAATTTGTATTGAAAAAAGCGGCTGCAGGTAACCAATCCTTTGACTGATCGTTATCCGGTTTCCCTTTCTTGTGGACTAAGTCAGTATAATAAACTGCAGCGGGGTTGTCGCTGAAAGGAAATAACTGTCAAGGCAACGTGGGGCTGCCCCTATAGCTGGCATAAAAACCAGAGGATATTCTGTACAGGTATCAAACGAGCCGGATACATCTATTATCTTTGCCGCCATGGAATTATCATCGCTTACAGCCATTAGCCCGGTGGACGGACGTTATCGTTCACAACTTTCCGAGTTAGCCCCTTATTTTTCAGAGTATGGATTGATCAAATACCGTGTCAGGGTAGAAGTGGAGTATTTTCTGCTGCTGGCATCCAACAAAATTTTTTCCCTGCCCGCAGGTTTGAAACCCGCAGCGTTGCGAAAACTGTATGAAGAGTTTTCTGAGGCCGATGCCCTGCAAATAAAAGCAACGGAGAAGATCACCAACCACGACGTAAAAGCGGTAGAATATTTCCTGAAAGACAAACTGAAAACCCTGGGTGCAGAAGATGTGCTGGAATGGGTGCATTTCGGACTTACTTCACAAGATGTAAATAATACGGCGATCCCGCTTTCATGGAAGGAAGCACTGGAAGAACAATATGTGCCGGCATTAAACAACCTGGTACTCAAGCTGAAAAAACTCGCTAAAGACTGGAAAAATGTCTCCATGCTGGCACGCACACACGGACAGCCGGCTTCCCCTACCACGCTGGGCAAGGAATGGATGGTCTTTGTGGAGCGCCTGGAAGGGCAGATCCGTCAGTTGTCACATATCCCTTTTGCTGCAAAATTTGGCGGTGCTACCGGTAATTTCAATGCCCATTATGTAGCATTCCCTAAAAAAGACTGGGTGAAGTTTGGGAACGATTTCGTGAATAACAAGTTAGGTCTGGAGCGTATGCAGTATACCACGCAGATAGAGCATTATGATAATATTGCAGCACAGTTTGACTGCCTGAAACGCATTAATACCATCCTGATCGATTTTGCCCGTGATGTCTGGACCTACATTTCCATGGAGTATTTCAAACAACAGACCAAGAAGAATGAAGTAGGTTCCTCCGCCATGCCGCATAAAGTGAACCCGATTGACTTTGAAAATGCAGAGGGAAACCTCGGTATCGCCAACGCACTTTACGAGCATCTTTCTGCCAAATTGCCGATCAGTCGCTTGCAACGCGATCTCACAGACAGCACTGTATTGCGTAATGTGGGTGTGCCTATGGCACATTCAGTTTTAGCATTGCGCTCTTTGGAAAAAGGATTGGGTAAACTGCTGCTCAATGAAGCAAAAATGAAAGAAGACCTGGAAGATAACTGGGCAGTAGTAGCGGAAGCGATTCAAACTATCCTGAGAAGAGAAAACTATCCGCAACCCTACGAAGCACTAAAAGCACTGACCAGAGGAAAAACTTCTATTGGAAAGACGGATATCCATGATTTTATAGAATCGCTGAAAGTCTCCGCAGTTATAAAAAAAGAACTCAAATCCATCACCCCTCACAACTACGTAGGAATGGTCAAGGCAGGCTAAACGGTAATGGGTAACAGTTATTCTCATTTTTCACGCTCAATCTTTTCATTTTTTGAATTTCTCAGACATCACACTTTCTGAAGCCAGGGTCATCACATTACCCTCGTTTGATGATGCGCGCGGCAACTTTACCAAGACCTTTCATGCGACCACATTGGAAGAAAACGGTATCCACTTCGTCTTGAAAGAGAGCTATTTTTCTATCTCCGGGAAAGATGTGATCCGCGGCATGCATTTCCAGACACCGCCCCACCAGCATGCCAAAATTGTTTTCTGCCCTAAAGGAGCCATACTGGATGTCATCATCGACCTGCGCAAAAATTCGCCTACGTATGGAAGTTATTTTGCCCAGGAGTTATCGGAAAGCAACCATAAAGCCTATTACATCCCGGAAGGATTTGCACATGGCTTTAAATCGCTGACGGACGATGCGATCACCTATTATCTTGTTTCTTCAGAATACAGTAAAGAGCATGATACGGGCATCCGCTTCGATAGCTTCGGCTTCGATTGGGAGGTAAAACAACCTGTTCTATCCGATCGGGATCTTTCCTTCTCCTCATTAGCCGATTTTAAAAGCCCGTTTTAGAGGTTGCCGGGAACCCCAAATGCGAGATGAACGGCACCCATACCGGGCCGTTCATCTCGCGAATATGCATAGAGTAGTGCATGAGATTTGTTTCAGCGCTCTTCTTCCTGATCCGGCTTCCCCTTTTTAGACGGATTCGTTTTCTTCCGCCCGTTTTCTGTCAACGCTTTATCGATCAGCCATTCCAGTTGCCCGTTCACACTGCGGAATTCATCGGCCGCCCACTTTTCGATGCTCTTGTAGGTATCTTCCTCTATGCGTAATACAAATGTCTTCTTAGCCGCCACAATCTCAATTTATTGGTATAAGGATCCGGTATTGAGAACAGGCTGTGCCCCTTTCTCGCCGCAGAGTACCACCATCAGGTTGCTCACCATGGCAGCTTTTTTCTCCTCGTCCAGTTCTACGATCTGTTTCTTGCTCAATTCTGCCAGGGCCATTTCCACCATGCCCACCGCTCCTTCTACGATCTTATAGCGGGCAGCCACTATCGCCGTAGCTTGTTGCCGTTGCAGCATGGCACCTGCTATTTCCTGCGCATAGGCCAGGTGGCTGATACGCGCCTCTGAAACATCAATACCCGCAGTGGACAGCCGGTCATTCAGCTCTTTCTCCAGCAATTCATTTACTTTTTGTCCTCCTTCACGAAGCGTAATGTTCGCTGTTTCGTCTTCTATATTATCATAGGCAAAACTGGAGGCCAGATTTCTTACGGCAGCTTCACTTTGTGTGCGCACATACCCGATATAGTCTGCCACATCGTATGCCGCCTTGTAAGTGTCGCGTACCTGCCACACGATCACCGCACCGATCTCGATCGGGTTACCCATCTTATCATTCACTTTCAGCGTAGGAGTAGCCAGGTTTTGTGCACGTTGGGTTAGCTTCTGAGAGGCATAGAAAGGATTGACAAAGAACAGCCCGTTGTCTTTCACACTGCCAACATATTTACCGAACAAGTTGAGTACACGGGCATGGTTAGGTTGAATGATCATGATCCCTTTCCAGATAATGAAGGTGACAAGCGCACAAGGTAAGGCCAGCCAAAGCAGGGCCGGAATTTCATTGACCATAATAAATCCGATCACCGCAGCCCCAAGAGACAGGATAGAGATGAACAATGCTAAATAGCCATTTACAGGTTTTGTGACTTTTTCCATGAGAAAATTATTTTGATATTAAAATGATATCAAAAATACAAAAAGATAGCAAAGGAACAACCGGAAGAGGAAAAAAGTTTCGGAAACCGATTTGAAACTCCGGATCAGAAGCCTTTTCCTCTTGGCGATCATTTCCTCATTATCCCTTATTTTCACAGTTACATACATTTAGCCAATGACCACTTACGATCAGATATTCGAGAATAACAAAGCATGGGTAGCCTCAAAAACGCATCATGATAAAGATTTCTTTGAGAAACTGGCAAAAGACCAGAGTCCCGACTATTTATATATCGGCTGTTCGGACAGTCGCGTGCCGGCCAATGATATTATGGGACTCGAACCCGGAGAAGTCTTTGTACACCGTAACATCGCCAACCTGGTGGTGGGTACGGATCTTAATGTAATGTCGGTGATTAATTACGCAGTGAAGCATCTTGGCGTGAAACACATCATTGTTTGCGGTCACTATAATTGTGGCGGTGTGAAGGCAGCAATGACACCGCAGGATCTCGGCATTTTAAATCCCTGGTTACGCAACATCCGTGATGTGTACCGTATCCATCTGGAAGAGCTGGATGCCATCGGCGATGAAAACGAACGCTACAACAGGCTGGTGGAACTCAACGTACAGGAGCAATGCGTAAACGTGATCAAAACGGCGGAAGTACAGCAGTCCTATGTTAGAAACCATTATCCTGAAGTACATGGCTGGGTATTTGATCTTCACAATGGCTTATTAAAAGATCTGAAGATCAATTTTGAAAAGATCCTTCATGACATTCAGCACATCTACAATATTGCAGAGCAAAGTCACTGATGTACTTTCTTCTTCTTTGTATTTTATATCCTGTTTCACTATTGCCTTTGCGGCTTTTATACGGGTTATCCGAATTGGCTTTCTTCCTGATCTATCATGTTACAGGGTACAGAAAGGAAATTGTCCGGGATAACCTGAAACATGCTTTTCCGGAGAAGTCCGATCCGGAGCTGTTTAAGATCCGGAAAGCTTTTTACAGGAACTTCTGCGACCAATGGATAGAAACATTAAAACTGCTTTCCATCAGCCGGGAGGAACTCCATAGAAGAATGCCCGCCAATTGGGAGGTTTTTGAAGAACTATATAAGGAAAAAAAGAATGCCTATGTCTTACTCGGGCATACGTTCAACTGGGAATGGGCAAACCTGATCTGTGCCTGGAACGTACAACAACAGTTTGCCGGGGTGTATCTCCCGTTGACCAGCAAGCCTTTTGACCGGTTTATGTTGCGTCTCCGCTCACGTTCCGGTGCATGGCTCATCTCGATGAAGGCGCTGAAACGCGGATTGGTGCAATTAAAAGGGAAACAGTACATCCTGGCGCAGATCGCGGACCAAAATCCTTCTGTAACCGAGGTAGCGACCTGGTTACCGTTTATGCACCGCGAAGCTCCTTTCTTCAGAGGTGCCGAACAAATGGCAAGACGCGCAAATGCAGCGGTGGTCTTTGCCGGAATCATCAAAGTAAAAAGAGGGTATTATCAAATAAATTTGCATCGATTTTGCGATGATGCGTCAGCAGCAGAGGAGGGTAGTGTGCTGAAAAATTATGTCAGTTTCATGGAACAGCAGATACGGATGCAGCCTGAGAACTGGATGTGGACACATCGCCGCTGGAAGTATACTAAACAATAACAACATGCCGACAGTTAAAGATATCATGAAGGTGTTAGATGCTTTTGCTCCTCTTCAGTACCAGGAAAGCTATGACAACAGTGGTTTACAGGTAGGGAACAGTAATTCACCGGTAAGCGGTGTTTTAGTCTCGCTGGATGTAACAGAGGCCATTTTAGACGAAGCCATGCAACGCGGCTGTAATATGATCGTAGCCCATCATCCGTTATTGTTTTCCGGTTTGAAGAGCATTTCCGGCAAGAACTACATAGAGCGCATTGTTATCAAAGCTATCAAACATGACATCGCTATTTATGCCATTCATACCAATCTCGACAATATGAAGCAGGGGGTCAATGCTAAGATAGCAGAAAAGCTGGGCTTAAGGAAGGTAAAGATCCTATCAGCATCAACAGGCAACCTGTCAAAACTTTATACCTACGTACCGTTGCACCATGCAGATGCCGTGAAGGAAGCATTGTTCACTGCGGGTGCCGGGCATATCGGCAATTACTCCGAATGCAGTTTTTCTGCGACAGGAACAGGAACGTTTAAACCCGGGAAAAATACCAATCCTTCCATAGGTACCTCCGGCGGAGCAAGAGAAGCGGTGGAGGAAGTGAAACTGGAAGTGCTGATACCTTTGGATAAAAAGTCGGCCGTATTGGCAGCGCTGCAAGCAGCACATCCTTACGAGGAAGTAGCTTATGAACTCATCGATCTCCGGAACACGAACCAGGATATAGGCGCCGGCATGATCGGGCACCTGGAAACCCCCATGAAACCCGGACAGTTCCTGACCTACCTGAAAACACAAATGAAACTGGACTGTATTCGTCATACCGAATTATGCGGGAAAGAAATCAGGACTGTAGCGGTTTGCGGCGGATCGGGCAGCTTTCTGCTAAACCATGCGATAGCCGCCAAAGCAGATGTCTTCGTCACGGCAGACTTCAAATACCACCAGTTTTTTGATGCAGACGGCCAGATCATCATTGCGGATATAGGACATTACGAAAGCGAACAATTCACCATAGAATTAATTGCAGATATTCTTAATGAAAAATTCATTAATTTCGCGGTTCTTTTAACCGATTTGTCAACAAATCCCGTAAAATACTTCTGTTAAATATATGGCTACCGTAAAAGATTTCTCTGTAGAAGAAAAATTAAGTGCTGTACTGACGCTACAAAAAATCGATTCTAAAATTGATGAAATCAGAACCTTAAAAGGTGAATTACCTATGGAGGTGAAAGATCTGGAAGATGAGATCGAAGGATTGCGCACGCGCCTTCACAACATCGAAGTAGAGGATGAGAACATCAATAAATTCATTGCTTCTAAAACAGAAGCGAAGAAAGAAGCTCAGGCTTTGATCAAAAAATACGAAAAACAACAAGATAACGTAAAGAACAACCGCGAGTTTGAAGCCATCACGAAAGAGATGGAAATGCAGGAACTGGAAGTGAAACTGAGCGAAAAACACATTAAAGACGCACAGTTCGAACTGAAAGACCGTGTAGGACTTCGTACCAAAACCGAGGAGAAAATCGCTGACGTGGAAGAGTCTTTGAAAGCGAAGAGAACAGAGCTGGAAAAGATCATCAAAGACACGGAAAAAGAAGAAAAGCACCTGAGCGAGGAATCAGAAGTGGCGAAAGCCAAAGTAGATGAGCGTCTCATTATGGCTTACGATCGTATCCGTTCCAGCTATAAAAATGGCTTGGCGGTCGTACCTATCGTGCGTGATTCTTGTGGCGGTTGCTTTAACGTAATCCCTCCGCAGCGCCAGTCAGAAATCCGTCAACGTAAGAAAATCATCGTTTGTGAACATTGCGGACGCGTACTCGTGGATAATGATTTGAACGAACAAGTGAAGATCAAGTAATTCATTGCATATTTTTTGAAAGTCAGATACTGAAAAGGATCTGACTTTTTTATTTTAAGCAACTTTTCTCTCCTTCTGAAATAACTTCTGTCAGCTACAGTTCATACTTTTGATGAACAACACCTTCATCGGAAGTACGGTGCCGCATCACTAAAATGACCGGGCACTTCAACAAAGGGATATGACCGCAAAACTCGTCTTGGATACACATGCCATGCAGGAAGAATTCTTCAGCGACTGTGCTTTGATAGGCATTGTCAGTGCGGTGCCGGGGTATCGGTTTTGCGGGTTGATCAACAGCAGTTTCAACCTGAAACTAAAGCGGGATATTAAATCGGATATTGAATTAAAAACCCATCAGAAGGTTACCTATCATTTTGCGCTTTACCGCTATGACATGCCCATGAATAGCAATCGGTATTCCGTGTACCAGTTGAAAACGGATAAACAATGGCTGCTGCCGGAGCTAAAAAATTTTGATTATATTTTTATGCTGCACGGTCCCAATGCAGATGAAGATGCACAGCAGTATATGGATGCACTGCGTGCGATGGGCGAGGTGCAAATGGCACAAACCATACCACTGGACCGTCTCAAAAATATTGATAATCTTATTGTGTGACCGTCTACCATATATTTCTCTATTTTAGCAGCGAAATAAGAATGTATGTCGCAAAAAATAGCTACTGACAAGGCTCCCAAGCCCATGGGTTTATATCCTCATGCACGCCGCTCGGGCAACTTATTGTTTCTTTCCGGCATCGGTCCGCGGGACCCGGAAACGGATGAAATACCCGGTCTGAAGCTGGATAAACATGGTCAGTTCTTAAGTCTGGATTTTGAAGCACAGTGTCACAGCGTCTTTAAGAATGTCCGTACCGTTCTCGAAGAAAGCGGCAGTTCCTGGGATAAGCTGGTAGACGTGACAACCTTCCTGGTGGATATGAAACGTGATTTTCATACCTATAACAGGATCTACGCCGAATATTTCAAAGACAACCAGCCGTGCAGGACCACCGTCAGTGTCAATTCGCTGCCGTCCGCTATAGCCATCGAGCTGAAATGCATTGCCGAGATTGATTAAATTTTGTTAAATGACGGCTTAATCTTGATGCGTAACGCTATTTTTCTATTTTTGTTGCCGTCTTAAAAGGGAGAGTGTGAAAACGCTGGAGCACTCACCTTTTAATCATTTCCAAACATTGAGAACGAATGAATTATCGTAAAGTCAACAACATTGTTGGATGGGTGGTATTTGCAATAGCCACAGCCGTTTATTTTATGACCATGGAGCCCACCGTAAGTTTTTGGGACTGTGGTGAATTTTTATCTTGCGGCTACAAGCTGGAAGTAGGGCACTCTCCGGGAGCTCCGTTCTTCATGCTGATCCAGCGGATGTTCGGAATGCTGGCAGGAGGCGATCTGACCAAAGTAGCCATGATGATCAATGCCTGGTCCGCGCTGGCAAGCAGCCTCACCATTTTATTCCTGTTTTGGACGATCACTCATTTTGCCAAACGCCTTGTACTGACCAATTACACCGATGAGCCGAACGGCAACCAGCTGGTGATGATCATGGGAGCCGGTGCCGTGGGCGCTTTGGCTTATACCTTTTCCGATACGTTTTGGTTCTCCGCCGTGGAAGCGGAGGTATATGCAACCTCCTCACTGTTTACCGCCTTTGTTTTCTGGGCGATCCTGAAATGGGAACACATTGCCGACAATAAATATGCCGACCGCTGGCTGATCCTGATCTTCTTTGTACTGGGTCTCACCATCGCGACGCACCTGCTGAGCTTACTGGCCATTCCGACTATGGCACTGGTGTATTATTTCAAAAGATACAACCCATCCCGGATGGGAGCCCTGATCGCCTTTTTGGTAGGCTGCGTGATCCTGGGTATTGTACAGATCGGGGTGGTGCAAGGATTGCCCTGGTTCGCGTTCAAATTCGACCTGTTCTTTGTGAACAGCATGGGAATGCCTTTTGATACCGGTGCACTGGTATTCCTGGTGCTTTTTGTAGCCCTGTTAGTGGGTGTTTTGTTCTATGCCCGTAAGAAAAATAATTACCTGCTGCACACGGGTACCTTAGGAATGATCTTCGTATTGATCGGGTATTCCTCTTACCTGGTGCCATTGCTTCGGTCCCGTGCCGATGTACCGATCGATATGACCAACCCGGATGCGGCGAATACCTTTCTTTCTTACGTGAACCGGGAACAATTCGGTTCCCAGCCCCTGTTATTCGGTCCCGATTACGATACGCCGCCTGTAGATGTGGTTTCCAAAGGGAAATGGTATGAAAAATCAACGAAGAACGGGAAAGACGTGTACGAAGAAGTAGGAGAGAAAGTAGAATATAAATACGAAAGCAAACGCTTCTTCCCTAGAATGTGGGATGCCAGCAAAGCGAATGCCTACAGGCAACGCCTGGGCTTGTCAGAGGGAGAATCTCCGACCAGTGCCGATAATTTCCGCTTCTTCTTCGATTACCAGATCAACTGGATGTGGTGGCGCTACTTCATGTGGAACTTTGCCGGTCGTCAGAACGACTTTGAAGGGCAGGGCGGACCCAAAGAAGGTAACTGGATCTCCGGTATCGCTTTCCTGGATAAAATGAAAGTAGGCGATGTAGATCAAATGGCAGATGGGTACAATAACAACCGCGCCATGAATAAATTATATTTTCTTCCTTTCATTCTCGGTGTGTTGGGGCTGGTGTACCAGTTCAACAGGGATAAAAGAAATGGTTTTATCGTATTCTCCCTGTTCTTCTTTACCGGCATAGCCGTACAGCTTTATATCAATAATACGCCGCTGCAGCCGAGAGAAAGGGATTACCAGTATATTTCAGCTTATGTATTTGCTATCTGGATCGGTATCGGGATGCTGATGGTCAACGAATGGTTCCAGAAAGCCATCAAAGGCAGCACCGGCATCTATGCGAGCCTGTTGCTTTGCCTGGCGGCGGCTCCGGTGTTGATGGCTTCCCAGGAATGGGATGACCACGATCGGTCCAGGAAAACCCTGGCTCGCGCTACAGCAGTCAATACATTGGAATCCTGCGCCCCCAATGCCATACTGTTCACCTATGGTGATAATGATACCTACCCGCTATGGTATGCCCAGGAAGTGGAAGGCATCCGGAAAGATATCCGGATCATCAACACCAGCCTGTTAGGTATCGGCTGGTATATCGACCAACTGAACTACAGGATCAACGACGGCGATGCCGTACCCATGATCTGGAAAAAGGATGATTATGTAGGCGATCGCAGGAACTACGTTCGCTATTTCGATAATCCCCAGATTCCGAAAGACCGTTATTTCAACCTGGAAGAGATCTGCAACTTTATCCTGAGCAAAGACCAGGCAAACCAGCTTCGCACCAATACGGGCGAAATGACCAACTACCTTCCTTCCAAGAATTTTATGCTGCCGTCCCTCACCAGGAGCCAGCTGGTAGCGGCGGGTTTGCTGAGCGCGAACGATTCTTCCGCCATTGATACGAATATACGATTCACCCTGCCAACCGATGCTGCCATGAAAGACGACCTTGCCATTATGAACATCGTGGCGGCGGTGGCCAAAGAAGGCTGGAAACGCCCGATCTATTTCGGCAGCGGCGGCGAAAGCTATGCAGGCATGAATGATTACCTGAAGCTGGAGGGGACCGTGTATCGCCTGGTGCCTTACAAGCAACAAAATCTGAGACAAAACTCCCCCGGCGAATATGGCTTCGTCGATATCAATAAATCCTATGAACTTTTCAAAAAATACACCTACGGCGGTGCCGAAAGAAAAGACGTGTATTTTGATGAGAAGAACAGGCTGGCGTTGATCCCGTACCGTTCTACGGTAGCGCGCGTGGCAGATGAGCTGAGCGCCCGCGGCAGAAAAGCAGAAGCCCTGGAAATACTGAACAAAGTAATGACCGGTATCAGCAATGAATCTTATGCGCATGATTTTGCTTCCTACGGCATGGTAGCCGCTTATTACCGTGCCGGAGACCTGAAGAAGGGTAGAGAGCTCGCGATGAAGCTTGCCAAATCTTCTGAGGACGACATTAAATACATCGCCAATCTGAATAGTGAAGGAGCCAGGGAAAGTATGGTGATGGATATTAAACGCGATCTGTATATTATCAACATTTCCGGCAATTTTGCAATGCAGGCTGGCGACAGCACCACGGCAAAAGAGATGAATGACAAATTACAGGCACTGAATAAAGTAGTGATCGACCGGATCGGGGAAGAGGTATTCCGACCGTAAGGAATAGAAAACAGACCTGACAAAAACGCGTACTTACCGGTACGCGTTTTTTGTTGGGCACAGAAAATTAAAGAGAATGGTATTCCCGGGGAACCGCCTGGATTAATTCCCATCGTCCCTGAACTTGGGCAAACTCAATTTATACGTCACGGCAAAGATCCGGATCAATACGATCACCGCGCCCGAGATGATAAAATTCAAATCCCGCTCCACGCCCTGGTAAGCCAGCACCACGTACAAAAAAGCACCGGCCAGGCAGGCCGTAGCATAGATTTCCTTATGAAACAATACGGGCACCCGGTTGGTCAATACATCCCGGATCACGCCGCCCATCACCGCGGAAAACATCCCCATAATGGATGCGACCAGGGGATGTAGCCCGTAATTCATAGCTTTTTCAGCACCTAGTATGGTGAACAGGGCAATCCCGAAGGTGTCAAAAAGGAACAAAGTCCTGCGAAGCCGGAGCAAACGGGTGTAAAACAAACTCGAGAGTACGATACCCGCGATGATAGCATACACAAAACTCACATCGCTTACCCATACAAGCGGGTAGCTCCCCAGCAGCATATCGCGCAGGGAACCGCCGCCGATAGCCGTGACAAAACCGATGAACGTCACCCCGAACCAATCGGGTTTGGAGTTCTCATTGGCAATCAAAGCTCCGGATATAGCGAAAAAACTCGTACCTAGTAATTCGAACAGATATTGAATGGACATGATATATGGCAGGTTAAATTGCAAGGCGCTGGCGATTCAGACCCGCAATCTCAGCCAAGATAAAGGTTTATTTTTTCTGATAGAAGCTGTCAATAATTCGTACCTTTGCACCTCTGAAAAATAAGGGTAGCAGAACAGTGAACGAAGAAAAGCATCAGGATGGGTGTGGAACTACAAGGTAATACAGGCTTTACAGAAGTTCTTCACAGGAATTCCCGGACCGGTCCCCGAAGTAAAAGGACCCAAACAGGAGGTAAAAATTCCTATACGTATAGGGCGAAACAGGATGAAGCCTGCCTGAAATACCCGCTTGCTGCTGCTTATACAAATCATTACTAAAATAATAACGACTCAATTAATATGTTATCAGTTTCTAATCTTTCGCTTCGATATGGCAAGCGGGTATTGTTTGAAGATGTAAATACGCGGTTTACGGAAGGGAATTGCTACGGCATTATCGGGGCAAACGGGGCAGGAAAATCTACTTTTCTGAAGATCTTATCGGGTGAGATCGATCCGACTACGGGAAAGGTAGAGATATCGAAAGACCAGCGCATGAGCGTGTTAAAGCAAAATCACTATGAATTTGATGAAATTCCGGTGCTGGAAACGGTGATCCGCGGCAATGACAAGCTTTTCAAAGTCATGCAGGAAAAGGATGCCTTATATGCCAAAGAAGATTTTACGGAAGAAGATGGCATTAAAGCAGGGGAACTCGAAGGAATTTTCGGGGAAATGGACGGCTGGAATGCTGACAGTGATGCAGCCACCTTACTGAGCAACCTGGGTATCAAAGAAGAATTGCACCATAAGCTGCTGAAGGAACTGGATGGTAACCAGAAAGTGCGGGTGCTTTTGGCACAGGCGCTGTTCGGCAACCCGGATATCCTGCTGCTGGATGAACCGACCAACGACCTGGACCTGGAAACGATCGGCTGGCTGGAAAACTTCCTGGCAGATTACGACAAGATCGTATTGGTGGTTTCCCACGATCGTCACTTCCTGGATGCTGTTTGTACACACGTAGCAGATATCGATTTCGGAAAGATCACCATCTTTACCGGTAACTATTCCTTCTGGTATGAAAGCAGCCAGTTGATCCTCAAACAACGCTCGGACTCGAATAAGAAGGCAGAAGACAAGATTGCCGAGTTGAAAGAGTTTATTGCCCGTTTCTCTGCCAACGCTTCCAAGTCCAAACAGGCAACCAGCAGAAAGAAAGCCCTGGATAAGATCAAGCTGGAAGATATGAAACCGTCTAACCGGAAATATCCTGCGATCCTGTTCAACAACCAGGTTCGTGAAGCCGGTGACCAGATCCTGGATGTGAAAGACCTGGGCAAAACCCTGAACGGGGAGACCCTGTTTAAGAATGTTTCTTTTGATCTGAAACGTGGACAAAAGGTTGCGATAGTGTCTAATAACTCGCTGGCAACCACCGCATTTTACCAGATCCTGGCAGGGGAAGACACCGACTACCAGGGCAGCTTTAAATGGGGCGTGACAATTACACCTACGTATTTACCGAACGACAACAGTGACTATTTCGTAGGCAAGGATCTGAACCTGATCGACTGGCTCCGCCAATATTCAGAGGAAAAGGATGAGACATTTATCCGCGGATTCTTAGGCAGAATGTTGTTCTCAGGGGAAGAAACCCTGAAAAAATGTACGGTACTGAGCGGTGGGGAAAAAATGCGCTGCATGATGAGCCGCATGATGATGCTGAAAGGAAATCTCCTTTTATTGGATGAACCGACCAACCACCTGGACCTGGAAAGCATTACCGCGCTGAACAACGGCATGAAAGATTTTAAAGGAACCATCCTGTTTACCACGCGAGATCATGAGTTGGCTCAAACGGTGGCAGACCGTGTTATAGAAATAACACCTTCCGGGGCGCTGGATCGTGAAATGAATTTTGATGATTACCTGAATGACGAACGTGTGAAGAACCTGAAGGCGGAAATGTACGGCGAAGCCGTTTCGTAGGGGATAGTATATAACTTATATATAGACTGTATCGGTTGCCGGGGGAAATCCCGGCAACTTTTTTATGAATACGATTAAGGATAGGATATCCGTAATTTCTTCGGAATTTTCTATTTAACATAATATAAATTATAGAACAATAGTATTGAAAATTAAATCTAAGGAATCAACGTTGACGGCTGTAAGTCTATAAAGCACAACCCGGTACGTAGGGACATCCTTTTCCCATCGTATAAGTTTGTAATTTACTTAGACAAAAATTTGTCCCACTACCCCCAATATCCAAAAACGAAAAAATAAATTTGCGTAGCTACATAACTACACATACATTTGTAGTCAAATAGCTACACAATGAATCTCCGACGTGATGTTTTCCAGGCCATAGCCGATCCTACCCGGCGCGCCATCCTGCTGCTGCTGGCTTCCCAATCGCTGACGGCTGGTGCCATAGCCGCCAATTTCGACACCGCCCGTCCTACTGTATCCAAGCACCTGCAGATCCTTACGGAATGCGAGTTGCTGCGGCAGGAACAGACGGGGCGGGAGATCTACTACCATTTCAATGCGCAAAAAATGAAAGAAGTCGCTGATTTCCTGGAGCCGTTCCGCGCCCTGTGGGAGGATCGCTTCAACAAGTTGGAAGCCGTAATGCAGCAATACAAATCTCAAAAATAAATCGTCCGCAAAATGGAACAGAAAACACAGATACAGGCCGCAGAGGGCCGGCAAGACCTCATCATTACCCGGGAATTTGACCTGCCCGTGGCATTGTTGTACCGCGCTTATACGGAGGCGGAGATCGTAGCTCAGTGGATGGGCACCAAAGTACTGCAGCTGGAAAACCGGCAGCATGGCGGCTATGCCTTCGAAACCAGCGACCCGCAGGGCCATGTGCTTTTTAAAGCGCATGGCACCATCCACGATGTGATACCCCACCGGCTGATCGTGCGCACCTTCGAGATGGTACAGGCGCCGATCGGCCCGCAACTTGAGTTCCTGGAATTTGAGTCCCTGGACGAGGAACGCAGCCGGCTCACCCTGCACATCATCTACCGCTCCGAAGCGCACCGTGCCGAAGAGCTGAAGCTGCCGTTTGCCTACGGTATCAATATGGCGCACGATCGCTTACAGGAAATACTCACCACTTTAAAATAACGATAGGATGAGCAAAAGAATTAAGATCATTTACTGGGTGGCTACCCTATGGCTGTCTTTAGGCATGACGGCAACCGGCATCGTACAATTAAAACGCTTCAAAGAGGAAGTAGCCATGATGCAGCACCTGGGTTACCCGCTGTACTTCCTCACCCTTCTGGGCATTTGGAAACTCTTAGGTACCATCGCGGTGCTGGTGCCCCGGTTTCCTGTAGTGAAGGAGTGGGCCTATGCCGGTTTCTTTTTTGCCATGTCCGGTGCGATGGTCTCCCATCTCGCAGCAGGGAATGGAGCGAAGGAACTTTTTGGCCCGTCTCTTTTGCTGGCACTTACTGTGGTATCCTGGTGGTTCAGACCTGCAGACAGGAAGTTGACGTAGCCTCATTCATAAAACGGCATTTATTGTAGATCCGCTTAGCAGTGCTAAGCGGATCTTTATACATATAAAATCATATTTAAACTTTTACATTTAATATTTTTTATTTATTTAGCATCGTATTTTTCCACGATATATTCTTTTCATTCCAGCTTGAAAGATGAATTTATTATTATATATAATTTAATGTTACGCGAAAAATAGATTCTTTGAAGAATCGCTCTAAGGCAGTGCAACAGTACGATTTGCCAGGATGAAAGTCATCCGACAGTGATTGATTTATTTATACAAAAAATATAGAAATGCTATTTCAATCTATTTAAAATCACTTTATTATAAAACAGCATAGCAGATCGAATATGTATTTTTTGTAAAGTATACTATAAGCAAAATTGATAGCTTTAAAAAGGCTCCTATTCGTTATACATACCGATAATATAGCATATTATTCCGTCATATTCGTAAAGGAATGCAATACTTTGCAGCATCCTGATTCATACATTATATTAAATTATATAAATCTTGTTGTGTTATTTTTAGGCTTTCTTAATGTAGTTTTATATTTCCGCAACAATTGCTGTTGACTTATATACACTATGGCAGAACATTATATATTGATTGGAGAGGACGATTCGGATGACCGCTACCTGATCCAAAGTGCTTTTGAGGAAAATTCTTTTAATGATCAGCTCCAGTTTTTCAGTGACGGAGTGGAGATCATGGAGCAGCTGGAGGCGATCCGCGCCGGTAATACAGGTAGTAAATATCCTCGTTTCATCCTGATGGACTTGAATATGCCCAAACGTGACGGAAAGGAAACGCTGAAGCTGATAAAAGAAAATAAGTTCTTTCAGAAGATTCCGGTAATCATATTTAGCACGGCTAACAGTGAGCAGGAAATGTTGCGCTGTTATGAGTTAGGAGCCAACTCCTACATTGCCAAGCCCAATAATTTTGAAGGGTTAGTCAAGCTGATTGCGGTTATCAGGAGTTACTGGCTGGACACCAGCCTGGTCCCCTCCTCTTAGGTTCCTGAAGGTGTTGGTATCATTTTTTAGAGTATGATGGTATGTATATTCAGAAGTTCCATTAATACATTAAAATATTATGAATACCGTAGTAGTGATTGATGACGAGGATGATTTCGGGTTGCTGTTAAAAAGCTATTTTTCAAAAAGAGGTTATAACGTACACCTTGCTACAAATTTACAATCCGGTTTATCGGTCCTCGAGGAATTGGGTAAAATTGATATCGTTTTCCTCGACAATAATTTACCGGATGGTAATGGCTGGGAAAAAGCAGCCTTACTGGCGAAAAAATTCCCCAATACTTATTTTTTCCTGGCAAGCGCCTACCACCCTGCCCTGCCCCTGATGCCGGAAGACGTGAACTACCAGTTTTTAGAAAAACCATTGAGTTTCGGGAAACTGGATCAAATCCTCAATTTCAATCAGGATACTTCCCATGATATATCAATCGCCTCCTGAAAGTTTTTTGCCAACGACAACCTGCGATACGCCATAGACAACTGGTTTGTCTTATACGTCAACCTCTTCCGGATATAATGAGAATAAGATGGTAAAGGTGGTTCCTGTTCCGGGCGTGGAACTTACTTCTATGGTAGCCGCGTGGGACTGCAGGATATTGAGGGTAGAAGCCAGCCCCAGCCCCATACCGTTTCTTTTCTGCGTAAAATACGGTTCAAAAAGTTTTGAAATGTTTTCTTCTGCAATGCCGCACCCGTTATCGGCGATGGTGACGAGAATCGTCTGTTCATCCGGGTGGGCCGCCGAAATCTCCAGCAAACCTTTTTCCTCCTCCATAGCCTCGATGGCATTGATCACAATATTCAAAAGAGCGACAGCCAGTTTATCTTTATTGGCCAGGATATAAACCGGACGAGTGGGAAGATTTATCCTGAGCTGCATTTTCTTTAAGGTAATACGATCTATGGCTTTCGTGATCACTTCGTCGATAACGGACTGAAGCAATTCACGATTCATTTTGATGTCGGTGGGTTTCGAGGTGTTCAGCAATTCGGTAACGAGGTCTCCTATGCGCCGGCTGTTCCGCTCGATGATTTCCATATACAGCATTTCTTCTTCATCCCGACCCTGGTTCAACTGCTCCAGGGCAAGGGTAATGTTATTGAGAGGATTTCGGACTTCATGGGCCAAGGTGCGCACCAGGCGACCGGTAGCAGCCAGTTTTTCTACCTGCAGCGTGGTTTTCTCCACTTTTTTCAGCGTTGTAATGTCGTGAATAATACCATGAAAGCGCACCCCACCCTGGTAGATTTCGCTCTCTTCCATAACGAGCGTGACGGTGCAGTTTTTCCCACCTCCTCCCTTCATTTCCATTAAGACTTCCCTATCGTGTACCTCTTTTTTGGTCTCTGCCGCATTCGAAAACCAGCTTTTTTGCTGTGATAGTTTCACCAGGCCCGTCAGGCTTTTCCCGATCAGTTCTTCTTTTTTATAACCCAGCATCAGGAAACAGGCATCGTTTACATCTAAAAACCGGAGTTGGTCATCTGCAAGAAAAATCACGTCCCTGGACCTTTCAAAGATATTACGATATTTTCGTTCATTTTCTTTTAAGGCATTCAGTGCCAGGCTTCTATCCAAAGCATAACGCATGCTCCGTTCCAGGTTTTCAACGTTTAATTCTGATTTAATCAGGTAGTCCACTGCCCCCAGCTGCATAGCTTCAATATCCACTTTGATATTTCCTTTGCCGGTCAGGAGAATAATGGGTTCCTCGCAATGAGCTGCCTGGGCGGCTTTTAAGAAATCCACGCCGGTATTGGCCCCCAGCCGATAATCCACAAAGTATATATCATAGCTTTTGCTATTCATCAATACCACAGCTTTCTCGTAGTCCGGGCACCAGTCAGTAACAAATCTTGAAGTGGCGGTCCGTTGTATATAGTCACTGACGATAACAAAATCGTCCTCATCATCATCGATGATCAGTACCCTCACGTTTTTTTTAAACATACCCACTACTCTATATTAAACTCTTTAAATTGCCTCATCTTGTTATACAGGGTCTTGCGATCTATATTCAGCAGTTTGGCAGCTTTGCTTTTGTTATAGTTTGCTTGTTTCAATGCATCCAGGATCACATCGTACTCTGCATCCAGATTGGCCGTTTTGAGCTTATTCTCAAAGGGAATTTCTTCGTTAGCGGATCCATTCTTCCTCCGCTGCACTTTAGGAGCATCCACTGGCTCACTCTCCTCATCAAACCGGAGTTTCTGAAAATTGGTAATTTCAAATGGCAGGGAGGTAGCTTGTATATATTCTCCTGTAGTAAGCAGTGTAGCGCGTTTTACCACATTTTTCAGTTCCCGAAGATTTCCGTGCCAGATATAATTTTCAAAAATATCTACGACTTCGCCTGAAAATCCTTTTACATCCTTATCCAACTCTTTGTTCGTAATATCGAGGAAGTGCTCTGCGAAAAGCATAATATCCTGCCTCCTTTTGCGAAGCGGGGGGACCTCTATACTAAATTCATTAAACCGGTGATACAGGTCTTCGCGGAATTTACCGTTTTTGGCGGCATCCCACAGCCGTTCATTACTGGCTACAATAATACGGACGTCCAGTTCAATATCCTTATTTCCACCGACGCGGCGCATTTTACGCTCCTGCACCACCCGCAGCAGGGATACCTGAATATCATAGGAAAGGTTCGCTATTTCATCCAGGAAGATAGTTCCCCCGTTTGCCAGTTCCAGGGAGCCGATCTTTTGCGCTACAGCCCCGGTAAAAGAACCTTTTTCATGACCAAATAATTCGCTGCCTGCAAGTTCCTTGGATAAGGCCCCGCAATCAATAGCAATAAACGGCTTTGAAGCCCGTTTGCTTTTCTCATGGATCTGCTGTGCAATGGCCTCCTTACCGCTCCCGCTTTCACCATAAATGATGATACTGAAATTGGTAGGTGCCACTAACTGGATCTGCTGGATGATGTTTACAAATTCAGGAGTTTCCCCCATCACGTATTGCCCGTTGGATTTGGGTTTCGTTTTGGGTTGAATTTTCGATGGATGGCTGCCGGATGTAACACCGGTTTCGGGTATCTGAACCCCGGAAGCAGGACGAGCTACCGGCGCCTGCAGGGTGGCTGTTGAGGCATTTTTAATGGTTAAAAGGATCTCGTCAGGCAGCAGCGGTTTTGTGACATAATCATAGGCTCCCATTTTCATGACCTCGACAGCATTTTTCACATCGCTGTAGCCAGTAATAATGATAACGGGAACCGTAGGATGCCGGTCTTTTATATGTCCCAGCAGTTCCATACCCGTCATGTCATCCAGCTTGAAATCGCAGAGAACGATGTCAGGTACGTTTTTATCAATCCATTCCTGGGCATGTTTTCCGGTATGTAATGTCGTAACTATATAATTGTTTCGGGTCAGAAACCTGTTAAGCAACAGGCACATATCTTTATCATCATCTATTACCAATACATTATTATTCATATGTGATTTTTATGTTGACAATGCAATATTTTTGTAAATGTAGAATATCATGCCCAAACAGCACGTATCTGCGCAATGGGTATTTTCATTTGCTCCCGGTATTTAGCGACGGTCCGTCTTGCAATATTATACCCTTTTGAAGAGAGAATATTTACCAATTGCTGATCGGTATAAGGCTTCTTTTTATCTTCCCCGTCAATGGCTTCCTGTATGACGGACTGGATGACTTTATTACTGATGACTTCTCCTTTTTTGTCTGCAATTCCTTCACTGAACAGATCTTTAAGGTAAATCAACCCGAAGGGTGTTTCAGCATATTTATTGCTTGTGATCCTGGAAATAGTAGAAATATCGAGTCCGGATATGTCCGATACATTTCGTAATACCATGGGCTTCAGCAGCCGTATATCGCCCTCTTTAAAATATTCCTGCTGCAAGTCCAGGATCGTATGCATGATCTTCATCATGGTTTCTTCCCGCTGTTTTACCGCGCTTACAAACCATTGTGCGGCTTGTAATTTCCCCCGCACATACTGCATGGCGCCTTTTTCCTTTTTGCTCTGTTCCGCCAGCTGCTCGTAGAGGGATTGATTGATGAACACATTACCCGCCCTCGGATTGTAGAGGCTTACCTGCAGGGAATCCCCAAATTTGGTGATGATGTAATCGGGGATGATGGTATTCTTCACATCTATATCGCCGTTGCTGTCGGTAACGGGATAGAATTTCAAGGTGCCTATAAAATTCAGGATGATCTTCAGTTCTGCCTCATCCACATTCAGTGCATGGTGTATTTTTTCAAACTGGCGGTGAATGAGATCATTATAATGTTTTTCGATCAAGATCAACGCACATCTGACATCAGGGCGTTTGGTATTCATGGCTCTCAGCTGGATAGCAAGGCACTCCTGCACGCTTCTGGCGCCCAATCCCACGGGCTCCAGCGTCTGCACGATGGCAAGCGCTTTTTCCACCATGGCTTCTTCTACCACTTTTTGCTGTAAAAAAGAATAGTCATCCGTGACTTCCGTCAGGGATTTATCCATCATGCCATTCCCATTTAGAATATCTATAATATATTCTGAGATAGAAAGTTCTTCTTCGGAGAGAGACATCATATGAAGCTGCTGTTTCGCATCATCTTTATAATGTGTCTTGCTGCCTATAGGCATATTGGGCAGATCTTCCTGAGCAAAATAATTTTGATATTCCGCCTTGTAATCCGGAACGTCATCATATTTAAACTCTTCCCAATCCTGGAAGTCCTGCCGTTCGTTATCAGCCTGGTTTTCCTTAAACTCATCGTTATCATCGGCAGCTTCCAAAAGCGGATTTTCATCCAATTCATTTTGGATACGTTGTTCCAGCTCCAGGTTATTCAGAAAATAGAGATTGAGGAGTTGGATCTGCTGGGGTAATATTTTAAGTTGCTGCTTCTGTGTTTGTTGTTGTGAAAGCATATTTTTCGTTCGTTTCTTAAATATAAAAGGGGTATCCTTCTCAATATACCGAATAAACTGCTATTAATACAGTCTAAAAAATTCCTCAGTCCTATGTTGCTATAAAAAGCGGGCCATCCTTGTATGAACAAAGCATAACTATGTTTTTTACCAAAAGATGCAGATATTTAAGGCATGAAAAGCAAAAGAAACCGATATCTATTTCGTTTCCTTATCGGTTCATTTGTTGTATCATTTCTTTTACTTGTGCTGATGTCCCTGTACGCCCTGCGCCTGATAAGGGATAATGATCATTTTTCAAAGCGACTGGACCATGCCAATGCAGTCATTTCAGAATTATACAAGATCGACATCCTGATCCGGGATATTGACGCGAAAGAAAGAGGATATGGTCTTACCAAGCAAGAGGGTTTTATAGGAGAAATCAAATACGACATTAAAAAATTAATTCCTGCCACACAGACTCTCGGAAATCTCATCGCCGACCAAAAAGATCAGAAAGAGTTGCTTATTAAATTTCGCGGAGCCATTTCGCTCCGGTTGAATTTAGTAGAGAAAAGCTTAAAGTATTATGATACTGCCGTCAACCTGGGATCATCGCCGTCTTTCCAGGAAGCCAGAGACCTGAAGAATGAAGCATTGATGTATTTGAAACAAATGCAGGCAAATGAGTTTACAGCACTTTCAACCAGCTTGCGGGAAAAAGATCATTCCGGTAGCTTTCTAAAGAGCTATGTACAAACGCTGATCATTATCTTTTTTCTTCTTACCTCCGCCTTATTTACATTTTTAGTAAGACAGATAAATATCCGAAAGAAATACCAGGATGCGCTGCAGCAAAACGTAAATGACTTAAAGGGGACGAATGCAGAACTGGAGCAAATTGCACATGCCTTATCGCACGAACTGCAAGAGCCTGTCCGTAAAATACAACTGTTCAGCGATAAACTCCTGCATTCCAGGCGCGGCGAGGAGGAAACCGGCAGGATACTGCAACGGATCAATGTTTCGGCAAAGAATGCCCACAGTCTTTTACAAAATATGGAAGTGCTGATCGGCCTTAAAAAGGAAGACTATGGAAACCCTGTCGATTTAAACATGATTATGCAGGAAGTTGTACAATCTTTACATGAGAAGTTTACAACATTGAAGGTGAAGCTGCATTCTGAAAAGTTGCCCAGCGTCAGGGGCAATCACCAACAACTTGTTATTTTGTTCACCAACCTGCTGGAAAACAGCTTGAATTTTGCGTCACCCTCCCGTTTTCCGGAAATTGAAATTACATGCCAGAAAGTGGTCAACCTGGATAATACCGACCTGCATCCCGATGATGAACAGGAATACAATAAGATCCTTATCAAGGATAACGGGCAAGGATTTGAGAATAGCTATTCTGAAAAAATATTCAGGATGTTCCAACGATTGCAAACGGAAACAGAAGGGAATACGGGTAAAGGAATAGGATTGGCCCTTTGCAGAAAAATCATGAATAATCACTACGGGCAAATTAAAGCTAATGGAAAACCGAATGAAGGTGCTACTTTCACGCTTTATTTTCCTGCTTATTAATCGCATCTGAAACGTGTACACACTTCATTCTGTAAAACTTACCACTTGTGCTGATATCGCTTATATAGATGAAGGAAAAGGAGCAAAAACCCTGCTGTTTATCCACGGACTTGCAGGATACAGCCAGGTTTGGGAGAAGAATGTTGAAACACTGAAGAGTCAATACCGCTGCATCGCCGTCGACTTGCCTGGCAACGGGATGTCATCGTTCGCTGACTATGATTATTCCATTTCCTTTTTTGCGACCTGTTTGAAAGAGTTCGTTGAAGCATTGAAATTAAAAAACCTGGTAGTGGTAGGGCATTCGCTGGGCGGGCAAATTGCCATTTATCTTACGGGCACTTATCCTGCTCTTGCAGAAGGGCTCGTTTTGGTGGCACCTGCCGGATTCGAAACGTTTAATGAGCTTGACAAGAACATTTACCAAAGCAGTTTTCATTTTTTTAATTTCTTTTCTTCGGATGAAAACAACCTGGCAAAATCTATTACTACCAGTTTCTATCATTATTCTGACCAGGCAGACGGGCTGATCTCCAATCTTCAGCGATTGCTGAAACGCTATCCTGCACGGGTATACCGCGCTATGATAGAAAAATGTATAAAAGGGATGCTGTCAGAACCGGTGTTTCATTGGCTCCCTCTTATTCAGCAACGCACATTGGTTATTTTCGGAGAGCGGGATATTTTTATTCCGAACCGGTTGCTTCATCCCTATAACACGCGACAGGTGGCAGAAACCGGAGTAGCACAACTGAAAAAGGGAACACTGGAGATGCTCCCTCGCAGCGGGCACTTCGTTCAATGGGAAAAATATAAAGAAGTTAATAGGATCATTCAGGAATTTATGAACGAACCTAAACAATAAAATCAGATACCTGTTCTTAATAGTTTGTAAATCAGAAAACTATATTGCTTTTGAAAATCTTAACAGCAATAGCCAGGAGGATCACTCCAAAGAATTTACGCAGCATAGAAATACCGGACGGTCCCATGATCCTTTCCAAAAAATTGATGGACCGAAGGGTAATAAAGACAACTACCAGGTTAACCAGAATCGCCACCAGGATATTGTGAGCCTGGTACTCAGCCTTTAATGACATGATAGTGGTAAGTGTGCCGGATCCGGCAATAAGCGGGAAGGCAATAGGAACGATATTTCCCGATTTCAGACCTTGTTCGCTTCTGAAAAATTCAATACCCAACACCATTTCCAGACCCAGGATAAAAATGACAATGGAACCGGCAATGGCAAAGGAATGTACATCCAGTCCCATAAAGTTCAGCACGTTCTCTCCAATAAAAAAGAACAGTAACATTAACGATCCTGATACTACTGTAGCCTGTAGCGCGCTGATATCTCCCATTTTCTTCTTTAACGAGATGAGAACAGGGATGGATCCCAATATATCTATAACTGCAAACAGGGTAAAGGAAATGGTGAGTATCTGCGCTGCGTCAAACCGGAAATCGTTCATGTTACAAAGGTAGTTTTAGCAAAATGAATTTCAGATAAACAACATTTCGTTCTTTACATTTGTTGCTCCAAATCCAGAAAATGGCACTCCAAAACTATACCCATACTGTTGCCGGGCGTTTTATGCGTTATGTGCAGATTGATACGCAAAGTGATCCTGCTTCTTCCACCCAGCCTTCTACCGAAAAACAAAAAGACCTGAGTCGTGTGCTGGTGGATGAGCTTTTGCAAATGGGGGTTGAGGATGCCGAACTGGACGAATATGGGTATGTATATGCTACCCTGCCGGCTACTACCAATAAAAACGTTCCGGTAATCTGCTACTGTTCTCATGTGGATACAGCGCCTGACTGCAGCGGTACCGGAGTGAAGCCCCTGTTGCACCCAGCCTGGGACGGAAGTGATATGGTTTTACCGGACGATACTGCAGTTGTTATTTCCGCAAATGAGCATCCTTACCTGAAAGAGCGAATCGGAGATGACATTATCACCGCTTCAGGGAAGACTCTCTTAGGTGCAGATGATAAAGCAGGCGTTGCCATCATCATGGACCTGGTTCATTATCTTACGCAGCACCCTGAAATACAACATGGGAAGATCCGCATCCTGTTTACGCCTGATGAGGAAGTGGGTCGTGGGGTGGTGAAGGTGGATATGAAAAAACTGGGAGCCGATTTCGGCTATACGCTGGATGGTGGTGAACGTGGACACCTGGAAGGGGAAACATTTTCTGCCGACGCCGTAGTCGTGACTTTTCATGGTGTGAGCGCGCATCCCGGATATGCAAAAGGCAAATTAGTGAACGCGATCAAAGCGGCTTCGACCTTTGTGGCAAAACTACCCAGGCACGAGTGGAACCCGGAATCCACAGAAGGATATGAGGGGTTCGTACACCCTACCGGGATAGAAGGAGCACTGGAAAAAGCCACGGTATCGTTTATTATCAGAGATTTTAAAACGGAGATGCTGGCAAAGCACGAGGAAAGGCTAAAAGCCCTGGTGGATGAAACAACAAAGGAATTTCCCGGCACCACGGCTGAATTCCAGGTGGTGGAGCAATACCGGAATATGCATGAAATATTGCAGCAACATCCGCAGGTAATGGATTATGCCGAGGAAGCCTACACCCGCGCAGGGTTAAAAACGACCCGCATGAATGTGCGGGGCGGTACCGACGGATCCAGGCTTTCTTTTATGGGACTTCCCTGCCCCAACCTGTTTACCGGAGAAATGGGCATTCACAGCAAACAGGAATATGTAAGTGTGCAGGACATGGAAAAAGCCGTGGAGGTATTGGTTCATTTGTCCCAAATATGGGAAGAGCGCGATAATGCAACAACATAGAATTTGAATCCGTGAATATTACGTACCAGGTTACTGATGACCTGGTTCACTCTAAAATTTGAATATAATACATGAATCAACAACTAAAAGCCGTTTTGTTAACCGTACTCACGCTTTCCTGCTTTGTGATAGCCCTGGTAGAGCTCAGCGGCATCAGTAAAACTGCCTTCTTGAATAAGTTTAATGCTACAGAAAGTAATAAGGCGGCTATCAAAGCCACCAATTACATGCCTAAAACCATCGTAGAGTTCGACACGATGGAACATAATTTCGGTACCTTAAAGGAGGGAGAGGTGGTGAAGTATGCTTTTAAGTTTAAAAATATCGGCAATAAACCGTTGCTGATCTCTGATGCGCACGCTTCCTGTGGTTGTACGGTCGCTTCTTATCCAAAAGAACCTGTCATGCCCGACCAAAGCAGTGAAATCGTGGTAGAGTTTAATAGCAAGGGACGGGAGGGACGGCAGGAAAAAGCCGTGACTATCTTTTCCAATGCACAGGAGCCTGCCATGCGCGTAGAATTTAGTGCTGATGTTGTAAAATAATTGTCCTGTGAGTGTTATAAAAAAAATAGATCAGTATCTCTCGCTTATCAAGTTCAGCCACACGGTTTTTGCCCTGCCTTTTGCCCTGATGGGTTTTACCCTGGGGATTCTGGAAGTGAATAAGACATTCAGCTGGACATGGTTTGGCAACAACGGACTATTATTCGTGAAGGTGCTGCTCTGCATGGTATTTGCACGGAGTGCCGCCATGGCCTTTAATCGCTATCTCGACCGGAAATACGATGCCATGAACCCGAGAACTGCCCGACGTGAAGTGCCTGCCGGTATTATCAGCCCGGCGAATGCATTGATCTTTACGATTGCGAATTCCGTTTTGTTCATTGCCACCACCCTATTCATCAACCGAACGGTATTCTATCTATCCATCATCGCGCTATTTGTTATTTTATTTTACAGCTATACCAAGCGTATTACGGCATTGTGCCATTTAGTATTGGGTGTGGGACTGTCGCTCTCTCCTATCGGAGCGTACCTGGCTGTAACGGGTTATTTCAAGTTGTTACCTGTGTTGTTTTCTTTCATCGTTTTCACCTGGGTTTCCGGCTTTGATATTATTTATGCTTTACAGGATGAAGAATTTGACCGGTCGCAGCAGCTGCATTCCATTCCTGCGGCATTGGGTAAGAAGAATGCACTGATGGTTTCCAATATCCTCCATGCGGCAAGTTTTTGTTTTGTGATCGCTGCAGGCGTTGTAGGTGGATTCCATTGGTTATTCTGGATAGGTGCCGGTATCTTCTCGGGGTTATTACTTTATCAACACCTCCTGGTAAAACCCAACGACCTCAGCAAGGTCAATATCGCTTTTGCCAACACGAACGGCATTGCCAGTATATTATTTGCATTATTTGCTATCACATCATTTATTATACAAACCGGTTTATGAATATCGCACTAGTTGGTTACGGAAAAATGGGGAAGGCTATTGAAAAGATAGCTGTGGAACGGGGACACTATATTACATTGAAAATCGCCACGGGGAATAAAGAGGATATGACAGAAACCCAATTGAAAATGGCAGATGTGGTGATCGAATTCACGGGACCCGAAAGTGCCAGAGACAATGTAGCTAAATGCCTGCGTGCGGGAGTGCCGGTGGTAAGTGGCAGCACAGGCTGGAATGAACATCTTTCCGAAGCCAAAAACAATGCTCTGGAAAATAAAACTGCCTTTCTTCATTCTTCTAATTTCAGCGTCGGTGTCAATATTTTTTTTGAAGTGAATACCTTGCTCGCCCGGCTGATGAATCAACAGCAGGATTATAATGTGAGCATAGCCGAAACGCACCATACAGAAAAGAAAGATGCCCCCAGCGGCACCGCCATTACCCTTGCCGAACAGATATTGGATCGTGTGGACAGGCTGAAGCATTGGACCATTGATCCTGACAAAAAGGATGAACAGGATTTACTGCCGATCAAAGCCTACCGTGAAGAGCAGGTACCCGGAACCCACCATGTCAGGTATACATCTCCCATTGATGAAATAGAGATCATTCATACTGCCCACAGCAGGGAAGGATTTGCGAAAGGCGCAGTGTTGGCTGCGGAATTTCTGGCAGGGAAGCGAGGCATTTACACGATGAAAGATGTATTGGGCATTCGTCCATAAGCTATCGCGTTCAATGCCTCTTTGCACTTCTGAAGGTCATCGCCGGAGTTTTGGTGCAGCTTACCGACTACCCTACCAGAGACTGTAACCGGTTATTTTAGTATTTTCGGTCTATTCTAATCATACTATTATGAGCCAGTATCCCGCAGATTACATCTCTATCAACAAGAAACTATGGGATGAGCGTACCCGTTACCACATCGGCTCTGATTTTTATGACCAGGAAGGATTTATAAAGGGCAAGTCTTCGCTCAAAGACATCGAGCGGACGTTACTGGGCGATATTAAAGGAAAATCCGTATTGCACCTGCAATGCCATTTCGGCCAGGATACGCTGTCGCTTGCCCGAATGGGTGCACAGGTTACCGGCGTTGACCTCTCTTCGGAAGCTATCACCCTTGCAGAGCAGACTGCTGCCCAACTCGGCATCGATGCTGATTTCATTTGCTGCAATATTTATGACCTGCCAAAGCATTTAGAAAAACAATTTGACACCGTCTTCACCACATACGGAACGGTAGGCTGGTTACCTGATCTGACAATCTGGGCTCAGCTGGTGGCACGCTATATGAAACCGGGAGCTAACTTCATATTCGTAGAATTTCATCCGTTCATCTGGATGCTCGATAATAATTTTTCCCAAATACAATATTCCTATTTTAATACGGAAACCATTATAGAAGCCGAGAACGGAACATATGCCGATAAACAGGCGGATATCCGTCTCGAAGCCGTTAGCTGGAATCACAGCCTGGATGAAGTGATCCAAAACCTGCTGGATGCAGGTCTTACTCTTCAGTCATTCAAAGAGTACGATTATAGTCCCTATAATATTTTCCCCCGATCTACTGACCTTCCCAACGGTACGTACCAGATCCGGGATATGGAAGGAAAAATGCCATTGGTGTACTCTTTGAAGATGATGAAATAGTTTATTCATCGGGATACGGAGTTAATGTATTTTAATATCTTTTGATTGGTAGCGGTTGTATCTTTCCTTACCAGCGGATGTGTTTTATAGCGGTCAAACTGCCTGATGGCCAGCTCTTTTTTACCCGCCTCCATATAGTTGACTCCTTTTAGGTAATAGCTGAAGGGCATTCTGTAAATATAGATAGACGTGTCATAAAATTTCGCAGCCAAGTCAAATTGTCGCTGAGCCGCGGCGTTTTCTGCTAATTGATGAAGAAAAGCCACATCCTGTTTATCCGTTAATTCTTCCCTGCCTCTATACAGCCACTCATTGCTAAGCGTGTAATTTTTTAATGCGGCCGCGGCTTTGGCACCTACCAGCAACATACCCGCACTGTACTGATCCGCCTGCAATAAACGTCCTACCAAATCCACGGTACTTTTATACTGTTTTGCTTCGTAGTAACTGTACAATTGATAGATCAATACAGTGTTGCTGTAGATATCACGTGACAACAGATAGTTGGCAAGTATAACTGCATTCTTAAATTCATTTTGCATATAGTAGGCTTTCACGGCTTTTTCCAGTAATCCTAATTGTCCTGTGTCTTTTGCCAGTACCGGCAGTAGGATGGTAAGCGAAGAATCATAAAGTGACCGCTCTTGTAATTCCGTTGCAAGATCCAGGGTCAGCCGGGGATCCGATGGAAAGAGCTGTTGTCCTTTTAATGCATATTCAAAAGCCTCCTCCTTCCTGTCAAGTTTTTTTGACGCTATAACAGCGTAATGATAGATTGCCTTGTGATGTTTTTGTTCGGTCAACGCCCTGATTGCAGTCGTATAAATAAATGAATAGTGATAAAGCGTGTTGGAGGCGTTTAGTAATTGTATAAGGTAGCCTGTATGGTCAGGATGATGTGTATAAAGTGCATAGAACAGTTGCCTGGCTTTTTCCGTTTTCTGTTGCAGCAGATAAGATCTTGCCGTTTGTACGCTATCCATTTCCGAGAAATCAGCAGCTCTCTGTTCATATAGCGTGGTGATGGTTTCATATTCCTCGTTACCGTACAAAGGATCTACGGGCGATGTGTGTTGTGCAGCAGCCCACTTCCCTGTAAATAACAATATGACGAAACACCCGGCATAAATGTTCATAAAAGCCTTTTTGTACAAAAATAACTAAAAACTTAGTTGATAAACTAAAAGACTAGTTGATTTTATCCTTCGGTTATGGAAAATTATACAGGCCGTGTTTTTATTTAAAGTCCTTAATCGATGTATCATTTCATAGTGTTATTGGGCATGTCCTTCATGTCGGGTTGTATAGGTAACTCACAGGAGTCGGCTCGTCAACAATCCCCGGTTGTACATACGACCCTAGCAGACATTCCCCTACCCTATGGCTATCAAAGAATACCAGCTGCGCCACCCGACAAAGCCACCTTTTTTCGCTCCTTGCCATTGAAAAAGAATAACACGGTTTACCTCTACAACGGAGATCGAAAACTCAACCAGTCCGCACAATACGCAGTGCTCCATATAGATGTCGGTGATAAAGACCTCCAGCAGTGTGCCGATGCCGTGATGCGGCTGCACGCCGAATATCTCTGGAAACAAAAAAGATTTGATGAAATTCGTTTTTATTTCACCAATGGATTCCTTTGCGATTACGATCATTACCGCAAAGGCTACAGGCTTAAAATAAACGGTAATAACACAAGCTGGCACCACATAGCCAAGGAAAATAATGGGTACGCTACCTTCAGAGACTATCTGGATCTTGTTTACTCCTATGCCGGCACACGCTCGCTTCACGGGCAGTTGCGAAGTGTCAGACGTTCTGTGAAGCCCGGAGATATTTTTATCCAAACCGGCAATCCGTACGGACATGCTGTAACGGTAATGGATGTAGCCTACAACCCCTCTATACATGATACGATCTTCCTGCTCTCGCAAAGTTATATGCCGGCACAAGATATTCACGTCCTCAAAAACCCCAATGATAGTAAATTGTCTCCCTGGTATTCCTCTGGTTTTACCAGCAAGCTGGAAACCCCGGAGTGGACTTTTTATAAGGACAACTTAATGTGTTTTGATTGATTCAAATAAAGCCAATTGCTAGCAGATCTCTCAGCCAATCATCCACTTACTGTTTTTCCAGCCACTCTTTAATATTTTCCGGGTTGATCTGGTAGTAGGTTGCTTTTCTCTCGATGATACTGTTCTTGATAAAATAAATGGCCGGCACGCCCTCTTTTGCATAAAAAGTAAAAGCTTCGGTATTCTTCATACGGATATGCGGCACATCCTGCGCTTTGGTTTCTTCAAAAAACTCTTTTTCGTACTTATCACTCCCCCACAAAACTAATTGGATAGGAATTTCAGGGTGCTGCTTGTGTATGACATGAAATAAAAAAGCTGCTTTCTTGCAGTGCGGGCAGCTAAGGCTCATGAATGAAACAATATGTTTTCCTTTTCTTACATCCACCGAAGGCGCCGGATGTTCTTCATACAAAGCATTCAGGTCGATCGGTTCATAGGTTTTATCGGGAACCTTGTCCTTATTGGGTGGAAATAAAATAAAAGGAATTGTCAGCGCCAGCATGGTAACTGCTCCCGCGATCCAATAACTTGCCCGGTATGGCTTCACCGGATAAATGCTCCATAATAAAGCTGTCATACCAAGCATCACCATATTTTTAAGGATGGCGGCTGAGGGTTTCATTTCATAAGCATCTCCAAAACAACCGCAATTGCCTCCATCGCCTTGCGTGCTGATGAGAAAAATCAGGTAGATCGTGAAAAATACCAACATTCCCATGACCGCTGGATAGGTAAAGGACCTAAGATACAGGTGCAAGGCAAGGAAGGTTCCTAACAGCAGTTCAAATGCAATGAATAATCGTGCGATGATACCGGCCAACATCATATGCGTTATCCCGACATCCATGATATTCCACATGAATTGCTCGAATGCGTAGAGCTTACTGATGCCTGAAAACAAAAAAACTGCTGCTAAAACCAGCAACAGTATAAAACCTGATATTCTCTGTATGTAAAATGCCGTGGTACGTTTGCCGTTCATTTAGATGAAAATCTCGGCGCTAAGTTCGTTAATACAATTCACATTTTTCGAGGGTAGTAATATTTCCGGTCACGAGGCTGTCGGAGTTTCCTTCACAAACGGATTTAGCTTTACTCTTTGTATCTGTTACAGGGTATTCTTCTACCACGGGCTCGGGTAATCCCGGCTGGCCCGAATAGGAAATAGTACATCTACAAACAAATTCTCTGGTGCAGGAGCTAAATACAGCAGTCATCACAACTAGGAGTAACACAGTGGATAGACGAAATTTCATCAGCGTAGAAATATTTTAACGGTTGAAGGTAATAGATAATTCTTAAACCTGCAAGCTACAAGACGAAAGAAAACCGTCTGCCTGTTTTTAACTTCTTTTATAAAATTTGTCTTTGCCCTTACACTGCTATTTTTGATCTTTGAAGATCATGCTCCAACCCAATCCTCTCTTTGATAACCTGGAACTACTGGCCAGGCAGGCTGTAGAAGGTTATATCATCGGCCTGCATAAAAGCCCGTTTCACGGTTTCTCCGTAGAATTCGCAGAACACCGGCTGTACAACCAGGGCGATGCGTTACGTCATATCGACTGGCGTGTATACGGGCGCACGGAAAAACTATTTGTGAAACGTTTCGAGGAAGAAACTAACCTGCGTTGCTGCCTGGCAATAGATACATCTTCCTCCATGCATTTTCCGAAAGAAGAAGGGAAAAAAAGCAAGTTGGAATACTCGATCTTTTTGGCAGCATGTCTCATCCAGCTATTAAAAAAGCAACTGGATGCCACCAGCCTGGTGCTGTTTGATGAGCACGTGCGATACCAATCGGAATGCCGTTCTTCCCATTTACACTACAGGATGCTCACGGCAAAACTGGAACAGGAACTTACTTTACAGGCGGAGAACAAACAAACTCATGCAGCACAAGCTTTGCATGAAATTGCAGAGAAAATGCACCGGCGTTCATTCGTCGTGGTATTCAGCGATATGATGGATGATCCGGATGATGCAGAAACGTTATTTGCAGCGTTGCAACATTTGAAATATAATAAACATGAGGTCATTTTATTTCATTTGGTAGAGGGAAGTAAGGAAGAACGTTTTGAATTTGAAAACCGTCCTTACGAATTTGTGGACCTGGAAACGGGTGAAAAAATAAAATTGCAGCCGGGGCAGGTGAAAGATGAGTATGTCAATCGCATGGGAGCCTTCCTGAAAATGGTGGAAAACCGTTGCCACCAGTACCGGGTGGATTATGTTCCGGTAGACCTCACACAACCTGTAGACCAAGTACTACATGCTTATTTACTAAAACGTAATAAGCTGCTATAACTCTAAATGTTATGTCCTGGCTGGCTGTATTGAACATAAATCCGATTCCCCACATTTACGGCTTTTACGAGGTAATCTTTTTTCAAATCCTAAAAGTGGCCTTCACTTCGCTAAGTGCCAATGTAACTCCACTATTTATAAATAAACAGTTTTGTCTCTTACCGTTATGAAAGAAATAATAGCCATTAAAGGTGGTGAGCCATACCCGCGCTGTTTTGCAGAAGAATCAAGTATTATATAGGGATTCGTTTGTACGGTCTTTCGCGTAAAGAGCCATGCTCACAAGTACACCTGTGAGCATGGCAGAAAGTATAAATCGTAGGAATAATTCCGGAATAATTAATCTTTTAACACGGTTCTGCTGATCACGATCTTCTGCACTTCGGTAGTGCCTTCGTAGATTTGAGTGATCTTCGCATCGCGCATCAGGCGCTCCACATGGAACTCTCTCACGTAGCCGTAACCACCATGTATCTGTACTGCTTCACTGGTCACCCATTGCGCTATTTCAGAGGCGTACAATTTAGCCATAGAAGCAGATAACGTATAATCCTGACCCTGATCTTTGGTCCATGCTGCTTTCAGACACATCAAACGGGCACCTTCTATAGCCGTAGCCATATCTGCAAGCTTGAAGGCTATAGCCTGGTGGTTCATGATTTCCGTACCAAATGCTTTACGCTCCTTAGAATATTTTAACGCCAGTTCATAGGCACCACTTGCGATCCCCAAAGCCTGTGAAGCAATACCGATCCGCCCGCCGGCAAGTGTTTTCATGGCAAAAGTGAAACCAAAGCCATCATCCCCGATCCTGTTTTCTTTTGGCACTTTGACATCCTGGAACATGATGCTGTGTGTATCACTTCCGCGGATCCCGAGTTTATTTTCCTTTGCTCCCACTGTTACGCCAGCCCAGTCTTTTTCTACGATAAATGCATTGATGCCTTTATGTTTCTTCTCGGGATAGGTTTGTGCGATCACCAGATAATATGCAGCTGAACTACCATTGGTAATCCAGTTTTTAGTACCGTTCAGTATGTAGTGATCTCCTTTATCTTCTGCTGTGGTACGTTGTGAAGTAGCGTCAGAGCCTGCCTCCGGTTCGCTCAATAAGAAAGCACCCAATTTTTCACCTGTAGCCAGTTTGGTCAGGTATTTTTGTTTTTGTTCTTCACTTGCAAACGTCTCCAGGCCCCAGCAAACCAGCGAGTTGTTTACACTCATACATACCGAAGTAGATGCATCTACCTTAGATATTTCTTCCATTGCCAGTACATAGCTTACCGTATCCATACCGGAACCGCCATATTGAGGATCAACCATCATACCCAAAAAACCCAGCTCACCAAGTTTCTTGATCTGCTCTACAGGAAATTTTGCATGTTCGTCACGTTCGATAACGCCTGGAAGCAATTCATTCTTTGCAAAATCTCTTGCAGCCATTTGTACGGCTTTTTGTTCTTCGGTAAGTTGAAAATTCATATAGGTATGTGAAATTTTTTTACAGCCACAAACGTACAATTATATCATCGAATGCGCAAGCATGTTGTTAGTTATAAACCAGCCGGACATCCGGTTCAACGCAATTGACCCTGAAAATAATTTGCAGATAAAAACAAACCTAAGTGGTTTGGAGCTTATTTTTCAGCCAGGATGGCGCTTACAGTAGCAATGTCATTGGCATCGGCTACATTCACGGCTTTCACATCCGCTGCCGATACCGACAATACACTACCGGCTTTTACCGTTGCGGTTTTATTGTCTTCCCCCATCGTCTTGTACGTTTTTGTTGTTCCGTCACCGTCATTGTTTATCGTAATGAGGAAGGTGACATCGTTGTCCTGCTCAGGAGCTTGCCTGATATTAAAACTCCCGTCGGATTCAGGTAATTTTTTAAAAAGCATGACAAATGCATTCCCCTTTACGTCTGACGCCACGATAGATTGGGTAGCCGGTTGCCTGACTACTTTCGCCGCTTCAAATACCTGTGAATTCACTTTCCAGTTACCTTCCAGCAATTTGTCACTTTCATTTTTATTGCAGCCCGCCCAACCTATTATTGCAGCGGCTGCCAGAAACATTCTTTTCATCGATAAGGGACTTTGAAAATAAATAATACGAAAGTGGATGATGAACTGATTATTCATCTTTCCATTTTTACTAAACTAAAAACGGTATAGATGGCAGAATAGTATTTTTTTAGATATTTAGATCGTTCCTGCCATTTATACGCTTAGACTTTTGCTAACTCTCCTTTCAGGAAGTCGATCACTTTTACCTCTGTGTCATCTATTTCACGGGCGGCTGCCAAGTCTACAGATACCCAGTCTGTAAGGTGGACAATATAGAATACGCGTTCGAAATAGCTTTTTCCCTTCGACCACAGTTCCGTAATATTAGAAGTGCATTTTTTTATCACGCTCTTATTAATCTCCATGCGAAGCTGCGTTCTCTCAAAATCTTCTTTGTTCCTTAAAAATACTACCGCACGTGTAGCATCTTTATCGCGCCAGCCCACCAGTTCATTATGATTCATTTCCGGCACTACATGATGCCAACAAAGCATTTTACTGTTCTCATTTATTTGCTGACGAAAACGAACAGCCACTCCTTCAAAATCGGGAGCTGCATAAATAACAGGTGTTTTGCCCAGGAGTTTTTTAGAGAGTGCTTTTGCCTGCTTTTTTATATCCTTGCTTTCTGTTTCTATTAGTTTTATAGCAGCGTTGATCTCTTTCTTAAAATCAGTTTTTAACAGTCCGAAATGACTCAAAACAAATAACCCCTGTACCAGGGAATAGCCCAGGCAAGAACGGGGAGGCATGCCCGCCGGCAGCAAAATGCAGTCAAACCCCTTTTTTTCAGCGATCTCAGCTACCTTACCGCCTGATGTCACGCACACAATAGTCGCTTTTGCTTTTATAGCCTGTTGCATGGCCATTAGTGTCTCTTCGGTATTACCGGAATAAGAAGATACCAACACCAACGAGTCTTTTCCTACAAATGCAGGTAAATGGTAATCTTTATTCACTACAAATGGAATATCCAACTTGTCGCTGACATAGTTTTGAATGATCGAGCCGCCGATACCACTGCCTCCAAGACCGGTAAGCACCACATTGCTAAAGGATGTTTTTGCTGTTTTGAACTTATAACTTTGACCAATAATTAAGGCTTCACGGAGTTGGTTAGGGAATTCAGAAACAAGTTTTTTCATTTGCATGATATCTTTTAAAGAGAATGGTCAAACATAAGAAAACAGGAGCAAAAGGGGAAGAAATAGCCGCAGAGTTTTTAAAAAATAACGGATACAACATTTTGCATACCAATTGGACAGCCGGAAAAAAAGAGGTGGACATCATTGCCACAGTGGGAGACCTGCTGGTATTTGTAGAAGTGAAGACCCGTCGCGATTTTACATTCGGCTATCCTGAAGAAGCTGTGACTGTAACAAAGCAATCCTACATAAAAGCGGCAGCAGATGCATTCTTAGAAGCAAATACACAATACCTGAAGCTTCGGTTTGATATTATCAGCATCATTTACAAAGCAGACAAGCTTGAGGAGATCTTACATTTGGAGGATGCTTTCTACTAAGCTTTGGTCAGAGCACCCAGTTTTGAACACCGTGAGTGTAAAACGCTGTTTCACCAGCTTCATTGATCACCTCCAACTTACCCTCGCTGGTCGCGCCCACTACCCTGGCAATCCATTCTCCGTTTTCATTCGAAAATCGTTGTAAGGCATCTTTTCGGAAAAGCAGGCCATTATAGTCATTTATCAGGCGGAGTGCATCCGGACGATCTGCCAGTCTTTTAAATAAACGCATACGTATTTCGTCCCGCACTTCTGTGAGATTCAACGTTCTGCCTGATGCTTTTTTTATGGAAGTGGCATGAGGCAATTCGGCAGGAAAATCCGACTGCAACAGGTTTAACCCTATGCCAATCACGGCATAGTTCCAACGATTTCCTCTCAGCACATTCTCGATAAGGATGCCTCCTGCCTTTTTGTCACCGACAAACACGTCATTGGTCCACTTGATATAAGCCGCCTGATCAATAAATGATTCTACTGCTTCCGCTACACTCAGAGCGGCGGCGGCACAAAGCAGAAACTGCTGTTCCAGGGGCCAAACCGGCTTAACAATCACGCTCATCAGCAAGCTTTCACCGGCATTTGCTATCCACTGTCGTCCCCGCTGCCCTTTTCCGGCTGTTTGCATAGTTGCCGTTATCGTCATGCCGTCTTCCGCCTTATCGGCATCTACGAGCAGCATGGCATAGTTGTTGGTGCTGTCAATACTGTCCAGCTCTATGACAGGCTTATTGATTAAATATTGTGACAGGCTACTCAAAAGATTACGTATTTTCGCGGACTAAAATATTACAAAAACAAAAAAGATTTATAACGATTTGGAGAAAATAATCAATTCAGTGAAAGGGCGCCAAAAACCTGCGCAGCGTGTAACCCGGAACAGTAAACTTTTTAAAGCCGTGATCAACGGTATTCAGGAAAAAAAGGGTGAATCTATTGTTTCCCTGGATCTAAAAAAAATCGATGAATCTGTGGCAGATTTTTTTGTAATCTGTGAAGCTCAATCTCATACTCAGGTAAAAGCTATAGCGGAGAATATCGTAGAAAAAGTAGCAGAAGATTGCGGAGAAAGACCTTACCATGTAGAACACGGTCCTCAATGGACCCTGGTAGATTATGTAAACGTGGTAGTACATATATTCCAACGTGACTACCGTGTCTTTTACGATCTTGAAAGTCTTTGGGCAGACGCCGAGAAGACAGCACACTAACCCATATTTATACTTACTTTTTTTGAAATCAGACAATGGAAGAAAATCAAAATAAAAAGCCTTTACCGCAAGGCGACGATAGACCTCAGCGGAAAGGACCCCGTTTCAATATTTACTGGGTATATGGAATTATATTCATCACCCTGATCATACTTAATTTTTTTGGCGGGAATTTCAATACGACTACGGCCAAGAACATGAGTTTCCAGCAATTCCGGGATGAATTCCTGTACCAGGGAAAAGTAGATCGCGTAAACGTCATCAAGAATACTGACGTGGAAGTTTACCTTACTCCCGAAGCAAAGGCACAAAGTGCGGCAGATAATATTGAAAAAACAGGTACCGGTCCGGCTTTTACCTTTCCTATCGGTTCCAACGACCAGTTTAGTTCAGACTGGAACGCAGCCATCGATAAGAAGCCTGAAACGGTGAAAGAACCCTCGGTTACCTGGTCCGACCCTCAAAGTAATTGGGTACGTGAATTATTGGGCAGCTTTATTGTTCCGATTCTGATTATGATAGCGATTTGGTTTCTTATCATGCGGAAGATGGGTGGCGGAGCACCGGGCGGCGGCGCCGGCGGTATTTTCAATATCGGAAAATCCAAAGCGCAGCTTTATGAAAAAGGTACTAAAGTAACGATTACCTTCAATGATGTAGCGGGTTTGGATGAGGCAAAAGTAGAAGTAATGGAAATCGTGGACTTCCTGAAAAATCCTAAAAAATATACGGCTTTGGGTGGTAAGATTCCCAAGGGTGCGTTATTGGTAGGTCCTCCCGGTACGGGTAAAACGCTTCTGGCGAAAGCTGTAGCGGGTGAAGCTCAAGTGCCATTCTTCTCTATGTCGGGTTCTGATTTTGTGGAATTGTTCGTAGGTGTTGGTGCAAGCCGCGTAAGAGACCTGTTTAAACAAGCCCGCGAAAAATCACCTTGTATCGTTTTCATTGACGAGATAGATGCCATCGGTAGGGCGAGAGGAAAAAACGTGGTGATGAGCAATGACGAACGGGAAAATACATTGAACCAAATGCTGGTAGAGATGGACGGATTTAGTGGTGATAGCGGTATTATCGTGCTAGCGGCAACAAACCGCCCGGATGTATTAGATAGCGCCTTGCTTCGTCCCGGTCGTTTCGACAGGCAGATTTCCATCGATATCCCGGATGTAAAAGGCCGTGAGAAAATATTTGAAGTGCACCTGAAACCGATCAAAATTGCAAAAGACCTGAACATTCACCGCCTTGCTGTACAGACTCCGGGTTTTGCAGGTGCTGATATTGCCAATATCTGTAACGAAGCAGCTTTGATCGCCGCACGTAAGGGCAAGGACAGCGTGACGATGGATGATTTCAACGATGCAATCGACCGGGTAATCGGAGGCTTGGAAAAAAAGAACAAGATCATCCTTCCTGAAGAGAAAAAAGTAATTGCCTATCATGAAGCAGGGCACGCTGTATCGGGCTGGTTCCTGGAACATGCGCATCCGCTGGTGAAGGTGACCATCGTTCCGCGCGGCGTGGCAGCACTAGGTTATGCCCAATATCTGCCCAAAGAAATGTACATAAGAAATACAGATCACCTGATGGACGATATGTGTATGTCATTGGGCGGCAGGGCTGTGGAAGAGTTAGTGTTTGGCAAAGTATCTACAGGTGCTCTGAGCGATCTGCAGCACGTTACGAGGATGGCTTATGCTATGGTATCCATGTATGGCATGAACGATGTCTTAGGAAATGTATCCTTCTATGACCCTAATAGTGATCAGAGCTTTACGAAACCTTATTCCGAAGAAACAGGAAAACTGATTGATGAAGAATCGCGCAAGGTCATAGAAAGAGCATATAATCGTGTAAAAGCATTGCTGACAGAGAAAATGGAATCGGTAAAAATTATTGCCGAAGAACTTTTGAAAAAAGAAGTATTGTATAAAGATGATCTTGACAGACTGATCGGAAGAAGACCTTACGAAGATCCACTGGTAAATGAAGAGATGCAAATCACTCCTCCGCTTTCCGGAGGGTTAGGGAATACTCCGATAATATCTTAGTATCCCGGCAATATATAGATAGATCAAGGGCTGGCAAAATTCACTTTGCCAGCCCTTGATGTTTTACGAGCTTCTGCTCTTTATTTTTTCTGGCAGATGCAGGCTGCCCCAATATATCAGCAGACTTTATCTGCTTCCTATATACTCCAGTCCTTACTTAGTTTTTCTTTAAAACCATGATCGGTCAGATCAAATTTTACCGGTACAACTGATGCATAACCTTGGCTCAAAGCATCTACATCCGTATCTTTTTCATTGTCCATATTCATGAACCTGCCTGTCATCCAATAATATTTTTCTCCGCGCGGGTCTATGCGTTCGTCAAATTCCTCCTCCCATTTGGCATAAGCCTGACGACAAAGCTTTAACCCTTTAAAATCAGGAAGTGTGAGTTTGGGAATATTCACATTGAAGAGGGTATGAGATGGTAAGGGCTTTTCAAGCATTTTTATTAACATCTCACGTACAACGTGCTTTGACACCGTAAAATCGGCTTCGAAATTGTAATCCAACAGGGAAAAGCCGGCGGACGGAATGCCCTCTATTGCCGCTTCCATAGCTGCCGACATGGTACCGGAATATAGAATATTGATAGAATGGTTTGCTCCATGATTAATCCCACTGAGGCAAATGTCGGGTTTGTGGTCAAGTACCTTATCACGAGCCAGTTTCACACAATCTACAGGAGTACCGCTTGTCTGCCAGCTTTCAATGCCTTCGAAAACAGCTACCTTATGCAGTCTCAATGGCTCACCGATGGTAATCGCGTGTCCCATACCGGATTGCGGGCTATCGGGTGCCACCACCACTACCCTGCCAAATTCGCTTGCTACTTCTACCAGGTTGCGGATACCTGGTGCCGTGATGCCATCATCGTTGGTGACGAGGATAAGGGGTTGGTGTTTCATGCAGCAAATTTACCAATCGCTGCGCAAGAGTTTTTGCCTGCCGACAATATAATAAATTGTTATCCATGCAAAGGATGCTACCAGATACCAGGTAGCGGAAGGTGCAGCGCTTCCGTTTTGTATCATGCTTTTTACCATGTCCATCACCGGAAACGGCAACAGTTCGTCGCTGCATTGCAGCGGCATAAAATTACCTGCATAACCATCCGTTTGCCAGTTTACAAATTTACCGATCATGGCTTCCAGGATCATGCTATACAGGAAAAACATCCCGATAGCTATACCGCTACGCTTGAAGAAAAGCGCCAGAACGAACGCAAATCCATAGTAGTTTAATGAAAGGACAAAGACGTAAAAAAGATATTCGATGTGCCCGGGAAAGAAACCGATATCACCATATATGGCTCCGAATACGGTACCGACTATAAATACATACAACGTGGTCAACAGGCTGAGTGACAAGACCAGCAAGCATTTGGCATGAAAGAATTCCAAACGGGACCATCCGTCTATTACATTTTGCCTGTTCGTACGAAACTGGTATTCGTTGGTAGTGATAATGATCGTGAGAATGGAGATGAAGACAACAAAGATGCTCGCCCAAAAGCCCAGGTTCTGCCATACATTTGAAAATGCATAGGCCTGGCTGAAAATATTCAGCCCGCCTTTACCGCCGCCGCCGAACTTCATGATGCCGTTACTGATGCCATAGTTCCAGAGGGGAAGCAATAAGGCAAAAAAACCGGTCAGTATCCAAAACGTGCGGTAGTTGCGCAGTTTCAGCCATTCTATGGAGAGCAAATGTTTCAAGGGAGCTATGATTTTAGATTATTAATTTTTTCCTGGATTCAATTTAAAAGAGGTTGATGAAATGGTAGCTGCGTGACTACTCTCCATCCTGGAATTCCTGTAGTACTGTTATTCCGTCAATTCAATGAATTTGGTTTCCAGGCTTTTCTTTTTCATCGCTAAATGTGACAATGTAATGCCCTGCTCCATACATTGGCGGTTAATATCCGCGAGATCCAACTCATGGCCGTGAGCATATACAAATCCATCTGACAGTTGTACTTTTTGCACACCTGCCATTCCTGAAACCAGCTGCCGGAGCCTGTTCATATCCTCCGCTTTAAGCTCTACACGGTCTTCGTTGCTCAATACATCACCCACCGCCCCATTAACCAGCAGGTCACCACGTTTTAATATTGCTACATGCGTGCATACTTTTTCTACTTCGTCCAATAAATGACTCGCCATGATGATGGTGATACCGGAGCGATTCAATTCTTTGATCAACTCACGTATCTCTGCGATGCCCGCCGGATCCAGCCCATTTGTAGGCTCATCCAGCACGAGCAATTTCGGACCTCCCAATAATGCATTGCCGATCGCCAGGCGCTGTTTCATCCCCAGGGAATAGGTTTGGAATTTACTGTCTTTTCTTTCATACAATCCTACCTTTCTGAGTATGTTTTCCCTGTCATCTTTTCCCCGTTTTTTGATGCCGCTTGTGATTTCCAGGTTATCCATAGCAGAAAGGTAATGATAGAAGTTCGGCGTTTCCAGCAATGAACCGATCTGTTTGCGCGCTTCGTCCGAAGATATACCGGAAAACCAGCTAAACGATCCGCCATCAGCTTTGAGAACGTCCAGTAATATGCCGAGCAGTGTCGTTTTGCCGCTCCCGTTAGGTCCCAGGATACCAAATACGCTGCCAGCGGGTACTTCAAACGATACATTCTTTAACGCCTGGATAGCCCCGTAGGATTTGGACACATTTTGAATAGATAAGACAGTTTGCAAGGGGTCAATTTTAAGAGACAAGTTAATCAATACAAACAAATAACATCGCCATCTTTTTAATGAAGTGAAAAATTTATAGGAAGAATAACATAGACCCGGACCGCTTCGCCATTATTCCTGCCTGCTTTCCAGCGGGGCATTCCCTTTACGACTCGCAAGGCTTCCTCATCACAACCGCCACCTATGGACTTCAATAATGTTGCTTCACTGATACTTCCGTCTGCATTCACAACAAACTGTACACTGATGCGACCTTGTATATCGTTTTCGCGGGCAAGTGCAGGGTATTTCAAGTTGCGGGTCAGGTAAGCATCCAGGTCGCCGTCAAATTCCGGCATTTGAGAAACCCAATGTACGGCAGTGGCAGGAGGAACTTCCGTATGTGTCATGGGAGTTTCCTCCCGGTCTCCTTTAATGTGCGCATCTGTCCCGGTAATCGCGTCTGTATTATCGCCATCCAGGTTCACAGTGCCGATCATTTTATCTTTTAAATCTTTATTCTCTACCAGCGTTTCCTCGGGGTTCACCTGATCATCCTCAACGATCTTGGGTAAATCAAATTTCGCAGTGGCTACATCAATGGCTTTATGAGGTTCTATTTCAGGCTGCTGCGGGGTGGGCATTATCGGCTGAATGTCTACTAATATTGTCGGTTCCTGGATTTTCACTGAAACAGCTGGGGGATGATCTTCTCCGTTAAAAGAAGATACTACAACAGACAATACCCCTAACAGAACCGTTGCTATCGCTTTCAATGCTCTGTTATGGTAATGTTTTCGGAGTTCATAACTGCCATAGCACTTATTACGGTTGTTGAACAGGATGTCCAGATAATCGGCTGACAAAAAGGATATAGCTTGCATAAGCATGTTTTACTACTAAAACAGGACTTCACAAAAAATCCACAGAAAAGATTGTAATAGAAATGTAAGAAGAACCGGCTCTTACACCTTGTTGAGGTCGAGCTTTTTTAAAGAAGGGGCTTTAAAATAAGTAACACCGGCTACCACAAGGGTCATTACTCCGCCAAATACTACTGCCGGTATGGTTCCCATCCATTTCGCAGTCAAGCCGCTTTCCAAAGCTCCCAGTTCATTAGAGGAACTGACAAACATAGTATTGACCGCTGCTACCCTGCCGCGCATCTGGTCGGGGGTGTACAACTGCAGGATCGTGCTTCGTATCACTACACTTACTGCATCAAACATGCCCCCTGTCAATAGCATGAGGAAAGAAAGGAGGAAAAAATCAGAAATACCAAACAAAATGGAAGTGATACCAAAGCCGGAAATACAGAGCAGCAATTTGATGCCCGGTTTTGTTTTGAGAGGTATGAAGGAAAGAATGCCTAACGTCAGGATCGACCCGATTCCGGGAGCCGCCCGAAGCCAGCCGTATCCTACTTCACCCACTTTCAAAATATCATCGGCAAATACAGGCAACAAAGCTACAGCACCGCCGAACAACACGGCAAACATATCCAAAGCCAATGCTGCTAAAACGATCTGCGTGCGGAAAACAAATCTTAATCCTTCCCCCAGGCTTTTAAGAATCGGCTCTTTTTCTTTGAGCAGGACCGGCTGGCGGGGAATCATGAGGATAGCAAAAAGAGAAATGACTTCTATCGCAAAAACGGAAGCCATGCTGATCTCAAAATTCGTTGCCGCGATCATCATTCCGCCTACCAAAGGTCCCAGCACGCCTCCTAATTGCCAGGCGGTACTGCTCCATGTGGTGGCATTTGCATAAAGCCTGCGGGGAATGATCATACCCAACAGTGCAAAATTAGACGGACTTAAAAATGCCCGGATAGCACCACCGATAAAAACGCCCAGGTATAGGAGCCAGCTGGTCGCAGTGACTGTCATGGATTTTTGCACGGATGGAACGGACAGAACCGTAAAAAAGGCCGTCAGGATCAGGTACCCCGTGACGCACATGACCAGCAGATTTCGTTTTTCTTTTCTGTCTACAAAATGACCGGAAAACATGGAAAATCCAATGGCAGGAATGACTTCTGCCAATCCCAGCATCCCCAGTGAAAGCTGATCTTTGGTAATGCGATAGAGCATATAACTGATGATCGTAGTTTGCATATACAACGCCAGGATCAGCGTAAAGCGCAACAGCAAATAACGCCGGTAGTTAACGTAGTTTAGTACTTTGTTTTTGAGAAGGAATTTGAGATAAATACGCAACGAGACTGGTTTTACAGTTGCAAAAGTATTTATTCCGGTCCAAGGCTCATTACGTCTTACCAAATAACCTACAGGGTAAAGCGAGTATTTATTATTTTGCAACAGCATGAATTTACTGCAACGACCCAAGGCAGCTTTAATTGAGCTTTATGACTCACATGACGTCAACCTATACTCGCAATTGGCTTTTTTAAAACATGGCGGGTATGATACGACCCTTATCGTATCGAAACATCAAAGGCAGCAGGTATCCCATTACAACCTGGAAGAACGGATTTTTTTTACAAGCTGTACAGGCAAGAAAGGATTGCTGCTGCTGCTGGAGCTACGCCGTATCCGCAACCTGATCGTAAAGGAAAAATTCGATGTGGTCATCTTCAATACGGCGCACGGATCGACCATCCGTACCCTTTGTCTCATGCATTTTCCAGAAAGCATCCGGTTTGCCGGAACGTTACATGGTGTGAATAAATTAGCAGGAAGCGGTACACAGAAAATGATCTCTTCCAGGGTCAGGAAGTACTTTTTACTGAGCTTTTACATGCGGGAAAAGGCCATGAAAATGCCTCATGGGGATCTAAAATTTGAAGTGTTCTATCCCATGTTTCATCCCAGGTTCCATGATGTGGAGATTCACAAAAAAGAGGCCGGAGCTCTTTGGATAGGTGTACCGGGGGCAGTAGAATACAAACGCCGTGATTATGAAACCTTACTGCATCACTTTGCCGCTTTAAAAGAGAAACCCAATCTTAAGTTCGTGATCCTGGGGAATGGAAATCATGCGGAGGGAAATGGTGCACAGGTCCAGCAAACCGTAAAGGAATTGGGAATAGCAGACCATTTCATTTTCTTTAATAAGTTTGTCACCAACGACTTATTTCACAAATATGTGCAAGCCTGCGATGCCATTCTCCCGCTCATACATCCTATTAATGCTGATATGGAAAAATACCTGGAAAATCAGATCAGCGGAAGTTTCCACCTGGCGTACAGTTATAAGCTGCCATTATTGATGCATGATTTCTTCAGCAGGTACAAAGAAGACTTTAAAGACAATTCAATTTTTTACAGCCTGGAGAATATGGGGGAAATGTTGGCAGCACTGCCTGTTACATTAATTAATAAAGAGCGCGATTTTTACACGGAAGATAAATGGACTTTCGAATATCAGGCAGAAAGGTATTTATCCTTTCTCCGGTAGCCCGCGTATGATTTAGAAGAAGAGTGAGTTTAAATATATCCTAGCGACTATTTTCTTTAATAGAAATCTCATGATGAATGGAGCCCACTCCACTGAAGTTTTATCAAGGTATTTTGACAGGACCTCAAAATGTTACAACGCTCCTACCCTACCATCTTTATACTGCTTCCAGTCTATGTCTTTGCCAAGTGTTCCCTTCAATCGTGTTCGGAAGTTTTCCTGGTGCATGATAGAACTGAAATCATTTACTTTGGCGGGTGTGGGATCTATTACAGGGTTTAGTTGTTCATAGGCTTTCAGCGAATCTCTCACGAAGGGTATATGATGAATATAGGTTTCGAAACGACGTTTGGTAAAACTTTTTAGTAACGGCGACTGAAAATACGGGTCGGTACCGAGCGCTATGGTTTTGAATCCCTTTTTTTGTGCAAGCAGGTAACTATAATAGACATTCTCCGTACTATGCCGGGCCTGCGTTTCGTAGAAAATATGTTCTTTGGGTATACCCAGTTGCTGTGCATATAAGCCCATGATGATGGCTTCTTTATAAGGTGAATAGACGGCATCTCCGGAATAAATCACATTTTTCACATAGCCATTCTTATAAAGTATCCATGACCAGATCACACGTCCTTTCATCACTTGTTCCCACTCACCATTTTCGAAAGGGATACCGGGTATAATAAGTACATCTACAGGCGTATAGTTTTTGACCCTCGCGAATTGACGGGCAGCAGATTTATCAGCTCCACTTCCTAAAAATGTTCCTACAGACCTGCAACTGCTCATCATGAGGTAAAAAGCAAGAATGACGACCAGCAAGATCAAGGTCACAAAACTGTTTATAGGTAAGCGTGATTGCATGGACGGAATAGCTTTTTATTTCTTAGAACAAATAAAAAACCGCGCCATATCTGTCAGGCGTATTGTTTTACAATGTTTTTTAGCTCGTTGAGTTTCAGCAAAGCTTCTACGGGAGTAAGGGTGTTGATATCCGTCTCTTCGAGTATGCGCTGCACATCACGCAAATCATCGGTTACACCGTCAAAAATATTGAGCTGGTAATTCGGAAGTTTGGGTACAGCTTTCAATTTGGTACTCACTTCCGCTTTCGTTTCATGTTTTTCTTCCAGCAGGTTCATGATCTCGTGGGCGCGTTGCAGCAGTGATTGCGGCATTCCCGCCATTTTAGCCACCTGGATACCAAAACTGTGACGACTTCCGCCAGGTTCCAGTTTGCGAAGGAAGATCACTTTGTTACCGGTTTCTTTATGCGTGATATGATAATTCTTCACACCCCTCAGCTGGTTTTCGAGCTCATTCAATTCGTGGTAGTGTGTGGCAAAAATCGTTTTGGGTTTTGAGGAATGGTGCTGCAAATGCTCCACGATACTCCAAGCTATGGAAATACCATCGTAAGTGCTTGTACCCCGTCCGATTTCATCCAATAAAATCAGGCTTCTGTCGCTCAGGTTATTAATAATACTGGCTGTTTCATTCATCTCTACCATGAAGGTACTTTCCCCGCCACTGAGGTTATCCGAAGCTCCCACCCTTGTAAAGATCTTGTCGGTCAAACCAATCCGTGCGCTCGCCGCCGGCACGAAACTTCCCATATGTGCCATCAACGTAATGATCGCCACCTGGCGAAGCAGGGCACTTTTACCACTCATATTCGGACCGGTAAGGATGATGATCTGCTGCCCTTCTTTGTCAAGGAGGGTATCATTGGCTATATAATTTTCACCGGGGGGCAAATGTTGCTCGATCACCGGGTGTCTTCCTTCTCTTATTTCCAAAACCGGCCCCTCTGTCAACTCCGGCATCCGGTAATTATAACGTACCGCATTATTCGCAAAGCAAAGCAAACAATCCAGCTGTGCTATGACCTGTGCATTTTGCTGAATGGATACAATATGGGGTTCTATTTCCGAGATCAATTGCTGGTAGATCTCCATCTCCAATGCCAGGATCTTTTCTTCTGCCCCTAAGATTTTCTCTTCATACTCTTTCAGTTCGGGGGTAATGTATCGCTCAGCATTCGTCAGGGTTTGCTTGCGTATCCATTCCGGCGGCACTTTATCTTTATGAGCATGGGTTACTTCCAGGTAATAGCCGAACACGTTATTGTAGGCTATTTTCAGTGACGTAATTCCTGTTGCCTGTGTTTCTTTGGTCTGAATCTCTAAAAGATAGTTTTTACCACTGCGCGAAATGCTCCTCAGCTTATCCAGTTCCTCATGTATGCCTTCCCGTATCATGTTCCCTTTATTCGCTAGTGCAGGCGCTTCTTCTTCCATAACCGTTTTGATACGCTCCCGGATATCTTGTAAAGGAGTGATTTGGTGGGCTAATTGCTGTAAATCCGGATGGGAAGAAGGTTCACAAAGTTCTTTCACTAACACCATGGAATGCAGGCTGCGAGCGAGCTGTATAATTTCCCTCGGGTTGATTTTCTTTAAAGGGATTTTTCCTATTAACCGTTCTACATCACCGGTCTTCTTTATCAATTCTATTAACTCATCCCGCACACTTCTTTCTTTGATCAGATAGGCTACCAATGAATGCCTTTGCTGTATTTTACCGATATCATATAAAGGCAGCAACAACCAACGTTTCAGTAATCGTGCACCCATTGGAGTTTGCGTATCATCTATAGCCTGTAATAAAGACTTGCCCTGTTCATGTGCAGGGTAGATCAATTCCAGGTTACGAATGGTAAACCGGTCCATCCACAGGAAATCATTGGCAATAATGCGCTGGATGGTATTGATATGTTGAAGGTTGGGATGTTCCGTATCTTTCAGGTAATGCATGGCAGCTCCTGCAGCAATGGTAGCGGCACCCAGCTCTTCCATACCAAACCCTTTCAGCGAAACAATTTCAAAATGCTGCAATAAAATATCCTTGCCATACTGCTCCTGGAAGATCCATTCATCTAAAGGAAAAGTGTAAGTTTTATTATCTACAAGCTCTTTAAATTTTTTCTGCTGACTTTTGGAAAGAATAATCTCCGAAGGCTGAAAACTCTGCAAAAGCTTGTCAATATAATCCAGGTTGCCCTGTGCTACATAAAATTCACCGGTACTGATATCCAGGAACGAAACACCATGTTGCTGCTCGCTTAAATACACCGCAGCCAGGAAATTATTGGATTTATTGTCCAGTAGTTTATCTCCGCTGGCTACACCGGGAGTCACCAGTTCTGTTACTCCGCGCTTCACAATACCCTTCACAGTCTTCGGGTCTTCCAGTTGATCACAGATAGCCACCCGGTAGCCTGCTTTCACCAACTTATGCAAGTAGGTATCTAACGCATGGTAGGGAAAGCCCGCCAATTCCACACTTGATGCTGAACCATTGGCTCTTTTGGTCAGTGTGATGCCCAGCACCCGTGATGCGATCAATGCATCCTCTGAAAATGTCTCATAGAAATCACCCACGCGGAACAACAATACCGCATCCGGGTATCTGGATTTGATTTCCTTGTGTTGTTTCATCAACGGTGTTTCCGCGACTTTAGACATATTCTTTTATATGATTTGTTTAGGGTTGATTTGAAACGGCAAGTTAGTTTAATCATAACGAACCAAAAACTTGCCTATTGATGATGAGGATGTAATGTTGATAAAATCTTCGAGCCGTCCTTTGCGGAGAAAATATTTCCTTATTTTTAAAGGGGGCTGATATTTACTTTACCGGAATGTAGTATGAAGGGAGTGTTCGGGATATTGATCTTTAACACCCAACTGGTTCAGAACTTATTCAAGATATATCGCCCGGAAACTGGCTGTTTCTTTATTTCCATGATACAGGTAGAAATTGTCGCCTATGATTTTATAGCCATCAGCTTGTTGCAACACCTTTAAAAACTTTGCTTCCCAATCCAGTACATCACAAGCCATTTCGGTAACTGCCATATCTTTCATTGCGATTGTTTTATCACCCAGCTTGTAATGACCTGTGATACGATTGCATCCTCCATTACCTTCAAAAGCAATGGAATTAATATACCTGATATATACATCGCCTCCTGTTTTAGGTACATTCTCCCCCATCAGTTTTTGCAAAACCCATCTTTTGTTCTCTACAGCATTCTGAGCATCGGCTTTATTTCCCACTTTTTGAGCAGGTCCGCAAGATACTATTGCCAGCAGAACGCCTATTATTATCCCAACCCTCATTCTATATAATAATTTAGATTGAAAATAGCACAAAAAAAGTGTTTCTTTTGAAACACTTTTACAATCCATTCTATAGCGTTTTGATTATTCTGCGCTTTCAGCTTGTGGAGCTTCAGCTTCAGGAGTATCAGTTGCTTCAGCAGCAGCACTAGCTTCTTCTGCAGCTTTAACAGCAGCTTTAGCCGCTTGTTTTTCTTCTACTTTCTTAACGCTTTCCGTCATCGCAGCATGACGTTTTTCTGCCTTGTGCGCACGGTGTGCTTCCTGGCGTTTTACAACCACTTCTTCGTGTTCACCATTCCATTTTTCAAATTTGTCCAACGCAGTTTGTTCATCAAACAAGCCAAGCGTTACCCCTCTCATCAAGTGTTTCAGGTAAAGAACACCTTTGAAAGAAAGAATACGACGGCACGTGTTAGTAGGTTGCGCACCATTTTGTAACCAATGCAATGAACGATCGCGATTCAGACGTACAGCTGCAGGATTGGTCAAGGGGTTGTAAGTCCCTAATTTTTCAATGAATTTACCATCGCGAGGTGAAGCACTGTTCGCTACTACGATGAAGTAAAAAGGGCGTTTTTTGGAGCCATGACGCTGAAGGCGAATTTTTACTGACATAAATAATAGAAATTATTTCTGTTAAACAATAAGATTTAAGGGTGCAAATGTAGGAAAATCATCAAAAAAACCAAGGTCTTCCTCATTTTTTAAGAAATTTTCTACTTAATTACTTCTGTTATTACATTTCCTATATATCCGTTCGGCACCTGAATGCGCAACAGAGCGGCTAAGGTTCCGGCTATGTCTTCCATATGGATCGTCCGGTTCGTCTTTCCTTTTGGAATTTTCCACCCATACCAAAGCAGGGGAATATGAGTATCGTAAGGATGCCAGGTACCATGCGCCGTACCGGTTGTACCATATCCCCAATACCATCCCGGATCGCTGAGCAACAGCAGGGAACCGCTTCTTTTGCGGTTATACCCGTTGATCGCTTTTTGTTTTATCAATTCCGGTACGGCTTCATCATGAATATGATCCATATCTAACACGTATGCGATTGAATATTGTGTGTACAACCATTTTTTTATTTCATCCTTTAATACTGTTTCATTGAGCTCCAACTTTTTTATAACATCCCGGTTTAACTCTATCTGGTACCTGTTTTCTACAATGTTGGTGAGATCATCCCTGTTGAACTTGGTTTTAAGATGAAGGTTGAGTTCTTTTACCATTTGTTTTTGAACCTGATTACCACCCGGAATTTTCAGGTCTTTGAGGTAAACAGCATTATAAGCAGCGCCATGGTCTGCCGTAAGAAAAAGGAGATAATTGCCTGTCCCGATGTGTTTGTCCAGGTAGCTCAAGAAATCCGCCAGGTCCTTATCCAGCCGCAGATAGGTATCTTCGACTTCCACTGAAACCGAAGTATAGGCATGACCGATATAATCTGTAGCCGAAAGACTGACGCACAGAAAATCTGTACCGTTCTTACCCAGGTTTTCTCCCTCTATGGCTGCCTTGCAGGCATCCAGCGTGTACGTGTTTCCTAACGGCGTTTCACGAATGTTCCCGGGGTCGTCTGCGGGATAATAGTGCGGAAAAACAGGTGCTTTTTCGTCTTTGATCTTAGCTTCGTATGCATTATTGTCGCCCAGGCTCTGTGTGTAAGTCTGTATGGGATACAGCGTTTCCCAAGGCTTGCTGAGGTAGCTTGCCGGCAGTTTTTTAGCATTAAAGTTCTGCAACCATCCCGGTAAACTGTTTTCATAAAAGCTGCTGGTGATCAGATTCCCGGTGCTATCATCGTACCAATAAGCCTTTCCTAAATGCCCCGCAGGCAGGATACTTCCCCGGTCTTTTAAAGAAATACCGATCACTTTGGAACTGAAGTTGGTGGCCAGGCGCAGCTCATCAGTAATGGTAGTGGTCAGCAGATTATTCGGACTCATTTTCCCCGCTTTTATGCTGCCTCCTACGGGCATAACACTGGTATCTTCTACACAATACCAACGTCTGCCGGTAAACTGATCTACCCATCTGTTACCGGTAATGCCATGGATGGACGGAACACTGCCGGTGTAGATGCCTGCATGCCCGGGCGCGGTATGGCTGGGCGTATAGTTGATGAATGTATTTTCACAGCTAAACCCTTGTTGAAGTAATTTTTTGAAACCGTTATCACCATACCGGTCATAGTAGCGATACAGAAAGTCCCAGCGCATCTGATCCACTACAATACCCACAACAAGTTTGGGTTTTGCAATGTGATTCTTATCTTGTGCTGAGAGACGCAGGGAAAGAAGGAGAAGGATAATGGCTATCCATTTCTTGTTCATGGAACTTCATGTTTGGCTATGCAAAAGAAGTGAAAAATGTATAAAGGAGTGACCATACAAAAAGATAGCAAATACCAATGTCATCTCCTGCCCTTCCTCAAAATGATCAAATTAAAAAAGCGAAAGAAAAATAGTCCACCGAATTAGTGCCCGAACGCCTGACCGCGGCAGGCTTTTCTAAAAGAACTCCTTTTAAAGCGGCTTAATTTTTATAATTTTGCGCACCGAAAAAAAACTATTCATATAAAAATAACATAAATCAGTATGGATTTATTTGCAAAATTTGAAAGCAGGCTGGGACCCATAGGAGATTATGCAGAGCAGTATCCGGGTTATTTCGCATTCCCTAAACTAGAAGGTGAAATCGGGAACCGCATGCTCTTCCAGGGTAAAGAACGTATCGTCTGGAGTCTGAATAACTACCTGGGGTTGGCAAACCATCCGGAAGTAAGGCAGGCGGACGCTGATGCTGCGGCAACATGGGGGCTCGCCTACCCGATGGGAGCCCGTATGATGAGTGGCAACTCGGACAACCATGACCTGCTCGAAAAAAATCTTGCAGAATTCGTAGGCAAGGAAGATGCCATGCTGTTCAACTTCGGTTATCAGGGAATGGTATCAGCTATTGATAGCCTTTGCAGCCGCCGGGATGTGATCGTGTATGATGCGGAAAGCCACGCATGTATCATCGACGGTCTGCGCCTGCACCCGGGTCACCGCTATGTATTCAAACATAATGATGTAGCAGATTGCGAAAAACAACTGCAGCGTGCTACCGAAATGGCTGCCACCACCGGCGGTGGTATCCTGGTGATCACGGAAGGTGTATTTGGGATGAGCGGCAACCAGGGACGTTGTGCAGAGATCGCTGCCTTAAAAAGCAAATATGAATTCCGCCTGTTTGTAGACGATGCACACGGCTTCGGTACGATGGGTAAAACCGGTGCCGGTATCGGGGAGGAACAAAACTGCATGGACGGTATCGATATTTATTTCTCTACGTTTGCAAAATCTATGGCAAGCATCGGTGGCTTCCTGGCTGCGGATAAGATGATCCTGAAATTTCTCCGTTACAATATGCGTTCACAAGTATTTGCCAAATCCCTACCGATGCCGATAGTGGTGGGTAACCTGAAACGCCTGGAACTATTACGCAACAAGCCGGAACTGAAAGAAAAACTTTGGTACAACGTCAATAAATTACAGAACGGCTTAAGAGATAATGGTTTCGATATTGGTACCACCAATACGCCCGTAACGCCCGTGAAAATGGCAGGTGGTTTATTTGATGCCACACAATTGGTATTTGATCTCCGGGAGAATTACAACATTTTCTGTTCTGTAGTGGTGTACCCCGTTATCCCGAAGGGGCAGATTATCCTGCGGTTGATCCCAACTGCCGCACATACAGATGAAGATATCGACCTGACATTAAAGGCATTTTCAGCAGTAAGAAGCAAGCTCGAAAACAAAGAGTATCCGCAGGAAATGCCGAAGATGCAAAAAGCTCATGCATAATTAATATTTTACAAAAGCCCTTCCCAGACAGGAGGGCTTTTGTAGATTAGAGGGCTACTACAATCCAACATCTTTGCATATTCCCTGATTATTCAGTTTGTTTATCCATCCTTCAAATCTCCAAATTAATCCATGAAAATATTTATCGCCGGAGCAAGCGGTCTGGTAGGCAGTAATTGCCTGAAACACTTTGCCGGGCAAGGCTGGGAAGTAAAAGGCTCTTATTTTTCTTATCAGACGCCCGGTACGGTATATTATAATACCCTGGAACCGGAGAACGAAAACAACTTTGATGTGGTGGGCTTCCGCCCTGATGTCATTGTACATTGCGGCGCGCTAACCCATGTTGACTATTGTGAAGATCATGAAGAAGAAAGCTACCTGAAAACCGTTCAAAGTACGATCAACCTGATTGCATTAGCTAAAAAATGCAATGCCAGGTTCGTGTATATCTCTACGGATTATGTTTTTGATGGGGAGAACGGACCTTATACAGAGGATGCGCCGGTAAACCCGCTGAACGTATATGCACGCCACAAGCTGGAAGGCGAAACACTTGCTTTGAAGGAACTGAAAGACACCTTGGTTTTACGCATTACGAATGTATACGGAGATGAAGAACGGGGCAAAAATTTCATTGCCCGCATCATCGATCAATGCAAGAACAAGCAAAAACTCACACTTAAACTTCCGTACGATCAGTATGCTACGCCCTGCAATGCCAGGGATATTGCCAGGGCCATGTTTGTGTTATTGCAAGATGGCAAAAAAGGGATTTACCACATTTGCAGTTCTGATTTTATGAACCGTATAGAATTGGCTCTTCGGGTGTTGCAATACTTCCCTGATGCAGCTTATGACCTGATACCAGTCAGCACAGCAGCATTGAACCAGCCTGCGAAACGCCCGTTAGTAGGGGGTTTTGTCAAAAAGAAATTTGCGGATGAATATCCTGATTTTATTTTTAGCAATGTTGATGACTATGTAAAGGAACAGGTTTCAGGTTAGACTGTTGCTTATTCTTATAGTGGGTTATTATACTTCGACGTCTTTTTCTACTGCTTTGTAAAGTTGGTAATACGTGCCTTTAGCCTGCATTAACGCATCATGATCTCCCTGCTCAATGATCCGGCCTTTTTCCAGCACGATAATTTCATTGGCTTTTCGAATGGTAGAAAGCCGGTGTGCAATGATAATGGAAGTCCTTCCCTCGATCAGGGTATCAATGGCATGTTGGATCAACTGCTCTGTTTCGCTGTCAATTGAGGACGTAGCTTCATCCAGAATCAGAATCGCAGGATTATACAATAAGGCTCTTGCAAACGATAAAAGCTGTTTTTGCCCCTGGGAGAGTGTATTGCCCCGTTCCATCACATTAAAATCATAGTCTCCGGGCAATGTCATGATAAAATCATGCACACCGATTGCTTTCGTGACTTTTAGCACTTCCTCCCTGGTAATATTATTATTACGCAGGGTAATATTATCCATCACTGTACCTGAAAACAAGAAAACATCCTGCAAAACAATCCCTATCTGACTCCGCAGACTGTCTATTTCATAGTCCTGAATATTCACCCCGTCAATCCGGATACTCCCGCTTTGTATCTCGTACAACCGGTTTATAATGCTGATTATAGAAGTCTTTCCCGCGCCTGTATGCCCCACTATAGCCATGGATTTTCCTGCAGCCAGATGAAAGGATAGCCCCTTTAATACCGGAACGTCCGGCTTATAGCTGAAATGAACCTCGTCAAATGTGACGTTTCCTTTAATTGCATCTGCCGTTACCGTGCCTTCATTTTGCAGATATTCCCCGCTTTCCAGCACGGTCAGTACCCGTTCACCGGCTATTACCCCCATTTGCAGCACATTGAATTTATCCGCCAGCATTCTTAACGGGCGAAAGAGCAGGTTCAGGTACATCACAAAAGAGATGATAATGCCCGGTGTCACCTCATAGCTAAGAATCTCCCTCGCGCCATACCATACCAGCAAGCCCATAGAGATAGCGAGAATGATCTCTACTACGGGAAAGAATACGGAATAAGCGAAGATGGCCTTGATATTCGCGTTGCGATGCTCTTTGTTGATGGTATCGAATTTCCCCGACTCCCTATCTTCGGCGGCAAAGGCCTGGAGCAGGTACATTCCCGTAAGATGCTCCTGTACAAAAGCGTTCAATGCGGCTACCGCATTCCTGACTTGTTGAAAAGATTTATTGACGCTTTCTTTGAAGAAATACGTAGCTATAATCAGCAACGGAAAAGGTGCCAGGCATACAAGGGTCAACCGCCAGTCCGTCACCAACATCACGATCATAATGGCTACAATGGTTAAGATATCAGCAACAATGGAAATGATCCCTTCGGAAAAAACGTCATTCACTGCCTCTATATCATTAATGGTACGTGTGGTTAAGGTTCCTATCGGCGTCCTGTCATAGTATGCTATATCCTGGTGGAGTATCTTTTTAAAAACCTTTTTCCGAATATCGTTGACCACCGTTTGACCCAGCCAATTGATCCGGTAAAGAAACCAAAAACGCAAACCGCTTTCTATCCAAATCAATGCAAAATGAAGAGCACAGATCCATAGCAAGCCCTCCCAGAGATAATTGCTGATGTACTGATCAACGGAAAGCTGTATCAGGTAGGGACGTACCGGTGTAAGCAATGCCAGTAATATGGACATCGTAACCGAAAAATACAAACTGCCCCGGTAAGGATTGGTAAAGGCGAATATCTTTCTTAGGCTGGATTTCAAATTTTCAAGTTCAGACGCAAAAATAATGGCTTCGAAGCAGTTGACCATCCGGAAGATTTGGCGGCTGACACCGGAACGGCAAAACAGCTATAACAATCTTTCTGAAAGCTACTCAGCAGCAGGGAACTGCATCAGGAAGTTTGCACCGCTTCCCGCAACCCTGGTAGGATATTGACCATTTTTGAGCCTCTAGAAAGGAGAAGATGATTCAATCGGAGCATCCATCTGACACTACGAGTGTCGTTCATCCCATCTAAAAAGGCGCTGCAAATGATAACATCACTCTTTTTTCTATGAGTCGTACAAAATTTGACAGTTATTGCAGTAAAAGGTTCTACGTTTGGTTTTGCCTAAATATTCTTTGTTCAACGGAAGGTTACATCGCGTGCAGATTCTGTTTGTATGCGCAAGCCAATGTTTTTTCAGGGAATATTCCTTTTTCCATTTTAAGAAGTCAAATGCATAATCGCGGACTTCTTTTACTAGCCGGATGAGCATATTGTGCGGTAAGAACTTAACTAGGCTCAAGGGATGAATGCAGGTTCGGTATAGCACTTCGTTTTTGATGATATTCCCTGAACCTGAAAAAATTTCCTGATCCAGGAGTACATCGCAAACCAGCCTGTCGGGCTGCCTTATTAAATTTTCAATCGCTTTGTTCTGATTCCATGTATCGCTCATGATATCAACGTCCCAATCATACAGCGCATCAATATCTCCTTCAATAATCTTTACGGAACAGGCATAGAAATTTATAAACCCGCTGCTGAAGTCTAATCGCAATCGCGGCGGTGTATCCTTTTCTTCATTTATCCTATAGGATCCGAAAAGTAATAAGTGAACTTTTATTGTAAAACCTGAAAAACATAGCAGCAATTGTTTTCCCCAGGTTCTAATTTCAATCAGCTTATGCCCTTTGGCACGTTGTATATCTTCCTTGCTGTTGCCAGAAGTATCAAGGACCTTTTTTCCAACAAAGGGTGCGACCGATTCAGCAAGGATAACTATAGAAGGACCTTCAGGCATAATAAATTTTGATGTAGATTTTTTATTTGTCCAGGTTAATCAGACATTTATTAATTCAATCATATTACTGTAAGCTTCAACATACCATAATTTAGCTAAAGAGGTAAAAAGACAGAACCTAACTACGAACAATCACACCCTTTGGTGGTGATGTCTTAAGGAATAATCGTGAACGTCCCGGAGTACTTCCTCATGAGTGAATGCCCGGGAAATGTACGCAATAGATATAGAGCAGAAATAGATTTGTGTAGTTAGCATGATGTATCGTTGATTGGTGTCTAGTGCGTTCTAAATGCACAGCCTGCACTAAAAAAATAATTGTGATTTATGTAGTCTACCGAACTTCCTCCCGATGCATAAACTTCAAACTGATTATTTATCTGGTAAGCTAGCCCTCCGCCCAAATTGTGTTGCGGATCTTGTGTTGATTCGAATTGGGCATAATATTCAACAAAAATCTCTAGGGGCTTAGCTAACTTATAATGCACAGAGCCATTTAAAATCCATACCCATTCGCTACTATAGGCCTCCTGCTGGGCGCCTCCATTATATTCCAACTTCCATTTCTCACTCAATTTATTTTGAAAAGCTAAAAGCAGTATGGGCGACCAGTAAGCGTTTTGTTCATGTTCCCTTGAAGTAAATGGCAATTTTACGGTGGTTGCCAAGGTGATATCCGGAATCCAGTTGTGATCTTTAAGTAAATTATACTTGAAGCCTACAGCAAGTGGAAAATTACTCTGAACGGTTTCTTCTATATATTTATCGCGCTCTTTTCCGTCTTCAACAAGCAACCGTAGTTCTAAATGTTTTGTCATTCCATACCTTACAAGCATTTGCCCTATTAAAGAGTTGGGAAATTGTTCAAATCTATTATATAAGACAGCACCTTCTAATTGTAGTTGCCGTTTATCTACGACATCTGTTTCTACTGTTTCATCGGGCATATCCACATTCATTTCCTCAGCGTCCTTATTTTCAATAGTGGTTTGGGATAAAGCCGGAAATCCGAACATCAGAAAGAATGTAAAAAACAGCGTCTTTTGAATCGCAGGGTACATAAACAAACTATTGAATAATGATGCCATCTGCCGAAAACCGAACCGGACATTTTGCACCTGCGAAATTTGATACCGGGAAAGCGGGTTCCTGTAAATGGCATTTTATGTATTACTCACTATAGCACTGCATCAAAAAGTTTCTTCCGAATAGAAGACATTGACAGAAGAAAAGACGTATAAAAAGAAAGACAGAACGTCTAAAACCCGTTTCATATCTCCCGAACCACGATCCTGCCGAAAACGAACCGCACCCACTGGATCCGCCAACGACAGGCAGTATATAGCACTTGTTCTTGCCCTATTTATTCTACTAATAGTTAATTGACAGGCCCACCCCCAAACCCATATCGCTGTCATAGTGCGTACGGATACCAATATTCCTTGTAATAATGTAGCGTAGTTCTGCCATATATTCCAAATCGGTATTCATCATAACACCTGCTCTTATTCTTTTCGAAATAGGAATGTCTTCACGCATTAGTGACAAGCGAAATATACCATCATGATAAACTTCTGCCTGTACGTTCACTAACATAGGCAATGTGTACATTACGCCCAAACTTACAGCAGCCCGATTGTCTTTTTTGTTTACCTGCCCAAACAGGTTTTTCTCATGCTCGTCTATCCCCATTCTACGATAACGCCAGTCAAATCCGACAAAGGGCATCAGCCATTGCATTTTTCCTATATACCTTCCCAAATGGGTTTCCACTTCATATCCGTGCATATGGTTATAACCCAACCTCCATTCCGTACCTAAACTATACCGTGCGTTCATCAGCATGGCATCTCCATCAATACCGTTGGTGGCAAGATCGCCCTGTACCATAGGATGAGGCATGTTGTGCTCGCGTTGTAATTTGCGGTAAACTTTCTTCTTATCCGGCAGGTAGGGATTCTGATAATCCTCTATCGCAAACACCCGGTTCATCCCCGACATCATGTGGTAGAGGATATGGCAATGGAAAAACCAATCTCCTTCTGTATTTGCCAAAAATTCAATGGTATCGGTTTCCATCGGCATAATGTCAATAATGTTTTTCAACGGGGCGTAGTCGCCATGCCCGTTCAGTAACCGGAAGTCGAAACCGTGCAGGTGCATGGGATGCCGCATCATGGAATTGTTATAAAGGACCATCCTCAGGACCTCGCCTTTTTTTACCGGGATCTTATCTGTTTCTGCCAATATGCGGTTATCCATACTCCATACATAGCGGTTCATATTTCCTGTTAAGGTAAATTTCAGTTCTTTAACCGGGGCGTCTTTGGGAAGCGTGGTATTACCGGGTGATTTAAGCAGGCTATAGTTCAATGTGACTATGTCGCCCAGGGCGTTGGCATTATAGCGGTTGGGATCTTCGTCCATATTCATATTGCGTTGGCCGTGACCCAGGTGAGCGTCCGGCGTTTCAATTTTACCCTTTTTCTTTTCTTCGCCTGTTATTTCGGGATACATGACCAGGTTCATGTCCATTTGCTGCAGGCTCATGTTCATGCCCATATCATCCAGGTCGCCGTTCATCTGCATCATATCGTTCATCATCTTCATGCCTTCAAAATATTTGAGACGTAACATGGCGCCAACATGTTTTTTTTCGCCATTGCCTATAAAATAGCTTGCCGATTGGGTACGGTCTTCGGTAGTCGCCATCAACTCAAAGGCTTTACCTTCTTCGGGAACGGTAATAACAATGTCGTATGTTTCGGATACGGCTATGATCAGCCTGTCTACTTCAACTGGTGCTACATCGTTGCCATCGCTTGCCACCACGCTCATTTTGCCGCCTGCATACTGCAGCCAGAAGTAGGATGAAGCGCCACCGTTTGAAATGCGCAGCCGCACTTTATCGCCAGCTTTCAATGGCTTTCCGTTATTGCTTTTCAGTTCGGAAATTTGGTTGCCGTTCATTAAAACCCGGTCGTAATACACATCACTCACATCCATTGCCAGCATCCGTTTCCACTCGTTGGTGAGCTTGGTTTTGAAATGCCCGCTGCGTATGGCTTCCGCATAGCTTTGTGTTGCCCCTTTTTTAATGGCAAACCAGTCGCTGGCATTGTGCAGCATGCGGTGCACGTTTTCAGGCTTCAGGTTTGTCCATTCGCTGAGTATAATGGGGACGGATGGCAAGTCATCTATTCCTTTCCGGAATGTTTTGTCGCCGGCTCTTTTATGCATAATAAAACTGCCGTACATGCCGATCTGCTCCTGCAAGCCAGCGTGGGAATGATACCAGTGCGTGCCGTTCTGAATGATGGGAAAACGGTAGGTAAATGACTCACCGGGTTGAATGGGCATTTGAGTTAGATGCGGTATGCCATCTTCTTTATTTGGCAGGAACAAGCCATGCCAGTGGATACCGGTGCCTTCCTTCAGCAGGTTATGCACCACGATCTCTGCCGTATCGCCTTCTGTAAACTCAAGGGTAGGCATAGGTATCTGCCCGTTTGCAGCAATGGCTCGTTTTTCTTTACCGGCATAGCTTACAACGGTATCTTTTAAATACAATTCGTAATGCACCAGCTTTTGCGCAAACGTAGCTGTTCCAGAAAAGAGAAATACTGCGGCTAATACGGTGTTTCTTAGTTTACTATTCGTTATTGCTATAACCACGATCTATTTTTTTGTTTCTGCTACCTTGCCACAGGTAAGCATGGATGAACCGTAGTAAGGGTTTTTGATGTCTTTTTCTTTGCTCAGCCAGTAGCTTTTTTTCATGGGGCAGTATTGATAGTAGACCGGCTGCGTGACCTCGTCTGAGCCTTTTACCAGTTCCCACATCACGCCGGAAACATCGTCGAAAGCCGCTCGCTGTTTTTCAATACTACTGCCAGCCTTGTTTAGTTTCTCCGCAGCTTTAAGCAGCTTCGTTTTTTGAGCAAAGCTGCCGTCTTTTTTTACCGCATCATAAAAAATGCTGATAGCTGAGGCTGCTGCTTTGGCATCGCTGTTGACCAATGACGTTTTTATATGGATGTAATTATCTAAATGCTGCTTCGTATCCTGCGCAAGTACTGCGCCCCAAAAAAGCAGTAGTACAACTGCTAACGTTACTTTTTTCATGTGTTTATATTTTACGTGTTGAACAAATAATTTTCGGGCTGCGTTAAATGTCTAGCAGTTCAGCCTTAAAGCCCTTACTTTTGATGATCGCCACTACTTGATCTGCTGTAATGCCTTCTGATTTTACAGTAAGGATCTTGTCGTTATCGGCAGTATCTACATTCCACTCGCAAATGCCGTTTGCATCATCCAAACCGGGTTTCACTTTTGATACACACCCCCCGCAATTAAGGTTTGTCTTGAACTGAAGATTCTTATTTTCCATTTTTCTATTTATTGTTTTGATGATACAAAGTTGAGCAAACCAGCCCTGTTCTTATTTACGTTATTCCCGGTTTGATTTGTAAGATTTACTGTTGAACCCGAACAACGGAAACCGGTTAGCAGGATATTTCCCTGCCCGTTATTGTTTCAATGTTTGGATCGAAACCGACTTAAACCGCAACCGCTAGTTCTTCGCTTAAAACATAACTGCCGAAGCGACAGGATAACCCGCTTTTTCAATGGCATTTACCACTTCGTTTTTCGTGTCTTCAGACGAGACAGAAACCGTCAGTTTACCCGCTTCCATCTCCTGAATTTGTACACCTTCTACTTCGCTTACTGCATTTTTCACCCTTGTTTGGCAGTGTGTACTCTGCATATCGGGCACGTTGATCGTTACTTGTTGCATTTTATTATTATTTTACGTTTGACACTTAACATTTACTTTTTCCACTTCAGCCTCAAACTGTTGGTTACCACACTCACGCTGCTCAGCGCCATTGCCGCACCGGCTATCATGGGGTTGAGCAGGAAACCGTTGACCGGGTAAAGAATGCCGGCAGCCACCGGGATGCCGATCACATTATAGATAAATGCCCAGAACAGGTTTTGCTTAATGGTAGCCACCGTGTTTTTTGACAGCCGGATCGCCTGCGGGATCTTGGTAAGGTCTGATGAGATGATCGTCATCTTGGCTACATCCATGGCTATGTCGCTTCCTTTTCCCATGGCAATGCTTACATCGGCAGTTGCTAATGCGGTACTGTCGTTAATGCCATCGCCCACCATGGCTACTACCTTGCCTTTGCTTTGTAATTCCTTTACAAAATCGGCTTTGTGCTGCGGCAATACTTCGGCTTGATAATGCCCGATGCCCGTTTGCTGTGCAATGGCTTTTGCGGTGGCTTCATTATCGCCTGTGAGCATATAGAGCTCTATGCCCATTTCCTGCATTTCTTTAATAGCCTGCACTGAGGTTTCTTTGATCTTGTCGGAAATGGCAAGAACTGCAAGCACCTGCTTGCTGTTGGCAAACCAGATGACGGTTTTGGATTGTTTGCCCCATGCATCGCCTTGCTGTTGCAATTGCTCGGCAATGACGATATTATTTTCTGTCAATAGTTTTTTATTCCCTACAAAATAGGTTTCACTATGATGATCTGCTTTTGCGCCTTTACCCGTCATGCTGTCAAAAAGGGACAAATGCGTAGTTTGTACATTATCAAAATGTTTTACTACAGCTTCTGCCAAAGGATGTTCCGATTGCTTTTCGATGCTCAGCAAAATATTTTTAGTGGTATCGTCATGGTTCAGCCATTCGATGCCTGTTACCTGGGGTCTGCCCTCGGTAATGGTTCCTGTTTTATCCAGCACAATGGCATTTACTTTTTTAGCTAATTCAAGGCTTTCTGCATCTTTTATCAGGATGCCTTTTTCAGCACCTTTGCCCACTCCCACCATTATGGCGGTAGGTGTTGCTAACCCCAACGCACAGGGACAAGCAATCACCAATACGGTAACAGCTGCTAATAATCCCTGTACCACACCGTTATCGCCACCTAAAATGAACCACAATATAAACGTGAGGATAGCGATGCCGATAACCACCGGGACAAAGATGCCCGCAATTTTATCGACCAGCTTTTGCACAGGAGCCTTGCTCCCCTGTGCGTTCTGCACCATTTTAATAATTTGGGCAAGCATGGTTTCTTTACCCACTTTTACTGCTTTGAATTGGAAGCTGCCTTTTTGGTTAATCGTTCCGGCAAATACTTTTTCGTTTTCCTTTTTCAGAACCGGAGCAGGCTCACCGCTTAACATACTTTCGTCCACATACGAATTGCCTGATGTGACGACGCCGTCCACAGCGATTTTTTCACCGGGTTTAACAAGGAGCACATCACCTGTGTTCACTTCTTCGATCGCGGTGTGCTTTTCCGTTCCGTCCGCTTGCATCACGATGACGGTTTTAGGCTGCAAGCCCATTAGCTTTTTTATAGCGGTCGAAGTATTGCCTTTCGCTTTTTCTTCCAATAATTTCCCCAAAAGGATAAACGCGATCACCACCGATGCAGCTTCAAAATAGACGTGGGCATGCAAGCCGCGCTGATGCCAGAAATCGGGGAAGAACATATTGAAAACACTAAACAGGTAGGCGATGCCCGTACTCAGCGCCACCAGCGTATCCATGTTGGCAGAACGGTGTTTTGCCTGTTTCCAGGCATTAACGAAGAAATCCTTACCCAACCATAGAACAACGGGAGTCGAAAACAGCCACATGATCTCGTTGGCATAGGCGATATCCATAAAGAACATACCAATAATGACCACCGGAATGGATAGCAATATCGCCCATAAAGTAGTGTTTTTTAGTTTTTTGAATTTTGCGGTGTGAATGGCTTCTAAAGTTTCCTGCTGCCTGGTCTCTTCTTCAATCAACAAATCGTAACCCACGCCCTGAACAGCCTTTTGCAGTTTGGCGGCATTTGTCATATTGGGCAGGTACTCTACTGTAAGATTGCCTGTAGCAAAGTTTACAGCGGCATTCACAACGCCTTCTTCATACTTCACAATACTCTCCACACTGCCTGCACAAGAGGCACAGGTCATACCCAATACCGGGAAGGTATTTTTTGCTGCTGGAACACCGTATCCAAGGTCTCTGATCGCCTTCACGGCCTCCCCGATCACCTCGTTATCAGCTACGGTAATTGCTGCCCTGCGGTTATTCAGTTCCACCTGGTGCGTTTCCACTCCCTTTACCTGTGAAAGTCCTTTTTCCACTATTAACGCACAGTGTTCGCTCTCCACGTCTTCCAATGGAATATAAACTGTTTCTTTTGTCGCCATACTGATTGCCTGTATTTACCATACAAAATTGGCAATCATATCACTACCATCTATTACAGAATTATGGGATTAATTTGTAAGATTTACTTATACTTTATCCAGAGGCTTCCTTTTATCGTCTTTTATTTGCTTGAAATGACTCGGCGATAGCCCGGTTACTTTTTTGAATTGATTACTGAGATAAGCGACACTGGAGTAGTTAAGGCGCATAGCGATTTCACTTAACGACAATTCATCATACACCAGTAATTCCTTTACTTTTTCTATTTTCTGGGCAATAAAATATTTTTCCACCGTAATGCCCTCCACCTCTGAAAACAGGTTGGATAAGTAGTTGTAGTCGTGATGAAGCTCACTGCTTAATACATCCGACAGGTTAGTTTTGACCTCGTTGTCCAGGTGATGCACCAGGTTGATGATGGTATTTTTCATCTTTTCGATCATCCTGCTTTTTCTATCGTCAATGACTTCAAAGCCCAAAGGAACGAGCGATTCCTCAAGCTTGTCCCTTTCCTCCTTAGTCAGTTCCCTTTCGAGGGTTACCTCACCCAGCTTTATATTTTTAGTAACCAACCCGAGCTTGTCCAATTCATGCTGCACCACCATAATACAACGGTTACAGACCATATTTTTTATGAATAATGCTGCCATACTAAGCTATTGATATGCATACCGGAGTAAGTGTTAACCTGACTACAATGTTACGAAAAGACAACGAGCGATTCAGTGGCAATAGTAGTTTCCTGACTCCGCTACTATCAATTCCCAGGACATCCCAACGCCTTAAAATATTCAACGTAATAATAAGAAAAATAAAAGACAAAATTATCTTTTATTTAAGGGTATCCTTATCTTTGTTCCTATATTCATACTCATGTTTTCAAAAACCTGTGAATATGCCGTACGTGCGGTATTATTTATTGCTCAAAAAACCAGGGAAGGTAGAAAAACGGGGATTAAAGAAATTTCCCATAGCATCGGTTCACCGGAGCATTTCATAGCCAAAATATTGCAAGAACTGAGTCGTAAAGGTTTGGTGTTTTCTGCTAAGGGTCCTAACGGCGGGTTTTATCATGATGAAAAATCATTACAGTACTCCCTGGCAGACATCGTTAGAGCGGTAGATGGCGGAAAAATTTTTACAGGTTGTGCATTGGGACTTAAAGCCTGTTCTGAAATACACCCCTGTCCGCTTCATGACGAGTTTAAAAAAGTTCGCAATGACATACAGCTTTTACTGGAACGTTCTACAATAGGAACATTTACAGAAGGATTGGAACAAAGCCTAACCTTTCTGAATCGCTAGTATATTTTTTTGCTACAATAAAAAGACAAAAGCACTAAATGGCTTATGACTGAAAAGAAAGACATTCAAACGATTGAAGATATCCGGCTCCTTGTTGACGTGTTTTATGATGCTGTCAGACAGGATCTGCTCCTGAGTCCCGTTTTTAATGGCGTAATCGGTAGCCGTTGGTCGCAGCATCTTGAAAAAATGTATCGTTTCTGGCAAACGGTGTTGCTGGAGGAACATACGTATTTTGGTAGCCCTTTCCCTCCACATGCACAGTTGGCTGTCGACAAGCAGCATTTTGATACATGGCTGAAGCTCTGGCATGCCACTATCAATTATCATTTTGAGGGAACAAAAGCAGATGAAGCTAAATGGCGGGGAGATAAAATGGCGGTACTATTTTTAGCGAAAATCACCTACTATAGAAACCATTCCGCTACACCTCTTATATGAGAACATTGATCATTACTGCCCTACTTTAATTTTTTGGAAGGGTGAACAGGCATTTAAAAATTCTACGCATATACAAACTACTCAGGCAATGAAAAAAACATTTTTCCTTTTTACAATCACCGGCATACTTCTTTCTTCTTGTGGTAATAATCACAATGGTCACGAACATGCTGCGACCGGACCCCATACCTCTACCACATCACAGCTTTCTACAGACGGAATCATTTTGCTCAACGCAGGAGATGACATGCGATTTGATCAAACAGAGATTCGTGTAAAGGAAGGACAAACCATTGAACTTACGCTGCGCCATACCGGCAAATTCCCTAAGTCATCTATGGGGCACAACTTTGTGTTATTAAAATCCGATGCCTCTGTTGAAACATTTGCGAACAATGCCCTGGCAGCCAAAGAAACCGATTATGTTCCTGCTGGTAACAGCGATGTAATTGCACACACCCGGCTTATTGGCGGCGGGGAATCGGATGTGATCAAATTTCCTGCTCCTGCAAAAGGCAGCTATCCCTTTTTATGTTCGTTTCCCGGCCACGCGGGTATAATGAGGGGAAACCTGATCGTCGAATAAATAAAATTTGCATCTTGAAACGGCTTCATACCCCTGTCGCAGGATCATCATACCGGACTGCTCTTCTGTTGGAAATTAAGACAGGGAGTGAAAAACAGTATTTCCAGGCAACGGCTACAGGCTTATGTGGGAACATCATCTGCAACAGCATTTTCAGGAAGAAGAAGCAGCGCTTTTCTCTAGGATACGGGACAGGCTGTGTACTCAGGCTCTGGAAGAACATCTGCAAATCAAACAGCTCATTACAGCAACAGAACTGACCCGGTCGGCATACATCTATACGATTCTCGCCGACCTGGTTGATGATCATATCCGCTTCGAGGAACGTACCTTGTTTCCACATCTGGAAAAGATACTGCCGGCAGAAACACTTGCTTCCACAGGTAAGCTGTTACAAGAGGCGCATACAGGGAAGCACACCGACGACTATGCTGACGAATTCGGGAATAGCCTCCACATGACCCTGCATCATGCATTTGCCAGTCGCGTATAAATTTTTCACTACCCTCAAATCTCAATTTAGACTATTCTGCATTGCCTTACCTTTGCAGCCGTTATGACGCAGGAGCAAATAAAAGAAATGCGTGAGCGTGTGCAACAGTTGCACCGTTTTCTAAATATTGAAGACCGGAATATGAAAGTGGAAAACGATCGCCAGCTTTCTTTATCACCGGGTTTTTGGGATGACAATGCGCGCGCCACAGGGATTTTAAAGGAAATAAAAATCAACAGTTTTTGGTTGGACCTTTACAAGAATGTGAAAGATAGCGTAGAAGACTTTGCCGTGCTTTATGAATTCTGGAAGGCCGGTGAAGCAAGTGAAGAAGAGGTAAAACAAGCATATGATACAGCCATCGAAAAAGTAGATGAACTGGAGTTCAAATCGACGCTCAACGAACCGGAAGATGAAATGACCGCCCAGGTCGTGATCAACAGTGGTGCAGGCGGTACCGAAAGCCAGGATTGGGCTGAGATGCTGATGCGCATGTATCGCATGTATGGTGAAAAGCAAGGCTGGAAAGTAAGTGAGGTGGATGTACAATACGGCGATGGGGCCGGCATCAAGCAGGCCACACTGGAGTTTGACGGAGAATTCGCTTATGGTTTGCTGAAAGCTGAAAGCGGCGTACATCGCCTGGTGCGTATCTCTCCTTTTGACAGCAACGCGCGCAGGCATACGTCATTTGCATCGGTATTTGTTTACCCGCTTATAGATGATACTATAGAAATAGATATAAGTCCTTCCGATCTTGAATGGTCCTTCTCCCGTTCAGGCGGCTCTGGCGGACAGAATGTGAACAAGGTGGAAACAGCCGTTCGACTCAAGCATATTCCCAGCGGCATTATCATTGAATGCCAGCAGGCGAGGACGCAGGGCGAAAACCGGGAAAAAGCGCTCACCATGCTCAAAAGCCGTCTGTACGAGGAAGAGCTTCGCAAGCGGGAAGAGCTGAAGAATGCTGCCAATGCCAGCAAAAAGAAAATAGAATGGGGCTCCCAGATACGCTCTTATGTATTTCATCCCTATAAAATGATCAAGGATCATCGCACGGATTATGAAGTAGGCAACGTGGGTCCCGTGATGGATGGCGAATTGGAAGGTTTTGTGAAGGCTTACCTGATGATGATGAAAGAAAATTGACAGGTCAGCTATGAACCTCGCCGCTACTATCCGGTACAATAGTGCTCAATCAAAAAAATCAAAAATCTCTACAACTATATTCTATGACAAATAAAACCATCCTCATCACCGGCAGTACAAGCGGAATAGGCCTTGGAATTGCAAAGGCTTACGCGGCCAAAGGCTATAACATTGCCTTCAACGGACTGGAAGATAACGGGGCGCAAATAGCACAACAGGTAGCAGACGAATTCAAAATAGCTCATCTTTTTTCTCCCGCCAATATGCTGGATCCGGAGGCTATCCGCAACATGGTGGCAGAGGCTGAAACCCGGTTCGGCAGCATCGATGTCCTTATTAACAACGCCGGGATCCAGCATGTAGCGCCTATTGATGAGTTTCCGGAAGACAAATGGAATGCGATCATCGGGATCAACCTGACAGCAGCTTTCCATACGACTAAAGCCGTCTGGGGAAAAATGAAAGAACAGCAATTCGGTCGCATTATCAACATTGCATCAGCACATGGGCTGGTGGCTTCTGAGTTCAAAAGTGCGTACGTGGCTTCCAAGCATGGTATTATCGGTCTCACTAAAACACTGGCATTGGAAGGCGCCCCGTATGGTATTACAGCCAACGCCATTTGTCCCGGTTATGTGCACACCCCGATTATTGATAAGCAGGTAGCCGACCAGATGAAGGCGCATAATATGAGCCGGGAGGATGTGATCAATAAAGTAATGCTCGACAAACAAGCTATCAAAGAGTTTATACCTGTGGAGGCGATAGCCGGTGCGGCTCTTTATTTTTCTTCGGCTGCTGCGGCACAGATCACGGGAATCAGCTTCCCTATAGATGGTGGCTGGACAGCTGAGTAGAGGGTTCTAGCTAATGAGATGATCACGATTCACTTTAGCAAGCAAATAGTCCATACCTATGAGTTCTGCGCAGGTAGCCAGGGCGGTAATACTCACGCCCAACACGCCATGCATGTTCACATTTTGTCCTGTAAAGAGCAGGTTAGGTATCTTGGTTTTAACAGCCACAGTGGTTGCTGCGGAGTTCTGTACGTCTTTTAATATGCCATACAAAGATCCGGAAGGCGTCGCTGTATAGTCTCTGAATGTCAAAGGGGTCGCTGCACTCCGGGCCAGAATAGTCCCCTGTAATTCAGGTACCTGCTGCAATACTTTCTGCAATAACTGCTCTGATTTTTGTTGTTTGAACTCCCCGTAGCTCTCACCTCTTTCCTGTTTGGCTCCGGTATGATTATGCGTTTGCTCCCAGGGTTTTACTTCATCGTAATACATATAGGTCAGGATGGAAATACTTTCTGCAAACCCTTTGTGTTCTTTGCTTTCAGTAAAATAAGCAGCATAGGTCTCCGGGAAATTAGCGGCGGAATAGTGGACCGCTGCCAGCGAATCATGACTCCGGTGCCAGTATATATTATGATGTCTCATAGGAACTGCTGCAGGTTGCAATACCAGGTTGAGCATAAAAGGTGCGATAGTTTGCTGCAGGCTGCTGATCCGATTCTTATAAGCCGGTCTTATCAGGTTGGTATGTAATATTTCCAATAGCACCTGAGGATGCATGTTAGCAATAAACTGCTTGCCGTAGAATTGTTGTCCATCGGCGGTCTCAGCGTACCGGAGCAGCCCCTGCTCTTCTGTTAACTTTATTACTTCTGTATTTCTGAAGATTTCACCTCCATACGCACGCAGTTCGTTGGCCAAAAACTTGGACACTTGCGAACTGCCCGGTATGATCTTATGCGCACTGTGTATATAGCTTTCACTGACTAAGGCATGCAGGTAAAACGGCGTCTTATTTTTCACACCGGCATACAACAGATTGTTACCTGAAAGCACATTTTGAAGCAGTTTATTCGTAGTAATGCTTTCTAAGGTACTTGTCAATTCCCAACCGGAAACACTGGATTTTTCATGGGCATCTCCTTTTCTTAAACGATAGAGTGGAAAATGATCACCGACTTTTTTGAGAAGGGTAATATAGTTTTCCAATGCTTGTTTTTCTCCCGGAAAATAAGCTCGTAACTGTTCTACAAAATTTGCTCCGCCTATTGCAAGCGGGTAGGACGTATCTTCCCGGTCAAAAACGATCCTGTCGAAGCCGTCCGGATCAAAGGACTTTAATTCCAGCTTATCCATGATGCCTGCATAGGAAAATATCCGGTGAAGTGTATGTCCTTCGCCCAAACCCCCTACATAGTGTACGCAGCTATCGAATACCTGCTTTTGAAGCGAGAATGTCTGCAGGCAGCCACCCAGCTGTTTATTTTTTTCCAGCACACATACCTTCATGCCTTCTTTAGCCATTATGACGGCGCTCAGCAAACCGCCCAGACCGCTGCCAATAACCACAACGTCGTATGAAGAGGATGAATACTGCATGTAAAAGGTGCAACAAGTATACGTATAAAGCAGGAAGTAAACCACATCCTGCCGCCATTGCCGTCTGCTTTTACTAAATTAGTCATATGAAGTTTAAGAAGATCATTATCTCTATCCTGGTTTTGTTTCTCCAGCTTTTCTCTTATTCAGCATCTTTTGCCGGTAAGCAAAAAGAGGTTACTGTGGGTATATTTATAGATACTTCAGACCATCGCATCCGCGAAGCAATAGCATTCTTACAGCAGTATTATGTGAGCTTTTTGAATCTGGATACGATACCCTATCGCCACTATTTTACAGAAGCGCAATGCAATAAATACGCAATTCCGGACCCTGTCGTTCACGCGATCAGCGGCGATGGCTGTACCTATACCATGTTCTCGAAGGCTACTATCTTTTTTGCAAAAACCTACCCCGACCATGTACATATTAAAACACTGTTTGCATGGACAGATGATTCTGCCAATGTTCAGCCGTACGCTATTTCCAATCATTATGTTCATAAAAATGATAACGGGTTTTATTTTCTTACAGAGATGGAGCAGCATAAGGAGCAGTATGCTTTCATGTTAAATGGCAATATCGAGTATATCTTCCCGGAAGGGACACCCTTCAATAAGCAAAGCAGTGATTCGTTGCTGGCAAGTCTTAAAAAGTTTGAAAAAGAATGGGGCTTTACTCCCATTAAGCAGATCCGGTATATTTATACCTATAGCAAAACGGATCTCGCCAGGATGAAAGGATTGGACTACGTGTTATCTATGAATGAAAATTCATCTTCCGGATATGCAGATACCGAGAGTAACACGGTCTATTGCCAGGGAAAAGGAGAGAATTATCTTCATGAGATCCTGCATTTGTATCTCAATCCTGTGTATGGCAAGTCGCCCGTTAATCACGGACTGGTCTATTATCTCGGCGGCGGTGTTGCGGGAAATTATGCTGATATGATCCGGCTCATGAACCATTACCCGGATAGGTACCCGGAAACAAACCTTTCTCACTACGACAGTTTAATCTCCAAAGAAAGAATGTTGCATATAGACCATGCAGTTAACGCCATGCTTTGTAAGCTGGTTTATGAAAAAGAAGGTACCAAAGGGGTAAAACGGTTACTGGGATACAAAACGCTGGAAGATTTATTCAGAAAAGAGTATAAAATAGAACGGAGTAAATGGAATGTCTTCCTTAAAAGAAAACTCTCAGAAGAAAGCCATTCCGGTAGCTAGCAGTTAATTCCCTGTGATCCGGGTATAAAACGTGACAAGGCTACCTCATTCGAAGCAGCCTTGTCTTTAAGAATTAAGTCGATTGTATTTGATCCGACAATCACGATACCGTCATCATCACTTCTTTAATATCTTCCATAATGCGTTTGGCGATGTTATTCGCTGTGGTCTCGTTGATGCTTTCAGAATAGATGCGGATGATAGGTTCGGTATTGGAAGTACGCAGGTGTACCCAATCTCTGTCGAACTCGATCTTCAATCCGTCTTCGGTATTAATCGGCTGCTTTTTGTATTTTTCTTTTATTTGTGCGAAAATCTCCTGTACGTTCATCCGTTCGTCCAGCTCTATCTTATTCTTGGAGATAAAGTAATCGGGATACGTGCTGCGCAGGGCCTTAATTGACTTGCCAAATTTTGCCAGGTGTGTCAGGAATAGAGCGATTCCGATAAGCGCATCGCGGCCATAATGGAGTTCTGGAACGATAATGCCTCCGTTACCTTCTCCACCAATCACTGCTTTTGTGGCTTTCATTTTGTTCACCACATTCACTTCTCCCACAGCGCTGGGTTCATACTTGCCACCATGTTTCTCCGTTACATCGCGCAGGGCACGTGTGGATGACATATTGGAAACCGAATTGCCTTTTTTATGGGAAAGAATATAATCTGCCACAGCAACGAGTGTGTACTCTTCTCCAAACAGGCTGCCGTCTTCGCATACAAAACAAAGGCGGTCTACATCCGGATCTACTGCAATGCCCAGGTGGGCATTTTGCTTCTCTACGGTTTGGCACAGGTCACGAAGATGCTCGGGCAAAGGCTCGGGATTGTGTGCAAAATTGCCGGTCACCTCCTCATTAATCATGATCACATCTTTCACTCCCAAAGCTGTCAGCAATTGCGGGACGGCAATGGCACCGGTAGAGTTCACCGGATCCACTACTATTTTAAACCCTTTTGCCCCGATAGCGTTAACATCCACCAACGGATGCTTTAGTATTTCGTCAATGTGCTTTTGAATAAAGCTGTCATCCGTAGTTACCTTGCCCAGTTTGGTAACCTCAGCGAATTCAATTTCTCCTTTTTCGGCATGGTCCAGTATCCACTGCCCGTCAGCAGCGCTGATGAATTCCCCTTCGCTGTTGAGAAGTTTCAATGCATTCCATTCTTTAGGATTATGGCTGGCGGTCAGGATGATGCCACCGGCTGCCTTTTCCATTTTTACGGCCATTTCTACTGTAGGAGTCGTGCTGAGGCCCAGGTCTACTACATCGAGTCCGAGACTTTGAAGTGTAGCCACTACAAGGTTACGTACCATTTCACCGGAGATGCGTCCATCGCGACCCACGATTATTTTTTTGCTTTTGCTTTTCTGTGTCCGGATCCAGGCTGCATATGAACCGGTAAACTTTACCGTGTCCAGGGGAGTGAGGGATGTACCCGGTTTACCACCTATCGTTCCACGAATACCGGATATGGATTTAATTAGTGCCATTGTTTTTCTAAGGGGTTATTATTGCTGCGAAGATAAAGCAACAGGTAGTTTGTCAGTTGATATATTTTATCATCTTGCCACTCGCCTGATTTGCTCCTGATAAATATTTAAAACAAACGAATTGTACAATTTAAAAGGCAGCACCATGACATGCTGCCTTCACTTACTAACCCATAAAAGGCTTTTTTGCATCTACGGTTTTGGCTGCAGCGCTTCTCTGATACGCCCTTCCATTTCCTCCATCATCTCAGGATTGTCATTAAGGAATTGCTTCACCGCATCACGGCCCTGCCCGATCTTACTGTCACCGTAGCTGAACCAGGAACCGCTTTTGTTCAAAATACCTAATTCAACCCCCATATCGATTATCTCACCCACTTTGCTGATACCTTCACCGAAAATAATATCAAACTCTACCTGGCGGAACGGAGGCGCCACTTTGTTCTTCACCACTTTTACCCGTGTACGGTTACCACTGGCTACATCTCCATCTTTTATCTGGCTGATGCGGCGGATATCCAGGCGTACGGAAGCATAGAACTTTAGTGCATTACCTCCTGTTGTCGTTTCCGGGTTGCCAAACATCACACCTATTTTTTCACGAAGCTGGTTGATGAATATACAGATCGTTTGTGTACGGTTGATGGTAGCTGTCAGTTTACGCAATGCCTGGCTCATCAGGCGTGCCTGCAAGCCCATTTTGCTATCGCCCATTTCTCCTTCCAGTTCGCCCTTAGGCACCAATGCGGCTACAGAGTCAATCACCACCACATCGATAGCGCCGGAGGAGATCAAACGGTCCGCAATTTCCAAAGCCTGTTCCCCGTAATCCGGCTGAGAAATAATAAGATTATCCACATCCACGCCCAATTTACGGGCATAGCTGGCATCAAAGGCATGTTCCGCATCTACGATAGCGCAAATGCCGCCTTTTTTTTGTGCTTCTGCAATAGTATGAATAGCTATAGTTGTTTTACCTGAACTTTCCGGACCATATATCTCCACCACTCTTCCACGGGGGAAACCACCCACACCCAATGCCACATCCAGACCCAATGAACCGGAGCTGACCGTATCAATCTTATCCTGCTGCTTGTCACCCAGCATCATCACCGACCCTTTACCAAAATCCTTGTCTATTTTATCTAATGTGAGCTTAAGCGCTTTCAGTTTATCTTCTGTTCCTGTTGCCATTTTCTTCTATTTTAAAGTATGATTTTCACCAAATGTAAGGAAGATTTTATTCATTTCAACAAATCTTTTTCGCATGCTCAAAACCCTTTTCCATAAAGCGTTTCATTGAATATTAAAAAACAAATGACATCATTGGTTTCACCATAATGTTATTATTACTGCCTTTTATGAGAGCATTTTTGTGTATACCTGATAGAGATTTTGCAGTCGGATAGAAAACTATAAAGATGTTTTTGCCGGACAGAACGATTAATGAAAAAACTGATATTTTGACGTTTTGACTAATTAAGATCCGTAATGATCTTCTCACAGAGCGCTATTTTTTTCTCCATGCTTTTGCGCTCTTCTATAGTAGCCACTTCAAGGCGCAAGGCGTGACGATAATAGATTATGGCTTGTCTATAACTTTGCTGTTGCATACTAAAATCGCCTGCTATCCGGTACGCATCATAGAACATCGGGTTACTCTTCACTGTTTGTGCCGTATCCACTTCCTGATGCAGTAGCAGCGCCATTTTATTCTTTCGAAAGCGGAGGAAATCAGTAAACTCCGCACTGCCCAGGAAACTGTCAGCCGGAATATTCAAAGCATTGTGTGCTATCGAGGTATCTTTTTTCAAACCGTTCAACTGCATAATATGTCTCAGATCATAGCAAACATAGACCCCCAGTTGCCAGGGAGATGTGCTGACCCAAAAACGAAGACTATCCGGCTGGAATATAATGGAATGATGTGCGATCAACTGGTTCACCGCTTTTTCATTACCATTGCCGATAGTACTGTTTTGCAACCCTTTTCTGTCACGTAGTATATCTGCTATCTTCTGCGGCGTAAGCGGGTAATGCTGCTGCATCAGCTCCTGCAGGCGACGGTAGCGATAAACAGATGCGCTGTTCTGCTTTTGCTCCACATTGAGCGATTGTTTCTCAAAATGCCGGCTTTGGTAGTGATTGGTGCATTGTATATAATCCTGCTGCGGATCATACACCGCCAATTCATCAGGCGTTTTCTCGATGACCACTGCTTTATGGTCTTTGGCGCTCGATACTAAAAAGCTTTCTGAAACAAACATTTTCCGGCTTCTGGCTATACGAACGGCTTCATCTATAGTAGAAGCATATTGCAACACTTCGCGTGCCACCAGGGAAACGGGAGTGGCTGCGCCAAAAGGTATGGAAGATTTTGCAGCGTTGATAGTAACCGTTAATCCCTGGTCATTCATACCACTCACCACACCGGTAAAACCACCCCACGTAACAGAAGCAAAAGCAAACCCGCTATCAGGCCTTACAAAGCTCACAATTTTATTCTCCGCAAATTTATCACCCACCCAAAAATCAAAATTCCGCCCGATAAGCATAGACCCGTCTTCCGTCTTCCCGCCCCAGGCACCAAAAGAGGTACAGCCTACCAGCATCATATTCTGTAATGCATGACCTATATCATGCGCCGCATGATAGTTGAGAATGCGGTCATAATTGTCCCCAATCCAGTCAAATTGATGGGAAGCAGACGCTGAAATACCAAAGATTTCCTGTTTGTATTCATCGCTTACATGCTCCGGCAGGTCCTTATTAATAAAACCAATGATGTATTTCAAAAATTTCAGGTAGCTTTTAGAGGGTATCATCCGCCTGATCTCATCGGTGAATGCTACTTCCTGTTCTACAACCAGGTTTTGAGAAAGCTTTCCTTCTATCGCTCCCCGTTCGAACGGCTTTCCGCTTACATACATTTCATACAATCCATATTCATTTTTACGGATCCAGTTATCACCTATGGTTGCCATGCTATCGTCAACCGGTTGCACATGCAGCGAAAGTGCAGCGGTGTCACTTATCTTAGGTTCTGGCAGATCCGACACATTATAGACATACACCACAAATACTATTAATACCAGAACCAACACGGCCAGCAAGATACCGGTTACCTTAAACACCTTCCTTAATAAACGCATTCGACAAACAGAAATAAGTGGCAAAGGTAAGCCCACACCCTGTACTTCACCTGCTTTTAAAAAATGTTTAGCTTAAATCCTGACAGGGGGTATATACTTCGGGCGTTCTACCATCAAGCTACCTGAAATGCGTGTAACAAATTCACTATAATGGTTAAATGAATTTGCATTTTTATTATTTATTTTGCTGAAAAAGCCTTTATAAATTTTAGACTATTTTACAAGCTGTTTTCCTGCTATAAAAATAGTGTCAATGAAGATCTTACAACTAAGTTCCCCGCTGATTTTTTTATTCTTATTGCACAGCTGCGTTAGCCCGGAGAAAGAAAGAAAGTTGAATGAGAAAGAACTGTTCCTTTCCCAAAAAGAACAACAACTGGCAGCAAAAGAACAGGAATTGCAATTACGGGAAAACGAACTCGTCCGGAGAGAATCACTACCTGACAGTAATCAAAATGGCTCAGATACGCTAAGCACTTATGATGCAGCGATCGTGGGTGACTGGAATGTGAAAATGACTTGTATAGAAACCAACTGTGAGAGTTCAGCCATCGGAGATACAAAAACCGAACAGTGGACACTGGCTTATGACAACAACCAGGTAACTGCCCACGCCTACGCAAAAAAAATACTCGTACGAGATTATCGAGGTACCTACTTAAACAATGTACTCCATTTGGCAGAACGTGAAAACACCACCGGTACGGAGATCGTGGTCAATGTATCTATGGACGAAAAGAATAAAAATAAAATGAAGGGTACACGAACCATATCTAAACCCAACTGTAAGATCGTATACAGCCTGGAGCTGGAGAAAGACAGTAAAAAGTAGAAATCCGTGTAATAACCTAAACCAGTCGCCATGATACTATTGTCGTCGCTTGATTTTTCATTGCCGCTTACCAACCCTGTTATCATATTCTCTATTGTATTATTCATCATCCTCTTTGCTCCTATCTTGTTTAGCAAGATAAAGGTGCCCCACATCATCGGTTTGATTATCGCCGGTATTGTAGTAGGACCTTATGGTTTTAACCTCCTTAACCGGGATAGCAGTATTGTTCTTTTCGGAACAGTAGGCTTGCTCTATATTATGTTTCTGGCGGGACTGGAGATCGATCTGGCAGAGTTTAGAAAAAACACGAAGAAAATCATTGTATTCGGACTAGCGACGTTTCTTTTACCTTTTGTATTCGGAACGCTAGCGAGTTATTATATACTGGGATACGGTTTTCTTTCCTCCATGCTCTTAGCCAGTATGTTTTCTACACATACGCTTATCTCCTACCCTATTGCTAGTAAATATGGCGTAGCCCGCAACGGCGCTGTAGCCCTCACTGTCGGCGGTACAATGATCACTGATATCCTGGCTTTACTGATCTTGGCCATTATAGCAGGCAGTACGCAACAGGATGTCACTTCTGCATTCTGGGTACAGCTCAGCATCTCATGTATCGTATTCGTAGGAATATTGTTCTTCCTGTTCCCGCCTGTTATCCGTTGGTTTTTCAAACGATTTGAGGATAATGTATCGCAGTACATCTTTGTACTGGCGACCGTGTTCCTTTCCTCCTTCCTGGCGGAAGCTGCGGGTATTGAAGCCATTATAGGCGCTTTTTTCTCAGGTTTGATACTCAATAAATTTATCCCGCATCAGTCTGCATTGATGAACCGGATCAACTTTGTAGGCAACGCCATCTTTATTCCTTTTTTCCTTATCGGCGTAGGCATGCTAGTGGATTTAACGGTGATCACTAAAGGTTGGGAAGCCCTGAAAGTAGCAGGCGTTATCACGTTCGTAGCTATTGTTACCAAATACCTGGCGGCATGGTTTACGCAAAAGACATTCGGCATGGGGCGTTATGAACGAAACATCATTTTCGGACTCAGCACCTCTCACGCGGCAGCCACCTTGGCTATTATCCTCGTAGGTTATAACATTGTTATCGGAGAAACGGCTACAGGTGAACCTATACGTCTCTTGAACGAAGATATATTGAATGGGACGATTCTTTTGATCTTGTTCAGTTGTGCCATCAGTTCTTTTGTAGTAGAAAAAGCAGCTGGCAGATTAGCCCTGGCGGGGGAAGATCATGAGAAAGAAAACGGAGATGAGAAAGAGGAAAAGACATTGGCATCCCTGGTAAATCTAGAGATGGTGGTACCTATGATGGATCTTGCACTGATGCTGAAAAAAAGCAAAAGTAAACAGGCCGTATTCGCCCTGCAGATCGTAGACGACGCAAATGAGGGCAGTAATATGAGTAAGAAAATACTGGATTTTGCCGTCAGCCATGCTTCAGCCACTGACAACAACATTATCCCTATTGTACGGCATGACGCGAATATTGCCAATGGAATCATCTACACTATTAAAGAGCAGAACATCACCGATACGCTGATCGGTTTACATCGGTTAGCAGATCAAAAAACATTCTTCGGTCCTACCGTTCAGAAAATATTGGACAGGGTGTGGGGTACACTTTATATCTATAAACCCATACAACCCTTTAATACGCTAAAACGTATTATTGCGGTTCTGCCTGACAACGGAGAAAAAGAACCAGGTTTCGTACATTGGCATGAAAAGCTTACCACACTTGCCAAGAGTTCCGGCATGCCGATTCATTTTTATGGGAGTAATGTTATTCTAGAGGAAATACAAAACCTGAGCAATGCTCAGACTTCCCCATCCGACGCGCATTTTCACACGTTCGATCATTGGGAACATTTTCTCATTCTCGGCAAAGAGGTAAAACCCAATGATCTTTTTGTCATCGTTTCTTCCAGGAAAGGAGCAGCTTCGTATAATGACCATATGAGTAAATTACCCAATTACCTTACCAGCTATTTTAAAGAAAACAGTTTTATCCTGCTATACCCCGAACAGCTGCAAACGGGTATTAATATGGAAGACATTCAGCAGGCAGATGGTGCACTTATCGAAACGATCACGGAGAGAATCGGGGCCATCGGAAATGCCGGAAACATTTTCAAGAAGTTCTTTAAAAAGAAAGGGTAGCCATATCCCCCACTTGGATATCACTATGAAAGCCGGCTGATATTAGCCGGCTTTTACATTATATATCTATCTGCATAGTCTAGATCTCTTTAAAAATCAGGAGACACGCGCATTTGTTACCAAAGAAGCGTTGTTAAACCGATTCAATTAGTTTAAAGAACGCCAATCGCTCCATTACTATGAACAAGAAACAAAAATACTATGCGTTGTAACTGAGATCGTTGTTAAAATCATCGCTACGACGTCTGGGATAGCTGCTTTTTTGTCCATCGCGAGGCTGAAACGGGCGTTTATTTTGAAATGTGGGTCTCTTTTCGCGCTGTACAGTGCCGGTTGTATTGTTTTTGGCTTCTCTTACATTAATGATATTACCTTTCAGAAAAGACATATCCAGATAATCCACGGCATCTCTGGCAATATATTTGTCTTCCATCTCTACAAAACCGTATCCTTTGGACATACCGGTTTCACGGTCTATAATTACCTTAAGCGATTTAATGGCTCCAAATTCAGAGAATATTTTTTCCAGATCCCGCTCTGTAGTTTCCAAGCTAAGATTGCTTACATAAAGATTCATATGCTGGCGATAAGTTATTTCATAATACCCGGAAAGAGCAAACGGCTCTTTCGCTGCTGGTGATAAATTTTTCGTTGTCAATATACTTACATAATACAACTTTACAAAAAAAGATTGCGCTTTTACTACTTGTTACCGCATTATGTACATTTTTCCATAGCCATTTTTATAGAACTTATCAGCAGCGCTGCTGTTATGCTCTATCTGGCTTCCATTCAATGACGTAACCACCCTGTAAAAGTACACTCCATTCCCAAGCGTTTGTCCGTATTGGTCTTTCCCGTCCCATTTATAGTCGGTTATGTTTCGCCCCACATGAATATTGCCCAGCTCCTGCCGTGTGATTTCCCTGACTACCTTACCGGTAACGGTCAGTACCTGGATTTTAAACTGGGTAGGCACTTGTGATCCTGTAAGGGTAAACAGGAAGGCTGTAGATGTGGAAAACGGATTAGGGTAGTTTAAAATATTGGTAATAGTTGCTTTATTCACCACCTCAAAGGATATTTTATATTCGGTCTTACCCGCTGTATTGCCGGTTTTGTCTTTACCCGTAACTGCCATTTCGTAAAAACCATCTTCCGGCAAATTCGGTTTGTATTCAATAAAGGCTTCGTTCTTATTGCCTTGTGCCGGCACAAACTTACTGATGTTCCCGTCAAAAGGTATGGTTACAAACTCATCTCCTGACGGCGACTTTATCTTTAAGGTCAGGAGCGAAGTATCATCCAGTTTCAGGTATTTATTTTCGTCCCGCAAAGCGATCTTAATAAACGGCTTTGCAGAGACAATGTCCCTGTCCAGGATATGCACTCCGTCAAACGTCACATCTATCAACGGATTCTTGTTATCTACGAATACATTGAACGGTAGATACCCTAAGTTATTAGGATGGTATTGTTCCGGCTGGTCGTTGTTGGGATTCGCTTCAACAAAGAAGAGGTTTTTGCCCGGAAAACTCATCGGATCAAAACTGACGGAGGCATGCAGTGTATCATTGCCGGGTAGCGGACGGTAACGGATATCTTGCAATACATGGCTCACATTATTGGCATCGATGACCTTGTAGCTTACCAGCATGCTGTCCATATCTAAAGGTGTAAGATTTTCTATAGCCACGGCAAATGATATGAGTTGCCCTGTCTGTACGCTATCCTTGAATACCAAATGCGCAGAAGGGTTAAGAGCTGCTTCCGGGACCGGTGTATAATGTACACGCCAGTAGTCAAGCTGGGAGCTCGTCCGGTTTACAGAGTCCAGGCTGCTCCATTGCAACTCAAGATTGGGATATAGTTCCGCACTGATAAAGCTCAGAGAAGTATCTTTTGCGAAACCTGTATATAATAATGTCTTTGTATTGTTTTTAGTGATGCCGGTAATTTTTATGGATGGTATATCATTCTGGGGTAAACCATCTTTAGCTGAGACGCTCCATTTAAGCGTTTGCCATTCCTTCGCAGGTCCGATCACGGTGCCGTTCATCTTACCTTCCGTTACAGATCTCGGGAGGCTGAAAGAGCGGATTAAAGTATCCTTATAGTTGGCAACGGCCTGGGTTACGGGGAAGGAAGCATTTCCTTTTTTTCGGAAAAATATAAAAGGCCGGGGCGAGGTAAAAGAGTCGATCAGGTTAAATCCCATATTAAACAGGGTGTGGTAGAGCGACTGCCCTGCCCCGTTCACCAGTTCATCGGCTTTCATTTCATTCACCAGTACCGGATTATAGGCTTCATCGTTTATCATATTTTTCACCAGCACATAGTTATTCACGGGTATGCTGTCCAGAAAATGTTTGGCATCATTTCTTCCGGTGATATTATAAAGTGGAAACTCAAATGCATATTCATTACGTGAAGGCATACACTTAATATAGCTGCCTGAACCGCCGCCGTTCTTCCCATTGTTTTCCCACATCGCTGTACTGACAGAATCAAAAACAATAACCTGAAGCGTGCCGCCCCAGGGCTCACAACCCAGCTCCTGCACCACCTGACCATTCACGGATACCTGGTTAAATGCACTACTGTTCCAATCCGTGGTGGTAGAATTGAAACTAAAAATAGCGTTGTTCACATCAACTACCGTATTACCTGTAGGATATTTAAATACCCTGTCTGTACCATATTGCAGTTGATCTAAACCGTCTTTCAGGTATTGATAGTAATGTGATTGATTCCAACCCGGACCTACATCAGGCAAATAAAGAAAAGAACTATATGCCCACCGGTACTCCCCGTTAATAGCACTATCGAATGCTGCCCTCCAGTAATAGACGGTGCTATCTTTGTAGCTGATCGTAGGAGTCCACTTAATCACACCACCCGGACTGGAAATAGTTATCTGTTGCTTCAATGTACTGTTAAAGAGTTCAGTCGTATCAATCTCCATCCGGTAGTTACCCTGCCCCCGGAACGGATTAAGTGTGGAAGCTTTCAGTGTTACCGCCTGCTGATTGACAATAGCGAATTCCTTGGGATAAACAGGAACAAGGCTTTCAGAATAAATGAACAGATCTAAAGTAGCAGTATTATTATTTTCATTGGTTTCTTCAAATTTATCCAGGTGATCAATAGTGACCTTATAGCGGTTAAGTCCTAAATCCGACGTTTTATTGATAGGGATTTTCAGGATGATCGTATCCGTATTGTATAGATTAACCAGGCGTGATATAGCAAGCGTAGTCGTTATATTAGCAGGGTTCAGGTGTTCAATTTTTAAACTGACACTATCCGTAATGGCTTTCGCGAGGTTGTAAGCAACGATCTTTAAACTGAAACTATCTAACGCCGTAGTTACATTGGCCGGTAAAGCTGCGATCTGCGAAGCAGATACATGATAGTCCGGTTTAGAAGGACTAAAAACGTGCAGCGCCGGATCTCCCTGAAATACCATACTTTCTAGATGGACAAATTCTCTCGTGTCTGAAGGACTCGCAGTGCGCAATTGGTTGTAGGCATAGCGATAATGACTGCTGACGCTGCGTCCATAATTTACTTTTGAAATACTGGTATAATAAGCAGGTAAATACCGTTGATGAAAATCGGGATACTGGAGGTTGTTGGCAGCTATTATAGAGACTGAACCGCCTTTATCGCTGTACAGATAACGTTCACTTATTGATTTGATCTTTGACAATGTGAATATCTGGGCAATGTCGCAACCTAAAGCCAGGAAATTGGAAAACCGGGGCGAACAATTGTAGTTATCCGGGTAATTGAGCGAGTTCAATTCTATATTGGTAGAAGATCCATGACCATGATAGGTGATAAGGCTTACACCTCCATTAATAATAGTATCCAATTGCAGGTTGACGGTCTCGTCAATAGCGCTTGTTGATGTTTTTGAAACGTTGGATATACGGGCACCAAAGGCTGTATCCCTGATGATCACACCGTTAGATGACAACATCTGGAGAAAACCTGCCGATTCTCCTACAGTCTTTCCTCCGGCAGCATGAAGGGCCTTCTTTTTCCAGGTTTCAGATTGATAATCCGGAAGTGTCGGAATGGATAATGCACTTTCATAAGCCTTGATTTTATCCAGATACTTTCCTACTTCCGCTGCAGACCAGGCTGAAAGTCTTCCTATATTAATTGCCTGCAATTTATTGGGTAAGAAATTCACATAATCTACATCAGCACCGGGATAACCATAGGAAGGCACGATGCCATCGTAATCATAAGACTGCGGCGCTGTACGGTAAGCGTTATTATAATCATAACTGATCCCTTTACCTATCAGGAAAAGATTTTCAGGTTTTGGAGCCCAGCTATCATATCCTTTACGAATAAAATTTTTCACAGCCATCGCATGTGTTTCCACGCCGTAGGCAAATTGATCGTAAAGATCATCTACATAAGCAATTACCACATTATGATTGCCACCGCTAGCGGAAGTTCTGTAATTTTTATAATCATCTACATATTTCCTGCCATTAACGCTACGATTATAATTCGGATGTGTGACGATTACGTAGTTGCCCTGGTTAGCAGCGTTAGCGTAGTTTATAAACTGAAAGGATTTGGCGGGCTGAATGATGCTTCGGGAGCTGCTGTTAGTAGATACCAATATTAAAGTTCTTTCCAGGGAAGAGGGCTGGAGGTAAAAACGCGTCAGCCCGGAGACGGTGATATCGCCGGCATACCATGACTTATTAGTAAGATCATATAAAACAGGTGGTGTGCCACCGTGATTAAAATTCTGTAGTTCCAGGTATTGAAATCCTGCAGCCGGTAAGGCGAACTTAAAATAATCAAGACCCGACACATCTAAATTACGAGGGTATTGGATTTTCACATAAGAACAGCCCCAAAAATCAAAGTTTGATCCGCCGGTGATAGCACTGGTAAACTGCAACGTATTATTGCCGGAAAGTAATGACGAAGAAAATGCTTGGTTTATGTGTGTGGTAGCATCTGCGGCTATGGTGGAGTTGGTGACTGGCTGGTTGTTAAGCTGTATAGTTAAATTTTCTGCAGTCACATTATAAGTGTTTCGCAGCAACACCAGTTTTACATTGGCACTTCGTCCACTCACTACATTCGGTGTATTCAACGAAACAGAAAAAGGTTGGTTAGTAGCTCTGCTTCCTTCCGCAAACCCTTCACCCTCATCAAACGTACTGAAGAAAATGGAGTAGTTTACGTTAATGCGTTTCCCTCCAAAAAAAACATCTTTATAATGGGCTTCTGCAGTTGCCCAACAAAATGGCTCCGCCGCCGGCGGGTTATTGATGACGTTCGGAACATTGGCATAACGCAGATTGTTGGCTGCATTATTGACGGTCAGGAAATAAACTCCGGTATCTGTGAACAGGCTCCTGTTGATATCCGGCTGCCAGGATAAATTATCATACAGCAGCGTGTCGGGTCTACCGCTTGCCAGCTCACCGAAAAACTCGATGTAGTCATTGGCCCCGAATGCACCGTTTGTACTTACCAGCAAAGGAACTTCTACTCCTTCATGAAACATCTTGAACCGGGTACCCGGTGTAGCAGTCGGAACACCGGCATTGTCCAGCGTCGTTTTGCTGATACGATAAATACCTTCTTTGCCTGCCTTGAATTTATAGTACGTAGCATTATAATCTATCCATTCATTGCCATATAACTGCGCCTGAGACAACACTGGCGTTGCCATCAGCATCATCAATAAAAGAATATAGCGCGTCTTGCTCATAGATCTATTTTTTCGGTGCTGCTTTAGAGCCCGTTTTTGCAATATTTAATTTCAGCGATATAATATGGGTATAGAGCGGACTCGCCTGCGTTTGCAAACTCGTAAATGCATAGTCTATTGTCACGGAATTCAGATTAAAGCCCACCCCTGCCGCAGGCTGAAACAATGTTATCTTTTGCGTATTCGTCGTGTCGTTGTCATCCAGTGCGCGTTGAAAATTGCCTACGCCAAGCCTTAGAAAAATGGCATTTTTATAATTCCCTTCTATGCCTACATGCGGATCGAAGCTCACCGCATTGGTATGCAGCAACGTGTTCCTGTTCCCATCTGTGGTCATATCCACCCCTACTTCAGCAAGTACTTGTATATTTTTACCCGTCGGTAGCAGGGTTCTTGCCACACCAAAATTCAGACGCGGGTACATCAACTCATATGACTTTACCGGAATTTCGTTACCCGTCTGCCCGAATACCTGTTTTTCTTTTTCAGAAAGATGGAAACTCCAGGACGTGTAGGTAGTGGTAATGTCCTTTGCCATTATGCCGAAGCGCCACTGCTTGTAGCGTGCCTGTATTCCCAGATCTATCCCAAACCCCCAGGCATTCGCCATACTTCCCAGATGCCGATAGATAACCTTCGCATTTCCCCCAACATTCGTCATGATATTCGAATCTTTGAAGATTTTCAGTCCTTGCGCATAAGACAGCAGAAAGGCATAGTCTCCTGCCGACATGGATTTCAATTTGCTTTCGTCAAATGAACCATCCGGTTGTACATAATCTATCGTGTTCGGAATATCATCTATGGCAAATCTCAGGGCAGAAAAGGCCACTACCCGCTTCTTTTCTTTCAGCGTCTTCGCTACAGCCCCATAGTCATATTTCGCATTTCCCGAAAAATACTCGGCATGCATCAACCCCACTTCCAGTTCATTTTTTATCTGCATCAGGCCCGCAGGATTCCAATAAGCGGCAGTAATATCATTGGAAGATGCCGATTGTGACCCTGCCATGGAGAGTCCTCTCGCTCCCACGCCGATATTGAGGTATTCATTTACATAAATGCGCCGCTGTGCCTTTGTGTTGTTTATAAAAAACAACAGCCCTCCCAGCAACATAGTCAGTTTAAATCTCATTCAGCCGATAATAGAAAGGTTTAAAATTATGATTTTATTACGGTTAAAGTCACTAATGGTACAACGAGTAAATAACAATATTATTTTATACCCGAGAAAATAAGCTGCAAGTTGTTTTCCGCCTTTCATATAGCTTTTGCCATATATTTATCGCAAATAAAGACTCAATTTACATTTTAAGTCATCCAAGTTGTTGCCAGGCAACATTCCAGGTAGCCCCATGACTGATCAAGCCACACGCCGGCTTGAATTTGTCGGATGGTTCTATCTACTTTACATTTGCGCAAAATCGTCATACTGAATGGACCTCGTACAAGAACTGCAAGCCCGCAACCTGATACATGATATAATGCCCGGCACCCAGGACCAATTGAACAAAGAAATGACTGCCGGATATATTGGATTTGATCCGACCGCGGATAGCCTGCATGTAGGCAGCATGTTGCAGATCACCTTGCTGAAACGTCTGCAGCAGGCGGGGCATAAACCGTACGCACTTGTTGGAGGTGCCACGGGTATGATCGGAGATCCCACGGGTAAGTCGGCAGAGCGGAATTTGCTGAATAGGGAGATCATCGACAAGAACTGCGCAGGAATCCGGAAACAATTGGAAAGGTTCCTCGATTTTGACGATTCCAAACCGAATGCTGCCGTCATGGTAAACAACTATGACTGGCTGAAAGATTACACCTTCCTTGATTTTATCCGTGACATCGGCAAGCATATTACCGTAGGCTATATGATGTCCAAAGACTCTGTAAAAAACAGGCTGGAAACCGGGCTTTCCTTTACAGAGTTTTCTTACCAGTTAATACAAGGGTTCGATTTCTACCATCTTTTTAAAGAAAAGGGATTAAAACTGCAAATGGGCGGCGCCGACCAATGGGGCAACATTCTTACAGGCACCGAACTCATCCGCCGCATGTCCGGAGGAGAGGCTTTCGCTATGACCAGCCCGCTTATCACCAAAAGTGACGGGGGTAAATTCGGGAAAACTGAAACCGGCACCATTTGGCTGGACAGAGAACGTACATCTCCTTATCAATTCTACCAGTTTTGGCTGAAGTTAGCTGATGCGGATGCGGAAAAACTAGCATTAAGCTTCTCCTTCAAACCGGTGGAAGAGATCCAGGCCCTGATAGAAGAGCATCGCCTGGCAACCCACCAACGGAAACTGCAAAAAGCATTGGCAGAAGAAATAACCGAACTCGTACACAGCAAGGAAGACCTACAGTTTGCACAACAGGCATCGGAGATCTTATTTGGCAATACCGCCGTGGAAGCCCTTACTGCGCTGAACGAAAAACAATTGCTGGAGGTGATGGACGGTTTGCCGCTGGTAAAAACTACACGGGCTATCCTGGACGAAGGGTTTGACTTTCTCGCTCTTTTAGCAGAAAACAAAGTATTTGGCAGCAAGGGGGAGGCACGTAAAATGATCCAGGCAGGAGGTTTCAGTATCAACAAGGAAAAAATGACCGCACCGGATCATAAAATTGAAGCCGGGCATCTTCTTAACGACAAGTACCTGCTCCTGCAAAAAGGAAAAAAGGATTATACATTGCTCATTGTAGAGTAGCAAAGCCTCACATAAAAAACCGATTTTTCTGGATTAAAGATATGTCTTGGAAATGATCATGGCTACGACTTTGTTTATCATGGAATTTTCATGAGAATCAAGTAAAACATTTCTATCAATTTTTACGACCTTGAGGACAAATTTTATTCAATGGCGATTCGCTATTATGAGCAGGAGGTACGTGCCAAATTAAGCAATAAAAGAAAGTTGTCAGACTACCTTTTGCAGTTGGTAAACACCCATTTGCCTCAGGTTAAACATGTAGATCTCCGTTTTATTTTTTGCACGGATGAATATTTGTTGGCCATTAATCAGCAATTTCTGGATCACGACACCTTTACGGATATTATTACGTTTGACCTGAGCGAGGACAAGGAAATTCTGGAAGGCGAAATTTACATCAGTGTACAGCGCATACAGGACAATGCTGCCAAATTCCATACCGACTACAGGCAAGAATTGCACCGGGTGATCTTTCACGGCGTACTGCATCTCTGTGGTTTTAAAGACAAGACAACTAAAGATAAAGAGCTAATGCGCCTTCAGGAAAATAGCTGCCTTGAAGCCTATTTTAACAGTTAAGCATCATTTCATAAAAGATTCTCCATGTTAGGACGCAGAAAATTCCTCAAAAGCACCGTTTATGGTTCTTTAGCCGGTTTCATTCCCCTGAAATCCTTAGGCATGCCCGGAAGCCCGGCATCCTCCAATTTACCCATAGTCATCTCTACCTGGGATGCCGGCGTGGAGGCAAATAAAGGTGCCTGGGCTGTACTGAGCAAAGGTGGGCGGGCGCTGGATGCAGTAGAAAAAGGAGTAATGGTGACCGAATCATCCCAAAGTTGCTGTGTGGGATTGGGAGGTAATCCTGACAGGGAGGGTATCGTAACATTGGATGCCTGCATCATGGACGAACATTTTAACTGCGGGGGCGTAGCGGCATTGGAACGAATAAAGCATCCCATATCAGTAGCCAGACGCGTGATGGAAAAGACACCACATGTACTGTTAGTAGGCAACGGTGCCCAGCAGTTTGCCATTGCCGAAGGCTTTACCCTGGAACCCCGGGACTTGTCCCCGGATGCTAAAAAAGCTTATGCAAATTGGTTAAAAAAATCAGAGTACAAGCCGGTTATGAACATAGAGAATAAAGGAAATACGGTAAACGAACTCAACCATGATACGATCGGGATGATCGCGATGGATATGCAGGGTAATCTCAGCGGCAGCTGCACAACAAGCGGCATGGGATTCAAGATGCGCGGGCGGGTGGGTGATTCCCCGATTATAGGTGCAGGCCTGTATGTAGATAATGAAGTGGGAGCCTGCACGGCTACCGGCCAGGGGGAAGATGTGATCCGCGTGGCGGGAGCAAGTGCCGTAGTAGAAGCCATGCGGTCCGGGTTGTCGCCGGAAGCTGCCTGTAAAAAAATCATTGAACGTATTATCACAATCAAAAAAGAAAAAGCCAAAGACATTCAGGTAGCATTTATCGCCATCAGCAAAGAGGGGAAATATGGGGCCTATGCCATTCAAAAAGGATTTAGTTATGCAATTACCACACCCAAAATAACGGATCTGGCAGCTGCCAAAAGCTACTTTTCTTAAGGTATGGAGACTACAAAAAAATTCACTATTGAAATAGCGACCAGCGACTATGCTACTACAGCTGCTGCTGTAAAAGGTGGTGCCGACCGTATCGAACTCTGCGCGAATCTGGCGGAAGGGGGTACTACCCCACCCTATGGCACCCTTGTCCAATGCAGGGAAGATTTCGCCGTGCAATTGTACCCGATTATCCGGCCGCGCGGAGGTGATTTTTTGTACACGGATGAAGAATTTGCCTGCATGATGAAGGATATAGAAATGTGCAAACATCTTGGCTGCGACGGTGTGGTCATCGGGATACTTTCATCAAACGGAGACATAGATATCCCGCGAAACGCCAGGTTAGTTGAATTGGCTTATCCGTTGCGAGTTACTTTTCACCGCGCATTTGACAGATGTAGAGAGCCTTTCGAGGCGCTGGAACAATTGGTACAACTGGGCTGTGAACGTATTCTCACCTCCGGGTTACAACCGCTCGTAACTGACGGGATAGAACTGATCAGTCAGTTAAATGCAACAGCCGGGGATCGTATTATCATCATGCCGGGAAGCGGCATCAGAAAGGAGAATATCAAAACCGTAGAAGCGGTAACAAAATGCCGGGAATTCCACGCCTCTTTGCGAAGTACGATTCCATCTGCCATGAATTATAAAAACCCCTATTTTAGGGATAGTAAAGAAAGCTATACCAACAACTTCATCGACAGTGAAGCGGTAAAAGCGCTCAGAAACGCATTGCTTTTAGAACAGTAGGAACAAAAACATCAAACGCCTTTCCTATTTTTGCTGCCTTCATTATATCACTTTTCAAAAGTTATTTATGTCTTCAAATACTTCCACACAACGTGTTATAAAATCGCCTACAGGCACAACACTCCACTGCAAGAACTGGGTAGCAGAAGCTGCCTACCGCATGATACAGAACAATCTTGACCCCGAAGTGGCTGAACGCCCGGAGGACCTGGTGGTATATGGTGGCATCGGTAAAGCGGCACGTAACTGGGAGAGTTTTGATAAGATATTAGAATGTCTTAAAAACCTGAATGAAGATGAAACCCTGATGGTGCAAAGCGGGAAGCCGGTGGGAGTATTACGCTCTCACAAAAATGCTCCCCGTGTACTGATCGCCAATTCTAACCTGGTGGGGCGCTGGGCAAACTGGGAAACGTTTCGTGAGCTGGAAGCCAAGGGTCTCATGATGTACGGACAAATGACTGCAGGCAGCTGGATCTATATCGGCTCGCAAGGTATCGTACAAGGAACCTATGAGACTTATTTATCCCTGGCGAATCAGCATTATAAGGGTTCGCTGAAAGGTACATTAAACGTGACTGCGGGGTTAGGCGGCATGGGCGGCGCTCAGCCTCTTGCCATTACAATGAACGAGGGGGTATGCCTGGCAGCCGAAATGGAAGAATGGCGCGTACAAAAAAGACTGGACACTCGCTATATCGACAAGATGAGCCATGATATTGATGAGGCGATTGATATGGCGCTGGCAGCCAAGGCAAACGGCGAAGCGATTTCCATAGGTGTAGTTTGCAACGTAGTGGATTTGCTGCAACGGATGATTGATAGAAACATTACTCCCGATACACTGACAGATCAGACATCTGCTCATGATGAGCTGATCGGCTATTTTCCCGAAGGTTTAAGCGTGGAAGAAGCCAATGCATTACGCGAAGCAAATCCAACGGAATACAGCTCCCGTTCCCTGGATACTATGGCAAGGCACGTAAAACAAATGCTGGAATTGCAGAAACGTGGGGCCGTCACTTTTGACTATGGCAACAACCTTCGTGGACAAGCACATGATAAACGTGGGGTGACCAATGCCTTTGACTTTCCGGGTTTCGTACCGGCTTATATCCGCCCGTTGTTTTGTGAAGGAAAAGGTCCCTTCCGTTGGGTGGCATTAAGCGGCGATCCGGAAGATATTTATACTACTGATAAAGCGTTAATGGAATTATTCCCCGACAATACAGGATTACACCGCTGGTTAAAAATGGCGAGAGAAAAGATCGCATTCCAGGGATTACCGGCACGTATTTGTTGGTTAGGTATGGGTGAAAGAGAAAAAGCAGGAAAGCTTTTCAATGACCTGGTACGGGATGGCAAAGTAAAAGCGCCTATCGTTATTGGTCGGGACCATCTGGATACAGGTTCCGTGGCATCTCCCAACAGGGAGACGGAAGCGATGAAAGATGGCAGCGATGCGGTGGCCGATTGGCCGATTTTAAACGCCCTGATCAATACAGCGGGCGGTGCCAGTTGGGTCAGTTTCCATCATGGCGGCGGCGTGGGCATGGGTTACTCGCTGCATGCCGGTATGGTGATTCTGGCTGACGGCACGAAAGATGCAGAAGAAAGACTAAAACGTGTACTGCACAATGACCCTGCAATGGGTGTGATACGCCATGCAGACGCGGGCTATGAAATAGCAGAAACTACAGCAAAAGAACACGGGTTGGTTTTATAAACCCGTGTTTCACCTTTTAAAAAAAGCCTGATAGCCGTCCTCCGGTGAACGGTGCTATCGCCACTAAAGCTAAATAGTAGCTGCACGGGTGACACCCAAAACACTCCATGCAATTATTGCTGTTGTTGCTGCATCTCCAAATGACGACGGTAGGAGTTGTTGACTTGCGCCGGATTTTCTACTTTGTACGAAAAGACAGGGGTTTCTGCCACAATCAACGGTTTTTCACCTGCATTGTTGATGCTAACAGAGACTTCAAGCGAATGTTCGGAAGAACCTTTGTAGGTACCTTTTACGGGGGTGCAATCACTGAAATGCCGCCCCACAGCGAGGCGCACATGACGATCGCTGACGATACAGTTATTGGTAGGATCCAGCCCAAGCCAGCCATACAGCGGGATATACGCATCGACCCAGGCATGGGTAGCACCTTCGCCGCGCAGCTCCTGGTCTTTAGGACATATATAACCGCTGACATAGCGTGCAGGGATTCCCATACTGCGCAACATCACCAGTAAAACATGGGCAAAATCCTGGCACACACCAGCACGTAATTTCCATATCTCATCAACTTTCGTCTCTACGTTCGTGATGCCTTTTTTATACTCGAAGTTCTCGTAGACATAAGTGGAAAGCTGTTGTACCAACGCCAAAGGAGTATCATTGTTCCTGCGTATACCTGCAGCCATGGATATAATCTCCTCCTGCGAGTCGATGGATTCCTGCAACACAAAATCCATATAGGGATATTCAGCAGATACGTTATTCAATTCATTCCATTGTGCCTCCGGGGACAAGGTTTCTTGGGGAAGAATCACAGGGTGTGTTATCACGTCGATTTCGGAAAGGATCGTCAGCTCATCATGAGCTTTCACCACAGAGAATACCCCGATCCGGTTACCAAAATAATCCACAAATGTTTCTACCTGCGGCTGGTGTGTAATAGAAAGCTCATGTCGGCTTACCTCCTGCCATTTGTCCTGGATAGGAAAAAGCATCACCTGGTTGGCACTGTCGATAACAGGTTGCGGGTAGTTGTACCGGGTAATGTGCTTAATGTTGTATTTGGGCATCCTGATTAAAATTCAATAGGTATATAAAAACAGCGGATCCTCTCACTCTATGAGTTTGCAAAATAATATTTATTGAGTCCGGTAGTGATATCAATCAGCTCCGAACGGACTTGAAACAAATAATTCCGCAGTTGTTCATTGTTGGTGATATCAAGTGTCGTATAATTCACTGTATTATTGGCTTTTCCAATTAAAAATTCCAGTTGTTTGAAACTTTCAGGAAGGCTCGCCGGTGTCAATTGGTCGAAATAACGCAATAGCCGTTTAAGACAGAAGGCCACTGAATGCGGAAAAACCGCATCAAACAAAATCTGTTTCAACACCAGCTCTGCCTGGAAATTGCCCCGATGCTTTTTCAGGTAAAATTCATAGCCCGAAAGCGAATACAGCAGGTAACGCAACGCCGGCACATCCTCCATTTCTTTCAGGTTGTAACCGATCTCCGTCAGTTTTATCTGTAACATGTCCACCGACAGGATAGCACGCTCTATGTACTTCCCGATGTTCACATAATAAAACGGCTCTTCCCGGGCCATTGTTACATCGACGATTCCGTGATAGAGCATACCGTCGCTGATGAGCCGGTCCATGGCCGTGAGCGGATCGCCGTGGAGGATCTGCTGCTCTATGGCAGGCTGGCGGATGAGATGATAGTAATCATTCAGGCACTGCCAGACCTCCTTCGTGGTATGATCCTGCACGGCCCGGGCATTTTCACGGGCGCGGGTGATATTATTGATCACCGATGAATCATTTTCCCGGTCCAGCAACAGATGATGCAACGCCTTACGGGATTCATTGGCAAGGGATAAAAGCTGTTTCTGCGGCGCATCGCTATAGCTTCTCAACAAGGTTTGCCAGCTGAAGTCTTTCACCTCGTTTTGTGACGAAACATAATTGGTGCGAAGAATACGCAACACGCCATTGGTGCGCTCCATATATCTCGACATCCAGAAAACGGATTCTGCTACTCTGCTCAACATAAAATTATTATTTAAGAGGTTGCGGTGGGTATACTAGTAAGGTTATAGATCTATTGCAGCACCCAGGTATCTTTACTGCCCCCGCCCTGTGAAGAGTTTACAACAAGCGAACCTTCTTTCAGCGCCACCCGGGTAAGACCGCCGGGCACAATGTCGATACCGTCAGGTCCATACAATGCATAGGGTCGGAGATCCACGCGGCGCGGCTGCAGGACACCATTAATATAACAGGGTGCAGAAGACAGATTGATGATCGGTTGAGCAATAAAACTTCTGGGATCTGCTTCTACCGCTATTTTAAATGCGTTCATTTGCTCGTCGGTAGCCGAATTTCCGATCAGCATGCCATAGCCACCCGATTCGTTTGTTTTCTTGATCACCATATTGTGCATGTTCTCAAACACCATTTTACGGTTACCGGCATCTGCCAATTGGTAGGTAGGCACATTTTTCAGGATGGGCTCTTCGTTAAGGTAATACCGGATCATGTCGGGTACATAGGAATATACTGCCTTGTCATCTGCTACCCCGTTACCCATCGCATTTACGATGGTCACATTCCCTGTCCGGTAAGCTCCGTAAATGCCTGGTACTCCCAGTACGCTATCCGGGCGAAACACCAAAGGATCTATGAAATCATCATCCACTCTTCGATAGATCACATCCACTTGTTTGAGGCCGGTAGTCGTCTTCATATACACTTTTTGATTCTCCACCACCAGATCACTTCCCTCTACCAATTCAATACCCATCAGTTTTGCAAGTGTCGTATGTTCGAAATAAGCAGCGTTATAAATCCCAGGTGTCAGTAATACCACAACAGGATTCGATTTCTGCCGGTTCGCCAGCCCCATCAGGTTCTTCAGCAGCAGGTCCGGGTATTCATTTACGGCCCGCACTTTATTTTTAGGAAGCAAATCCGGGAAAATCCGGTAGGTAATACTCCGGTTTTCCAGCATATAGGATACTCCGGAAGGGGTACGCAGGTTATCCTCCAGCACGTAATACGTGCCGTCAAAGTCGCGTATCAGGTCAATACCGGAGATATGGGTATAAATATCAAACGGCACCTCCACTCCCACCATCTGTCGTAAAAAATTCGGGCAGGAGTAGATGAGCTTCGCGGGTATGATGCCATCTTTGATGATGAATTGCTGGTGATAGACGTCCTTTAAAAAAATATTCAGTGCTTTCAGTCGCTGCTGGATCCCTTCTTCAATATGCTTCCACTCGGCAGCTTCCAGGATGCGCGGAATGACATCAAACGGAAAAATCTTTTCTATACCCTCTCCGCTGCTGTACACCGTGAACGTAATGCCCTGGCTCATAAACAGCTTCTTGGCCAGTTCGTCCTTATGATTCATTTCCTCCGCGGAAAGGTTCTGTATTGCCTCTACAATTTTTTGATAGGAAGGACGGATGCCCGAATCACTAAACATCTCATCCCATACACGATCCTGGATATGATAGTCGGATAATAACCTGTTCTCATTCATAACATGCTCTATGTTACACAAACTACGCATGAAAAACCACAGAGTCAAGAGTCAGGGAAGAATATAAGTAAAAGGTCGGCTCTCAATAAAAGGCGAACGACCCAAAGTTCCCGAAGCCCTTACTGCGATTGTAATATTATAATATTTTGATAACAATTCTCTAACAAAAAATTTACAATATTGTTGAAATTCGCCGGTGTGCTTTCTATACTTTCGAATATACAGTATCTAACTTTTTTCCTAGACAATCTGTTTTAGGGAACACCCGTTACAATTTTTTTTTCTAATCAATTAAACCAAGCTGAAATAATATTTAGAGTAGGCAAAATTATCACATGAAAAAACATATATACTATTTATTACTAACACTTTGTGGACTATCAGTTAAAGCACAAGTTGCTCAATACTACAATTTTTCTCAAAGTACTGGCACGTATGTTCCATTGGGAGCCGGTGCAACAATCTTGGCAGCTGCTACAGATCCTAATAATGCGGGCAGTCCCGAAACGGGACCTATGGATGACTATGTTTACACCAATAATTCGCTTCCCTTTTCTTTCTCCTTTAATGGTATTACATACACTTCTTTCGATGTATCCACAAATGGTTGGATTGCTTTTGGTGGCACCAATTCGTCAAGTACAGGCAGTGCTTTAAGCACCAGCACCGGTAATGTTGGGAAAATTGTTCCTTTCGGCACCGACCTTATGGGTGTTAGTAATGCCGCCGGGATTGTTACATCCGCTTCCAATACAATTACCAATGTTACCAACACCGCATTTGCAAAAATAGGTGCGCCGTTCAGGTCCGGAACCAACTTCCCTGTAGGTACTACCATTACGGGTTTTACTTCTAACACGATTACAGTGTCTAATAATGCGACGGGCGGAAGTACGAGTGCTGCTGGTATTCAATGGGCCTTGGCTGAAATAAAAACAGAATTAAGCGGTACTGCGCCCAACCGCACATTTACAATAGAGTTTACCAATTTCGCTGAATATTTTGCCGCGACTACTACTGCGGCCAATACAACCAATCTTAACTTCCAGATAATCTTAAATGAGGGAGGAGGAAACCCCCTCAACCAAAGTATCACGATGGTTTATGGGAATATCTATAGATTTTCAGGATCAGAAACGCCGCAGGTCGGTCTGGGAGGCTCTGCAACTTCAGATTATAATAACAGGTCTACCACCTCCAACTGGTCTACGACGACAGCCGGCACATCAAATAGCGCAACATGTACTTGGTCTGCTACTGTTGGCCCGGCAAATGGATTGACCTATACATGGACACCCGTATCTTGTTTGGGCTTACCTGCAGCTAGTACAATAACCGCGTCCAATATTACTACTGCAACGGCAGATATCGCTTGGTCCCAATCAGTTTCACTACCGGCAAATGGATACGATTACTACTACAGTACTTCCAGTACAGCACCGAACGCCAGCACTATTCCTACCGGTAGCACGTTGTCGGGTGATACTACTGAAAGTTTATCAGGGTTAACTCCCAGTACAACATATTATTTATGGGTTAGAGCTAATTGTGGTCCCACTGCCAGTGATGTAAGTAGTTGGAAAGCTATGCCATCATTCTCTACCTCCTGTATCGCCCCTTCTAATGATAATTGTGCCAATGCAATATTATTGACACAAAGCAGCGCTTGTATTAATACACCGGGAACTACTTGCGGCGCTACACAGTCTATGGCAGCAGCACCTTGTTCCGGCAATCCAGACGATGACGTTTGGTTTAAATTTGTCGCGACTAATACAGATGCTCAAATTGAATTGTCGAATATAGTCGCAGCTACCGGCAGCAGTATCGATGCTTACTTCCAGGTTTTAGACGGAGGAACGCTGGGTACTTGTTCTCCGACAATGCCCAGCATGCTATGCAGCGACCCCAATACAGGAATAGTTGGAGGGTTAACTATTGGAAATACATATTTTGTCAGGGTCTATGTTTACGGCGCAAATCCCAACACCATCAATTTCAATATCTGTATTAGAGAGGTATCTGCCGCACCAACAACCTGTGCTACATTAACGAATCCTGCTGCTAACAATTCTGTAAATAGCACTCCTACATTAACATGGGGTAGCGTTACAAACGCAAGTGCCTATGACATCTATTTGGACGCCAATAATCCTCCCTCTAGTTTGGTCGCGACAGTGTCCGGAAGTACGCTAAGCTATACTGTACCAGCCCCTCTTGCTTTAGGTGATTATTATTGGTATGTCGTTCCAAAAAACAGTTTGGGAGGACCTGTAAACTGTGCTTCAAATGCAAGGAAATTCACCGTAATAGCTCCCCCTGCTAATGACGAGTGTTCAGGTGCAATTGCACTCACTCAGGGAGCTACGTGTGTAAATACTGCCGGAACTACATTAGGAGCTACCTTGTCTATGGCAGCGGCTCCTTGTTTTGGAAATCCCGATGATGATGTGTGGTATTCATTTGTAGCTACTAATACGGATGCGTCAATTGAATTGTCTAATGTGGTTGCGGCCGCGGGAACCAGTACGGATGCCTATTTTCAGGTTCTGGATGGAGGAGCCTTGGGAACTTGCTCTTTGACAATGCCCAGTATATTATGCAGCGACCCCAATACTGCTACAATAGGCGGGCTGGTGATAGGGAATACCTATTTTATTAGAGTCTATACTTACCCTGCTAACCCTAATGCCATTAATTTCAACATTTGTGTAAAAAATGTTTCTGCTGCACCTACCTCTTGTGCAACTTTAAACAACCCAGGAGCGAACAATTCTGTTAGCAGCACTCCTACGCTTGCATGGACTTCTGTAACCAATGCCAGCATGTATGATATTTATCTGGACAGCAACAATCCACCTACCACTTTGGCCGGAACTTCGAATACGCTGAATTATACGTTAACGACCCCTCTTTCACCAGGAGATTACTACTGGTACGTTGCCCCTAAAAATACATTGGGAACTGTTACTACCTGTGCAACAAATGCCCGTAAATTTACGGTTGTAAGTCCACCGCCTTCAAATGATGATTGCTCAAATGCTATAGTATTAACACATAGCAGTTCGGTAATTGGAACAACAGGAACTACATTAGGAGCTACTCAATCAATGGCTCCGACACCATGTTTCGGGAACCCGGATGACGATGTTTGGTACAAATTTACAGCAACCTATACCAGCGCTCAAATTGATCTATCTGGTGTAACAGCCTCAACCACTGCAAACACCAGCACCGATGCTTATTTCCAGGTGTTAGATGGAGGGGTTTCAGGAAACTGCACAGGGTCACTGCCCAGCCTGCTATGTAGCGATCCCAACTCCGGAACTGTTTCAGGCCTGACTATAGGAAATACCTATTTCATCCGGGTATATACCTATGCGCTCAGTGCTTCTATCAATTATAGCATTAGCGTATCAGGTGCCCCGCTAGCCATAAAACTGAAGAATATTGCCGCCACCAATATAGACAAGAAAAATCAGGTTATGTGGAGTACACTGTCAGAAGAACCTGAAGACTTTTTTGAACTGGAAAAAAGTAGTAATGGTCGTGAATTTATAAAAATATACAGTAAGCAAGCGAAAGGACAATCATCTACTTATACTTATTGGGATGAAAATCCGGAAGCAGGAATTAACTATTATCGCCTGAAAATGATAGATGCAGATGGTAAATTTGAATATTCAAAGATTGTACAGGTTATAAGCGGAAGTAAAGATGTATTTGAAGTACGTGCTTACCCTAATCCTTTGGTAGATAATAAACTTACTGTCGAAATTACAGGTAGTATAAAAAAAGACGCTGTCATATCAGTTACAGATCTAACGGGTAAAAACCTAATAGTCATCAGACCTACAAGTAACAAAACCGATATAGACATGAGCAACATTACATCCGGTCTTTACTTGATTAAGTATACTGATGGTACAAGGTCTCATACCGTGAAAGTGACAAAATAAAGTTGGTTGTTGTAATATAGCGTAAAGGGGGCGGATTAAAGTTCGCCCCTTATCTTTATATCCATGGCACATAATCTACAGAAAACCTTAATAATTTCACTAACATTTATGATCGTAAGATGGGTAAGAGATTCAGTACGACATTTGTAGTGAAACACCTTAGCCAAACTTTAATTTATAATGACATAAAAAAAACGCGCTGGCATTTGACCTTCCCCTTATGCTGTATTATCTTTGCAAAGTTTTTACAATTCTATTACAATTTAACACTCCGTTCCACAATGTCTTGGAAACAACATTTCACCTCATCTATTGGTAAAAAATTGGTGATGAGCTTTACAGGTCTTTTTCTGATCCTGTTTCTTATCATTCACTGTTATGTAAATGCTCAGATATTCTGGTTTGACGGCGGTGTGAAATTCAATGAAGCAGCCCATTTTATGGGAACCAACCCGGTGATCCGCATTACAGAAATCGGATTGGTTATCGGTTTTATCCTCCATATCGCTCAAGGCTTAATGTTGTGGGCACAAAACAGGAGCAAGCGAAGCACACGCTATGCAATGCATAAAACGAGCCAGACCAGCAAATGGTACAGCCGCTCTATGGGACTGCTGGGCACATTAGTATTGTTATTTCTGATCATCCACACCTCTCACTTCTGGATCCCCAACCGTGCAGAACAATTCACAACAGGTGAAGAATTAAATCTCTACACCAGGATGGCAGATACATTTCAGAATCTAATTGTGGTGATAGTGTATGTATTAGGGTGTATCTCTTTAGGGTTTCACCTAGCGCATGGATTTTACAGCTCTTTCCAGACGTTGGGACTGGGAACACCGAAGTATAAGGCAATCATCCGCAATGTGGGTATTGCATTCTCGATCATAGTGCCGCTGATCTTTGCGCTGATGCCGATCGCTTTTTACATGGGTTGGATGAATTAATAAACGATGATGCAATCACTTTTCACAACAGAGGGTAAACAGTCCATCCTGGACCGAATCCAACGCCTGACCCCCCAATCTCAAAAGCAATGGGGGAAAATGAATGTAGCACAAATGCTCGCTCATTGTCAAAAACCGTTGGAAGCCGCGCTGAATATAGAACTGATACCAACCGACCTTAAAATGAAAATGCTTAGCTTCTTATTTGGGAAAATGGTAAAAAACCAATACCTGAGCGGAGCGGAGTTGAAAAAGAACAGTCCAACGGCACCAACTTTTGTTATTACCGATGAAAGAGATTTTGAGAAAGAGAAAGAAATATTAATAAAAGATATTAATGCCTTTTCCGAAAAAGGCAGAGCAGGGAAATTAGGAAATCGCCATCCGTTTTTTGGAAAGATGACCCATGAAGAATGGGATGCGTTACAATGGAAACATCTGGATCATCACTTGAAACAGTTTGGTGTGTAAGAAACTGTATGACCTAAGAGAACGTGCCAAAGTAAATACACATTGAACATCAAAAAAAGTTTAGGTTAGAAGAAAAGTAACTGAAAACAAATCACGAATAAACAACTCATATAAAATGCCGTTTAATTCCAAAATACCGCAGGGAGAGATGTCCAAAAAATGGACGGATTATAAAGCTACGTGTAAGCTAGTGAACCCGGCTAACAAACGTCAGCTGGAGATCATAGTGATCGGAACAGGATTGGCAGGCGCCTCTGCAGCAGCTTCGCTGGGTGAAATGGGGTATAAAGTAAAAACATTTTGTTTTCAGGATAGCCCCCGCCGGGCACACTCGATAGCGGCCCAGGGTGGTATCAACGCAGCCAAAAACTATCAGAATGACGGGGATAGTACCTACCGTTTGTTTTATGATACCATTAAAGGCGGTGATTACCGCGCACGGGAAGGAAATGTGCATCGCCTGGCGGAAGTAAGTGCCAATATCATTGACCAATGTGTGGCGCAAGGCGTACCCTTCGCCCGTGAATATGGCGGTTTGCTGAGCAACCGTTCATTTGGTGGTACCCAGGTACAACGTACATTTTACGCTGCAGGGCAAACAGGACAGCAATTGCTGATCGGTGCTTACCAGGCATTGGAACGCCAGGTAGCCTTGGGTAATGTGAAACAATACTCCCGTCATGAAATGCTCGATGTCGTAATTATCGACGGTAAATGTCGCGGTGTGATCGTTCGTAACCTGGTGACAGGCGAATTGGAGCGTCATTTCGGGCACGCGGTATTATTATGCAGCGGCGGTTACGGAAACGTATTTTATCTCTCTACCAATGCTATGGGCAGCAATGTGACTGCAGCCTGGAAAGCGCATAAAAAAGGAGCCTATTTCGGTAATCCTTGCTATACACAGATCCACCCTACTTGCATTCCTGTAAGCGGAGATCACCAGTCGAAACTGACATTGATGTCGGAAAGTCTTCGTAACGACGGACGGATCTGGGTCCCCAAAAAACAAAATGACACCCGCAAACCATCTGATATCCCGGAAGAAGAAAGAGATTACTACCTGGAAAGAAGGTACCCGGCGTTTGGTAACCTGGTACCCCGCGACGTAGCCAGCCGTGCAGCAAAAGAAAGATGTGATGCCGGTTACGGGGTGGGTTCGAGCAGACAGGCAGTTTATCTGGACTTCGCATCTGCCATAGAAAGATATGGTAAAGTGGAAGTGGGCAAACAAGGTTTGGGAGACGTGAGCAAAGAAAAGGTAATAGAACTGGGCAAGGCTGTCGTAAAGGAAAAATACGGCAACTTGTTTGATATGTACGCAAAGATCACAGGGGAAAATCCTTATGAAGTACCGATGCGCATCTATCCTGCTGTACACTATACGATGGGTGGACTTTGGGTGGATTACGAACTGCAAACGTCCGTGCAAGGATTGTATGCATTAGGTGAAGCCAATTTTAGTGACCACGGGGCGAATCGCCTGGGAGCCTCTGCATTGATGCAGGGTCTGGCAGACGGTTATTTCGTGGTGCCTTATACATTAGGGAATAACCTGGCTGATGACATCCGTACAAAAGCCATCCCGACAGACCATCCGGCATTTGTAGAAGCAGAAAAAGAAGTTCGTGAACGTATCGAAAAGCTGATGAGTATCAAGGGAACGGAAAGCGTAGAAAGTTTTCACAAACGCCTCGGGAAAATCATGTGGGATAAATGCGGAATGGCGCGTAACGCAGCAGGTTTAAAACAGGCGATTACTGAAATACAGGCGCTGCGCAAAGAATTCTGGAGTAATGTGCGCATCCCGGGCGACATCAACGAATTTAATCCCGAACTGGACAAAGCAAATCGTGTAGCAGACTTTTTGGAGTTAGGTGAATTGATGTGTAAGGATGCGTTAGAAAGAAATGAGAGCTGCGGCGGACACTTTCGGGAAGAGTATCAAACAGAAGATGGTGAAGCACTGAGACAGGATGACAACTATATGTATGTAGCGGCCTGGGAATACAAAGGCGAAAGTAATTTTGAATTGCATAAGGAGGAATTGAACTATGAAGTAGTCCATCCTACACAACGTTCTTATAAATAATCGGATGCGGCTCTTCGTCTTCATTATGGCGCTGCTGTCCTTCACCCACCACTCCTCTGGTGAAATACTATGGACATCTGTAAAGAAGTTCATACCGGCAGGATATGATACGCTTGAAGGTGGGTATGTGACAGGAGATCTGAATAAGGATGGAAAAGAGGATTTTGTATTGGCATTGCGTTCGTTGGAAGAAGAGAAGAACAGTTTTTATGAAGGGGAGAGATTAATGATTGTATTACTGCAAACACCTAACGGTCTGAAGCAGGTTGGGAACTCTAAGAATGTATTGATGTGTAAAGGATGTGGTGGCATTTTTGGAGATCCCTGGTCGGGAATTCAGATTGAGAAAGGGATCATAATAATTGACCATTATGGGGGCAGCGCATGGCGATGGAGCGACACACAAAAGTTCAGGTATCAGAATGACGGTATGTATCTTATCGGATCCACCTCAGACTATTATTGGAATGTTTCCGATTGTAATGGAGAAGGCGTAGGTAATGCCGGTAGGAACTATAAAGATGTCAATTGGGTGACAGGCGATGAGGAGGTGATAAAAAGAAAAGAAGACTGTACGCTGGTAGAACATACAAAAAAGAAATTAAAGCGAAAGCCTCTTCTAAAACTGGAAGAATATAAGCAGGTTGATGAGTAATCTATTAAAAATAGCAGGTTTTGTGTTTACCCTTATCCTTAGTATACAAGGGTACGGTCAAACTTATAACGCTAAACTCGTAGATGCTGTCACTCATGCACCTGTTGCATTCGCTAATATTGGTATCCTGGAAAGTGAAACCGGTACCAATTCATCTGAAGACGGTTCTTTCTCGCTGCAAATTCCGGATGAGCTTCAAAGCAAGACACTGTCCATATTCTTAATCGGTTATGAAGATTATAAAATCTCCGTAAACGACTTTATTGCAAAAGCGAAATCGACTAACAATACTATCGTATTAAATAAAAAAGAAGCAACGCTGAAAGAAGTTATTGTCAAGCCGGCAAAACTTACCTTAGCTCACCTGGGTAACGATATTCATTGTAAAGACGAAAATGGATTACCGGTACCTTATGTATTTGAAGAAAAGAAAAAGAAGAGTGGCAAAGTAAAAAGAGAAGCGGATACACTGACAGAAGTAGGCACGCTCATGAAGGTCAGAGGCAAAAAAACCTTCATTGACAGTATTGCCGTCAACGTTGGGCGATGTACTTATCCTGAAATTTTATACCGCATCAATATTTATGAATTGATAAACGGGAAACCTAAGATCATTTTGAATGAACCCATTTATGTTCGTAAATCAAAAAATGATATAGGAAAAACATTAATCGTAGACGTTACAGACAGGAATCTGGTAGTAGACAACAATTTTGTGGTTTCTATTGAGCAAATAAAAAATCTGGGAGAAGGTGAATTTTCAATCTGTGGTTCTTTAGCCGGAGCTGCATCTTACTGGAGGATTGCATCACGCCAGGGAGACCTGATGAAAATACCCTTGATCTCTTTTGGTATTTCAGCTTTTGTAACTTTTAGTGAAGAAATAAAAAAATAGTAAACTCCGGTATGCCGGATAAAAATATTGATATGGAACATTACAACATGAACCTCACATTAAAAGTGTGGAAACAAAAAAACGCTAACGCCAAAGGTGGTTTTGAAACCTTCCAGGTAAAGGATATCTCTTCTGAGATGTCTTTCCTTGAAATGTTTGACGTGTTGAATGAACAACTGGTAGCAGAAGGCAAAGAACCGGTAGCTTTTGATCATGACTGTCGGGAAGGTATCTGCGGGATGTGCAGCATGCACATCAATGGCCGTGCTCATGGGCCCTGGCAGGAAACAACCACCTGTCAGTTGCACATGCGGGAGTATAAAGATGGGGATACCATCGTAGTAGAGCCCTGGCGTGCTAATGCATTTCCGGTTATTAAAGACCTGGTGGTAGACAGAACCAGTTTCGACCGCATTATCGAAGCAGGAGGTTATATCTCCGTTAATACCGGCAACGCCCAGGATGCTAACTGCCTGCCCATAGAAAAACAAAAAGCCGACGAAAGCTTTGCTGCTGCTGCCTGTATTGGTTGCGGGGCCTGTGTGGCAGCTTGCCCTAACGCATCGGCTATGCTGTTCCTTTCTGCAAAAGTATCGCACCTGGCATTGTTGCCACAGGGGCGCCCTGAAGCTAAGACCCGTGCTACCAACATGATCGCGCAAATGGATAAAGAAGGATTCGGTAGCTGCACCAATATCGGTGCTTGTGAAGCGGAGTGCCCTAAAGGTATCTCCTTGAATAACATTGCCCGTCTCAACAGAGAATATATTGCTGCCACGTTCTCAGGTAGTGGAGAATAAGTACATATAGCATTTACTCAGGAAACCTTTGCCGTCGGGTGAAGGTTTCTTTTTGGGAACGAGATTCACATCTTCCCAAAAGAAAATACAATAAGAAATCAGGATATGAATCTTATATGAGCTAGTGGTAGCCAATTTTCAAAAACATAAAGACCAGACAACCAAGGAAGAAAAAGCAATAACTGAAATTAAATATTTTAGGCATGTTTTGGGGCAATTGCGTAAAGCAAAGAAAACACAGCATAGACAAAAAGCCCGTTTCCTGCCTCGTAAAAGCCACCGTGATCAGAAAAACAAGAAAGAAAAGATGTTTATAGACTTCATTCTTCCAAAACAGCGCTAAAACAAATAAAAATTCTACCAGTATAATGAAAATACTGAACCAATAAATCAAAACAGTCTGGTGTTCAAATAACAAATTCAACCTGACCGCACCGGACATCGTCGGATAAGTATTCGCAAATTCCTGTACAAGAACTCGATTTTCTTCGAAATAGGCACCCATAGTTGAATTTAAACCCAGCAGCGGAAACAAGCCCCCCACATTAAAGACGTAATTCATATAGTCACCTGAAAGATAATTTGGTGAAAATAATTTTTGGACTGCCCCGAAAAGCATAATGACTAACAGTAGCCAAAGGCTGTTTTTTCGAATAATAACATCTTCCTCTAGGCTGAATACGTGAGCTAAAAGCAACATAAAACCTATGTAAATAGTCACAAAACCATGATTACCTATGATGTAGTACTTTCCCAAAAATGTTAAATACATATAGAAAATAAGCAGTCCCGCTAAGGGGATCATAATCTGCTTCTTGAAAAAATGCACAAAGAAGCACAATAGGATGATCAATACTATAGAGACCTTTATGTACCACGGATTTCTATAAATGACAAAAGGATAGATGGAACAATACAGAATAAAAAAATAGGATAAGATATGTAACTTATCCAACTTATCCAACTGCCTAGTCTTCAATATGGATATATTCATGAATTTTTTTCCTTGTGAGTAAATTCATTTTAGCATCATATTCAGGCAACCATATCTCCAGTTTTGCAGTGTCGTCTTCAATTTTCAATTGTTCCATTAATGAACTACAGTATTTTTTCCTGGGATAGAAAAGATAATTTTTAAAAATCAGCCTTATCTTTTTATTATCCCTAAGTGAATCATACACAATCAAACTATCATTTACGACAAGTTGCCTGGAATCGGCATGTACCTCAGTGTACATACCGAAACCTCCACCCTTCCATCGCGATAGTCCGTACTGTATATGAGATACCTGCCACGATGCAATAATTAATGCAATAAGTGGGATAGCGTAAAATTTCAATGCATTTCTCACTTGGTCCGTAAACATAATTCACGATCGCGTGAAGTGGCAATAAACTTATTATACATGAAGCCCCGTTTGTTGTGAAAATACTTCATTAGCCACTAATACGAAAATCTTGTTTGCAACGCTCGAACTTATCCACAGTGTTCCAAAAGCAAACTTGTCCTGGTATCCGATTACATTTATTTTGCATCCTCAAATCTAACTATGGCTATTTTCTCTGCGCTGAACAAATATTCAAATTTCGGACTTCTTATCATGCGTGCCGGACTGGGCACTATGATGATCATACATGGCTTACCCAAAATAACCGGTGGACCCGAAAAATGGGCGAAACTGGGGACTGCTATGGCAAATATGGGCATTCATTTTTTCCCCACTGGCTGGGGCTTGGCTGCCGCCATTGCAGAAGCCATTGGAGGAGTACTCGTGGTATTGGGTTTGGCTTTCCGTCCGGCATGCCTCTTTATCGTGATGACAATGATCGTGGCAGCCACAATGCATCTGTCAAAAGGAGAAAGTCTCCTCGACTCCTCACATGCCATTGAATTGGCGTTTGCATTCTTCGGTTTGATGTTCATGGGACCTGGCAAATATTCAGTGGATAAAGGCTAGCGCTGGCAATTATCGGAGCGCTAAAATTTTCGGTGTGGAATTTCCGGGATAGTTTTTGACTTTTTCATTTTGAATTTTGACTTTTGCACCCATGCAGCTACCTGACCATATTTCCATAGACTTTCTCCAGAACTGGAAAGACAATACACTTGAAATCTCCCGAGAAGCCAGTAAGGCGATAGAAGTAAACAGGGAATACCTGGATAACATACTGCAGGAAGGAAAAACATTTTACGGTATCAACACGGGTTTCGGATCGCTGTGTAATGTGCGGATCGAAAATAGCGAGCTTTCCCAGCTTCAGGAAAACCTGGTATGTTCCCATGCCTGCGGCATGGGCGATGAGGTACCGCAGGATATAGTGCGTTGGATGCTGTTACTCAAAATACATGCGCTTAGTAAAGGATATAGCGGGGTACGCAAAGAAATTGTAGACAGATTGATTGCTTTTTATAACGCCGGTATCATTCCTGTAGTCTACGAGCTGGGGTCGCTGGGCGCTTCCGGTGACTTGGCTCCGTTGGCACACCTGAGTTTACCCCTGTTGGGCAAAGGTGAGGTGTATTATGAAGGGATAAAAATGAAAGCTGCGGAAGCATTATCAAAAGCGGATTTGCAGCCGATGAGCTTAGCTGCTAAAGAAGGCTTGGCCCTATTGAATGGAACGCAGTTCATGAGCAGTTACGCAGTTGAGTGCCTCCTGGCAACCCAAAGACTGTTACAATGGGTGGACGTAATTGGAGCACTATCGGCAGATGCATTCCTGGCGAAAGACGAACCCTTCCGTCACTCGTTGCACCGCGTAAGACCGCATAAGGGACAGATTGAAACTGCGCACAACATGCTGCGATTGCTGGAGGGTAGCGAACTGCAACAATTACATAAAGTGCAGGTGCAGGACCCCTACTCTTTCCGTTGCATTCCCCAGGTGCATGGAGCAAGTAAGGACGTGATTGAAAACATTATTAAGATTGTAGAAACAGAAATCAATTCTGTTACCGATAACCCGATCGTTTTTCATGATGACGATGCGATCCTGAGCGGTGGAAACTTTCACGGGCAGCCATTGGCTTTAAATTTGGATTTTCTTGCCATTGCATTGGCTGAGCTTGCAAATATTTCTGAACGCAGGACTTATTTACTCGTCAGCGGGCAAAGGGACCTCCCTCCGTTCCTTGCTCCGGATGCCGGTGTCAATAGCGGTTTCATGATAGCTCAATACACAGCTGCAGCAATCGTAAGTCAAAATAAGCAACTCTGCACTCCCGCCTCAGTGGATAGTATTGTAAGTAGTAACGGGCAGGAGGATCATGTGAGCATGGGAGCCAACGCGGCTACCAAACTGTATCGTGTAGTAAAAAATGTGCAACGTGTACTTGCCATAGAATTATTGACCGCCGCGCAGGCATTGGAATTCCGCCGACCTAAGAAAACCTCCCCCCTTTTGGAAAATATTGTTGCGAAGGTTCGCAGTGAAGTGAGTTTTATGGAAAAAGACAGGGTGCTGCATGATGACCTGGTTGCTGCGGAGAAAATCCTGAATGAAATGCCTGTAATATAAACACGTCTTCTTACCCTCAGGAAAAGCACGATGAAGCGTATTAAACAAGCTATTCTGATCATCTTTATACAATTTGTTGCATTAACGGCAAGCGGGCAACCTAATGGGTTAAGTTTTCGTTCATTGAACCAGGGCTTTGATCGGGCCCGGGGTATAGTAATCGGCTCTCTTTCTATCATAGATGCAAAACCTAAGATGTACAAGTATTCTTGCTTACTTGAGCAGATTCATTCTTCTAAAATAGAACGAAGCGGCACCCTGCTTACCCTGACGGGCAACGGTAAAAAAGCAAATGCAGATCTGAGAAAAGGCGATACGCTGATTTTTTATTTTGTATGGAAGATGGATGCAGGCAACTATGTTTCCAATCCGGATATTCAATATAATGATTTAGGGAGGATTAGTATCGTAGAAAACGCGCCTTCATCTTTAACCTTTACTGTCCACCCTGATTCCATTACCTACCTGGGCGAATTAGAAATTGACGCAGACAATAAAACTATTCAAATTACAGATAAGCCGGAGCGAGATTTAGGTGCTATAAAGAATAAATATCCCTCTACCGATTGGGGTGCTTATAAAAATGCCGCTTCCTATCCTGTATTGCTGGAACAGCCATAAAAAGGGAGAGTAAACGGACAGATATCTCAAAAAACAAACTGGCAGGGGAAGAATTGGAAAGTTCAGCCCCCATACCAGATAACAGTTTTATAAAAAATTAAGTTTTTTTAAATGGAAAAACCCGTACCTTCGCGCCCGAATTAGGGAATGAGATATAACACAACGGACTGAATTTAATGAAAGGTTAACTCCTTAATTGAATTTGAACAGGTCAATATTAAGTTCCTTTGCAAAGTACAAGTTTAGATAAAAAATTTCAAATAATAAAAAACAAACAAAATGGCTAGCCAAAACAACAAAAACTTAGTAGACACCATGGTGGAAACACAAAAAAATGCTGTGGATACTGTAGTAGAAAACGCTAAAAAATTTGCTAACGGTAACACTTTGGTGAATGAAACAGTGCAAAAAGGAAGCGAATGGTATAAAAACTGGTTGGACAATCAAAAGAACATTTTCACTAAGGCATCAGAAAAAGGTAGTAACTTGAATGAGAACATTCAAAATAATACTACACAAATGAATGAGTACTACCAAAACTGGTTCAACACGCAAATGAATCAAGCTAAACAAATGTGGGATATGAACACAAGTTTTTTTCAAAATGCAATGAACAGCAGTAAAAATGCGACGGCCAACAACCCCATGGAAATGTGGAATAACATGAACGGCAACTGGAACAACTGGTTGACTAACATGAACAATACACAAAACTGGTTCAATGGTTTGCAACAGTGGAACAATATGTTCAACATGGATGCATGGAAAAACAATACGCAGAACTGGACAGGTATCTTCAATCAATATAATGACACCCTGAAAAACAGCTTTGCTAAATTCCAGGAAAACCTTCAAAATAACACAACTCAGGATGTTTATAAAAACATGATGAACGCTACAGAAGGTTTCACCAAATTTACTGAACTGTGGACTCCTATGTGGAAATCCATCCAGGAAAAAACATTCAATATGGATGTTTACAAACAATGGATGAACCCGGTTGCTTATAAAGAGATGATGGACAAGTATTTCGGCTTCATGCCCGAAACAACTCGCCAATATATGCACCAGGCTACAGAAATGTTCCAAAACAATTTCAAGCAAGCTACTCAGGGCAACTGGAACAATTATCAGCAAGTTCGCAACATGTTTAGCAATGCTATGCCGGTGAACACAACGGAGATCTTCGGCAACATCATGAACGGTTACAACGCTTTCTACAATAACATGAACGAAGCGGTGGCTCCTTTCACTAAAATGATGACTCCAAACGCTCAAACAAAGACGTTGGTAGAATGGCAGGATCTTGCTAACCGTATTGCTGTCTATAACATCAAAAATGCAGAACTGCAATACATGATGTACACTCAGGGCACCAAAGTAATGGACAATCTTGCTCAGAATATTGCTTCTAAAATTGAAAAAGGTCAGGAAGTGAACAGCATGATGGCGCTTTACCAGGAGTGGATGAACATCAGCGACAAAACTTACGTAGAATTGTTCGAAAGTGATGAGTACAGCGAGTTGATGGCTGAAGTAAGCGCTATGCAATTGAAGCTTCGTAAAGATGTAGAAGTTCAGATGGAAAAGTTCATGACCGGAATTCCGGTAGCTACTCGTAGCGAGATGGATGAAATGTACAAAACGATCTACGACCTTAAAAAGCAAGTACGCCAACTGGAAAAAATGCTGGATCTGAACACAGAAGAAGCAACAGAAGAGGCTACTCCAAAAACCAATACAGCAACAACTGCAACTGCTGCTAAAAAAACAACTGCTGCAACTAAAAAATAAGCTGCTAAAAATAGTTTTTCACCAAGAAGGGTCGCGGCATAGCCGCGACCCTTCTTGGTTTTGCATTTTACCATCCGGATGTCCAACAAATAAGCAAAATGGGTCATAACTTAAACTAACAATTCATCAACAAGCATTACCGTAGTTTTGCATGATCAAACATGTCAACTTATGGGTTTTCAGGAAATGATTAATTCAGAAAAACCGGTTCTGGTAGATTTTTTTGCTGAATGGTGCGGCCCTTGCAAAATGATGTCGCCTATATTGCAGGATGTAAAAAAACGTATTGGCGATACCGCAACCATTATCAAGATAGACGTAGACAAGAATCCCCAGGTAGCAGCACGATATGGAATTAGCGGTGTCCCTACCCTGATCATTTTTAAAAAAGGGGAAATACGATGGAGGCAATCGGGAGTGCATTCTGCAAAAGATTTGGAAAGATTAATCAAAGAAAATATTTAAGCATGTACAAGTTTTTTTACAACCTGTTATTTATAACCCTGCTGGCAAACTGTACCCTGGCGCAAAAAGATGATTCCCGGACACTTCCAGCCAGAGAATTTTCAGAAAAGATCAGGGAGGTGAATAGTCCGCAAATCCTGGATGTACGTACACCCGGTGAGTTTGCGAAAGGGCATGTGGCTGATGCTTTCAACGTGGATTGGAATGGAGATGACTTTCTTAAAAAAGTAATGGCGTTGGACAAGTCCCAACCTGTATTTGTATATTGCCTTGTAGGTGGACGAAGTGCATCAGCAGCTGAGGCAATGAGAAAAAACGGGTTCGAAAAAGTGTATGAAATGGAAGGAGGAATGATGCAATGGCGGGCAGCCGGTCTTCCGGAAGTGAGTAAAGAAGTTCCGGCGAAGGGCATGACAGTGCAGCAGTACCAGGAACTATTAAATAGCGAAACGCTTGTGCTGATAGACTTTAACGCTCCATGGTGCCCTCCCTGTAAAAAAATGGCTCCTTCAATAAGGAAAATAAGTAACGAAATGAAGGATAAAGTGACGGTGGTGGAGATCAATGTAGATGAAAACCCGGAATTATGTAAAGCGCTTCATGTGGCTTCCCCACCCTTGCTGAAGCTCTACAAGAATACAACTCTTATTTGGGAACATGCAGGTTACATAGAAGAAACAGATATTCTGAAGCAATTGAAATAATTCCCGTGTAAATACTACAGGTCATTTTACCGTCGCTTCCATGCTTACTATCGGATAACTTATTGCTTACTGAAAATTACATACGTTTACATGGAATTCGTTTACCTCTTGCTGGGAAGTAATGAAGGAGATCGTCAACAATGGCTGAGAGATGCCGTACAGGAAATTGTCACCCATTGCGGTCGGGTAAGAAACCTATCATCACTTTATGAAACGGCTGCCTGGGGTCTGGAAGATCAACCTGATTTTCTCAACCTTGTCATGCGGATAGAGACAAATTTAGCCCCACAAACACTTTTGGAAAGCATCCAGGCTATTGAACAAAGATTGGGGCGGCAGCGTCAACTTAAATGGGGGCAGCGTACTTTGGACATCGATATTCTGTTTTATGGTAAGGAAATCATACAAAATGAATCCCTAAAAGTGCCACATCCTTATCTTCAGGATCGGAAATTTACATTACTGCCGTTGCAGGAAATCGCACCTCAATGGGTGCACCCCGTTCTTAAAGAGACGATTACCACCTTATTACAAGTTTGTCAGGACAAGTTGCAAGTGCAAAATATCGGAAAATTAGAGTTTACGAAAGGAGGCACAGTATAATGACCTGCGAAACATAAAAATCTAACAGAAAGGGCACCCGTAGATTATATTTGTCCTCACAAATGCACTATCGATACATAGCTGTTGAAGGAAATATTGCCGCCGGCAAAAGTACATTGGCGAGCCTCCTCGCAACACATTACAATGCTAAGCTGATGTTAGAGGAGTTTGCTGACAATACCTTTCTGCCCAAATTTTATCATGAAAAAGAGCGGTATGCTTTTCCTCTGGAGTTGTCCTTTCTTACAGACCGGTATAAACAAATGAAAAGGACGCTGCTTCAACAGGAACTTTTCCACGAAAAAGTCGTCTCTGATTACATCCTTCTCAAAAGCAAATTATTTGCTAAGATCAACTTACCGGCAGATGAATATGCACTTTTTGAAAAAATATATAAAATTGCTGAAACTAATCTGCCAGAACCGGATTTGGTCATCTTCCTTTATTCCCCTATAAAAAAGCTGCAGGAGAATATCAAAAAAAGAGCGCGCAGCTATGAGCAAAATATTCAGGACAGCTATTTGCAGGATGTTCAGAACATGTATGATGAATACCTGGAATTAAACTTACAAAAATGCATTTTCATCGATGTGACACAAGTCGATTTTGTACATAATCCCTCACATTTTCATCAACTTATACAAGTTTTGAATCAGCCGGCTACAGCGCGAACACATTATCTTGAAATACTTTAATGTGAATAACATTTTTTTAGCAACCTCATTTGACTTCGCGCTATTTTTATTATCTTACCTATCGTAAATTCGCAATCCTTTTAAGCATCAGTGTAACTTTTACACTGACTTTTCTTGCGATGTATTATTCATCCATTTTCTGTTTAGAAAATAAAACGATCTACTATGGCAGCAGCAAAAACTGCAAGTGCGAAAGCTAAAACACTTACAAAAAAACCAGCCTCTAAATCCACTAAAAAAACTACTGAAGATAGTGTTCTGAAAAAATCGTTGGCAGAATATTTCGGATTCGATAATTTCAAAGGAGATCAGGAGGAAATCATCAGCAGTGTTTTAGCAGGCAAAGATACCTTTGTAATTATGCCTACCGGTGGGGGTAAATCGCTTTGCTACCAACTGCCGGCCTTGCTCAGCGAAGGTGTTGCACTCATCGTTTCACCGCTCATCGCATTGATGAAAAACCAGGTAGATCTGATAAGAAGCTATAGCAGCAAAGATCATGTCGCTCACTTTCTTAATTCAACATTGAGCAAAACCCAACAAAAAAAGGTAAAAGAGGACCTTTTAAGCGGCGATACGAAGCTATTGTATGTAGCTCCCGAAACGCTTACCAAGGAGGAAAACATTGCATTCTTTCAGGATCTGAATCTTTCTTTTGTAGCAGTAGACGAAGCGCATTGCATCTCGGAATGGGGACACGATTTTCGTCCTGAATACCGAAAACTACGTGGTATGATCGACCAGATCGATGTTAACCTGCCTATTATTGCGTTAACAGCCACCGCTACACCTAAGGTACAGGATGATATCCTCAAGAACCTGGAACTAAAAGATCCGAAAGTTTTTATCTCATCTTTTAACCGACCTAATCTTTACTACGAGATCCTTCCTAAAGGAAAAAAAGAAACGGTACTGAAACATATGGTGAAGTTCATCCACCAGATGAAAGGTAAAAGCGGGATTATTTATACACTCAACAGGAAAACGACTGAAGAGCTGGCGAGCACACTCATGGCAAACGGCATTTCGGCTGTAGCGTATCATGCAGGATTAGATGCACCGGTTCGCGCTAAGCGCCAGGATGATTTTCTGATGGAGAAAGTGGATGTGATCGTCGCTACCATTGCATTCGGGATGGGGATTGACAAGCCAGACGTCCGTTTTGTCATTCACTGGAACGTACCGAAATCTCTTGAAAATTACTACCAGGAGACCGGACGGGGCGGACGTGATGGGCTGGAAGGAAAATGTATTCTTTATTATTCTCATAAAGATGTTCAGAAATTGGAGCATCTGATGCGGGATAAGCCATTAAGTGAACGTGAAATGGGCGCCCAGCTTATCTCGGAAACATTGGCTTATGTAGAAAGTGGCGTCTGTCGCAGAAAACAACTGATGCATTACTTTGGTGAAACTTACAAAGAAGATAATTGCGGAAATTGCGATAATTGCCTGAATCCTAAAGAACGACTTGAAGTAAAGGACAGCTCTAAGATTGTATTAGATACCATAAATGCGCTCGATGAACGGTTCAACATTGAATATACGGTCAATGTGATCTTGGGAAAAGCAACGCCGCAAATCAAAACATTCAAGCATGATAAACTTAAATGTTTTGGCAGTGGTATCATTATGGAAATGGAGGCAAACTTTTGGTATTCTCTCATTCGCCAGATGATGTTTGAAGGATTGGTCAGAAAGGATATAGAAGAGTATGGCTTACTAAAAATTACGGAGAAGGGGCATAGTTTCCTTAAAAAGCCATTCTCCATTATGGTGGTGCTCAATCACAATTTTGAAGATGCTGATGGAGATGATGAGGAAGCTGCAGCCAACGGGAACAATGCCGTAGCGGATGAAGTATTATTTGATATGTTAAAGGACTTGCGCAGAAAAGTAGCGCATGAAAAAAACCTTCCTCCTTTCGTTATCTTTCTTGAGAATTCACTGGAGGATATGGCAATGAACTATCCTACTACCATGGAGGAACTAGAGCGTATTCAAGGTGTCAGTAAGGGAAAAGCATTAAGATATGGCAGAAAATTCATAGAGCTGATCGCCCAATATGTGGCCGAAAATGATATTACCAAGCCGGATGATTTTGTGGTGAAAAGTATTGTCAACAAAAGCGGTATGAAAGTGTTTATCATTCAGAATATTGACAAAAAAATCCCCCTGGAGACCATTGCCAAAAATAAAAATCTCAGCATCCCGGACCTTCTTACCGAAATGGAGACCATCGTGGCAAGCGGCACCAAACTGAACCTGGATTATTGTTTGGACCTGGATGAATATGAACAGGATGATATTTTCGACTACTTCCGCAACAATCATGACGACAATTTGCAACAGGCATTCGAGGAATTTAAAGACCGCGATGTGAGTGAGCAGCATCTGCAAATGATGCGGATCAAATTCCTGAGTGAATATGGGAATTAATCAAACTAAGACTAATCATATAGAAATAATTACAATATATTAATGCTCATCCCTTGAGAGATTTTCTCATAAACTAAAGCGATACTGGCATCACTCATCTGTGCTATATAGAATTATATAGATGCAGAGTCAATCGTTTAGTCAACATTTAAAATAACGACAAAAAATATTTATTGCCTGGCAACTTTGGGACTATCGTTTCAAGGCAAACAGTCGTCTATATAAACATATCACCGACGGAGATTATTGTCCGTAAATATTTATTGCTCAAACATTTAATTCAACTCTAAAATCTAAAAAAAATGGTTAGAAAACTACTGTCATGGGGTATTATTGCCGCACTTCTGTCACAAGCCACTCCATCTTTTGCTCAGGCTGTTCCTGAGCTGATGTATTACAATTTCGATGTTGCAGGAACATCAGTTTCCAACCTGGCAAGCAGCCCGGTAGGAGCCAACCCAGCCTCCCTTTCAGGCACTACGCTGAGCATAGGCGGTACGGGAGAATTTTCTACAGCCGGGTTGGTAGGTACCGGTGGAAGCACCAGTAGTAATTACATGAGCACTAACTGGGGCGTAAACTTCTCAAACAGCAGCTGGACTATATCAGCTTACGTAGATCTCCCTCCAACAGCCGGTAACTCTTATTTTTTTGGGGATGGTTTGCAATCTACAGGTCCCCTTAACTGTTTTTGGGTAATAAACGGCACTACCAGCTATATCAGACTCAGAGGACTTTCAACTACCTCGTTACCTTTTACACTCGATATTGCCAACCCTACCTTCCCCATTGTACTTCACTATGTCTATGACTATAATTCAGGAACTATTTCTGCTTATACAAACGGAGTTTTTCATTCGTCCGTTACAGTCGGTCAACAATCTTACATTCAAAGCAACAGCAACAAATTTTATGTGGGTTCAAGCAATGAAAATAATTACATCAGCATCCTGCCGCTGAATCCCCCTGTTACCATCAGTGGTACGCTTGATGAATTCAGAATGTATAACAGGGCACTGGGACAAAGTGAGATTACGGCTACGTGGAACCAGCCATTGCCTTTAGGACCTTGTACGACACCTCCCGATGCCGGCTTGGCGATAGCGGCTAAGTCAAGTATTTGTGCCGGTTCCAATGCCAATCTGGACCTTTCCGCTAACACTGTTTGTACAGGGCAAACCTTTACCTGGCAGGAATCTGCGACGAATACGCCCGGCTCGTATATGGACATTACATTAGCGTCTCCTACCAGTAACGCTTCAGTGATACCTTCCAATAATACTTCTTATTTCAGGTGTGTGGTTATGAATGGCAGCCAGTCTGATACTTCTACTCCTATCGTCATTACTTTGAACTACCCTATTTCCGGTACATATACAATTAACTCCATGCTGGCCACTGGAGGCACTAATTTCCAATCATTTAATGATGCGGTATCAAGGTTGAAGTGCGGAGTCAACGGCCCCGTCTTTCTAAACGTAGTATCCGGAAGCGGTCCCTATAACGAACAAGTCGTGTTTGAGAACATCCCGGGTTTATCTGAATCAGCGCCAATCGTCCTCAACGGCAACGGTGAAACACTAACTTATCTTTCAACAAACAGCAACCAGCGTTCTATACTCAAGCTTTCCGGAATGAACTATACGACTGTTAAGAATCTGAATATAACAGCCGCCGCCCCAGGAGCCAGTCAATATGCATGGGGTATCAATATTGCCAATAACTCCAATAACATTATCATTGATAGCTGTAACATCAATATCGGGTTTACCAGCACTCAAAATTCTACTGTTGGTATTGCTGTGAATTCTAACCTCACCTCCACCACTATAGGCAACAGTTTTGCTGATAGTGTAACGATTTCAAATTGTAAAATAACAGGTGCTTACAATGGTATTACGATGATCGGAGACGCCACCAGTAAACTCCTGAATAATCGTATTATCAATAATGACATCCAGGATTTTTATTCATACGGTATGTATTTAGGTGGCACGGATAGCCTGCTGGTGAAAGGAAATGACCTACATCGTAACACACTCACCAATGGAAGCACGTTTTACGGCATTGCCATGAGCGGCACAAATGCCACCAATACGAGAATTAGCGGCAACAAGATACATAATACTGCCGGCGCCACATCCTCCTTGACAAGTAATTCGTTCGGCATTTATTTTTCATCGGTAGATGCTCCATCGGGCAGTGAAAATATCGTTGATAACAACATCATATACGATTTTAACAATGCCTCCGGTACTGCCAGTGCCTTGTACAACTCGGGATCAGATGGTACCCATTTTTATCATAACACCATTTCGTTAGATCACACAGCTGCGACAGGAGGTGCTACACACGGGTTTTACCAAAGCACAACTGCCAGTAACATTAACTTGCAAAATAACATCATATCTGTAACAAGAGGGGGTAACGGTATTAAATACTGCTATTATTACAATACAGCTGCAACTACTACCAACATTATTTCGAACGCCAACGATCTTTACCTTGCTCCTACCGGCACGGGAACGGCTAATCTTGTACGCTATGCAGGTACAGATTACCCCGCATTATCAAATTGGACAACGGCAACATCGAATGACGCATCCAGCTTTAGCATAAATCCGCTGTTCCAGAATCCTCCGGCCGGGGATTTTGAACCCCTGGAGTCTTCATTAAATAATCAGGGTATAGCTGTTGCATTTATCACTACAGACATATTTAATCATCCACGAAGCTCTGTAGCGCCGGATCTGGGAGCCATCGAAAATGCACAATTTCCGCTCAGTTTACAATTGCTGGAATTTACAGCCGTATCTAAAAACAGGGATGCCGTGATCAACTGGTCGGTTAGTGACGATAAAAGTGTAATAAAATATGAAATTCAGAAGTCTCAAGACGGGAAGGTTTTTGAAAGCATAAGTGATACCAAGCCCAACAAATTCGCAGCAACATCTGCTTATGAATACGTAGATAAGAATGCATGGATTAATGAGTCATCGAAACTGCTCTATTATCGCTTAAAAATAACAGGAAGTGATAACAATGTGGAGTATTCTTCCATTGCAACACTTTCGCAACAAGTTAAAGCCGCAGTAAAAGCCTACCCTAACCCATTCAAAGACCGGGTGACGATAGAAGTAGTGGCACGTACTCATGAGACTTGTCAAATCCAACTCGCAGATATACAAGGGAAAATTGTATCTGTACAGGAAACAGCGGTTTCAACAGGAAAAAACTTGATTGAATTAAACGACTTATCTAAACTTCCTTCAGGCATATACCAGATCAGTGTGTATGTTGATGAATACGTATATCGTTTTAAGATGACAAAATAATTTTGTACCTGAATTTATATGCAGAGAGGCGGACTCGATTTGAGTCCGCCTCTTTATTATTTCAGATTTACATTCTTGCTATTATTCAATTTTATTCAAAATGCTCTCCATCACATAAAAAGTAATGGGGCAAACAGTAGTATTTTTTAAAGTCAGCTGTACCCTGTCCAACAATACATCTTCATTTGTATAAGGATACCGGGCACAATCGCTCGGGCGATCGTCATAAATCTTACATGTGTTATCGTCATTTAAAAACGGGCAGGGTGATGACCGGGTAACAAAATCATTATCTACATCTAACTTCAGGTAACGGCTGATCAGTTCTCCTTCTTTCAGTTTCAAACGCCTGGCAATACGTTTAATATCGGGCTGTTTGAACCTGGGAGAGTAATTTTTACAGCAATGAGCACATTGCAGGCAATCTATTCTTTCAAAAGCTTCTTCATGCAGATCGGGTAATTTACCTAAAATATCATTGCGCATTTTTTTCCCGCCCGGCTGGTTAACTTTTTTCAGCAGGTTTTGAAATGCTTTCTGATGTTCATGGGCTTTTTTCTGCCACGGTGTCTGCAACATATCCTCAGTCAAAATAAAAGGAAAACCGCCCTGTCAGATGAACCAACGGGCGGTAGTATATAAATGTGATTAAAGTAATTTATGCTATTGCATTTACTCTTTTCAACAAGCCTGACTTCAGGTTGCTTGCCTTATTCTTATGAATAACATTGCGCTTAGCAAGCTTGTCAATCATAGAAATAACTTTTGGCAGAGATTCTTGTATTTCATTTTTATCAGTTACAGCCAACAGTGCACGGATTGCATTGCGGGTAGTTTTACCATAATAACGATTACGATCACGGCGTTTCAGACTCTGGCGTACGTCTTTTTTAGTTGCTTTATGATTTGCCATTTTTCTATTACTCTGTTTTTATAAGGTGGGCAAAAGTAAGAAAATATTTTACCCCAACAAAATATTTATCAATTCGTCAATAATTTTTCAGTGATAGAACTCTTAAATTATCCACTTCTGAATTACATGCTCATTTCCGTAAACATGGATTTTGAACGCTTTACTAAAAATTCTTTACGATCAATAAAGTGATCAAGCTTTTCTTTGGGAATTCTAAGACTATAAAAATCGCCTTCATAGGCATCCATTTCGAAAAGATCGTAATCAGGATTCCATTTATCGAGCAATCTTCTTTCAATTTTAAGATCCTGAGAAATCAAATCAAGATTCAGACGGTCAGAAATGCGGACAATAGCCATGGCTTTTAATTCTTCATCTGTAAAGATAATTTTAGGTTCAGGTTTTTTTTCTGTTGCTAATACATCCTCGTTAAAAAATTTAAAATCCTTAGGAATACTGCTGCCTATGTAGTTATTCAATTTCTCGAAAATAGACGCTGTAGCAATAAATGCCAATACATGACCTTGAGTCTCTTTGGGAAGGTATTTGCGGATATCCCAGAAGCTCCTGCTTCCTGTACGTTGAATAGCTCTTTGCACCGGGGTGGGACCACTGTTATAAGCGGCAACAACCAACAGCCAGTCATCCAGCTCTTCGTATAAATAATTAAGATATTTGGCTGCAGCAGTCGTAGATTTAAACCAATCTTTGCGGTCATCCCGTTTTGCATTTACGGTAAGTCCCATCATGCGCGCGGTAGATTCCATGAACTGCCATGGACCTACTGCCCCAACCGGAGAAACAGCATTGGAGGTTAATGCGGATTCTATCACCGCCAAATATTTTAATTCTTTAGGGATATTGTGCTTTTTAAATACATTATCCATCAGCGAAAAACGGGGTTCACAGCGCCCCCGTACGGAACACAGGGTGCGATTGTGCGATGCCATATACTTTTGCGTATAGCCGATAACATAGTCGTTCATTGAACCGAAATACTCTTTATGACCGGCAAGAGGCACTATGTTTATTGTCTTCGGTTTTAACACTAAAGGCTCACCTTTACAAGCATCTTCTTTTACCATCGCTTTTTTTAAAATAATGGTATCCACACTCACAACCTTCCCTGCCTTTTCACGTCTTTGCGCAAAAAGACTCCCAGACGTGAGGCTGATGATCGTAATTATCAAAAACACAGAATTCCTTACATGCATTGTTTGATCGTTTCTTAATTTTTTTATTAAAAGCGGTTAAACATTGCAGACCCAATGGGCAAGCATTATATCGATGAAAAAGCATGGCTTGTACGTAGCCATGCAAAGATGTACAAGCTTTTGTACTTATTTATTAGGCTCTTTTTGTTCTTTCATCCCCGACTCTAACTCATTCTTGATACCGGTTTTGGCATCATTAAATTCCCGGATACCCTTACCTAAGCCTTTTGCCAGCTCAGGAATTTTTTTACCTCCAAACAGCACGACTACTGCTAACACAATCCACAACCACTCGCCACCGCTAGGCATGGACAACAATAATTGACTATTCAATGCGTTTAATTGCATGTTATCATTATTAAGATTAAATTATTTTTTTGTCACAAATTCAAAAGTAATGTTTATAATCGAAAAATTATAGCCTTATACCCTGATACAGGACAATTTTTAACTTAAAAAAAGGTTGCTGGAAAGATAGATTCCTCCTTCAAAAAGCGCTATATAGCCTATTCTAATCTCCTCTGAGTTTATCTTTAACCTGCTTCGTCATGCCTGTCGTATAGGATTTCCATTTTTCGATCACCTGTTGGATATCTGCAGGAAGTTCGGAGGAAAACTGAATCCATTCCTTTGTGCGCGGATGTACAAACCCCAGTTCTTTGGCATGAAGGGCGTGACGGGGAAGGATGTTGAAGCAATTTTCGACAAATTGGCGATACTTGGTAAACACGGTACCTTTTATAATTCGATCACCGCCATAGGTTTCATCATTAAAAAGGGGATGTCCGATATGCTTCATATGGACACGTATCTGGTGTGTACGCCCTGTTTCAAGCCTAAGCTCTAACAATGTTACATAATTATAGCGTTCCAATACCCTGAAATGGGTAATGGCATGTTTACCCTGATCTCCTTCGGGAAAAACGTCCATGATTTTGCGGAAGCGAAGATTTCGGCCAATGTTTCCTTCTACTGTACCTTCATTTTCTTCAAAATCTCCCCATGCAAGGGCTATATAACGACGGTGAACAGTATGCTTTTTGAATTGCGCTGCGAGATCCGACATGGCTTGTTCGGTCTTGGCAATCACGATAAGACCACTCGTATTTTTATCTATACGATGTACTAACCCAACGCGCGGCAGTGTTGTATCTACATTTTTAGATTGCAGGTAATACATGAGCCCGTTGATAAGCGTACCGCTATAATTGCCGCAACCGGGGTGTACTACCATCCCGGGCTTTTTATTGATGATAAGAATATCATCGTCTTCGAACACTACATCGAGAGGCAACGCTTCAGGCAACACATCCAGCACCTCTGCCTTGCGCGTTTCAATCACGATGACTTCATCACCCGGTTTTATTTTATAATTAGCTTTTACAGCTTGATTATTGACCGTTACATATCCATTATCTATTGCCTGTTGAATTTTGTTGCGTGTAGCCCCTTCTATTATATTCATCAGGTATTTATCAATGCGTAGGGGCTCCTGTCCTTTCGTTATAGTAATACGAAATCGTTCCTTAGGTGCATCATCTTCGCTTCCTGCTTCTTCTTCCAAATCGTCCCACTCTTCTTCCAAATCATTTATTTCCGGCATGCAGCAAAAATAGGGAATCGAAAATTGTTCGTAGAGAGATGTTATATATCATTCAAGCTGACATTAAAACAAGGAAAAAACTAAACCATCGTTAGAGGTTGATGGCTTGATCAATACATCTCCCGTGCTACTTTATTTCCATTAAAAAGTCTTTAGAGAATTCTATTCCAAAACCACGTTTCCATTTAATTTCCTGCCATGCTTCAGCAGGGCGAATAGTAGCTTTTCTCTTACCCAGGCGCACTTCCACTGGTAATGTAAAGTCCTCTACCACTTCCGTAAAACGATAATGCAGCTTTTTCTTTTGGATATAATATTCAAGAACAGGAATCTTAATAGTCCGTAGATATTGATTGAATAGCGGGGAAAAATCATAACCGGTAAACCGGTTGATATAATCTTCTACCTGGCGGGTAGTAACGACACCATGGTAGAATTCTTGATTGAGACCGCGCAGCAGCTGGCGGAATTTCTGGTCGTTGCTAATAATTACACGGATCATGTGGATGAGTGCTGCTCCTTTATCATATTTATCACGGCTTCCGTCATCGTTTACCCCATAATCACCAATAATGGGGCGATCGTTGACTATGTTCTTCCATTCACCCCGGCAATATTCGAACGCTTTTTCTTTTCCTGCAACCCATTCGGCAAAGAGGGTTTCCGTGTAGGTGGTAAACCCTTCATGTATCCAATTGTCGGCCACATCCCGGGCTGTGATATTGTTGCCAAACCACTCATGTCCGCTTTCATGGATGATGATGTAGTCGAACAGCATTCCCACCCCGGTATGACTGCGATCAGAACCTTTGTACCCCATTTTATAACCATTTCCATATGCAACAGCACTTTGGTGTTCCATGCCGAGATAGGGCGCTTCAACAAGTTTGTAACCATCTTCGTAAAAAGGATAAGGACCCATCCAGTATTCAAAACAACGCAGCATATCTTTGGTTACAGCAAATTGTTTCCGGGCTTTTTGTTCATTACTTCTCAATGGATAAAAAGAAAGATTCAAAACACCTTTTTCACCGATGAGGGTATCTTCCCAATTGGTGTAATCGCCCATGTAGAACGTTGCATTATAGGTATTGACCGGTTGAGAGAGGTTGTAGGCATAAAAGTGTTGAATATCGTCTTTACCAGGATTTTCTACAGAAATACTTTCATCTTTACCATTGGAAATTATTTGAAATGCAGTATCAATCCTGGAGGATCCGGATGCATCGGCGTGCTTTTCAGAAAGGGGTGTTAGTTTCAGAATGGATGGAAAAAAACTTAAACTCATTCCGCTATCGGGCTCGTCGCCTTGATAATCCTTACAGGGCCACCAGCTGCTCGCCCCTAATCCCTGGCAAGCCACTGCGATCCAGGGGTTCCCCACGCTATCTTTCGTCCAGATAAAACCACCATCCCAGGGAGGATTTTTAGCAATAGGGGGCTTCCCATGGTAGTAGACTGAGAAGGTAAATTCACTGCCCTGAGACTTTTGATAAAAAGGATGCTTAACCCACCATACATTCCCGTCTTTAAAAAACACTAATGGTTTACCGTCCATTACCACGCTATCCAAAAATAAAAGCTCCTGAAGATCCAGTTGCAGGCTGTCTGTGGGTGTCGAAACAATCTTCGAGCCAATCACATTTCTGCCTGAGATGCTCTTTTTTGAAGTATCCAACTCAATGGTTAATGCATAATGTTTGACATCCCACCAAGCACGATGAAGTCCGTTACTGCCTCGCAATGTGTCTTGCCTGGTATAACCAAAAAGGGTGCCTGCAAAAAGCAAACACCCTATCGTTAATTGAAAACTTCTCATCATGAGGTTTCAGTCATTTAACTAAATTGAATAACTTGTTCACTCAAATGACTGGTACACGACCAAGCCATTAATGCTTATGACCATCATGTTCGTTATGGTTATGCGGAGCCGGTGCAGCCGCTTGACCTGTAATATCCGTTACCTCTACGTCAAAAACCAACACGGCATTTGCAGGGATTTTTGGTGAAGGACTTTGAGGACCATAAGCGTAGCGTGAAGGAATCAGTAATGTACCTTTTGCACCTTTATTCATCAGGGCAATACCTTCATCCCACCCTTTGATTACATTCCCTCTATCCAAATCGAAACTGAACGGCTGTACGTGGTGAAAAGCAGAATCCACATTTGAATCAAACACTTCATTCGATAGCGTTCTGCCCGTATAATTTACCGTAACACGCTGTCCGGATTTAGCATTTTCACCGGTTCCTTTTTTGGTGATTATGTAGTATAATCCGGAAGCTGTTTTTTCAGCTTTTATATTATTGGACTTCATATACTCCTGAATCAACTTGTCATCCGTATTTACCTGTGCGTCCTGTTGTTCTTTGAACTCTTTCTGCACTTGTTCATTCGTTTTAATATTGACAACCTCCACATTATAAACCATTTTATCCGAATTCTTCATCCAGGGCAGGAGTTGATTGCCTGCCTTTACAATGGAGTCCAAAGAGGTGCGAAAAACAACGACATCACCAGGTGTCAGCATTAATAAACCCTCATTCACATCCCCGTTGTATGCAGGTTTTTGCATAGCAAACAGTACTGTTTTCCCATTCATCATCTGGCGGGAATCGAACAAAACACTATCTCCCACACTACTTTTGAAGTTCATTTCCAGTTGATCTCCCAATGCAAATGTATTACCCGGAGCATCTTTTACATATTTGTATTCCAATCCACTGGGAAGTACGGTAAATCCATCAGCTGTCATTTTTGTAACAACTTTTTCTTTTTTACCTGTTTCCTTTTTTGTTGTTTTTGCATTTTTCTGTGCCATTGCAGCTCCACCGGAGAGTACTAAGGCAGCGAAAAGAATGGTGTATTTTTTCATATCTAAGGTTAAAACTTTATATTATTATTGAACAGGCATTTGTTGTTGTTGCTTGGCATCAGTTATGCTAAATACTTCTACATCAAACATCAAAATAGCATTTTTAGGTATCATAGGTTCACGTCCGGCTTCACCGTAAGCCATGGATGAAGGAATGAACAATTTTGCTTTGCCCCCTTTCTTCATGAGTGCAACGCCTTCATCCCATCCTTCGATTACCTGATGCGCTCCCAACAGGAATGTAAAAGGCTCTGCATGACCCAAAGCAGGATCGGTATTACTATCGAACACTTTACCATCCAACGTGCGTCCTGTATAATTGACCGTTACTTCCTGTCCGGCTATCGGATTAGGACCAGTACCTTCATTCTCCATTATGTAATACAGTCCGGAATTGGTTTTGGTTGGGTTTAATCCATTTTTAGCAAAATATTCCTGCAGTATCTTGTCGTCTGTTCCATTTTGTGCCTCAGACTTCTTTTTCATTTCATCCATCATCTCCTGCTGGGACGATATAGACATAAGTTTCACTTCATAAACCAGGAATTTTTTCCCTTCCATAAAAGGAGGTAGTTGCTGTTGTCCTTTCAAAAATGCTTTTAACGAATCTATAGATACTTTGATTACGGCACTGTCACCTGCAGTCAGGTATTTTAGAGCGTTGGTCCAATCTCCTTTAAATTGAGACTCCTGAAGTGGTGTTTCAACAGGCATATTGTTGTTTTCTTTGCGGGAATCCGCCAAAAGACTGTCATCTGCTTTTAAGCGAATATGCATTTTCAGCACATCACCCATAGCGGCTTTGCGGTCTCCTTTTTCATCTTTAACTATGGAATATTCTAGTCCATTTCCCAGTTTCTTAAAGCCGGGCTTACACGCATTGAATGTTACTAAAGCTGTAGCGAAAATGGCTACGGGTACAAGTTGTTTTATCATTGTTTAAAATTATCGGGGGTGAATATCGGATAAAATTTCCTTAAAATAAGTTACAGTTTCTTCTAATGATTGCGTAGACAAGCCACCGGCAGCATTGAAATGCCCGCCTCCGTTAAAATATTTCCTGGCAAAATCGCTCACATCAAAATCTCCTTTGCTCCTGAAAGACATTTTTACTTCGTCTCCTCTTTCCGTGATCAACACCGAAAATCTCACACCTGCTATATTTAAAGGATAATTAACCAGACCTTCCGTATCCCCGGTAGAAATATCAAATAACTTCATGTCTTTTCTACTTAACGTAATCAAACCTGTCTTAAGGTTCGGGAATACTTGCATTTTTTCCATTAAAACATAACCTAAAAATTGCATGCGCTTCAGCGACCAGCTATCATTAATTTCTTCATGGATGGCGGTGTGCTTCAACCCTTTTCTTTTCAGGTCGGCAGCCATCAGGTGAGAACTTTCCGCAGTAGCAGGAAATCTGAAAGAGCCGGTATCTGTAAGAAGTCCTGTATATAAACATTGTGCAATATCAATATCTATTAAAGAATTGTCTCCGGCAAGATTGATGAAATCATAAACCATTTCGCAAGTGCTGCTTTTCTCAGGCTCACTCATTCCATAAGACCAAACGTCTTTAGGATATAGATGATGGTCGATCATTACTTTAGGCTGAGAGGCAGCTTCAAGTAACGAATCCAGGTGCTTTGTTCTTTTAAAATCATTAAAGTCCACACCAAAAATCATATCACAATCTGCTAATGCCTGTGTGCATACTTTGGGTTCTACTTCATAATTATGCAGCCCTTCCACACCCGGCATCCATGTCAGGAAATCAGGTAGTTCACTTGGAGAAACACTTGTGACAGTATGTCCTTTCAGCACCAGATAATGATGTAATGCAAGCATGCTGCCAATAGCATCTCCATCGGGCTTATGATGTGTCGTAATAAAGATCCTTTTAGGACTCGATAACAGAGGAAATATATCTTTAATGGGTTGCACGTGGTATAAATATTAAGGGATAATTTCTGTCTTGATGGTATGATGGAATAGGATCCTGAAATCAAAAATGCTAACACGTTTCAAACGCAAATATCATCTATTATCATGCTGCGATTCTATAATTTCAATTTACATGCTTCCAATTTCGAAAAGTCAGCAAATTTAAGATGTTGGTAAGATAAAATTCAATTAGTTTTGCGCCTCGAAAACAAAAAAATAATGTCTAATCGTACGTTTACAATGATAAAGCCCGATGCTGTTCGTAATGGACACATCGGCAATATTCTGCAAATGATTTGCAAAGATGGTTTCCGTATCGTCGCTATGAAGTATTTGCATATCAGCAAAACGCAAGCAGAGAAGTTTTACGAAGTGCATAGCGAACGTCCATTTTATGGCGAACTGACAGAGTTTATGAGCAGCGGACCCATCGTAGCGGCTATTTTAGAAAAAAATAATGCTGTCGCCGATTTCCGCACGCTTATTGGCGCAACCAATCCTTCCGAAGCTGCCGAAGGTACTGTTAGGAAACTCTATGCAACTTCCATCGGAGAAAATGCTGTACATGGCTCTGACAGCGACGAAAATGCTAAAATAGAAGGAGATTTCTTTTTTAGTGGCTTAGAGAAAAACTGAGTGATCCCTTTATAATAGCTTCCAGGTTCAGGAAGCTATTATTTTGAAAATAAATTTGACAAGTGTCTTAATTTTTCAGACAAATGAGTATCTTTGTGAGAAAGAAACCTGAAGTAGTGAAGCCATATACTCCAATAGATGAAGCAAGTTTACTCACAGAGCCCGAAATAGCTTACAATGTGATTGATGACAGAAATATGTTCCTGCTCATAAACACCGTAAAGAAAGGGGTGGATTACAACATGTTTCTAAGCATAGCAGACAAAAGTCCTTTTGATATCAGCGAATGGTGTAATTATCTGCATCTTTCTGAAAGAACTCTTCATCGCTATAAAAAAGAAAATAAATCTTTTGATCCATTGTATTCAGAAAAAATCCTCGAGCTTACCATGCTCTATAAGTATGGATTTAATGTATTTGGGAATAAGGAGAAATTCAATGTATGGCTCAACGCCAAAAGCATCGCTATGGGAGGTATAAAGCCCAAAGATCTTTTAGATACATCTTTCGGGATCAGCATGGTAAAAAATGAACTTACTGCTATAGAACACGGAGTGCTTGCATGATAGTTTACAGATTGGCGAGAGCCCAGTTTTGCCAGGATTTATCTGGCAGAGGCGCTGAACTAGCCGGTGGCAGGTGGAACAGCAAGGGAACTTCTTTAGTGTATACCTCATCTTCCAGGGCACTTTGTGTTACAGAAATAGCCGTGCATATGCCTTTAGGAGTGATTCCCGAAGACTACTTCCTTATAACTATTCAACTACCGCTGGATGCCAGGGTGAAAGAATATAATGAAACGAAACTTCCAAGTGGTTGGAATAGCTTTCCTCATGGAAATGCTACTCAAACAATAGGCGACCTATTTGTAAAAGAAGATAAATTTCTCATACTGAAAGTGCCGTCAGCTGTGGTACAGGGAGATTATAATTATCTACTCAATCCAAGACACAAAATGATGAATCAAGTAAGGATAAAGGAATATGAAGCCTTCAGATTTGATGAACGACTATTTGTTAGATAAAACTGCCTGTAGTAGTTATTCATTAAGAAGAATCTCCGGATCTATGTGCTACTTATTTTATATAACCCAATATCTTCAACATACTTTGCGGAGTTTGTTCTTTTGCATATAGCCAGTCTTCCAACTCTCCATCTTTGTTTCTCTCCACCACTACATGTTTGGGCGAGGGAATCATGCAATGCTTAATACCGCCATACCCCGCCAATTGATCCTGATAAGCGCCTGTATGAAAAAAGCCGATATACAGGGGCTCTTCCCCTTTTTCTTTTTCCAGTTTTGGTAAAAAAACAGCGTTAACATGTTCTTCAGAAGTATAAAAATCGTGACTATCGCATGTAAGTCCGCCCAGATGAACTTCCTGATATTCCTTATCCCATTTATTAATAGGCATTAGCAGGAACTTCTCCCCTATCCCCCATGTATCCGGCAGCGTGGTGATGAACGAACTATCAATCATGTACCAGATCTCACGGTCATTCTGCATTTTTTCATTCAGAATGCTATAAACTACCGCCCCGCTTTCGCCTACTGTAAACGATCCAAACTCTGTATAAATATCCGGCACGTCTACTTTATTCTTTTTGCATACATTTTTAATATTCATCACTATTTGATTGACCATATAATTATAGTCATAATCAAAACCAAGCGAATGTTTAATCGGAAAGCCTCCACCGATATTTAATCCATCCAGTTCCGGACAGATCTTTTTCAGCTGGCAATATAAATTCACCACTTTATTCAATTCGCTCCAATAGTAAATATCATCCTTGATGCCTTTGTTCATAAAGAAATGAAGCATTTTCAACTGAAAACGGTTATTGCCTTTTATCTTATCTACATAGAATTCCAGTACATCGCGGCTACGGATACCGAGGCGAGATGTGTAAAAGTCAAAAGTAGGTTCCTCTTCACTGGCTATGCGGATGCCAATCTTCACCGGGTCTTTGGCCCGAATAGATTTTTTATAATCTTCAAATTCACTTTTATTATCTAATACCGGGATCACGTTCTTAAAGCCGGAATTGATCAATTGTGAAATATTACGTGTATAAGGTTTTGTCTTAAAGCCGTTACAAATGATATAGGTTTCTTTATTGATTTTCCTTCGCTTGTAAAGCTGTTTAATTATCTCGATATCATATGCAAAGGATGTTTCTATATGCACACCGTGTTTTAGGGTTTCCTCTACTATAAAAGAGAAATGCGAGCTTTTCGTACAATAGCAATAATAGTAATTACCATCGTAGCGATGCTTTTTGATAGCATCGTTAAACAATTTTTTAGCCTTATTAATCTGGCTTCCGATTTTCGGCAAATAGGTCAGCTTAAAAGGTGTACCATATTTGTCAATCAATCGCTTGATATCAACACCATTAAATTCCAGGTAGTTATCTTTTACAGAGAAGCCTTCCTGAGGAAAATCGAATGTCTGTTTTACGAGGTCAGTATATGTATTGTTCATTAAAGTTTGCCAATGGAATGCCGACTAAAAATAAAGGCCAACAAATGTAACAAATCAGTTAAATCCAGCGTGTTATTTTTATTTGTTTATTCAAAATAGTGTACTTAACGCGAAAAGCGTTATTTATGAACGGCGGGTAGTTTCAAGAAAAAATAATTTCTATCTTTCGAGCCTAATAAACGATGTTTCATGTCAAATCAACACGAAAAAGAATTAGCTGCTGAGGTAACGCTCGACCAACCCGTGCAAGCCGATGCGTCAAAAAAGAAACATCCCAAAGGTCTTTGGGTGTTATTTGGTACAGAAATGTGGGAACGTTTCAACTTCTATGGAATGCGTGCCCTGCTGACTCTTTTTATGGTCAATTCTCTTTTGATAAGAGAAAGTGATGCCTCCATTATCTACGGCGGATTTTTGGCTCTCTGTTACCTTACACCACTCCTTGGAGGTTTTATTTCTGACAAATATCTCGGGAACAGAAATTGTATCTTACTAGGTGGTTCTCTTATGGCTATAGGACAACTTCTGTTATTCTTTAGTGCCAGCAGCTTTGATGGAAATATTGATTTTTCCAAAACACTCATGTGGTTTGCTCTTGTTGTGATCATTTTTGGTAACGGCTTTTTCAAACCAAATATTTCATCTATGGTCGGCAGTCTTTATCCAAAGCAAGAGAAAAATAAACTGGATAGCGCCTTTACCATTTTTTACATGGGGATCAACCTGGGTGCATTTATGGGACAATTTATCTGTCCGTTCTTAGGGGATGTAAAAAGTGCAGACGGGGTACGTGATATCCATGCCTTTAAATGGGGATTTTTGGCAGCATCTATTGCCATGATGATCGGAACATTGGTCTTTTTCTTTTTAAAGAACAAATATGTTGTAACCCCTGAAGGAAGAGCGATTGGCGGTCCTCCCAAAAACAACACCGGTGAGGATTTTGAAGAAGGAGAAGCTCAGTCGGCGGTATTTAGCAATAAGGCCATCGGTATGACTGTTGTTCTCTTTACCGTATTATTTTTTATTTTTCGTTATATATTGGTAGGCGAATTTTGGTTCAATACATTTGCTATCGACACGATCATCAAAGGTATTATCTACCCGATCATTTATGCCGCCGGTATATCGCTGGCTACATTAATAGTATCTGACAGCTCCATTACCAAAGTAGAAAGAAGCCGGATTTTTGTTATTTACATTGTTTCGTTTTTCATCATCTTCTTCTGGGCTGCTTTTGAACAGGCAGGGTCATCTCTTACCTTCATTGCAGATAATCAAACTGACAGAAACTTTTTCGGTTGGCAAATGCCGCCCTCCATGGTGCAGATCTTCAATGGTGTATTCGTTGTATTACTGGCCGTTCCTTTTAGTATGTTATGGGATAAGCTTCGTGCAAAAGGAAAAGAACCTGTATCGCCTTTAAAGCAAGCTTTCGGACTGGCACTCATCGCTATCAGCTATTTAATAATTGCCAATAATGTAAAAGACCTGGGAAATAATGGCCTATTAGCTATCAAATGGTTGATCTTGTTATACTTTATTCAAACATGTGGTGAGCTTTGTCTGTCCCCGATCGGTTTATCATTGGTAGGCAAACTATCTCCCAAACGTTTTTCTTCTTTATTGTATGGAGTGTTCTTTATCTCCAATGCAGCAGGCTATGCGCTGGCGGGCACCTTGGGTTCTATTTTGCCGGCAACAGGCGAGAAGTTTAAAAAAGCCGAAGAACTCGGGGTAAATCTTCAGGATGTACTGGATAAAAAAGTAAGCTTGAATGCATCGCAACTGGAGCTCTTTAAGAAAGAACAACTGCCTGTCATGAACCCATCATTTGCAGGTTTTGAAATTCACAATCTATTTGAGTTTTTTATGGTGTTTGTCGTGCTATGTGGCATTGCAGCCGTTATTCTTGCCTTGATTTCTCCCAGATTAAAGAAAATGATGCATGGAGTGAATTAATTTAAGATGCGCATAGATATTCAGTGCTAACGATATATAAGAAAACGTCCCGCTTCATGCGGGATTTTTTTTGGCCAGGGTTTTGCTTTTGAGAAAAATAGATATCTTGTTCACCGTTAAATACCGTAAAATGTCAACTACTCCCCGAGGTAATGAAGAAACATTGTCAGATCCATTGCTGGGCGAAGGCGGGGCAACTGATAGTCCCGAAATAACTAAAATCCAAAATTTCCAGGGAAAGTATCCCAAGCAAATCTGGGCACTATTCTTCTCCGAAATGTGGGAACGTTTTTGTTTTTACGGAATGCGGGGGATGCTCACATTTTTCATGGTGTACAAGCTGGGAATGGAAAAAGATACGGCAAACTTACAGTATGGTGCCACACAAGCCTGGGTATATGCCTTCACATTCATCGGAGGCATGTTTGCCGATAAGATCTTAGGATTTAGAAAATCGCTGTTCTGGGGCGGCTTGCTGATGATTGTAGGCAGTTTGATATTGGCAACCGACCCCAGCAAGTTCTTCTTTCATGGTATTGCGTTCCTGATTATTGGCACCGGCTTTTTCAAGCCCAATATATCCTCTATGGTAGGACAACTATATCATGCAGGCGATCACAGAAGAGATGCCGGATTTTCACTATTCTATTCAGGTATTAATATTGGTGCTTTTCTTGGAGGTATCCTAATGATCGGTGTAGGGAAAGGAGAAATTTTTGCGAATTCAATTCCTGAGGATATCCGCTGGAACGTCGCTTTCGGCTTAGTAGCTGTAGTGATGGTCATCAGTTTATTGACATTCCTTTTTACCCATAAAAGCCTGGGACCCATAGGAGATGCTCCGATTGATTACGCTAAAGAGAAAGGTAAAAAATGGTATCCGTATGCAGTTTATCTGGGCGCCTTACTTGCCATCCCGTTAATTATTACGATGGTTTCCAACACCGTATATACCGACTATTTCATGTATTTCATAGGTCCGTTTAGTATTGTCTATTTACTTTTTGAAATGAGAAAGCTGAGCTGGAAGGAAAATAGTAAACTCATCGCAGCCTTTATCTTTATCTTGTTCTCCGTGGTTTTCTGGGCAATATTCGAACAGGCAGGCGGGTCACTCAGCCTGTTTGCTGCCGAACATGTGAACAAAAACCTGGTAGGGATCAATGGTGTCGATCCTAATATGGTAAATAATTCGGCAAACTCCCTGTTTGTAATCATTTTTGCCCCGTTGCTTGGTTTGCTTTGGCTTTGGATGCACAAGAGAAAATTGGAACCTAACGGCATCATCAAATTCGGCATCGCATTTATCCTACTTGGCGCGGCATTTTATACCTTTTACACCGGAAAGCTTTTCGACAACGGAAACGGTATCAGCCCGCTTAATATTCTGGCTTTAGGTTACCTCATCGTAACGTTTGGTGAGCTAGCCTTATCTCCCATTGGGCTTTCTCTGATGACTAAACTGGCTACGCGCAAACTCCAGGGTTTTATGATGGGAATGTGGTTTTTGGCTAGTGCTTACGGACAATATGTTGCCGGTCTTTTTGGAGCAGCTATCTCACCCTCTGAAACGGCAACGGCTTCTGAAAAACTGGCTATCTATGCCGACGGCTATAAGCAGTTCGCAATCTATGCGTTGATTGCCGGTGTACTCATTATTGTCATTTCTCCTGCAGTGAAAAAATTAATGCAGGAAGTGAAGTAATCCTTTCAGAATACACACATGAGACTAATTCGATTAATAGTATGATTCTGATCATGCTATTTACCTGACTATTTCTTGAGTTAAACTACGCAATGTGTAATCCTTTAAGAATTTACTTTTTGTATCCGCATAGTACTTTATACCGAAGGAAGACCCCATATTTCAACGCTTTTTCACAATAATATTATTACATTGCGACACGCTTGCATCTAGTTTTATGAATGACAAACTGAAAAATTCTTTTTTATTCAATTTGGTAGTGATCCTGTTGCTGTGCATCGGGTTTTATTATATTTTCTTTGCAAGTTTGGGTCTCATCACGCGCCACTCCAGTGAATCCAAAGTACCCGACTTAATGGGGAAGCATGTAAAAACAGCCTACCAGCAACTGGAGAAAATGGGATTTGAAATTGAGATCGACTCAACCTATGATCCGACAGTAAAGCCGTTTATTGTGATGAACCAATCCCCGGAGGTAAATGCAATAGTGAAGGAAGGAAGGACTATCTTCTTAACCATCAACAAAGCACAACCGCCACTGGCACCTATGCCCAAGCTTCAGGACCTTTCTTACAGAAGTGCGCTCATGATCCTTAAAAGCAGCAGGTTGGTACTAGGGGATACTATCCAAAAACCAGACTATGCTAATGGAGCGGTGTTAGATCAACTGTACAACGGCCGCCATGTGAATCCCGGAGAGTTGATTCCTCAAGGCAGCCGGATAGATTTGGTAGTGGGTATTGGCTTTGCAAATGCTGAAATCAATGTACCGGACGTAATTGGCATGTCTGCAGAAGAAGGTGTTGCTATTCTGAGCGGAAACGGATTAACCCCCATTGTAGTGTATGACGGAAGCATCACTGATTCGGCTACTGCTGTTATTTACAATCAAACACCCGCACCTTACAATGAACTTAACTCTCAAAACAGGATAAAAATAGGAGATGTCGTGGATGTCCGCGTGATGCAACATCCGTCGGTGGAAGACATGGAGAACAATAGACGACCGGCTAAAACCGTTATGGAAGATGAAGAATTAAACACCGAAGAATAGTTATGGTTATGAGATTTTACATGTTGACAGCTTCCACCCTTTTATTGGGTATCAGCTCGCTGAAAGCGCAGGAGGAGGTAGCCCCTCTTGATCACAATACTCAATTTTACCATTCTTTCCCTAAAAAGAATCCCCAAAAACCAACGGCCAACACGCTTCCGTTTTTTGAAGATTTTACACTGGCAGACGTGTTTCCTGACAACAGTAAGTGGATGGACCATACCGTGTATATAAACAACACGATGGGACAAAACACCATCAGCAGGGGCGTTGCTACTTTTGATGCCTTAAATGCGCTAGGTGGTCCTTACGATTCTATCAATGCATTTTCGCTGGTCTATGCCGATAGTCTCACCAGCCAGCCCTTCAACCTGGCAAGCTACCAACCCGGCGACAGCTTATACCTTAGCTTCTTTTACCAACCCCAGGGAAACGGGTTTGCGCCGGAGACTCAAGATTCACTCTTACTGTTTCTTAAAAAAACAAATGATCGCTGGACACGGGTATGGGCAATGGAAGGCAAGACAGTTCAGAAATTCTCACAGGTAATGGTACCGGTAACTGACGTAGACTATTTTCACAACAGTTTCCAATTCCGATTTGTCAACAAAGCTTCTATCAATGTAAACGACGATGTCTGGAATGTAGACTATATACGGTTTGCTGCCAATAGAAATATGAATGATACAACGGTACAGGATGTAGCCGCTACAGCGCCGCCCTCCAACATACTGAATGACTATACATCGCTCCCCTACCGCCATTTTACCGCAAATAAGACCGGAGAACTTAGCAGTCAGACCAGTTTTACGACATTAAATAACTATGGTCTTACGCAAATTGTAAACTATAGCTATGCTGCAAGAGAAACGGTTACGAACACATCATTGTTCACTGGTACCAACAGTACGACAAATCTGCCTGCTCATGTTTCGCAATCGTTTCAGTTTCCGATGTATGCTGCAAACTTCTCCCCGTCAACACCTGACAGCAAGGTCATTTTTGAAAACAAATACTGGGCGACCACTGCCATATCAGAGCCTAAAGAAAATGATACGATCGTTCACCAACAGATCTTTGACAACTATCTCGCATACGATGACGGTACGGCTGAAAAAAGCTATTTCTTAAAACAATATGTTACCCTCCCGGCCAAATTAGCAATTGAATATCACCTGAACCAACCCGATACACTTCGAGGTTTCGCGGTTTATTTTGGACGGCAGGTACCGCTTGCTTCCGGTAAGTTTTTCAACGTAGAAGTCTTTCGTGATATTGCATTCAACGGGGGCACCGATGACCTGGTTTATGATGAGTCTTTGTTCTTTCCTGCGTATGCGGACACGGTCAATCATTTCTGGACATACAAATTCGAAACACCGGTTGTATTGCCTAAAGGAGCTTTTTATCTGAGCCTTATGCAGCCTGCCAACAGCGGAAGCGACAGCTTGTATTATGGATTAGACGTGAACAGGCAGGGAAGTAACCATGCTTATTATAATGTGCTGGGCACATGGCAAAGTTCCGCGGTAAGCGGTGCCGTAATGATACGTCCTATTTTAGGACATGATATCATTGGCACCAAGGTAAATGATCCGCTCTCAGAAGAAAACAATTTCACTCTTTTCCCTAACCCGGCCTCCGAAGAACTCTATATTAATGCCAAGACACGAAGCGATTTAATACAATACCGGATTACCGATATGCAGGGCCGCGTAATGGCAGCTGAAAAATTGTCGGCGAATAGGAATATCTCTATCCGTCACCTTAATAACGGCGTTTATTTCCTGCGTATCTTTACCGGCAGCACATACAGCAAGCCACAAAAATTCATTAAACAATAAAATGCAGGAGATAACCGTACAAGAGATAAAAAATCGCCAGGATGCTGGTGAATCGCTCCATATCATTGATGTCCGCGAACCGGACGAATATGCAGAGTACAATATCGGTGCTAAGCTCATTCCACTGGGCAACATCATGGCAATGCAAATAGATGAGATCGAAGACCTGAAAGAGGAAGAACTGATCATCCACTGCCGTTCCGGCAAACGTAGTCTGCAAGCCTGTCTTTTTTTAGAAACTATGGGTTTCACAAACGTAAAAAATGTAGCGGGGGGCGTTTTGGCATGGCAGGAAATGATCAATAACCGGTAGACGCAAATTTTCAATAAAACCCTAAATTGAACTTGTGCACGAGATAGAACCATTTTACAATTGGCGTCATTTGTATACTGCGGAAGAGGATGAATATTCACCTTTTTACGGGAAAGAATACAGTGAATTCGAGTTTTCCAATACGGTTTATAATTACTACATACATCCGCAATGGGATGAATTTGGATCGCGTACGCTTTACCTCAAGGTTCTTTTTGTAGATTATGAACTTAATTATGCAATACTGGAATTGATAGGTGAATGGAATGATGCGGTGGAGAATGACATCATGCAGTTGAAACGAAGTATCATAGATCACTTTATCGGTAAGAATATTTTCAAGTTCCTCGTCATCTGCGAAAATGTCCTGAATTTTCATAGCAGCGACTTAGACTACTATGAAGAATGGTATGAGGATATCAAGGATGATGGCGGCTGGATTGCCATGATCAATACTCCGGTACAAACGGAAAGTGAAATGAGAAAAGGACGCCTTCACCATTTTGTTCATTTTTTTACGATTGATAACTGGCGCACTTTTCAGCCAGGTCATTTCTTTCAATTGGTGGATAATAAAATGTTACGCCTGTCATAAGGTGGTATGGATAGCATATGCAAGTGTGTCGCTTTAAATGAATACTCCATCTTCTGGTTTTGAGGTACTACGGAAATTATTGAGGCCCTACCGGGCTAAAAGCTAATGTTAGAACCGGTATGAAGAAACGCTGCCCTTGTGATCATCAAAATACAACGGCAGATAAAAATCTTTTACAACCATTTTTGTTACACAGGTTGTATATTCAATGCTTAAAATCGAAGTCATGTCTTATACGTTGATTGTAGAAAGCGGCGCTACTAAAACGGATTGGAAACTGGTGAATGAGAAAGGTAAAATTCAATCTTTCAATACTTCAGGTATCAATCCCTACATGCAATCATCGGAAAAGATATTGCAGGTGCTGGTAGATGAATTGAAATGGGATACAAAAAAGCATCAGGCAGATGAAATATATTTTTATGGTGCCGGTGCATCGGGTAAAGATCTGCAGGAAAAAGTAAAACAAGCCCTTAAAACATTTTTTAAGGCACCCAAGATAGAAGTGCAACACGATTTGCTGGCTGCAGCACGATCTGTCTGCCAAAATGATAAAGGGGTGGTCTGTATCTTAGGCACGGGCAGCAATTCCTGTTACTACGATGGTAAAAAGATAAAGGAACAGCAACGCTCTTTAGGTTATCTCGCTGGTGATGAAGGCAGCGGCAACTATCTCGGGAAACGGGTGCTTCAATATTACGCCTATAAAACCTTCGATGAAGAACTGAACATGTCATTCGAAAAATTGTTTGGCGATGATTTTAATGCCATTATCAAGAAATTGTACTCCGAGGCATTTCCCAATCGTTACCTGGCAAACTTCGTGTGGCTGCTCCGTGAAAACAGGGGTCATTTTATGGTGGAAAATATTATTGAAGACTGCCTGAATGACTTCTTTCACGCACAAATCTTAAAGTACCGTCAAAGCTGGAAATCCCCCATCCACTTCGTGGGATCTATTGCTAACGAGTTTAAAAGCACGTTGGAAGCACTATGTGAGCAATATGAACTGGAATTGGGTAAAATTGTAAAAAGTCCCATAGATAATCTGGTATATTTTCATATGAACATGGGATAACGACACAATAAAAAAGCCCGCATCGTGCAGGCTTGTCTTCATAGTGAACGTCTAAATAGATTCTCAGAACCTGGTTTGACGATCATGTTTTTGATAATATATATTGCGATTGAGTTTCTTTTCTGCATTTTGGATCATGTTTCTTTCTGATGGAGTGATACGTCCGTCAGCCATCGCCATACGTTTCATTTGGGTCAACTGATGTTGTTGGGCACGTAATCCCCGGGCTTCGGTTCGGGTAAGCGTACCGTGTTGTGCTCCTTTCTTTATTCTATAGTTTTCATTAAATCTGTTTTGGGCCTCCGCGCTGTTTACACCTAAGAAAACGGCTGCCAAAATCAATGCACTCATCAATACCTGTTTCATAGTTCTTTAAAATTTAATTGGGTGAACGATATGTAGGATAAAGCGAACACCGTGCCAAATTTTTATCTCATAAAAAAACTCCTGAACCATTCAGGAGTTTTTCTATCATCCGATTGAAATTTTAATAAACCTCACCATTTCGTTTATAACGTCTTAATCTTTTTTCAGACCGTTCCAGCTTATCATGAAGCCTGTTTTTCTCAGAAACATCCAGGTATCCGTCCGCATAATATTTGTCTATAGTCTCGGCAATAATATCCTGCTCACGTATCAGCTTATAATATTCTCTTTCCGTGATCCGTCCTTTTTTGTATGCTGTTTTGATCAGCTTCTCCTGCGACCGTTGCTGCGCTTTAAAATTTTGCGCAAAGCCGATCTGGCTGGCAAATACTAAAACCGTAAGGGACATCACTATCTTTTTCATAGCTATAAACATTTAATACCAAATAGGAAACATACCATTCAGGTCATCAAAGTTTAATAAATTCTTCGGTTTTTGTATCAAAAAACTGGTATTGCGTTAACGTAGAACCCGTGTTTTCGACCACTTTTAACTTTACTCCATATTTCTTCTTCCATTTTGCAATGATGGAATTGAATAACATCCCCTTGGTAAGATATGCACCAAGGATAGGATTCACATGGATAGACAAATAACGATGCCCCTGCCCTATGAGGTATTTAAAATCCTTTTCGATCTCGTCTCCGAGTATCAACGAAGGTCCTATCTTGCCTGTGCCTTTACATTCGGGGCAAACCTCGGAAGTAGAAATGTTGATTTCAGGACGCAGGCGTTGGCGCGTGATCTGCATCAATCCGAATTTGGAAATAGGAAGAAGCGTATGCTTGGCACGGTCGTTCGTCATCAGCTTTTCCATTTCGTCATAAAGCTTCTTTCTGTTGTCCGGAAGCTTCATATCTATAAAATCGATGATGATAATACCGCCCAGGTCCCTTAAGCGCAACTGCCTCACGATCTCTTGTGCCGCTTCCAAATTGGTGGTAAAAGCATTATGTTCCTGGCTGACATCCGCACTGCGGGTACCGCTGTTCACGTCTATCACGTGCAGGGCTTCTGTATGCTCGATGATCAGGTAGGCGCCGGTATCCAGGTTAACGGTTTTACCGAAGGCGGCCTTCACCTGCTTGGTGATACCGTACTGGTCAAAAATAGGCTGTCCGCCGTTGTGGTAGGTTACGATCTCTTCCTTCTCCGGTGCAATACGGGCGATATAGCCCTTGGTATCAGTCACCATCTTTTTGTCGTTGATGACGATCTTCTGGAAACTTTCGCTCAGGAGGTCGCGGAGGATGGAAGTCGTTTTATCCTGTTCCCCCATGATGATCTGCGGTGCTTTTGCGCCCTTCAGATTCGTCTGAATACTTTGCCACATAGCTGCCAGATCCAACAGATCAGCATGAAGCTCTGCCGTGTTTTTCCCTTCAGCAGCAGTTCTTACGATGACACCGAAATTCTTGGGTTTGATGCTTTCAATAATTCGCTGCAACCGCTTCCGTTCATCTGCTGAATGTATTTTGCGGGATATAGCTACAACATTATTGAAAGGGGTCATCACCACAAATCTTCCGGGAATGGAAATCTCGCAACTCAGCCTCGGACCTTTGGATGAAATGGGTTCTTTCAATATCTGAACCAGCACTTCCGGCTTACCGGGGATGGTATCAGTAATCTTTCCGCTCTTCAGGATCTCCGCCTCATTCTCAAAATTTCCGAAATCAGTTCCCCAGGATGTATTACCGGTGACAGATTGTTGCGTAAATTTTAAGAGCGATCGGAAATAAGGGCTAAGATCAGTATAGTGCAGGAATGCGTCTTTTTCGAATCCCACATCTACAAATGCGGCGTTGAGTCCCGGCATCAGTTTCTTCACCTTACCCAGATAAAGATCTCCTACAGCAAATTGGTCATGACTATGCTCGTAGTGTAGTTCCACGAGCCGTTTATCCTCAAGCAAAGCTATTTCAACACCTTCGCCTGCGGAATTAATAATAAGTTCTTTATTCATGCTGCCGTCTTTTATGCAGTTAAACACAATATCGGCTGCGCTGACTATTAGATTTTCGTATACACGAATCTTAGTACAATAAGGAAATTTACACCCATAAAAACACAGGGTAAAACAAGTGCTTTACGAGGGTGTAAATGCAATAAGATATGAGAAAGGAAATATAGCCAGAATACCCAGCCGCAAATACCTATTTCTTCTTATGACGGTTCTTTCTTAAACGCTTCTTACGTTTGTGGGTTGCTATCTTATGTCTTTTTCTTTTTTTACCGCAAGGCATGATTTAAGAATTTATAATGTTATTAAAATGATTTAATGTAATTGTCAATGTCTTTACTGAAGTCCGGATTGTTCATGATCTTCTTGGCTCGCTCCAGCGCTTCCACCGCTTTTACTTTATTCCCTTTATTTTTATGAACCTCTGCAATCCCCAGTAAGGCTTCCATGTTTTCCGGATCCTTATCCAACACATTCTCAAAACGCAGCAAAGCTTTATCCAGCTGCCCTGAAACAATACCCTGCTGTCCTAAAATAAGGTTTGCCGGAATATTATCAGGCTTTTTAGCTGTAAAGTCCCTTAAGAGCAATACTCCCTGCATCGTCTGCCCGGTGCCAATATAACACTCCGCAAGACTTACAGTAGCCGTATCATTTTCAGGATTTATGGCAAGCACTTTTTCAAATCCCTCGATCGCCATCTGCCCTTCCCACGCTTGTACCGACTCTGAATGAGACTTTCTCGCGAGATCTAAAAATAATTGGGCTGCAAAGGTGAGCTTTTTTTCGGAATTAGCCAATTTTCCGGCATATAAATAATAATTAGCTGCGATAGGCAATTGCTTGTGTTCCTGCCATACCTTGGCCAGTTTTTCAAATTCCCCCGCCATCGAAGCCGAATCCTTGTATGCTGCAATGCTTTTTTCAACGGCAGCCACTTCTTCTTTCGCATGCTCAGGCAGCTCTTTCCTAGCTGCTTCCAGCAGGGAATCAAATGAGGCTGGATGTGCCACATGCGAGCGCTGCATGGCAGCCGCGTCCTCGATGCTCGGCATTTTTTTGTCCCCTTGGGGTTTGGGAGGGGTGGTATTACCCAGGTAGAATAAGGCGGCTACAACCGATAATGCCGCTGCTATAACTATATAATGTACAGGACGCAATCTTTAAAAATTTGCGCAAAGGTAGGGAATGTGCGTATTCATAACGGGCTGTCGCTGCCTGAAGATTCAAACGAGGAAATAATACAGCGACTTGTTGTAATATCATCATCATTTCGCATATCCGGTTTTCGCAGGTTTTTTGCTGTGATGTTGCTGACTTGATAAGACTTGGCGAATAGAAAGGAATGGGGTTAGTTATCCTGAAATGATTTACTAATTTTACCCACTTTTTGCAAATACCGGCACATGCTTCAAACAACTATCAACGAAAAAAACGAATACGCAATAACACAAATCGACGGCACATGGTATCTTAATGAGAACAAGGTGAACTGGGATGTCAAAACACTTCCCAATGGCTTGATCAGCATACTGTGCAATGACAGATCTTATACCGCTATCGTACAGGAAGTAAACCATAAAACAAAAGAACTAAAACTGAATATAGAAGGGATTGTATTTTCAGTGGCTTTAAAAGAACCTATCGATCAGCTGCTTAGCAGCATGGGCTTAGACTTGAAAGCTATGCAGAAAGTAGAACCCGTGAAAGCCCCCATGCCGGGTATGGTACTGAAGGTGCTGGTAGAACCGGGACAACAGATTAATAAAGGAGACGGTCTTTTGATTTTGGAAGCGATGAAAATGGAGAATATTTTAAAAGCCGGTGGACCTGCGACGGTGAAAGCGATCAAAGTGGAAGAAAAAACTGCAGTCGAAAAAGGTACCATCCTTATAGAATTAGAATAATATGCTACGCTATTTAAAAATTGCCTTATTCTCTCTGCTGACAATGGCATCCTATCAGTCTGGTGCAGATAGGTTTTCGTATGTCTATATCCAGGGAGACACAGAAATCCCGTTTTATGTAAAACTGGATGACTATATGCTGCCCCGGTACAGTAAGAACTATTGCATCATTCCGCAATTGGCAGCAGGTCCCATTCGCTTGCAGATCCTGTTTCAGCAAAACCAATATCCCCCGCAGACATTCAATATACAGGTGCCGCAAGACGGGCATCGCGGTTTCTTGCTGACCAAGGCAGAAAACGGATTTGCACTTTACGATGTACAGCAGCGCTTTTATCTTTTGCCGGGCGATGAGGGCGAGGACCATCTTCCTCAAGTGAATGCCGGCGAACCCGTACTTCCGGTTAGCAATAACATCAAGACCGAACCAGCAGACAGACCAACAATAGCAGAACCCAAACCTATCCCGAAAATTAATCGCCAATCCGTTAAGTCCTCCCGAAAAAAACCGGAAACAGAATTTGCAAAGACAGAGAGAACAAAAGATGCACCTCAGTTTCTGGATGTAGAACTGAATCATCAGTCAAATAATAATAAACGACCGGAACGCGATCTGGAAAAGGAGGTGGTAGTAAAAGAAGTGCCTCCTGCATCTCCGCAAGAACAGAACCCGGTATCAGCACCAGAGCAGCAACCCGTCGAACCACAACAACCTGAACAGCAAGTAAACATCGCCGATGAAAGATCAGTGGAAGAGACCGGCATGCACAATACTGAAGAGGAGATGAGCCAACCGGTTCCCGCACTATCTGAAAACGCACCGCCTATTGTCAATAGCGATTGTCCGGATCAGATGAGCGACCCGGAATTTGATGATATTTTCATTACGTCCAGAAGCAAAAACAGTGATGACAAACGAATCGGGTACCTGATGAAGAAAGCCGCGGAAAAATGTTTTTCGACCCGGCAGGCATTTCTGTTATCGCGGCAGTTGCAGGCTGAAAGCATGCGTTACTCCTTTCTCAAAAAAGTGTATCCCCATGTGACCGACCAACAAAATTTCCCTATGCTGGCTGATGCACTCTTTAAGACCCTGGAGTGGAAAAGCTATTTTAAACTGATCTACGAATAATCAATATGCTGAAAATACTGCTTGCCATTTGCATCCCGGCCATAGTTTTTACTTCGTCTTGCAAACCCTCCAAAGAAAAAATGCTCATTGGTAAATGGACAGCCACAAAAATGGAAAGTCCTCAACTGGAACAACAGATCAAGGATACCAAAGCCTTCATTGACACCGTAGGGACCAGCACTACACCCGACCAGAATTTCGAGCTGTATGGTGTCCGTAACATGGATAGCCTTCGCGATTTCATGAAACAGCAATTGGACGCGACATTGGACGACCAGAAGAAGATGATCGACAAAACCTGGATTGAATTCATGGATAAAGGAGTGGTGGCTACCAGCTTTGGAGCGCCCGTTGCAGATACCATTAGTTTCTATATAGAAGAAGACACGGTTCTCGTACTGGATGAAATGAAAATGAAGGGCACAGGCAGCAAGATCAACATGAACATTGTCAACCTGGATCAGCAAAACCTGACCTTGCGGTTCACCGAAAACGGATATAACAGTACGGTGATATTTATGAAGTCCAAATAAAAAATAGTCAATAGAGAAGAACGGATGAGATGACTCTCCCCTTATCCCACCAATCAACCCAATTACCTATCTTTACGCCCACAAAAAAAAACGAGCAACACATGCGTACCATACCATTCCGTCAGGCACTTAGAGAAGCCATGGAAGAAGAAATGAGACTTGATCCCCGCGTATTCCTCATGGGTGAAGAAGTAGCACAATACAACGGAGCTTATAAAGTCAGCCAGGGTATGCTGGAAGAATTCGGAGAGCGTCGGGTGTTGGATACACCTATTGCCGAATTAGGCTTTGCCGCTATCGGAGTAGGCGCCGCCACGAACGGTACCCGGCCCATTATCGAGTTCATGACCTGGAACTTCGCCGTACTGGCGCTCGATCAGATATTGAACCACGCCGCTAAAATGCTCTCTATGAGCGGTGGCCATTTTGGCTGTCCCATCGTTTTTCGCGGACCTAACGGATCTGCAGGACAATTGGGTGCTCAACACTCACAGGCATTTGAGAACTGGTATGCTAACATCCCCGGTATTAAAGTAATCTCCGTTTCAAATCCTTATGATGCCAAGGGTTTGCTGAAATCTGCTATTCGCGATGAAAACCCCGTGGTATTTATGGAAAGTGAAGTGATGTATGGAGATGTAGGTGAAGTACCCACAGATGAATACCTGATCCCGATCGGGAAAGCGGATATCAAAAGGGCAGGGAAAGATGTGACCATCGTTTCCTATAATAAAATGATGAAAGTGGCTTTGGCGGCCGCCGACGAACTTGCCAAAGAAGGGATTGAAGCGGAAGTGATCGACCTGCGTACCATCCGTCCTCTCGATTGGCAGACCATCGTAGCATCTGTGAAGAAAACCAATCGTCTCATATTGGTGGAAGAACAATGGCCGTTTGGCAGTGTCTCTTCCGAGATCACCTACCGCGTACAGAAAGAAGCCTTCGATTACCTGGATGCCCCGATACGTCGTATCTGTTCTGCCGATACCAACATGCACTACGCCCCTACCCTTGTTGCAGCTTATCTGCCGGATGTACCGCGTACAGTGAAACTGGTAAAGGAAGTCATGTATATGAAAAAATAAAAACAACACATAGCACTGCGGTCAATTGCTGCTGAACACGTTCTCTTATAACAAAAAAGGAATCGTTATACCAGCCGCTGTCTGTATGAATATTTACACAACTTTTATCATAAGTGAGGTAGTTACGGACATTCACCCGTGTAAAAATGGTATCAGAGTGATTGCCGGAAGAAAACCAGTATGAAAATTGCACCACTTCCCGGCCTAAACGGCGCAAAATGAAGCAGCGATCTTAGGAGGTCCCTTCCTGAATAAATCCTCAATTTGTTGCAACCGATTTATAGCAACAAGATAAAACAAGAACTCCAGCCCGTTCCAGGCTGGAGTTCTTGTTTTGTGGTACTCTGACCAAACGGTCTTCCGTATCATCAGTGCTTGATAAAGCTTAAGATTACGGCATCTTCTTTTCCTATAATCTTTATAAAATATTTACCTGATGTTACTGAAGCAATATCCAGTTTGGTTTTGTTCATTCCATTAGTTACCTGATATGTGCCGGACTTCACCACCTTGCCGATTATATTCACCACCTCGTATTGAATCTCCTGATCTCCGGATGCAACCAGTTCCAGGTTGATGGCCGCACTTGCAGGATTGGGATATAAGGAGGCGCTTAAACCTGCACGACTCTTTTTGTATGCCGACGCTGTTTTGGAATAACTGTATTTGCCACCTGCATCACTCATTTTAAGACGGTAATAGCTCCTACCTACCGGTGCTGTATGATCTTTATAGACATACGATGAAGCCCTTCCATTAGCATCTATAACGGTAATGTCGGTATAGTCTGTTCCATTAGCGCTGCGCTCCAGTATAAAATAGTCGCCTTTGTCTTCTGAGGCGGTTGACCACAGTACATTATTGACAACTCCTTCATTCTCTGCATGTATAGCCGTGAGCTTGATAGCAAGCGGAGCAGTAACGTTGACCATGTAATCTTCCGTTTCTCCTAAAGTGAGGTCTGCACAGGGATCCATAGCCGAAGGATTTCCATTATAGGTATACCGTATCCGCATCCGGTGTGTTCCCAGCAAGGCAGTTGCAGGGATGCTCAACGGAACCGTAGCAGTGGCAGCTACCGCCACAGTAGCAAGTTGTTCGGTGGTATTGCTGAGTACTCCGTCATCATCCAGGTCGATCCAGATAGCTACATGAGGGGTGCCGCTAAACACACTATTCACAAAGCTTATCGTCATATTGTAGCTCGCCCCTTGTTCCATAGTGACGGATTGCCCCAGGTACGAGCCATAGCCGTTAGCAGAACAACCGCTGTTGGTATTCGTGATCGCGGTACTGCCGGCACCTGTCACGGTCACACTCTCTATTCGTGCGTCGACACCCGATACAGTACAGCCGCCGGCACTATACACCGGTGTACAGTAACATTGGGTAGGACCACCGGGAGCTACCGACACGATATTCGAAGTACTGGAATTGCCAAAAGGGCAGGAGCTCACCAGGCGGTAATTGGTAGGAACCGTAAGCCCCCCGGTAATCGTATGGCTTGTATTGGTCGCATTGGCTAGCGGTGACCAGGAGCCGCCCTGGGGCAACGCTTCCCACTGGTAGGTGACGCCTCCGCCGTTAGTGGCTCCGGTAACGCTTAGGGTAAAACTATCGGTACCGCACACTATAGCTGAAGTACTCGAAGCCACAGGCGTAGCCGGTGTACCGCTGCAGTTAGCAAACGGCACAATCGTGACCATGTAATCTTCCGTTTCTCCTAGAACGAGGTTTGCACAAGGATCCATAGCCGAAGGATTTCCATTAAAGGTATACCGTATGCGCATCCGGTGTGCTCCCAGCAAGGCAGCTGCAGGAATGCTCAGCGGAACCGTAGCGGTGGCAGTTACCCCCATATTAGCAAATTGTTCGGTGGTATTGCTGAATACTCCGTCATCATCCAGGTCGATCCAGATGGCTACATAGGGTGTAACAGTGACGCCCGAATTAGCTACAAAGCTCATCATCACATTATAGCTCGTCCCTTGTTCCAGATTGACGGATTGCCCCAGGTAGGAGCCATAGCCGTTAGGAGAACAACCGCTGTTGGTATTCGTGATCGCGGTACTGCCGGCACCTGCCAGGGTCACACTTTCTATCCGTGCGTTAGCGTTAACACTCGGTGCAGAACAGCCGTTACTATACACCGGTGTACAGTAACATTGGGTAGGAGCGCCGGGAGCTACCGACACGATATTTGAAGTACTGGAATTGCCAAAAGGGCAGGAGCTCACCAGGCGGTAATCGGTAGCAACCGTAAGCCCCCCGGTAATCGTATAGCTTGTATTGGTCGCATTGGCTATCGGTGACCAGGAGCCGCCCTGGGGCAATTCTTCCCACTGGTAGGTGATGCCTCCGCCGATAGAGGCTCCGGTGGTGTTTAGGGTAAAACTCGCCGTACCGCACACTATAGCCAAAGTACTGGAAGCCGCAGGCGTAGCCGGTGTACCGCTGCAGTTAACCATTGGCAAGATCGTGACCATGTAATCTTCCGCTTCTCCCAATGTGAGGTCTGCACAGGGATCCATAGCCGGAGCAGTGGCATTATAGGCATACCGTATCCGCATCCGGTGTGCTCCCAGCAAGGCAGTTGCAGGGATGCTCAACGGAACCGTAGCGGTGGCAGTTGTCCCTATATTAGCAAATTGTTCGGTGGTATTGCTGAATACTCCGTC
>DATJDL010000004.1:0-75024 GCA_035497455.1 Flavipsychrobacter sp.
GCTCACATAATAAGTAAAGGTACCCGGTACTGCTGTGTTGATCGTCGGCTGGACTGTCACTGCCGTTCCGCCTGTAGGCGTACTGTACCATTTAATGTTTTGCCCGTAAATAGGAATCGTGTCCGAAACCGCATTCTGGCAGTACGTGATCAGACGCTGAACTGCAGGAGGAGGGGGAGTTTGCTGAACGTATAAGTAGAAAGAGTCAACAGCAGAGGTATCCAACGGACCTATGCCGGTGTCTACGGTCATGTAAGTTTTATACCAGCCGGTTGGTCCGGCCGCACCTGCCTGTGCATTGGGGAAATTATATATTGAATCTGTATGGGTAGAGCCATCAGGGAATGTCCAGACAAAGCTATAATCTGAATTCTCATATCCTGCAGGAGGCCTTGATATCAGTCGAATATCACTGCCGCTACAGTAAAATTTTGCGCCAATAATCACAGGAGCCGGTGGATTGGTACGATAATAAATCTCGACCCTGCCTATAGGAAAATTATCTCCTTCAGTAGAATAATTGGGAGCAGGTGCAGCTATAATAGCTCCTTGATGCAGGAACCTTCTTAACATTATTGGATTCCCGGCTATGGATGATGCAAAAGGAGTTGCATTCGCACTATAGCTTACACTAGTACCGCTACCTACAGATCCTAAAACGCCGATAATGTCACCTGCTGCTACCGCAATATTAACCGGTTGAATCGCGCCATTAGGTGCGTTTTGAATGTGTGACAACGTGGTAATGTTAGGTGAAATAGTAGGCCATGCTGCGGGTGGAACATCATTTATTTTCACTACCTGAATAAATTGATCGCCGGCACCTGCCTCAGGGGGTACTCTCAAGCCTGTAATGGTAAAATTAACAGGCGCCGTAAACCAAAAACCTCTAACGGTTCCTGTGTAGGGAGTACTGTGAGGAGGAATAGGTATTAAAGTTTGTGCCGTAGCGTTCTCCAACCCCAAAAAAGAACTCAAAAATAAAAGGGTAAAAATTACTTTTTTCATGTATTCTATCGGTTTTATTCTATTTATACAGGCAGAATTGAATAATCCTGATCAGTTTATGCATCAAGCAACTGACATTTTAATTTATCAATCTTCACGTTAATATCAATCTTCACGGCCACTGGAAATAATATTACAATATATAGACGACCTATTTCAATAAGATGTTAGTTATATCTCCTACGGATTTTAGATTTTTTTTTATCCTTTCCGCGTCAATATCTGTCAAAAAAACCTGCCCTATATCTTCATGTTCAATAATACTCAATAGCGCTGCCAATCTCTCATTGTCCAGTTTTTCAAAAATATCGTCCAACAATAAGACAGGAGATAGTCCCAGAATGGTTTGTAAAAACCTGTATTGAGCTAGTTTTAATGCGAATAAATAGGTCTTTTTCTGTCCCTGGGAACCAAATTGCCTGATCAATCTACCATTCAACACAAATTCAAAATCATCTTTATGGACCCCCTTCAAGGTGCGCTGCAGGGCTAAATCATTGGAAAGACTATTTTTCAGCAATCCTGCCAGTGGTGTCTGATGTACTTCTGAATGATACCTGATAGTAATTTGCTCCACACCGCCAGAAAGTTTTTCATAATAGGCAACCAAATGGGTGATAAACTTCTCTATAAATGTTTTACGTGCCTGATGTATATAGGTTCCGGTTTCTGCCAGTATGCTATCATAGAAATCCATCAGGGAAAAATCATGTTGCGCTTTTACGGCATTCATTTTCAGCCAGGCATTTCGTTGCGCAAGCACTTGCTGGTATTTCAGAAGGCAGTCAAAATAAACCTTGTCCGTCTGCGCCAGTATTCCATCCACCCATTTCCTGCGTACTTCACTGCCTTCATTGATGATCTCCACATCATCCGGAGCTATCATCACCGCTGTGTGTTTGCCGATATAGTCTTTCACATTTTCGCATAACACGTCATTCTGAAAAATCTCTTTCTTCCCATTCTGCCATTTACAACTGACGCTTTCCGTACCATTCAATCCTGCAAAAACGCCTTCCAACCTGAATCCGTCACAACCGAGCTTGGACAAGTATTGCTGATACCCGGTAAAATAGCTTTTGGTGTAGCAGAGATAATAAATCGCATCCAGCAGGTTTGTTTTTCCGACACCATTTAGTCCGGTAATACAGATAATGGGGGCGTCAAATTCAAAACTCGCGTACTGGTAATTGCGAAACTGGGTGAGCGTTATTTTTTCTAAGGCAGACACAACAACGCAAAATGCAGAAAGTTTTTGGCAAAGCCACTAAATTGTTTTGCAGGCAATCTCCATCATAAAAAGCCAAATAGTTATCCTAGGATGAACGGTGCCAACGCCACAAAAATTTCATAGCATTATTTGCGCTTGGACCAGTAACCTGACTATACATTCTTGTATAAAAATCCGGGCAAGCTATTTTAACGTTCCAAATCAACAGAAGCTTGCGTAACTTTAGCGGTCACATCCATAACCCATTATGGCTTTAGAATCACAACTTGCAGTAGATCAACCCATACGCAACAAGGCTTTTGCATGGTCTGTGGGCATTCATGCATTATTGATCTTGCTTTTCATTTTCTTAAAATATTCTACACCGTTACAACAACCGGCAGAAGAATTGGGACTGGAAGTGAACCTTGGCACAAGTGATGAAGGAAGCGGCGATGATCAACCTATGAACATGGACGATCCTGCGCCCGCTGTGGCAGTAAGGAATGCTCCTGCAGCTGCATCGCAGGAGAGCCATGATAAAGAGATCATGGAATCGGATGATGCTGATGCTCCGGTGATCCGCCGCACGATACGGAATAATGATACCAGAAGAAACCCGTCTACTGATAATACGACCCGGACCATAGCTAACACCAGGAATACTCCCAGCAACACTAACAATACCGTACAACAAACGCAGCGTCCCCGTTATGTATATAGCGGCGCAACAGGGAATGGCGGTAATAGCGCTGCCAGTAATCAACCGGGAACCAGCGAAGGAAACACCACCGGAGACGGAGACCGGGGTGTACCCGGAGGAACGCCAGGTGCCAGCAACTACACCGGTAGTCCCGGGCAGGGAAGCGGCGGTATCAGCCATACGCTGGTGGGTAGAGATATTTCTCCCAAAAGGTTTGCTGCAGAGTTCAATGAAGGGGGTAAAGTGGTTATCCGCATCAAGGTGGACCGGAACGGAAATATCATTTCCAAAACTGTAAAAAGTTCTCCCAGTAGTGCGCTTTCCAAAATCGCGCTGCAGAAACTGAGCCAGGCAAAATTCAGTGCCAGTCCCAACGCTGCCCCTGAACAATTCGGCGACATTACCATCGTATTCAAAACCCGCTCCTGATCTTTCTATGGAGACATTTAAGGATTACGCAACTGCCCTTCAATACCTGTATGAACAACTACCCATGTTTTCGAAATTGGGTAAAGATGCCCTTAAAAAAGATCTTACCAATACTTTAAAATTGTGTGAAGCGCTTGGCAATCCGCAAGAACGATTTAAAAGCATCCACATAGCAGGCACAAACGGTAAGGGCAGCACCAGTCACATGTTAGCAGCGGCACTTCAGTCCGCAGGTTACAAAACCGGTCTTTATACTTCTCCTCACCTGGTAGATTTCAGAGAACGTTTCAGGATAGATGGCAAACTACTTGACGAAGGATGGGTAGTTGATTTTGTCAATACGTACAAAGATCTAATTGAAGAAATACAGCCTTCATTTTTCGAAATAACCGTAGCGATGGCATTCCAGGCATTTGCGGCCCGGGAAGTAGATATTGCCGTCATTGAAACAGGGCTGGGCGGCAGGCTGGACAGTACCAATATTATTACCCCTCTGCTGTCTGTCATTACCAATATCAGCTTTGATCATCAGGACATCCTGGGAAATACCTTGTCCGAAATTGCTGCCGAAAAGGCTGGCATCATCAAACCCACCGTCCCGGTATTGGTTGGCGAAGAACAGGAGGAAACGGCCCGTGTATTTTTTGAAGCTGCAATGCGCAATAATAGCAAGATCTATTATGCTCAACCGGTATGGGACCTGGTAAAGACCGGCCAAACGCTGGAGCACCAGCATTTCAAGGTCATCCACAGGGCGCAAAGGAAAATGTATGATATCAAGACGGATCTCTTAGGCAGTTACCAGCAACATAATATCCGGACAGTACTGGCAGCGCTGGAAATACTGGATACGACTACCGACTTTAATCTTCCGCTGGAGAAAACACTGGAATCTCTGGCACAAGTGAAACAGCTTACGGGGTTGCGAGGAAGGTGGGAAGTATTACAAAAAAAGCCTGTGGTCCTAGCCGATGTAGGGCATAACCCGGCGGGCATGAAGGAGGTAATGAACCAATGGAAAGGCGTGCAAGCGAGAGATAAGAGAATTGTCGTAGGTTTTGTGAAGGATAAAGACGTGGCGAAAGCACTTTCAGAGTTTCCTAAAGATGCGATATATTATTTCTGCAACGCCCATATCCCCCGTGCTATGGCGGCAGAACAACTACAGAGCCTGGCACAGGCGGCAGGGCTAAACGGAGCGGCCTATCCCTCAGTCAGGGAAGCAGTGTTTGCTGCCATGAACGCAACTGAAGATGAAGATATCGCTGTATTAATTACCGGAAGTTTCTTTATTGTGGGAGAGGCAATGGAGTGCTTCCCTGCTAAGCATGCTGATATTGTTCCTTAAAGAATTCGACCGTCTTTTTCAATCCGTCGAGAAAACGTTGCGTCGGCTGGTAGCCGATCAGGTTTTGCGCCAGCGAAATATCCGCCAGTGAATTGCGGATATCGCCTGCACGCGGCTCACGGTATGTTGCCTGATGTTCACTGTTCAGCATTTCACGGATAGACTCATACAGAAAATTCACCGTGAAATTCTCTCCGACTGCGATATTATATGCCTTTCCAAATGCTTCTTTATTTTCCGTAAGCATACCCAACACGTTTGCCTGCACTGCATTGTCAACATAGGTAAAATCCCGCGTCTGCTGCCCGTCACCGTTAATGTAGACCGGAGTATGGTTTAATATGCCGCTTACAAACAAGGGCATGACCGCTGCGTATGGACCATCAGGATCCTGGCGTGGTCCAAACACATTAAAATAACGAAATCCGATTACCTGCATGCCATACAATTCTGCAAAAACGGAAGCATATAGCTCGTTGGTTTTCTTGGTCACTGCATAAGGAGACAAGGGGTTTCCTACCCGCTCTTCCCGCTTGGGCAAATTGGGCTCATCACCATAAACCGATGAGGAGGATGCATAGACAAATGTCTTTACCGAACCGCTGTCTTTAGCAGCTGTAAGCATATGGAGAAAGCCTGTAACATTCACATCATTACTGGTTATCGGGTCTTTTACAGAACGGGGTACGGAGCCTAAAGCAGCCTGGTGCGAAACATAATCGATTCCTGCGCAAGCCTGCTTGCACGTTTCAAAATCCCGGATATCTCCTTCCATCATCTCAAATGCAGCGTATTCACGAAAGGGTATAATATTTTTTTTGAAACCGGTCATAAAATTATCCAGCACACGCACTTTTTTCGCCCCGTTCTTCAAAAGGTACTCTACAATATGAGATCCTATAAAACCTGCCCCACCGGTAATCAAAAATGAGCTGTTTGAAATATCTGTGTGTTGAAATTGCATTCGCTATACTTTAAAGAAGGCACAAGATACAGCGCTAATATGAAAACGGAAACTCATTAACGCCTTATAAACAGCCTGTAACTTCCCGGTATTCACCCCGGATACTGATCTGAAACTAAACGCCTGCCACTTAATAATCTTCGATTTTATCCTACCCTATGCTATTGCCACACCAGAAATTCCACATATACTTTACTTTTGCAGTCCAAATTTTAGAAATAAGATATATGCAAGCTACTCTGAGCGAACAGGAATTGATCCGTAGGGAGAAACTGAACAAGATCATTACCGCCGGGTACGATCCGTTTCCGGCCCCACTTTATAACGTGAACGCGTACTCAACAGATCTGAAGGAAAAGTACACAGAAGAAACCAAAGATCAGTTTGCCAATGTATGCGTAGCGGGTCGTGTAATGAGCATTAATGACAAGGGAAAGGTATTTTTCATCAAGATCCAGGATAGCAAAGGCATTATACAATTATATGTGAAACGGGATGAAATCTGCCCTGAAGAAGATAAAAGCTTTTGGGATGTAGTGATAAAAGGCGGACTGGATCTTGGGGATATCATTGGTTGTACCGGTTTCGTATTTGTGACGAAGACGGGCGAGACTTCCGTACATGCCCAGACCATTACTTTATTGACAAAAAGCCTGAAACCCTTGCCTGTGGTAAAACGGGATGAGGAAGGCAATGTGTATGATGAGGTAACGGATCCGGAATTTCGTTACCGGCAGCGCTATGCAGACCTGGTGATCAATCCGGGCGTACGGGATACATTTGTGAAGATCACCAAGATGAAAAATGCGATCCGCAGCTTCTTAAACGAACGTGGCGCTCTTGAGGTGGACACACCGGTGCTGCAAAGCATTCCGGGCGGTGCTACCGCTCGTCCTTTCATGACGCATCATAACGCGCTGGACATTCCTTTATACATGCGTATAGCCAACGAGCTATACCTGAAAAGACTGATTGTGGGGGGCTTTGACTGGGTGTATGAGTTCAGCCGGAATTTCCGGAACGAAGGCATGGATCGTACGCACAACCCGGAATTTACCATCCTGGAGTTTTATACCGCTTACAAAGATTATTTGTGGATGATGGAGATTACGGAGCAAATGCTGGAGCAAACTGCAGTTGCTACCAATGATTCTACTGAGGTGAGCGTAAACGGGCAGACGATCAGCTTTAAAGCACCGTTTCAACGAGTCAGCATCTACGATGCCATCAAAGAGCACACTGGATTTGACATCAGCAGCATGGATGAAGACGGATTGCGCGATGTGTGCAAACAACTGCATATCCCTACCGACAAAAGCATGGGTAAAGGAAAGTTGGTGGATGAGATCTTTGGCGGTAAATGCGAAGCACATTATGTGCAGCCTACGTTTATTATCGATTATCCAGTAGAGATGAGCCCGCTCACCAAAAAACACCGTGAAAAAGAAGGATTGGTGGAACGCTTTGAATTGATCGTGAACGGGAAGGAAATTGCAAATGCCTATAGTGAATTGAATGACCCGCTGGATCAGCGGGAACGGTTTGAAGAGCAGGTAAAGCTGATGGAGCGCGGTGATGATGAAGCCATGTTTATCGACTATGATTTCCTGCGTGCCCTGGAATACGGTATGCCCCCGACTGCCGGTATCGGTATCGGTATCGAACGTCTTGCCATGCTGTTAACAGGACAGGTATCTATACAGGACGTGTTGCTGTTTCCGCAGATGAGACCCGAAAAAACAAACTGATGTTGCTCGCTATACTGCTGTCGCAGGATTTTACATAACGAGCGTTCTATAAAACTTAAGACCCTTGCCACCGCAAGGGTTTGTTTTTAGATCTCTATTTTTGCTGTTATGAAATTTTGGCTTTCCACCCTGTTCTGCCTGGCTGCCTTTTCGGGTTGGGCACAATCCTATGCAGACAGTATAGCGACATACCGCGAACACTATAAACAAGAGTTCCTTACCGATAGTCACAGTCCGTTAAAGGCTGAAGACACCGGCTTCCTAAGGTTTTACCCGCCTAACAGTAAATATAGAGTAGCAGCACATTTCAAAAAGGCAATCGACACGACTGCGTTCGAAATGCATACACACAGCGGAAAAATAAAGATGTACCGGAAATATGGTGTGATTAGTTTTAACATCGGTAAAACTTCCTGTTCCCTGGAAGTATACCAAAGCCTGGACCTGATGAAGAAAGAAGAACTGAAGGATTACTTATTCGTGCCCTTCAACGATCTTACGAACTATGAGACAACTTACGCGGGTGGCAGGTATCTTGATTTCTCCATTAAGGACATTGTTGAGAATAAGCTCATGCTGGATTTCAACAAATGTTATAATCCCTACTGTGCTTTTGCTTCAGGCTACTCCTGCCCGATCCCGCCTCAGGCAAACAAATTGAAGGTGCGCATACCGGCAGGCGAAAAACTTTTCGGCAGGGAGGTAAAAGAATAGCGCGTTGAAATAGGAAAGCCTTAACGCTCCGTGACTTGACGCAATCCAAAAAATACAATAGCTTTCGTTTTTGAAATAGTAAAGCACTATGAGTCAACAGGATTTCGCAAAAACAATAGGTGACGGGTATTCTTTTAAAGGAGATGTATTGCTGCTTGGCAAAGCTATGCTGGATGGACAGCTACAACCGGAACTGAACATTGCCGTACCGCTCCGTACGATGAACCGACACGGACTGATCAGCGGAGCTACCGGGACGGGGAAAACAAAAACGTTACAGCTATTGGCAGAAGGGCTGAGCAATGCCAGCGTTCCTGTTTTAATGCTGGATATAAAAGGGGATTTAAGCGGTATTGCAGCAGCCGGCACTCCGAACGATAAGATCAACGAACGCGTAGAAGCTATGGGACTAACAGGCTATAAAACGCTGGCTTTTCCCGTTGAGTTGCTTTCGCTGAGTGATGAACCGGGTACTAAATTGCGTGCCACCGTTACAGAGTTCGGTCCTGTATTGCTTTCCAAGATACTAGGATTGAATGATACACAAGGCAGTATCCTTTCCATGCTTTTCAAATACTGCGATGATCACCAGCTCCCTTTGCTGGATCTTCAGGATCTTACCAAAACCCTGCAGTGGGCAGCTAACGAAGGCAAGGATGAACTGAGCGGAGCCTATGGGAATATCTCTACCGCATCGGTGGGCACTATCATGCGAAAGGTCATAGAATTACAGCAACAAGGTGCCGATCATTTTTTTGGAGAGCGCTCCTTTGATGTGGACGACCTGATGCGTATTTCCGATGACGGGCGTGGTATGATCTCTATTGTTCGTGTGACTGATATGCAGGACAAACCCAAGTTATTCTCTACGTTCATGCTGCAAATGCTGTCTGAACTGTACGGCTCGTTGCCGGAAGCCGGAGACCTGGACCGCCCCAAGCTGGTACTGTTCATCGACGAAGCTCATTTGATCTTCAGCGATGCCAGTGAGGTATTGCTGCAACAACTGGAAACGGTGATCAAGCTGATCCGTTCCAAGGGTGTGGGTATTTTTTTCTGCACACAAAATCCGATGGACGTAGCGCCCGGCGTATTGGGACAATTGGGACTAAAGATCCAGCATGCCCTCAGAGCGTTTACTGCCAATGATCGTAAAACTATCAAACAAACTGCAGAAAACTATCCGGACACCACCTTTTATAAGACAGAAGACCTCATCACCCAACTGGGTATCGGTGAGGCGTTGGTCACATCACTGAACGAGAAAGGGATTCCTACGCCTTTAGTGCATACCATGATGTGCCCACCGGCTTCCAGGATGGATATTCTCAATACAACGGAAATAAATGACCTGGTCCGTCGGTCAAAAATTGCAGCTGCATACAACGAAGTACTGAACCGCGAAAGTGCTTATGAAATATTGACCAAAAAATTAAATAATGCTGCAATGCAACCGAAGGAGGAGACGAAAACAGATACTAAAAAAGAAGAGAAAAGCGTTCTAGAAACCATTGCTGATAATTCTGTTGTGAAAAGTATGATGCGTACGGCGGGCAACCAGATAGTAAGAAGCTTACTGGGTTCCCTTGGATTAAGCGGTACTGCGCGCAGGAAAAAAAGCAGTTGGTTTTAAATTTTTTTTTAGAGAAATGAATACAACTTTTTTCAGAAAGATCAATCCCGTGATTGCCATTCTCAGTGCAGCATTAGTAGTGGCTATTGGCTATATCGTGTTGAATGAAAGCGGATCCAAAACGGGCATCGACATGCTCGACAAAAAAATATTCGATGATGTAACGGTAGATTGTTCGGACCTGGAAAGCAACCTGCTGGCATCCAAAGTAAATATAAAAGTAAGCAACCGCTCAAACCAGACTATCCATGGCGTATCAGTAAAAATCATTGCGCTGGATAAAACCGGTAAACAGGTAAAGGAAAAACTACGCCATTTAAGTGAAACGCTGCAGCCCCAATCCACCATTATGCGTTCGGTCAATCTGCCCAAAAAGACTCGCAGTTGTAAATGCATATTAACAAGCACTACGACAGAGTATTAGTATCAAATCATGTTGCTATTACTCATCCGAAAGACGCTATACCCTTCAAGCCAAAAGAAAGGGCTATAGCAGGAACGCCTACTACAAAGCTCTTGGCCGTTACCTCATCTGCAGAAATGATTTTCTTAAGGTTCATTTTCTTTTCATCCTGCCCCTCCCTCTGTATCACTTCTATATCGCCGGAAGCCCCATTAAATGCGTCTACGATCGCAGAAGAAAAACAAATAAGGCAGATATGACAATGGAAGCATGATCAATAAATGAAAGACAACACAGAGCAACAATGCAGGAACAGCCAACAGCAACGCGGATGTACCTGCAAAGCTTAAAAGAAGAAGGCTGTCCGGTTTTCGGTATCTGCCCAATCCTATCGAAATGAAATTCATCAAAAAACCCATGCAGTGAAAATTACCTGACACGAAAAGTGCCGAATGGTGTGAAGTCATATCTGTCAGCAGAACGCCAAAAACCTTACCCAAAACAGACTGCCTGATAAATCCCAGGGCAACCCCATAGTACCTGATCACGGAAAAACAATCACTCCGGTTTATCTGCGACACTTCCGGATCCGTATCTTAACAAGAAATATATTTCAGCAATAGAAACCACTATCAAAAGCCGGAACAGCAAATGAACTTTCTTCATGAAACTTCAATAGTTAATTGCAATAATCCGTTCCCATCCAAAGTTCTACCTGGTTTTTGGGAACACGTTTCGTCGTGTAAGCCTTCTTTACAGCAATGTCCAACTGGGGATACTTTTGTCTGCAATAGGCTTTCAGTTCCTGGGCCAGTGTTGAATCCGAATCATTGAAATAACGAATCTCCGAGCGTGCCATATTATTCTTCACCCATTCGGGAGCAGGCGCTACAAACTTTGCTTCCAGATATTTCCGCACCTCCTGTACTTTATTTTTGCAGGCGTTGGTAGCATACTGTATATATACAATGGCTATTCCCGTCTGGGCATTTATCCGGTTAAGTTGGGTTTGCACCTGGGGGGTCGTGCTGACCGTCATCTGTTCGGGAGGGCGGCTGGCACCTGCATTTTCTTTTTCAACCTTTATGGCTTGAGGCAGGTTCCTGGCGACTTCATAATTGGCGACTACGTTGGCAGCCACGATCCGGTTTTCAGGAGTCTGGGATTTGTTATCAATAACCACCCTGCTGCGTGCGGCTAATGCCCTGCGTAATACCGAACCGGAGTCGTCGATATTATTATCTTCCAGAAAATTATTGACAAAATCGCTGGTTTTGGCAAACTGTTCGGAATTGTTAAGATCGTTCCATACAATGCTCAATACCTGCAACTCCGTGGAAAGACGATCCTTACGTTTGGCAATTTCCCCATTAAGGCTGTCCGTACGCTTGCTGAGCAGCTTCTCCTGCTCTATACGTTTGTTGTTAGAGATCGTTTGTCCCATACCGAAGACAAATATCATGACCGGTATGGCAATTTTACCGATAATGTCTGCTTTTGTCCAGGAGCTGATACCGGCTGGCTTATCATTTACCATGGTTCAAGTGTTTTAATGATTTATTTTTTCTTTTTGCACTCACCTGGGTTGCTACTATTCAACCCGGTTGCGTCGCACTTCTGTACGTTCTGGTCTCTATCGGACAGTTATATAGTTATGCTTGTTTCAAACCAGGAATATAACCTAAGTCAGGAATCCGGAAATCTAACATTATCCTGAGTCCTTGATATCTTTTACCACCTTCTATAAAATGCTAACTAGTATCACCTATTGTACGACCGGTGCTATCATCCCGGTTTGTTCTATAGTTTTTTCACAGCCCGGAACCAAAAAATCGCTCACGCTTCACAAGCTTGGCACTACTGTGATTTTACCTGTTCATGTCCTGCAATATCGCAGCCTTTCTGAATTTCTTAAACGCCTCCCAGTCAAATCCGTTCTCAAAAGCTTTACCGATCGAGTCATGCGGTGCTGCATTCTTGCTGTTTCTTTTTTTCCCATCTACCCAATATTCACCACCCAGGAAAAAAGCTTTTGCGGCCTCCGCACCACGGTTGAAAAGCTCAACCTTCATATCTTCCTTCATGCCGAAATCCAGCCAGTTGATCTTCTCCACGTCTATGTGGGCTATGGCTTTTTCGTAAAGCGCGTTGCGGGCCAGAAAATCTTTATCATAGTAGAACCTTATAGTGGAAAACAAATTGCCGAGGAATGTTCCGAAACCAATTTTAGCCGGCTGGTATTCATCATCAGGGTGGGTATGAGCCTCGTCCTCCAACTTTACACCAAAGGTGGGCATCCGCGCCACCAATGCTTGCGGATTGTGAAAAATATTAATCGGAAAGTTCGACAAAACACCTCCATCCACGAGCCATACTTCCTTAGCCAGTCCATTGGCTTTATCTTCTGCCGTAGCTCTTTGCTGCCAGAGCCGGCTTTCATTTTGTATTCGCTGCGTCACTTTTACCTTATGCGGAGAGAAAAATACCGGGATAGACATGGAGGCTCTTACAAATTCTGCAGGGTTCACATTTCCGGCATCTTCCCAATAGTCTTTAGCATTCAGCGGAAATTCTGCTTTCGTTTGTAAGGTGACATCACTTGCCATCATAGAGAGATAAGGATCGTTAATTTTTGTATCGCGGTTTGGATCGCCGGCATCCGGTCTCAGTTGCAGGCTTAAATCATCGATTCTTTTTTTCATCGCTGCAATAAGCTGGTCAGTCGTTTCCGTATGATTCCGTTTCATGATATCCATCATCCAGCGCTGAAACGTGTCACCGGGATTTATGCCATAGCCTGCCCTGGCAAATCTTCCTTTGAAATACACGAAGGCGGCAAGGGTAAGCACCAACCCGATTACAGCCATAGCGCCGAGGATATGAAAGGCAAACCGCACGATATCCATTGCTCCTGCGGATAAATGACCCATCAATAGTTTAATGACCCCTATGTGAAATATAAGATGCAACAGGAAGGGAATGGCAAGGAAAAATACCAACAACCAAAATCCTTGCTTTATAACCGGGGGCTGCTTTCTTTCTTTAGGCTGGAATGTCGTCTGAGCAGCCTGTGCAGCAGCTTTCTTTTTGGCATTTATTTTCTCCAGTACGATTTGTATTCCCAATACACCCATAGCCGTACCACCCGCTATATTAAAAATAGTATGTGCCTGACTTGCCAAAAATTGTTGCATGAAGCCAAATTGATAAAGTCTTAGCATCCCAAGCGTAACGGCATATAATATGGCTCCGAGCACGCAGAAGCTTACAAACTTTTTCAGTACCGAGTAGTTCGTGGTTTTGCCGATGAATATCTTGATCAGGTGTTTGGCATACCAGTGACCATCTACCAGTTTCCAAAAATCGAAACGGAGCATTTCATCCAGTATCATTTCTGACTGGTACTGGTATTTCGGGTTGCCCTTTTCATCCTTGTAATTTTCCGGCTGCACAGCGGCCATCAGCACCGTATTAATAGCACCGGCACTCGTACCTGCCAGTTTTAAGAACCGGAAACCCAGGCGCTCCAAAACATATGTATACCCTACAAGCGCCACGCCCAGCACCCCGCCACCTTCCTGCACATAGTTGACATATTCATAGGTCTTGCCATTTTCCTGCTTGTAGAGATCGGAATAGATAGGCCTGCCTCCCGGTTTATTATTAAGACCTGTTTCAATATCTTTTATAACTGATTCTACATTTGTCTTGTTCAGAAAATCATGGATGTTGATGGAATCTTGTGGCATAACCGGGGCTTTATAATAGCATAAATTTAATGTATCAACATCGCATCTGCTAGCGTATAAACACCTTTATTTTTTCGATGGCATCTCCCCATTTGCCGCAGACATAAAAAGGTTGCCAATATTGACAACCTTTGCAAGCAAACAACGATTTAATTCTGTTACGGCATCAACACTTTATTGATTACATGCGTCACACCATTACTTGACACCACATTGGGTATTGTTACTTCCGCATTGTTGATCCATACTTTACCATCCTGCACTTTCACGGTCAGGTCTTTCCCTTGTACGGTTTTCAGTTTTTGTCCATCTGTGAGATCAGTAGCCCTCAGCGAACCTGCTACTACATGGTAAGTAAGAATATTTTTCAACTTATCCTTATTTTCATCTTTCATCAATCCATCTAAGGTTGCCTTCGGTATCTCATCGAAGGCTGCATTGGTGGGTGCAAACACAGTATAAGGCCCCGCTCCTTTCAATGTTTCTACCAGTCCTGCCTGTTTTACTGCTGCAACCAGCGTAGTGTGTTCACCGGAACCCATAGCATTGTCCACAATATCTTTAGACGGTACCATCATAGCACCCCCTACCACTACCCCTTCTTCCTGCGGTGCAGCGGCTGGCTCCACGACCGTATCTTTCACAGATGTATCATCTGTAGTACTACTGCTTTCCTGGCAGGAAACTAAAGAGAACGTAAGCGCTGTAAAAGCAGCGAAGACAAAAAATTGCTTTTTCATGTTTGATTTTGTTTTTGGTTATGCAACCATTTACGAATAATGTATCATTCAGGATTTTATCCTATTCGATTTTTACGAAAAAGAGCAACAAAAAAAACGAGGCGCTTTGCCTCGTTCTTAAAAATGTATGCGACGGAAAGAATTTACTCTTCTGTGGATGGATTTTCGGCAGACGCACCATCAGGACCCTGTTCTTCACTTTCAATTTCATCTACTTCCTCCTCTTGCTCCTGGATGCGTGCTATAGCCGCTATTTCGTCTCCGTTTTCAAGATTAATGAGTTTTACACCCTGCGTAGCCCTGCCCGCCTCGCGGATTTTAGCTACGTTCATGCGAATGGTTAACCCGGATTTGCAGGTGATCATCAGATCATCATTTTCCTCTACTGCCAGCAAGCCCACCAGGTCCCCGGTCTTATCGGTTACATTGATCGTTTTTACACCCTTGCCACCGCGGTTGGTAATACGGTATGCCAGTTCATATTTTTGCTCATTGCCGTCCTCGTCTTTCAGTGTGATGTATTTACCCTCTTCGGTTTCTTCATCTGTCAGCAGGGACAGGAACGGAGTACGTTTACCGAGTCCTTTTTCAGAAACCACTAATATCTGTTTATTGGTAGCATCTTTGGAAACACAGATCATACCGATCACCTTATCTTTTCCGTCCAGCGTATCGATACCATAGACCCCTATCGCTCCCCTGCCGGTCACACGCACCTTATCTTCAGGGAAACAGATCGCACGGCCGCTGTTCACCGCCATCATGATATAGCTTTCGCCATTGGTCAGCGACACATCCAGCAATTGATCGCCTTCCTGTATGGTAATGGCGTTGACACCATTCTGACGCGGGCGGCTAAAGTCTGCCAGCGATGTTTTCTTAATGATCCCTTCACGGGTACAAAGCACGATGTAATGACTGTTTACGTAATCCTTATCTTCCAGTTGCGAGATGTCCATGATCGTCCGGATCTTGTCATCCTGCGGAATCTGTATCAGGTTTTGAATTGCCCGGCCTTTCGCATTTCTATCGGTTTCCGGTATTTCATATACCTTCAGCCAGTAACATCTTCCTTTCTCTGTAAAAAATAAAAGCGTATGGTGTGTAGAAGCAATAAACAGGTGTTCGATATAATCGGCATCTCTGGTTTTGCCCCCCATAGCGCCACGGCCACCGCGGCGTTGTGCACGGTATTCCGCCACAGAAGTACGTTTAATATACCCTAAATGCGAAACGGTGATCACGACATCTTCTTCTTCGATGAGGTCTTCGATACGCATTTCATTGGCCAGGTATTGTATCTCCGATTTACGGGCATCGCCAAATTTCTTCTTCACCTCTTCCAGCTCAGCTTTGATGATATCGTAGCGCATGCTTTCATTTGCCAGTATCTCTCTCAAATGGTTGATCGTCTTCATCAACTCATCGTATTCTGCACGAATCTTATCTATTTCCAGACCCGTCAATGTACGCAGGCGAAGTTCCAATATCGCTTTTGCCTGTATTTCTGAGAGTTCGAACGCAGCAATTAGACCTTCTTTTGCCTCATCCGGCGTGGCACTTTCACGAATGATCCGGATCGCTCTGTCCAGATCATCCTGTGTACCGACCACTTTCATGTAACCTTCCAGAATATGTGCACGTTTCTCTGCTTCACGAAGCTCATATTGCGTACGACGCACCACCACTTCATGCCGGAAGATCACAAACTCGGAGATCAGGTCTTTCAGGTTCAATATTTTCGGACGGCCATTCACCAACGCTACATTGTTGATGCCGTAAGAAGTCTGCAATTCACTGAATTTGTAAAGCTGGTTAATGATAACCTGTGCTACCGCATCACGGCGAATCTCCACCACCACACGCGTCCCGTCCTTATTCGACTCGTTGGCTACATTGGTAATGCCTTCTATCACCTTGTTGTTCACCAAATGCCCGATCTTCTCTGTCAGCGCATCACGGCTCACCTGGTAAGGCACGGATGTGATGACGATCTGTTCTCTTCCGTTTTTGGTCGTTTCAACACTGGTATGCCCGCGAAGCACCACTCTGCCCCGACCGGTGTGGAAACCGGCTTTAATGCCGTCAATCCCATAAATGATACCACCCGTTGGGAAATCCGGTGCTTTCACGAATTTCATCAGTTCATCTATCGTGATCTCCTTGTTATCTATATAGGCCATACAACCATCAATCACTTCTGAAAGGTTGTGGGGCATCATGTTGGTAGCCATACCCACCGCTATACCCGATGAACCATTTACCAGTAACTGTGGGATGCGCGAAGGCAATACAGAAGGTTCCTGTAAGGAATCATCAAAGTTCAGTGTGAAATCTACTGTTTCTTTATCCAGATCTTCCAGCATGCTCTCTGCCAGCCGTTGCAACCGTGCTTCCGTATAACGCATCGCTGCCGGTCCGTCACCATCCTGTGAACCAAAGTTTCCCTGTCCATCCACCATCATATAGCGCATGCTCCATGGTTGCGCCATGCGCACCATGGCATCATATACCGAACTATCACCATGTGGGTGATACTTACCCAATACCTCACCCACTACACGGGCAGATTTCTTGTAAGGTTTGTTGAACTGCATTCCCAGTTCGTTCATCGCAAACAGGATACGGCGATGCACGGGTTTCAAACCATCCCGCACATCCGGCAATGCACGACCTACGATCACCGACATAGAATAGTCAATGTAAGCCGTCTTCATTTGCTCCTCGATATTTACCCGGATGACACGGTTCGAACCATTCTCATCGGCAGATAGTTGATCCTCTATAATTTCAGCCATAAAATCTTATTACAAAAAGTATGCAAAAGTACGGTTTTAAAGCCTCATTTAGCACTTTTGAGCGGCATTTGTCAGCGCGAGTTATCCACGTTTGTGAATGTCTTTTTCTGAAAAATTTATAAGACAAGTCCGCATAGATTAACTTCGAGAACACACAATAACAAATAACCATATAACTGCCTTTTCCCGTATATTTTTCATTTCAGGAAAACGCACAGGATGTTTTTACCAAATGGGTGACGTCCTTAAAAGCCAAAATAGGCTGTCCGAAAGACAGCCTATTTAAAAAAAGCTCAAATAAATTATTGCTTGGTTACCCTGAACGTTTGAACAGTCGTTCCATCAACATATTTGACCAGGTAGATGCCACTGGGTAATCCTGTCATATTAATGCTTTGTTCGGAAGCGCCTATTTTCGTTTTGCGAACTTCTCTGCCCGAGGCATCTGTTACAGATATTGTACCGTTGTCGCTCAAATGGGCTCCGGTAACTTTTATCTTAAGCAGATCCGACACCGGGTTAGGATATACTTCTATGCTGACCTTGCTATTAGGAGTTGCAAGCAATTTTGCTATTTCGCTGAGTTTGGAAGAACCTGATTGATCCATCATTCTTAGCCTGTAAAAAACAACCTTTACAGAAGCGTCATGGAACACGGCTATGTCCGTAAAATCATAGTCCGTATTTTTATGATCATTGTTTACCACCAGCTCTTTAGCAGCTCCGAATTTCACCCCGTCAAAAGAACGTTCCACGACATACGCCTTCATATCTTTTTCATCAGCTACAGTCCAATGCAGTAATGCATCATTACCCTTCTTAACTGCTGAGAAATCCAGGAGTGTCACGCTCAATGGAAAATTAAGATTTTCAAAGGCGCCCGGGTCAGGGCTCACCGTACTTCTGGTGGCATTGTTGATATCTACAGTAACAGATGCCAGAGGAATGCCTATATTATTAATAACACTGTTCGTGGGCGTATAATCAGCAACCGCTTCGTTTTGGAACAGCGGATTCTGGTCAGAACCGCTCAGGTCAAAACCGGTCCCTTGCCATGCATTCATAGTAGCATGACTCGTACCATTGGCTCTTCCGATATAATTGGTACCTGCCGGGGCATTCATATAAAGCACATTGTTGTCTGATATGATGGTAGAGGCATTGTCATTAAAGTAGAGGCAATGTTTTACACCGCTGCCGGACCGGGTTACATAAAAGATATTGTTCCTTACGTCAATATTGGCAGCAGTAGTAGTTTGATAAAAAGGGTACGTATCTCCGGCTGTAGAACCGGAAGCATCATGCACTACCGTATTATGATAAAAAAAAGCGCCGTCTGAGCCTGTATTTCTTAAGCCGTTCTGGATACCTGTCGTGCTGTTGAAATTATAGATCAGGTTATTAAAAATGAGATTCTCCTGTCCGACACCGGCATCAGAACCGTTCAAATGGATACCATAGGCTGCTCCGGATTGAGTAGTCATCGCAGTATGAGTAGCATGAATTTTATTGCTGCTGACTACAGCCTGTGAATTACCGGTTCCCAGTTCGATCCCTGCAAATGTTGTTGCCGTAGTCGTACGCAAAGGACGGCTGATGTCATTTTCTGATATCTGGGAATTGGTCGTGTACAATGCCTGAATGCCGAAACCGTACTGATCCTGGATAGTATTCCCAATAATTTTGTTATTCAGCAAGGGAGTTGCCGTGGCTCCTCTTAGGATAACACCCTGGTAGCCTCCTTTAATGGTATTATTCAGGATAACAATGTCATCGGAATTGCCTGCCGTAGTAATGGATGTACCGGAACCGGATACTACAATACCGCCTGTATTGGCAGCCGTTGTACTCGCAGATGCTATCGTTATCGTACAGTTCTTAATAGTATCGTTATCCGCATCATTCGTCAGATGAACTCCCCACCCGTAGGTAGTACCGTTGGCTGCAATATTCAGGTTATTCAGCGTTACAAACTTTGCGCCGTCAAGCAATATGGTAGGACGGGTTGCCGACACAGTCGAGGTAAATGCAATAGTCTCCCCATTCCCGTTGATGATGATCGGAGTGCTGGCACTGGCACCTGCAACAGATCCGATTATAGCCTGTTCATTGTATGGACCACTGCCGACTGCCACATCAATTTGTACAGCACCGCTGATTCCTGCACAGGTCAAAGCGCCCAGTGCGGCTCCAAAGCTCTGGAAATTAGTCCCGGAGGCAGGTTGGGTAGCATTGATGGTATAAGTCCCGCTCATGGGGGTAGCAACAGTAAGGCTGGTAACAGAAGAAGTCGTAGTGCTGGCGCCGCATGTTACCTGCGCACGATAATAGGTAGTACCGGCAGATGGAGTAACAGAATACGCAGCCCCCAGTAAACCCGTTGCTTCAATCATCCACGGACCTGTCGGTGAACCGGAGCTTTCCCATTGATAGGTCTGTCCGGAACCCATTGAATTGTTCTGCAAGTTCAATGTTACACTCGCTCCCGGACAAGGCGTGGGGTTCGAAACGATAGCATTACCGGGTACGGGTGGCGACGTGCATGGCAGACCGGGTGTATACTCAAACTGAATATTAGGTCTCACTTTATAGTTAGCCACTGTACCACTGAGTGTAGCGACACCTGACAGCGACGTACTTACAGTACCGATTATATAATCCTGAAAACCATTAGTGTACTGCCAGTCAAAAGGGCCCGTTGTCGGATTGCCGGTTATAGCGCTCATATCATGAGTCATAGCAATTTCAAGGTTCTGACCCGTATACACGAAAGGAGTCGTCAATATAAAATCCACCCAACCCGTTGCAGCATTGATAGTCTGGGAGGTCGTAGCATACACTTGCGTGTGTGTCCCCAAGATATTTGCCCAGGTCGTAGCAGTGCTTAGGGGTGCCGTAGTACTTGAATTACGCATGTATATTTCAAATGTAAATCCGGCTGTGGTGGCACCGTTTCCAATTTTGTAAAAGGAAATTTTGCTGATCGTAGCTCCACTGGTAATACCGATAGTGCTCAATTCAGAAGCTGTATAAAGTAAATTGCTCCGGGAGCAATCGTTACCGCTAGTTGCATCAAACCTGCAAATAGGGCTGTAAATACTGTTGTTAGTTAATGGCGCCTGCGTGCCCGTACCGATCTGCCCGGTCATTTGGGCTTTCACCGGTGAAGAAAAAAAGAGCGTCGTCAAAACAGTTAATGCCCCTAAATGTTTAAATAATCCTATCCTCATATGATCCAATTTTGCCTACTCTAAATAGGTTTTCGGCTTACCCCTATTCTTGTAACGTAAAGATACCTTCTATGGTATAGCAGGTTGGGATACACACCCTATTTTTTCATTTCACTAACGTTTCTGCAACGGAACATTAAGATATTACACATAATCATGTATCTACAGGGCCGGGAACTTTTACTATTTACCTGATAGTGATCTTGACCTACCACATACAAAGCGCTGTAACTTCAAATCGGCTTTTCCGGCTTTTCGCCCCAGGTATACGATAGCGTCCCAACACGTACTTTTGCAACGCAGATGAAGGATGCTACTTACATAAAACGCTGCCTGGAACTGGCAGAAAAAACTAAAGGATACACCGCTCCCAACCCTATGGTAGGCGCCCTTTTAGTGTATCAGGATGTTATTATCGGCGAGGGTTGGCACAGGCAATATGGAACCGCACATGCAGAAGTGAATTGTATAGAAAATGTAGCCGCACACCTTAAGCACCTGATACCGGAGAGTACCTTGTATGTAAGCTTGGAGCCTTGTGCACACTATGGCAAAACACCGCCTTGTGCGCTACGGCTTATAAACGAGCGTGTAAAAAAAGTGGTGATCTGTAATGATGATCCTTTTCACCGGGTAGCAGGCAGAGGCATCGAAATGTTGAAACAGAACGGGATAGAAGTAGTAAAAAATGTCTTGGATACCGAAGGGAAATGGTTGAACAGGAGATTTTTCTGTTTTCATCAATCTAAAAGGCCTTATATCATTTTGAAATGGGCAGAAACCTCCAACGGCTTTTTTGCTCCGGCAGATCGCTCCCGTTTTCAAATCTCCAATAAGCATTCTACACAGCTGGTACATCAATGGCGAACAGAAGAAAGCGCTATACTCGTTGGGTTCAATACTGCGCTTCATGATAACCCTCAACTGACTGCCCGTTCTTTTAAAGGGAGGCAACCGCTGCGAATAGCCCTGGATAAAGATTTAAGACTGCCGGAAACACATCAGCTATATTCTACTGCCGCTCCCACCTGGATCATTAACCAACATCGCCATGACATAACCTCGCAACCCGTTTATATAAAAACAACTTTCGACAACTCTATACTCACGAATATACTTTCAGAACTCTATACAGCCAACATCCAATCGCTGATTGTAGAGGGAGGCGCGCAGGTACTAACCAGTTTTATCGAACAGGACCTATGGGATGAGGCAAGAGTTTTTAAAGCGCCTGGCACGTTGGCAAACGGATTGCCTGCACCCCTTCTTCCTCACTGTAACGAAGTGATGCGCACCGAGATCGATAATGACATGCTTCATGTCTACACACATCTCGAAAATCCTTTTAGCTATATCCCGGGCATGAGCCTTTAATACACCTATATGACCTACCTGCTCCTTACGGTTCTGCTGAATGTTTTTATTTTCTCTTTGTTCAAACTATTTCCCAGATATGGTATAGACAATTTACCCGCAATCGTGGTGAATTATATTACATGTGTTGTCACAGGGAGTTTGTTCATTGGGAAAGTACCCTACTCTTCCGTTCATCTCCACCAGCCCTGGTTTTACTGGGCTTTGCTGATGGGTGGAATGTTTATAGGCATTTTTAATTTTATTGCGTTCACCGTTCGTAAGACCGGACTCACAGCCACCACCATCGCCAACAAACTGTCGTTGGTCATTCCTGTTATTTTTTCGGTTTTTCTCTACCATGAAAAATTAAGCGGGCTAAAAATCATAGGCATTTTTGCCGCATTTCCGGCTGTATACCTGGCAACAAGGACCGGGGAAAAGGAAAACAAACAAAGCTGGACACTTCCTTTGCTCCTTTTTCTATGCAGCGGGCTGTTAGATACACTGGTAAAATTTACAGAAAACCGGTACCTGAATACTCCCACCCTTCAATCCGTATACCTCATTTATGTATTTACTACGGCTGCGATATCAGGTCTCGTGATGATCGCTGTAATGGCATTTCAAAAGAATATACGATGGAAGAAACGTAATATCCTGGCCGGTATCCTCCTTGGCATACCCAACTATTTTTCCATGTACTATTTTGTTCGCCTGCTTCATAGCAATTTTCTCCAGAGCTCTGCAGCCATACCGATCAACAATATGGGCATTGTATTACTCTCTACCCTTATCGCTATTTTATTCTTCAAAGAAAAACCTACAAAAGCCAGGGTATGCGGTTTGATATTATCCGTCCTCTCTATTTTACTCATTTACTTTGCTGATACGCATGACAGCTGATTATACCTTTAAAACCATAGAGAATAGTGCCACCGCTGAGTTTAAAGACAGGGGCAGCAAATTCCTGGCCTACCTGTTTCCTGTGAAAGATGAAAATGACGTGAAGAAAAAGCTTAAAGAAGTAAAACTCCTTCACCCAAAAGCAGTGCATCATTGCTACGCCTACAGACTCGGTATTGATGGCAATCGCTACCGCGCCAATGATGATGGTGAACCTTCCGGAAGTGCCGGCAAGCCTATTTTAGGGCAAATAGACAGCGCAGGGGTCACCAATGTACTAGCTATCGTAGCGCGTTATTTTGGCGGGACATTATTAGGGGTGCCAGGGCTCATTAATGCTTATAAAACGGTTACGGCAGAAGCTTTTCAAAACACCTTAAAAATAGAAAGATGGATAGAAATGCCTGTAGAATTAGAGTTTGACTATCCCGTGATGAGCGAAGTCCTGTATCTTCTGAAGCAATCGGATGCGACGATCTATGAACAGGAGCTGCAATTATTTTGCACTATCCAGGCCGGTATCCCCAAAAAACAGTTTGAGCATTATCTGCAAAGACTTTCGGAAATTAGAGGAGTAAAAATCAAACAGCTCTAGCACACGTCTTGTCCAAAACAACACATACGCAACTGATAAAGTCAGAAGCTGCCCGATTAGGCTTTCAATCCTGCGGCGTAGCGGAAGCCGTTTTTTTGGAAGAGGATGCAAGAAAACTGGAACAATGGCTGCATAAAGGATTACAGGGTAAAATGCAGTACATGGAAAATCATTTTGACCTGCGCACCGACCCCCGAAAACTTGTACCGGGAGCGCAGTCCGTCATTACTTTATTACTGAATTATTATCCGGCTCAAAAACAGGATCCTGACGCGCCTAAAATTGCGAAATATGCCTGGGGTACCGATTATCACCATGTCATCCGTGAAAAACTTAACCAACTCCTGGAATTCATCCGTGAGAAAATAGGGGAAGTGAACGGTCGTGGCTTCGTGGACAGCGCTCCTGTGCTGGAACGCAGCTGGGCGGTACGCACCGGCCTTGGATGGGTAGGTAAAAACGGCAATCTTATTACCAAACAGGCTGGTTCATTTTTCTTCATCGCTACGCTTATTACAGATCTGCAGCTGGAGTATGATACCCCGTTTACCACCGACCACTGCGGCACCTGCACCCGTTGTATCGACGCCTGCCCTACTGATGCTATCCTGTCGCCGGCGCTTATAGATGCGAGCAAATGCATTTCCTATCTCACTATTGAACTAAAAGATGCGCTCCTCCCCTCCGGCTTCGAAAACAAGATGGATGGTTGGGCATTCGGCTGTGATACCTGCCAGGATGTATGCCCGTGGAATCGCTTTTCCAAACCTCATTCAGAACTTCAGTTTTCTCCCATTCCGGAAATCTTGCACCTTTCCACCAGCGAATGGAAAGAACTGCAGGAAGACGAATTCCGGAAAATCTTTAAAAACTCGCCATTAAAAAGAACCAAATGGCAAGGCCTGCAACGTAATTTAAAGATGATCAGCATAAACTAAGATGCTACGAGAAATATCGGAATAGCGCCCATAAATCCCTGGCTTGGCATCGCTTATTAAAAAGGATTCCAATAAAAAATTACTAGCAGGTACATCATTGCCCGGGCTGTTTTGCATTAGGTTTTTGTTCCAGGAAGTCAGCCTGTTCAATTAACCCTACTCGCAGCCTCAACGGTATGGATGTTGATTTTTCGAATTTCAGTTCAGCTTTGCACGCAGCGCCGAGGGAGTGGTAATAATCATATATGAGCGGACGTATTCCCGGATCTGCCCGGAAGCTATCAGGTTGGAACTTATCTGATTTAAAGGTGTGTTGAACATGTTGCACCCGTTGTGCTACAGCACAGGCTGCACCACAACAAAGAACTATACCCCACAACGTCTTTTTCATAATATCAAAAATCAATATGTAAATTCAGCGCATTACGAAGTACCGCGAGCTGAGGATTTTTAGCAGCCATCACATCATATATTTCCTGCTTTGAGAGTACGATCTCCTGTTTATGTGCTGCATTTTCATCCTTTTTTATTTCTGTGGTGATGCGGATGATGGAGCCTGTGTGTTGTTTAAAATATTCAGAAAGATAATTGCGTTGTTCTAACACGAAAGATTCCGCTATTTCATCCGGTATGACAAAACGAATCTCCTCTTCACTGATCATCTCCATAGGTATCCTTATAAACTGGCTGTGATAAACAGACTTACGTTCATCACGCAATTGCTCTTTATACTGTTCATACAATTGCTGAAGCAGCTCGTTAGTGACCCGCTTCTTCCCTCCAGCGGTCGCATCTACTTCCGCATTGACCAATTCATCAAGATTGGCCATGATTCCTTTATTAATACGTCTCAGTGGATGGGAATGTATAGCGGAAGCCGGTGCAGGTGATGGGGGGGAACTTATCGCCACCGGATGCTCTGCCGGCACTACAGCTTTAACAGGAACTTCAATTACCGGGCTCGCATGGAGTGCAGCAACTGGCTGCTGGCTTGAAGCAACGGTTACATCAGGCTTTTTTTTTTGTTCCGGAGGCAGGGCTGTGCCGGCGGTGCGGGTCGCTTGCAGGAGATAGCAAAGCCGGATCATACACATTTCTACATGCAATCTTTTGTTAGAGCTGTTTTTGTAATTCAACTCGCATTCATTGAGCAGGGCGAGAGCAGAAATTATGAATGAAGAAGGCGTTTGATTGGCTTTTTCAAAATAAACCGGTTTATGATCGTCCGGGACATCCAACAGTTTAGCCATCCTGCCGTCTTTGCAAAGCAACAGATTTCTCATATGCTCTTCCATACCTTCAATGATCACATTTCCTTCAAATCCTTTTTCCAACACATCATTTAACAGCAACAATGAGCCGCTTACGTCCTGTGACAATAAATGATCCGTCAGGTTGAAGTAAAAATCCGCATCAAGCATATTCAAATGCTCCATGGTGGCATTGTACGTCAGCAACCCTTCTGTAAATCCGGCAATCCGGTCCAGCATGGAAAGAGCATCACGCATACAACCTTCGCTTTTTTGGGCCAGCACATGCAGTGCGGCATCTTGCGCAGCCATCCCCTCATTGACAGCAATTTTCCGTAAGTGGTCTACGATGTCGATGGTTGTAATGCGCTTAAAATCGAATATCTGGCAACGGCTGAGGATAGTAGGAAGTATCTTGTGCTTTTCCGTAGTAGCCAATATAAAAATAGCGTAAGGGGGCGGTTCTTCCAGCGTTTTCAGAAATGCATTGAAAGCCGCAGCGCTCAGCATGTGAACCTCATCTATGATGTAGATCTTGTATTTCCCTTGCTGCGGTGCAAAACGAACCTGGTTGACCAGTTCGCGGATATCATCTACCGAATTATTACTGGCGGCATCTAATTCAAAAATATTGAAAGAAGTGCTGTCCGAAAAGGATTTGCAGGTGGGACAGCTCCCGCAGGCTTCCATATCTGCCGTAGGGGTTTCACAGTTGATCGTTTTAGCAAGAATACGGGCACAGGTAGTCTTGCCCACGCCGCGCGGTCCGCAAAACAAATAGGCATGGGCTAAATGCTGATTACGGATGGCATTCTTAAGTGTAGTGGTGATATGCTCCTGCCCCACTACGGTATCAAATGTTTGTGGTCTGTATTTTCTTGCGGAAACTATATACTGTTCTGACATGGATGGTCCCTTCTGGCGCATTCAAAAATAACTAAAAACAGCACATGAAATGATGATCCTGCCTGCAACAAAAAGCCATCTTGGAAAAAGACGGCTCTAGTATTAAAACATGAATAGATAAATTTATTTATACCACACCGGCACTATTATGCGCCGTGTGCGGGTAAGGTGCTTTCTGAGAAAGCACTTTCATAGCCGGGCGGAATGCATGCAACCTGCTCCAAACCAGTCCTACTTGTATGTAACTCTTCACCAGAACACCTGTCAGGGTCATTATGATATGGTTACGCAGTGTGCTCATAATATATTGATCTCTCAGGATAAATAGGGGAATGAATTAGAATTGAACTGACAGAACGATGCAAGTAAGAAGACTAATATAGATGACAATTTTCTGAGCTGCTGAATTTTTCATTACCGCTTTTTCTTTGTGTGTTTTTTTGATAGCACAAAGATGACGCAAGCAGGACTCCCCGGAAAATTTTCAGGCGTACTTAACCCCAGTTTTGCATCTGGTTAACCGGCGATTAAAAATCGGATAACAAATAGTTAAGGATAGTAGGAAGTATTTACCTTGTTGAAATTCCGTAAATAAGAATTTTTACGTCCGGATCCCCTTCGAGAGCATTCATTTGTCTCACAATCCAGGGGGTGCGGGATCTCACCCGTTTGCTGAGTGGCTTTACAGTAAATCGCTTGGGATTGGGCAGGCTGGCAACGATCATTGCCGCTTCCTGGCGTGTAAGTTTCTTTGCTGTTTTGTTGAAATAAGCTTGTGAAGCGGCTTCAATTCCGAAGATGCCCGGTCCCATTTCTGCTATATTCAGGTAAACCTCCAGGATGCGTTTTTTACCCCAGACCCATTCGATCATTTTAGCATAGAATGCTTCGGGAGCTTTACGGATATAACGCGTCCAGCCGCTCCCCTGCCAAAGGAACACGTTTTTGGCCGTTTGCTGGGTAATGGTACTCGCAGCCGCTCCTTTCGGTCTTGATTTTCTGCGTTTATTATCATCCATGCTTTTTTCGATGGCTTTCCAGTCAAAACCTTCATGATCGGGGAAAAGCTGGTCTTCACTGGCAATAGCTGCCAGTTTTACATTGGGTGAAATTTCGTTCCAGCTTACATAGTCTCGCTGCAGTCCATATCCTTGTACAAGAGAACCCAGCTGGGTAATGGTGACAGGAGGTAAGATCCACTTACAGGCAACCAAGTAAATAAGTGACATGATAAGCAAACTAAAAAACAGCCGAATGATACGCTTCAACATGCCGGATGATGCTTTCTTTGCCATGCTGCAAATGAAAGAAATAGTTTTTATAACGCAGCCTGCTTATCCCGATAAAGTTTGAGCAACAACTTGATGCGGCTGATGATATTAGGGTATGGCAGCTCTTCAAAATAGGTTTCAATATGTTCCAGTATCAGGATACGTTCTTTCAGGCTTTCAGGGGTAATATTTCTTTTGAGTAATATATCTGACGCCTTATGAAGGGCATCATGCGTTACATTGCCCTGTACTCCCAAAATGCCGGCAATCAACCTTTCAATATCCTGCTGTGTCACGCCCTCCAAAGCATCGTTAATAGGAAAAAGTCCATCAGCCTGCATGAGTTGCAGGATCAATACCTGCCTGGTAAGAGACTGCGGATCGCTTTTTTCTTGCCCGTTCGCACCCAAGCCATCATCTGCAGGATGGGCATTTGTTTCCTCCGAATAAACTTTTAAAGGCAATGTATCTAAATGATTGATTACCCTGTTCCAGGAAAGGATGTAAAAATCAATGATTACATGATCCGTCTTGGGGCTTTTACGATCATTTTCGAGTTTGGAAATAGAATTCCTGCAAAAACGTTTCAGCTTTTCGATTGTATCGGGAATCTCCTTGTTGGCTTTGTAGATATGTTCAAACTCCGACATTACGTAATCGAAGTACTTTGCCGAATTGTAAGACTGTCCCAGGAAAATATCATCATTTGCAATCCGACCAGGCTCCATAGAGACGTTCGATTCGATTTCCGGCAAGTTTTTCTCCAGTGTTCTCAGTTGATCCAATACCGTATCACCGCGCTCCAACCTTTTTTGCACTTGTTGCTCGGAAAGCTCCAGCTCCCCGCTCTCAAACTGCAGGAAATACCGGTTATGTTTTCGAATGATCTCCATAAAAAACCTTGCTAAAATATAGAAACAAATCTGTACCCTGGCAGAAAACCGTCTTTCTTAACAAACAGGCTTGATTTTACAAAAAGCTCAATAAGATTTCTCCAATGATTGGTATTGACGCACGAATGGTTTCATTACCGCCTTCAGTTTGGATAACAGTTAGCTATGCTGTTTGCAAATGATATTGTTCGAAATTCAGCTTTTTAGTACGGCTTTTTAGGAATTCAATCACTTCTTCATCCGTTTGAAAGCGATTACCGATGTTCACATAATGTTTGGCAAGCAGATCATAGCGTTTATTGACCAGCCAAAAGAATACATGAAGGAAATGTATCCCGTCGAATACAATCGCTTTGTTGTCTATATACTTCTGTAAAGTCTTTTGAAAATAAACCGGATGTTCTGTCCAATGCATCGCCTGCTTTTCATGGTGACTGATGTGATAGCCGTCATTCCAGCATTTATGGTTGTATTTGGTGTTGATGCAGGTGATACTGTTCTTGTAATCATTACCTGGATCATTGCCATCAATAAATGCATGTTGTGCCCAGTTGCCCAACATCGCCACCAGACGAAAAAGGAAAAAAGGAATAATAAACACCCAAAGCGTCGCCATGAAATTTACAAAGCTCATCCCCACGCAGAAGAGGATAAACAGGATCTCACCACGCACAGAGCGATAGAACAGTTTTTTTCTTTTTTTGCGATGAAAATAAGACGCCAGGTGGTAAATCCCTACAAAAAGGAAGGTGCCAAAATACTTTCCAAAACCCGCCAATGAGTCACGTTGAAACGGCATGGTACTGCTTTCGTCCTCTTCCAGATTGTTTTCTGCATGGTGCATCCCTACATGGTGTGTATAGTAGGTTTCCGGAGAATGTCCAAAAAACGGAGCGATTATCCAGGGAAGGTAATGATTCATAAATCCATATTCCTTCTTGAAGAAAACACGGTGGCTCGTACAATGCAGCATCAAACCAAACGGTCCTTTAAAAACAATATTATTAAGGTAAAAATAGAGGATTGCCACGGCCCACCAAACCCACCCCGTAATAAACGGCATATAAAGCAAAATGCCCACGGGTAATAAGGTCAGAGAGATTTGGAAGGTAAGATATGCAAAAGGTAAATCTCGCTCATCTTTGATGAATTTCAGGAAAAACTGATCGAGAGCGGAATACGAAGCCGGTTTTACAAATACAGGATCGGTAATCGTGCCTAAGACTTTCATGCTCGCAATTTATTGAAATAAGCTGGAGAAAAAGCAAAAAAAGCCGCTTCAGAAGTTAAAAGATGCGGCAGAAAAAGAGGAATGTTATATTAAGTGTCTTGTTATCAGGAATTCAGCACAATCATTTCAAAAACTTCAATAAATAATAATCCCCGTAGCAGAAGATACGGGGATTGCATTGAATTTAATTGAATTTGATACTTTTTACCAGCTGATTAGATATGCTGCTGGATTTTCTTATCGAAAACACCTTTAGGTGCTGCACCTACTTGCTTATCTACCACCTGCCCGTTTTTAATGAATAATACAGCAGGGATACTGGTAATACCGTAATTTACGGAAAGCTGAGGATTCTCATCAACATTTACTTTACCTACAATTATTTTACCGTCATACTCTTTAGAGATAGCATCAATAGTAGGTCCGAGCGCCAGACAAGGTCCGCACCACGGAGCCCAAAAATCGATTACGGAAAGTTTATCGGCTTTTAAAACTTCTGTTTCAAAGTTGCCATCTGTGAATACTGCTGCCATTTTATTATTGTTTTTATGGAGTTTAATTTATTTGAGTTGGTAAAGGTAATTGCAATAATCATTCCTACGCAAATAGAGTGACAAAATAGCACTATAAGGTTTCCACATCATGGGGATAGTACTGGCAAAAACTTCCATTATAAAGTACCAGAGTGGCAGAATGCTATCAGACGGCATAAATTCCACCCTAATTCAAATCTAAAATTCAACATTCTGAGTACCTTTGCACCTCATTTTTTCAAAGTAAGTAAATGTTTGATAATCTTAGCGAACGCCTCGACAGTGCTTTTAAACAGCTGAAAGGTGAGGGAAGAATTAGCGATATTAATGTGGCTTCTACCATCAAAGAAATCCGCCGCGCCCTGGTAGACGCCGATGTGAACTATAAAATAGCCAAAGAATTTACCGATAAGGTGAAGGATAAGGCAATGGGTGAAAAAGTACTTACGGCGGTGTCTCCGGGCCAGTTGATGGTGAAAATAGTGAAGGACGAACTGGCAGAATTAATGGGTGGTACGGAAAGTGAACTGGATTTGTCTGCAAAACCCACCGTGATCCTGATCGCAGGTTTGCAAGGTAGTGGTAAAACGACGTTCTCCGGCAAGCTGGCCAACTTCCTGAAATCTAAAAAATCGATGAACCCATTGCTGGTAGCGGCAGACATTTACCGTCCGGCGGCTATCGACCAGATTAAAGTATTGGGTGAGCAAATAAAAGTACCGGTCTACAGCGAGCCCGAAAATAAGAATGCCGTTGAGATCGCCCAAAATGCCATTGCGCATGCCAAACAAAACGGGAACCGCGTCATCATTATCGATACGGCCGGACGCCTGGCGGTGGACGAGGTGATGATGACCGAAGTAGCCAATATCAAAGCAGCCGTGAATCCCCAGGAAATTCTATTCGTTGTGGACAGTATGACCGGGCAGGATGCTGTGAACACGGCAAAAGCCTTCAATGAAAGATTGGACTTTACGGGAGTGGTGTTAACCAAACTGGATGGCGATACACGGGGTGGTGCGGCCATTTCTATCAAGTACACTGTCGACAAGCCCATCAAGTTTGTGAGCATGGGCGAAAAGCTGGACACACTGGATATCTTCTACCCGGAACGTATGGCACAACGTATCCTGGGCATGGGGGATATTACTACGCTCGTAGAACGCGCGCAGGCCCAGTTTGATGAAGTACAGGCGAAAAAGCTGGAGAAGAAAATACGCCAGAACAAGTTTGATTTTGAAGACTTCAAAGATCAATTACAACAGATCAAAAAAATGGGCAACCTGAAAGATCTGTTGGCAATGATACCCGGTGTAGGCAAGGCTGTCAAAGACATTGATATTTCTGATGATGCCTTTAAGGGAATTGAAGCAATGATTAATTCGATGACACCTCATGAGCGTGCCAATCCGGATCTGATAGACGGAAGCCGCCGTAAACGCATCGCTAAAGGCAGCGGGAAAGATATAGCAGAAGTAAATGCCTTCATGAAGCAGTTTGACCAGATGAAACAAATGATGGGACAAATGAACAAAATGAAAGGAATGATGCCGGGAATGGGTATGCCGGGAATGGGAGGAATGCCTTTCGGGAAAAAATAAACTGTTAGCATTGGCACTCTTTATTAACAAATGATGGTGCCAATGCTTCTACATTGCTATAGATACTAATACTCTTTATTATATCAGGTGAGCGATATAGGCTACCAGCTCCATCATTAAGGCAATCCCCAGATGCACGATGATACCGCCATAGATCGAACGTGTCTCATAAGCCAGTATTCCGAGTATCCAGCCTCCGAAAAATGAACTGATGGTTTCACCCAGCGGCTTACCAAAATGAATCGTAACATAGAATACGCACATGGGTAAAATTGCCTGCGGTCCTGCGTAACGTGCAAACGCCAGTATCAAAAAGCCGCGGAAGAAAAATTCAGTGGTTACAAAATCCGCCGCATATACCAGCTCATAAAATACCGAAAGAACCAGTTTATAAGGTGAATCAGTGGGCAAATCCAGTTTAAAAACACGCGGATAGGTGGTTAAAAAATCCGGCTGTGTGGCGGCACCTATCAACAACGGAAGCATAAGCAATAACAGGATAAAATAGGGTTTCAGCAACACATCCTTTGTTTTGAAACCATACAATGCCTGCTCTTTCCTATCCACCCAAAACCAATATACAGTCACGGGAATAAAAAGGAATATCAATCCCTGCAGGTTGATGACATACTTTGTGAATACCGTTTGATAGCCGACAGGTATATGCTCATGAATAAAGCTGCTGTAATAGTGGAACCAGGTGCGCACGGAAAATAAAAGTACTGCCAATGCCACCATCATCCATAATTTCCGGTTGGCGAGCAGGCGCCGGTTCTTGCTGCTGAAGATATAGAGCAGGTAAGCACCGCCAAAAGCCAATCCATACATCATACAGTAGCGCAGCAGGCGCTTCGTGCTGTCGTATTCAAAATCTATATAATTACGTTCGGCATCAAACCGGTATTCTACCGCCACGAGTCCGGCAGTAAATAACACGATGGCTATGAAATAAGAAAGGCTGAAATGCTCTTTAAAGTATTTTCGGAGGAGGTATACAACTTTCTTCATCAGTTAGTTCCAAAGGTCTAAGATTTGCCGGGCATGATCTTTAGCCGTTACTTTTTCTATTACGTGAGCTATTTTGCCTTCCTCGTTCACCAGGTATGTAGTACGCAAAATGCCCATATACTCCCGGCCAAACAGCATTTTCTGCCCCCAGACCTTATAGGTTTTTATCATACTGCCTTCTACATCTGCCAACAATGGAAAAGGAAGTGAATATTTTTGTTCAAAGTTTTTATGACGCTTCCCGCTGTCCATACTTACGCCTATCACGTGTATGCCGGCTTTCTTCAATCCGGTTATATTATCCCGCAGGTTACAGGCTTGTTCGGTGCAGGTGGGCGTATTATCTTTTGGATAAAAGAATATAGCCAGTTTCTTTCCTGTAAAATCACTGAGGGAAACCCTATTCCCATCCTGGTCCGGCAGAGAGAAAGCGGGTGCTTTCGTTCCTTTTCTTAATGGCATTTTGCAAAGGAAAAAGTAAAATGTGAAATTTTAAAAAGAAAAAGGTAACAGGTGATAGATTGATAAATCTCACCGGATAAAATTGTACCTTATTACTCTTTCATTTTCATTCTCATCCTTCACTTTTATGATCAATTCATGTTTCCCTTTCGTGCAGTACTCATCAAACTTGTAAACATACACTCCATCAAAGGGTTCGAACAAGATCCACTTGCCATCCAACTCCGCACGAAAATCTTTTATTGATGTAGTTTCCTCTTTTACACTAAAGCGAATAGTGCTTACTTTCGAAAGGTCATTGCTCTTTTGCAGATTCTGAATAACGGGTGCAATTATATCTGCCTGTAAGTAGTAGACACCGAAGTTGCGGACTTTCGCCGTGTACCATCCGTTTTCCAGCGTTGCAGCTTTACCCGTTTGTGATTTCCCATCGTTGTAGATCAGAACTATTTTATTCCTTTGAGTAAAAGGTACCGGCCTATTCGGTTTGATCCGGATGGTAAAGTACTCATGTGCCGGAATGTAGTTTTTCGCCACTTCATATTTATCGGAGAAAGTCATCGTGTCACTGCTCCTTGTGACCTCTGCGCATACATTTTCATACAACACTTTGTTACCCAGGCTTAGTTGCAGGTTGGCATAGGGTTTCCATTCCTTCGGTTCATCATATCGCATTTCATTGTTGCAGGCTGCCTGTTGAGGGCTTTCCATAGCTTGTATGGCAAATTCAATTTTCGCCGTATTGTCAAATGCATCTTTCAACTCTATTTTTACCTGGTGTTCTCCCTCTGCCATTTTCAGCAATCCATTCGAAGCATTCAATTGCTGATAGATTTCCAAGCGGTTTCCAGGCATTTTAAACAGGCATTGAAACCATTCATTCTTCCAGGTCTTTGATTTATAATCTGCATAAGCGTGTAAATAGCGTGTTTCCTCGTACCCGATGTCATCAAGTATTATGGTGCCTTGCAATACGTCATCCAGATACCATTTCGCCTGGTAAAAATTAAGTGTATTCGCGCTTCCGTTCATAAAATCATTGACTGCTATGCTGATGCCTATGCTAGTGGATGTTGCATCCACCGCACCCTTTACCGTATAGTTGTCACCTTGCTTCACCAGACTGTAGTACTTCGGTGTTTGCTCATACACACCATGGTTCATATCGTAAATAGCAATTTCCGTAGGCAGGGGTGCACGTGTGTCGGTTATTTCAAAACCAAACAAGGATCCGTTCAACGGATGCTCCGTCTTAGTATCACGTATCTCGAAATGCAGATGCGGAGCCATCGACCCGCCGGTATTTCCGCTCCAGGCTATCTGATCCCCTTTTGTCACCGGGAACTGATCAGGCAACAGCGCAATATCTACTGTCCAGCTTTGCTTTTCGTATTGTTTCTGACGAAGAAAGTGCTGCAATGCCGGGTTAAAATCATTTAAATGAGCATAAAGTGTCGTAAATCCGTTGGGATGCGTTATATACAACGCATGCCCAAACCCTCCTTTCTCTATCTTCATCCTCGAAACATATCCATCGGCAGCAGCCCTTACTACATGGTTTTCTTTTCCTTCGGTTTTAATATCCAGCCCGCTATGAAAATGGTTGGGTCGACACTCGCCGAAATTCCCTGCTAAAGAGATCGGTATGTCGAGGGGATTCCGGAAATAACCCTGCGGATATTTTGAGATTTTTTCTTGGGCAAATGCTGCATTTTGATTATTATACAAACAATTTAATGCCACTAATAATAACAAAGCTCTCATCATAACACAAGTTCTAAAAATATTTCCGAACTATTGAAGATATATGGAGATGAAAAGATTTACGGCAAGCATGGATAGGAGTACACGGATACTCACCGTCATCATCTGCCTCATCATAATGGCAAGTATGCTCTCGTTATTTTTAACTTTAGGAGACAGCCCGGAACAAAGGGTGATAGCTGGCTTCGCAGCGATCCTCATTCTCGGTTCTCTGGTTGCGGCGTATGCTTTTCACCCAAGGAGCTACCGCATAGAAGGTGGCAAACTGATTATTCAAAAGGGGATAGGTAGAAAAGAGATTCAACTCAACGGCATCTCTGCGGTAAGGGAGGTGAATAAAAATGACCTGGGAAAGGGTGTTCGAACGTTTGGTGTGGGTGGTCTCTTCGGCTATTTCGGCAAGTTTTATTTTAGCAAGGTGGGTACTGTCACCGCATACGTTACCCATCCCGGGAAAACGATTTTAATAACTACCCAAGCCCATCAATACTACCTGATAAGCCCCGGTGATACGCTGGGCTTTATGAACAGCATCCACGAGGAACTGCCGGCTTTGCATCCTTTTACCGAAACTACAATTGTACCATAATGACCGACGACTATACCAAAGGACGGGGAGCACAGTATAATCCTAAAAATAAATTCCTTAAAGGAGAGTATGTGCAGGAACATACCGAATCGATTGACGATTGGGAAAAGCAGGAACGCAAGACGGAGTATATTTTTGATGACAGCAAGACATTGGTAAATAAAGTAACCAGTCCTGATGTGGGCATGCTCTACAGTGCCAACCCTTACCAGGGCTGTGAGCATGGCTGCATCTATTGCTATGCACGGAATTCGCATGAATACTGGGGATATAGCGCCGGGATAGATTTTGAAAGTCGCATCGTGGTAAAGAAAAATGCACCTGCATTGCTTCGCAAATTATTTGAAAGCAACTCCTGGGAACCGGCGGTTATTTCGCTTTCCGGCAATACCGATTGCTACCAGCCTATAGAACGCAAAATGAAAATCACAAGACAGTTGCTAGAGATCTGCCTGGAGTATCGGAATCCTGTAGGTGTATTGTCGAAAAATGCTTTAGTACTCCGCGATCTGGATCTATTGAAGGAACTGAATAAATACAATTTGGTGAGTGTCTTTTCTTCGATCACGTCCCTGGATGAAGATCTTCGCAGGGTGTTAGAGCCCCGCACAGCATCCTACAAATCAAGATTGAAAGTAGTAAGGACACTTGCAGAAAATAATATACCGACAGGCATTATGAACGCCCCGCTCATCCCGGGTCTCAACGATATGCATATGCATGATGTTCTCAAAGCGGCTTCAGAAGCCGGTGCAAAATGGGCAGGCTATACCGTGGTACGATTGAATGGAGCTATCGGAGACATTTTCAAAGACTGGCTTTACAAAACCTTTCCAGACCGTGCGGAAAAAGTATGGAATCAGATATGCGCTTGCCACGCGGGCAATGTAAATGACAGCCGGTGGGGGAATCGCATCGTAGGTGACGGAAAATTTGCCGAGCTGATCAAAACACAATTCCGGCTCTATTGCCGCAAGTTCAATCTCAATGTGGAGAAACGGGAGCTGAACACTAAAGATTTCCGAAGGATCCGGAACGGACAACTCCCCTTATTTTAAAACCGATCTATTTTATGACCGGTGGGGATGCCCGCTATCTCATATTTCTTTTACCAATTCTTCTACCAAACCTGCCAGGATGGGCGCTGCGTTATTCGCCGCTTCCAGTACTTCTTCATGTGTGATGGTGCTAATCTGGCCGGGAACACCCAGGTCGGTGACGATGCTTGCGGTAAACACCTTCATACCGCCATGTCTTGCCACGATCACTTCAGGCACCGTACTCATGCCTACTACATCCCCGCCGATTGTATGCAGCCATCCGTATTCCGCACGGGTTTCAAATGTGGGTCCTTGCAGGCCCACATATACGCCGGTATGAACTTTTATTCCCTGACGTTGTGCGATAGCTACTGCTTTATCCACCAGCCGCCGGTCAAACGGCTCACTCATATCCAGGAAACGTACTCCCAGCCGTTCATCATTTTTACCTCTTAGCGGATGCTCGGGAAACAAATTGATGCAATCATTGATGACTACCAGATCCCCCACTTTATAAGCTGCGTTCATACCACCCGCTGCATTGGAAAGGATAACCGTTTCCACCCCCAATCCTTTCATGACACGGATAGGAAAAGTGATTTCTTCCATCGAATAGCCTTCGTAATAATGAAACCTGCCAGCCATCATAACCACATTTTTACTTCCCAGCTTGCCGAATACCAGTTTACCGGCATGTCCTTCAACGGTTGATACCGGGAAATTTGGAATTTCGTTATAAGGAAACTCGGCTTCGATAGTTACTACATCAATCAACCCTCCCAAACCGCTGCCCAATACAATACCGACAGTCGGCCCGGTATTTATTTTCGAATGGATAAAAGAAACCGTTTGTTGGATCTTGTCGTATAGCGTCATGATGAATTTATATAAAAAAATTAATAGCCCGGATTAGGTACTTGATTCACATTAGCGTGATCCGGTGAACGCAAATCCGGTAGTTCTGTAAAGTGCCTTTTTTCAATGGCATCTATCGTAGCCTTGCGTTGCAAATGCTGAGCAAGCAATACTCTGATGTGCTTGTTTACGGTATAAATGACCGTATTTTTCAAACGCATTTTCCTCAGCAATCGTGCCACTACCCAGCATAGAACGGCAATCAATACAGTCATCCCGATAATGCTCCAGTACAATACATTGACATCGCTGACCACAAAACCTGTGGCACTCCCCCGCTCTTTCAATGTATTCAGGATATAAAAGGGAACAAGGTGATTTAACATGAAGGCAAATAACACTCCACCAGCAAAAAGGCAGTAAAAAATAATTTCTAAGATCACCAGAAAACTCTTGCTCAGGAGACGTTGCGCGGCAGGCTTTCTCAATGACTTGGTGATGGGTTCAAAAATAGCGACCTGTTCATCAATCAATTCATTTTGCTTTTTAAAATCATCGACCAGGTCTTGATAAAGGGAACTAGGGTTCATGAATACATTACAGGTTTGCGGCAAAAATAATATGCTTACCATTAAAATTGCAGAAATCTCTTCAAACCAGAGACTATTAAAATACGACAAAAAAATAATCCCTACTTTTACCGGACACTATGTTACGTCATAAACTCTACGTACCCAACCTTATATTAATAGTGATTTGTTTAATAGTTCTGGTCGCCATTTATCTTTTAAATGCGATAGGAAACAGTAAAAATGACAAATCTCCCCTTGTGCTGTTGCAAGGCCAGGACTCCACTATTCATTACCTGCAAGATTCCAAGGACGATCTGTATTGGGCCGAAAATGCCTATCATTACTACCTCGGCACGCATGATTCTGCGTACAAAGCGAAATTTATTTCTTACCTGGAAAGTTTTGTTTCCAACCTGGAAAACAGCCATATATTAGACGACTCCAGTTCCAATGATATTGCAATTAACCTCCAGCAAAAAGTTTATCTTGCCAATGCAGTAATCAGACTTAAACAGTTTGCGGACAATCTTTTATCGACCTCACTGCGGGATTCGGTCTTCGATGCGGATGAATATATTAACATAGGTCCGGCCAGCCGTGTGGTGCAACGCTATCTTATTCAAAAAAATGATACGGTCCGATACGTGCCTGTAAAAAGGAGGAAAACACTTATCAATAAAATTGTTTCCATATTTAAAGATGATCAGGATAGCCTGTCTGCTGTCATCTCCGGGGGAAGTAAAACACTGTCTTTTTCGGATAGCAGCAAAATGGCTTCTCAGGCTCAAAAAAGAAAGCTGCGTTCTATCGACAAATCACTGCAAAAACATTACCATGCTATATTGAAAAAAGAATTGGATGTGCGAAAGAGTATAGACGAGAAAAACCGTCAGGAAGCACTTTTCAACCAGGCTATTTTTACGGATATACAGAACGAGATCACCAAGGTTTTAAAGAGTGCAAACAATACGAGACAAAAAGGCACGTACAATACCATCTCCAAACTGCACAACAATTATTTTAACCAGAATACCATTTTCATCACCTCGCTCGCAATTATTTCTACGTTACTCCTTATGCTAGGTTATAAGGTAGCTGCTACCCGGCGTTATGAAAAAGGCATCATCTCGGATAAACAACAAGCTATAGCGCTATCGGAGATGAAAGCCTCGTTTCTAAGTACCATGAGTCATGAAATCCGGACACCGCTGACGGCCATTATAGGATTCGTAGATCATATATACAGCAAAGGTGTCGATGCCAAAACAACAGAATATATTCAAAACATAAAATACGCATCCGACCATTTACTGGAGACGGTGAATGATGTGCTGGAGTTTTCGAAACTGGAAAGCGGTAAAGTAAAGATCAACAAAGAACCTTTTGTTTTACAGGAGTTATTGCAAAATGCCATCAGCACGTATAAATTGCAGGCAGAACATAAAAAGCTGAGCCTTTCGCTTCAATCTTCTATAGAACCGTCTATGGCAGTAAACGGCGACGCCTTTCACATACGGCAAATATTATACAATCTCATCAACAATGCCATAAAATTCACCGAAACGGGAGGGGTCATCCTCAGAGCTTCTTCCAGAATGTTAAAAGAAAAGACAGTGGAGTTGACGTTTGAAGTAGAAGACACCGGAAGAGGACTCAGTAAAGATGCTATTGAAAATGTGTTTAAAGAATTCGTACAAGTAAAAAGCGAGCTTGATAGAAATGTCGGAAATAATATGGGTACAGGTCTCGGGCTGTCGATTACCAAGAAACTGATCACGCTCTTAAATGGCACTATTGAATTAAAAAGCCAATTGGGTAAAGGGTCAAAATTTACAGTGACATTCCCCCTTGAATTAGCTGATGCCGGATTTATGGGAGCCACGCCCGTAAATAAGGTAACGGACAGCACCTTGCTGGTCGGAAAACGAATATTGCTTGCGGAGGATTCCGAACCTATCCGTTATCTAGCCCAGACCATTTTGAAGGAAATGAAGTTAGACGTTGAAATTGCCAGGGACGGAGCAGAAGCCTGGGATCTTTTCAAAGCGAGTAATGGCAGGTTTGATTATATCCTTACAGATATTGAAATGCCCAAGCTGACAGGGAATCAGCTCGCGATGAAAATCAGAAATTCTAATTCGAACATTCCTATCATAGCCATGACAGCTCATACTTCTCATGAAGAATATGAGCAATATAAAAAAGATGGTGTCAGTGCCGTAATCACAAAACCATTCAAAAGAAACGAGCTGAACAGGGTACTTACCGAATGTTCATAACCAGCCTCGAGAGCGCCGGACAATAGTTCTGCAACAGCCCGGCTGGTTCATCCTGATAGCCGCGACGATGCGAAAATGAAGTTCATTACGTGGTAACTGGTGCCAGGAAAAGCTGCGCATACGGTACAATATCGACAACACTTTCCCTAACATTTAAACTGAATACAATTCAGTTCAGCAAGGCAAAAATTACAAATCCTGTCAACAAGTGGCTCAGCAGCTTTTCATAATATTTTTCGCACCTTTGCGGGCTGCTTCATAGAGTAAATAGTGTCCTGGAGTGTGATGCAATGATACTCTGCAGCTACGATTAAGATGACTGCAAAAAACTGTCACGCTCCCTATCCTACGATTTACGATAGCAGTTGACCGGTTTTTTAAGGTTTGATTTTACACTTGACTTTGAGAAATGAAATACGAAAAAGAAATAAATAAGCGGAAAACATTTGCCATCATTTCGCACCCCGATGCGGGTAAAACCACGCTGACGGAAAAGCTGCTATTGTTCGGCGGCGCTATACAGGTTGCGGGTGCCGTAAAGAGCAACAAGATTAAAAAACACGCCACGAGTGATTTTATGGAGATTGAGCGGCAGCGTGGTATCTCCGTGGCGACGTCTGTGATGAGCTTTGAATACAACAACGTGCTGATCAACCTGCTGGATACACCGGGGCACAAGGATTTTGCCGAAGACACCTACCGTACACTCACCGCAGTAGACAGCGTTATATTGGTAATAGACAGCGTGAACGGGGTGGAAGAACAAACGCGCAGGTTGATGGAGGTTTGTCGTATGAGAGATACTCCGGTGATCGTATTCGTAAACAAGATGGATCGGGATGGTAAGTTCCCTTTTGATTTGCTGGACGAGATTGAAAAGGAACTGAAAATATCCCTGCATCCCCTCACTTGGCCGATCAACATGGGTAAGGAATTCAAGGGCGTTTACAATCTCTATGATCAAAGCCTGAACCTCTTCACGGCGAGTCAAAAAGCAACAGATGAAAACACGGTGCCGATACCGGATATCAATGATCCCTTATTGGATGAAAAAGTAGGAGCGCGCGATGCCGAGCAACTTCGTGAGGACGTAGAACTGCTGGAAGGCGTATACGGAGAACTGGATGTGGAAAATTATCTAAAAGGTAAGATAGCTCCGGTATTTTTCGGCAGCGCCGTCAACAACTTTGGCGTAAAGGAATTACTTGACACTTTTATCCGCATAGCCCCCAAGCCCTTGGGCCGCCAAACAGATAAACGGTTTGTGGATGTGGGTGAAGATAAATTCTCCGGCTTCATCTTTAAGATCCATGCCAACCTCGATCCCCGTCACCGCGACCGGATCGCTTTTCTGCGTGTATGTTCCGGAAAATTTGAACGCAATACGTATTATAAACATACCCGGATAGAAAAGGAAGTGCGTTTCAGCAACCCGTACTCCTTCCTGGCGCGCGAGAAAGATGTGATAGAAGAAGCCTACCCTGGCGATGTAGTGGGATTGTTTGATACGGGGAATTTTAAGATCGGCGATACGCTGACACAAGGTGAAGACCTGCAATTTACAGGCATCCCCACCTTTTCACCGGAAATATTTAAAGAACTGGTGAACAAAGATCCGATGAAGACCAAACAGCTGGAAAAAGGGATCCGCCAGCTTACAGACGAAGGGGTGGCACAGCTCTTTACCCAACATGGCGGCAACAGAAAGATCATCGGTTGCGTGGGCGAGCTGCAGTTCGAAGTCATACAATACCGCCTGTTGCAGGAATATGGTGCATCGGTGGCGTTTATGCCATTGAGTTTTTATAAAGCTTGCTGGATAACGGGAGATAAAAAGAAGATCGAGGATTTTGCGCGCTTCAAGCAATCGAATATCATGGAAGACAAAGACGGTAATCTCGTGTATTTAGCCCAAAGCGAATGGTTCCTGAATACTGAAAGACAAAACAACCCGGATATTGAGTTTCATTTCACGAGTGAGTTTAAGACGGCTAATGTGTAAAAGCGACTTTCATATTAAAGAAACCTCAGCTGCTCTCCGGTTTAATGGAAAAGTTCGGATTCTTTTCAAAATCGGCGCACAAGAAAAATCGGAAGATAGCCGTCCCGCAGCCCCCACTCCCAAATGAAATCGAGGATAATATGCGTACATCACATTCCAACTGCCACCTCCTAATACTACTAACTACTCAATCAACAATTCTATATTTTTACCCCATAAAATTCCTGTAAAATGTCTCTAGAAACCAAAGTGATGGAACAAATGAAGGACGCGATGCGCGCCAAGGATGAAGCGGCTTTGCGTACCTTAAGAGCTATAAAAGCGGCTATACTGTTAGAAAAGACATCCGGCAGCAATGCTGAAATTACCGAAGCAGATGAATTGAAGATGCTGCAGAAAATGGCTAAACAGCGCCGTGATTCCCTGGATATTTTCACTCAACAAAACCGGGAAGACCTGGCGGCAAAAGAAAAAGAAGAATTGGCCATTATAGACAAATTCCTCCCGCAACAAATGTCCCAAGAAGAAGTGATAGCGGCATTGAAAGCTATTATTTCGGAAGTCGGAGCCTCTTCACCGGCTGATATGGGGAAAGTAATGGGTGCTGCCACGAAACAACTGGCAGGTAAGGCAGACGGTAAAATGATCTCTGAAAATGTAAAACAACTGTTGTCGGGGAATGCTTGATTTTTTAGGCATCATCATTATCATTCTTTTTTTTATTCGCGGCTACATGAAGGGTGTCATTGTAGCCGTTTTTTCATTGCTGTCTATTCTCCTGGGCATTATTTGTTCGCTAAAGCTATCGGGTATGCTGGCAAACTACCTTCTGGAAAAAGGATGGGTGGGCACTGGCTGGGCACCAGTGATCAGCTATGCAATTTTGTTCACGGTTGTTCTCCTGCTGGTGAGGCTGATCGCCAAAGCCATAAAATCATCTATGCAGCTCGTGATGCTGGGCTGGGCAGACGGATTCATAGGCGGTTTACTTTACGCTTTTACTGCCGCGGTCATTTGGAGCTCAGCGTTATGGGTGGGTGACAAAATGCACCTGATAAATGAGACCACAAAACTGCAGTCAAAAACCTATGAATATGTCATCGTGCTGGCACCTTGGGTCGCTGCACATATCGGCGTATTGTTACCCTTTGCTAAAGACGCATTTTCCGAGCTAGGTTATTTCTTCGACAACGTTAATTCCCATGTACCTGCTCCTTGATAATTACGATAGTTTTACATACATCCTTCACGATTACATTTTGCAGTTGGGTCAGGACTGCGTAGTGTATAAAAATGATGAGATCACGGTAAAGCAGATCCAAGAACTGCATCCTTCACGTATCATAATTTCTCCGGGACCGGAGACTCCGGTACAGGCCGGTATCTGCATGGACGTGATTCATGAATTTCATCAGACCACACCGATCCTGGGCATCTGTTTAGGTCATCAGGCATTGGGCATGTATTTCGGGGCTGACCTGGTACATGCTTCCTACCCTATGCACGGCAAGATCAGTCTTGCTCGTCACTACCGACACCAAATTTTTGCCGGTATTGGATCTCCTTTTCCTGTGATGCGCTACCATTCACTGGCCTTGTCCAAATTACCTGATACCTTGCAGGCTATCGCTGCCTCAAGTGATGATGATTGCATCATGGCTATTGCGCATACTACCTATCCTTGCATCGGCATACAGTTCCACCCCGAAAGCATTGGCACACCGAATGGATTACAGATCTTACGTAACTGGCAGACAATGTACACGTACTAATAATATATTTACACTAAGTAATTTTTTCTAATCGAATTTCATATCAAACTATAAGCAGTTCTTACCTATCATTAAGAGCCTGTTTAAAATTGGGCTATTTATACGTTTATAACGGGATGTTTTGGCGATTTCTTCAGTGGATTCCATTTGTAAGTTAATAATTATACAGAACCTAGAATCCGCTATACCTAAAGTGATTGTTGCTTTTACAGTATTTGGCGCAATCGGATTGATGTTGCGTAAAGGCATTGATGATTCACTTACAGACAATGGCAGGACGGAAGTGATCGTAAAATCAGAAGGATTGTTAGGGGAGTTAAAAATAACCGACGAATTGATGAAAGCTCCTGACGGATCACCATTTTATGCCAGAAAATTGCACGTCAATAATATAGCTCAAAATTACGTATTCAGAGATGCCCCTCAGTTTAGTCTGCTCTATTACGTAAACTTTACCAGGCACTTGCTGAACGCCTTGCCGCCTAAAAAATCTGCCTTATTGGTAGGGTTGGGTGCAGGCAGCCTTTATGCGATCCTGAAAAATCAGGGGATGCATGTGGAAACGGTAGAGATCGATCAAAGGATGTATGATTTCGGAGTTAAATATTTCCAGATGCCACCGCATGAAGATCATACCATTACGGACGGAAGATATTTCGTGAATACTACCCGAAAAAAATACGATCTCATGATACTGGACGTGATCATCGGAGAAAATGTAGCGGGGCAGCTTTTAACTCAGGAAAGCTTCAAAAAGGTTTATGATTTTCTGGATAAAGACGGCATACTGATCGTAGAACATGGAGGGTTAACGGACATTGCAGGCAATCAACTCATTCCATCTGTTATCAAAACGTTGAAATCAGTGGGTTTTCAGGTGCGTTTATTTAATCCTTTGATGTCTGACAAGTTTGGAGATGTATTATTCCTGGCTACAAAACAGAAACTCAGCTTCATAAAAGACACCTTTCCGGGTGATTTTCTCATGAAAGGGAGGTCGTTTAAAGAGGCTGAATTGCCGGTTGACCGGTTTGAACACAAAACGGCTACGATACTGACGGACGATAAGAATAACTCCGATTTATTACTGAAGTCGCATTATTTTCAGATCAGGGAAAATTTCAGAAACTATCTGACTAAAACAAGCAAATCATAGCGGGTTAAAATCCTTTTCGGGTGCGTGGTACCGGTTCAACCCTCTCAAAAGACGAAAAAAATAAGTTTTTGAAACTGATTTTTAAAAAATATAATCAGGTTTATCAACGGTTGCACCGCCCTATGTCGATTTCGATTTTCAGGAATAAATTTTCCTTTCTATCTTTGCATGACCGCTACAGCTAAATAAATTCAATTAAATTTTATTGCAACCCAAGCTGCGCACCCGGTCCTAAAAAACAGGCGTGTTATGACCAAGTATATTTTTGTAACCGGAGGTGTTACATCTTCGTTAGGTAAAGGTATTATTGCAGCTTCGCTGGCAAAACTCCTTCAGGCGCGTGGCTATAGTACCACCATCCAAAAGTTTGATCCTTACATCAATATAGACCCCGGAACACTAAATCCGTATGAGCACGGAGAATGTTATGTGACAGAAGATGGTGCAGAAACCGATCTGGACCTGGGTCACTATGAACGTTTCCTGAACACCTATACTTCTCAGGCAAATAATGTGACCACAGGACGCGTATATCAATACGTGATCAACAAAGAACGGGAGGGTGCTTTTTTGGGTAAAACCGTGCAGGTCATCCCTCATATTACGGATGAGATCAAAAGAAGAATGACCTTGCTGGGACAAAACAATCAATTTGATATTGTGATCACCGAGCTGGGCGGTACCGTCGGGGACATCGAATCGCTGCCTTACATCGAGGCTGTGCGCCAGATGAAATGGGAAATGGGAGATGAAAACTGTATTGTCATTCATCTTACTCTTATTCCGTATTTAAAAGCAGCTAAAGAACTAAAAACCAAGCCCACGCAACACTCTGTCAAATTAATGAGTGAGAACGGCTTGAATCCCGACATCCTGGTTTGTCGTACCGAAGAACCGCTTTACAAAGATCTCAAGCGCAAAATTGCCTTATTCTGCAATGTAACGCAGGATGCGGTTATTGAAGCTTTGGATGCCGATACGATTTACAGTGTCCCCTTAGAAATGATGCGGGAGAAACTGGATGAGATCTGCCTGAAAAAACTGGAGCTGAAAATGGGTACCGAACCGGATCTTACTAAATGGAAAGAGTTTTTGAATAAGCTTCGTTATCCGAAGTCGAAAGTGGTGATCGGACTGATCGGAAAATATGTAGAGTTGCAGGATGCCTATAAATCGATCCTCGAAGGGCTGATCCATGCAGGCGCGATGAACGAGTGCAAAGTAGAAGTGCGCAACATTCATTCCGAATACCTGACTGAGGAGAATGCTGCTGAAAAAATGCAACAGCTGGATGCCGTGCTGGTGGCCCCGGGTTTTGGCAGCCGCGGTATAGAAGGGAAGATCGACGCCATACGCTATGCGCGTGAAAACAATATTCCTTTCTTCGGTATTTGCCTGGGCATGCAAATGGCTTGCGTAGAGTTCGCTAGGAATGTACTGAACATGAAGAATGCACACTCTACCGAAATGAGTACAGATACCAGCGAGGCTGTGATAGCCATGATGGAAGAACAAAAGAAAATCACTCAAATGGGTGGCACCATGCGCTTAGGGTCTTATGAATGTGAATTGCAACCAAGATCCAAAACTGCATCGATCTACAATTCTACGCACATTACCGAGCGTCATCGACACCGTTATGAGTTCAATAATGATTACCTGGAGGCCTTTGAAAATGCTGGGATGGTGCCCGCAGGCAAGAATCCTCAAACAGGGTTGGTGGAGATCATGGAGATAAAAGATCATCCGTTCTATGTAGCGGTACAGTTCCACCCTGAGTATAAAAGCACCGTAGAAAACCCCCACCCTTTGTTTGTAGCCTTTGTAAAGGCGGCAAAGGAAAATGCCGAGATCCGCAACGATCATAAACGTGCCGTATTAGAAAGAAATACGGTAGAAAGTTAAATCTTCTCCCAAAAATATCGCATAAAAAAACTGCCGCCTATGAAGCCGGCAGTTTTTATGGTGGATTGTTATCATCCCGCGTCTCTTCATTAAAGATGCGTAAACAACGTGTCTTTCTATACTTGAGTTTCCCTAAAACAGGTATTAAAACAAACCGTATAATTGAGCATCAATTCGTTTTACGATCTCGGCAAAATCTTCTTCGTTCTCAGCAAAGTTGTTTGTGTCAATATCTATGGTAAGTAAAGGTCCGTCATTGTATTTCTCGATCCATTTGTCGTAGAAACCATTTAACCGTTTCAGGTAATCGAGGCGAATATTCTCTTCATAATCCCTGCCGCGTTTCTGTATCCTGTCCACTAAGGCAGGCACGGAGGCTTTTAGGTAAATAACCAGATCGGGCGGACTGGTAAGGGTTTTAAGCGTTTTAAAAAAAGAGAAATAATTCTCGAAATCACGATGGGTCATCAACCCCATCTCGTAAAGGTTAGGTGCAAAGATGTAGGCATCTTCATATACGGTACGGTCCTGTATCACGGTATCTTTGCCGTTACGGATATGGCTGAGCTGGCTGATGCGGGTGTTCAAAAAATAAATCTGCAGGTTAAAGGACCACCGGTGCATGTCTTCATAAAAATCCACCAGGTACGGATTGTGCTCCACATCTTCGAAATGAGGCGTCCATTTATAATGTTTAGCCAACATGCTCGTAAGCGTGGTTTTCCCAGCACCGATGTTACCGGCTACAGCTATATGTTTAGGTTTGGATTTGGACATGTGTATTAATGGTTAGTCATGAGTAGATGGTTTTGTTCTTTCGAATCTCGCTAATGAAGACCATTAATAGTAATGTATGCCTATTAATCTTCTTGCCTCAGCTATAGTTTTAGAAGCATTTTCGCGGGCTTTTTCCGCTCCCTCTTTCAGTATCTTCCGAATGGCATCCCCATCTTCCTGTAAGGCTTTTGCACGCTCCCGTATCGGACCAATAAACGCCACCATATCCTCCCCCAGTTGCTGCTTCATATCTCCATAGCGGATCGTACATGCGTTATAATCTTTCGTAAATTTCTCTATGGTTTCTTTGGATGATACCAGATTCATCAATTGGAAAATATTGGCCACTGCTTCCGTCATTTCACTGTTAGGCTCAGTAGGTGAGCCATCGGTCTTTGCCTTTTTCAGCTTTTTCCGGATAGTCTCATCATCATCTGCCAGGTAGAGCGTAGCATTGAGGTTTTCACTCTTGCTCATTTTACCCATACCATCCAGGCTGGGCACTTTCACCGGCTCACTGCCAAAGTTGAAGGCCTGAGGTTCAGGAAACAAATCACCATAACGGCTGTTAAATCGCTGTGCAAAGTTCCGGGTCATTTCCACATGCTGTACCTGATCTTTTCCTACCGGGACTTTCTGCGCGCGGTGGATCATAATATCCGCAGACATCAGGACCGGGTAGGTGAGCAAACCGGCATTCACATTATTAGGCTGCAGCCTTACTTTATCTTTAAACGTCGGCACTTTTTCCAGTTCTCCTTTATACGCCAGCATATTCAGCATCAGGTACAATTCCGGTATTTCCGGCAAATCGCTTTGCGCATATAAGGCTACTTTCTCCGGGTCCAAACCGCAGGCTACATTTTCGGCTACTACCCGAAACACATTTCCTTTCAGATCTTTCGGGTCGGGATGTGTAGTAAGAGAATGGTAATCCGCCACGAAAAAATAGCATTCATAGTCATCCTGCATCTTCACGTAATTGCGCATGGCACCGAAATAATTGCCCAAATGCAAAAATCCCGTAGGTCGTATCCCGCTTACAACGATCTCTTTACTCATAAGAGATGCAAGATAAAAAAAACCACTTGGAGCCAAGCGGTTTGTTACGTGATTATTATTGTCCGTGCTATAGAATGTCGATAATACGGTAATGGCGTTGGCACCCTTCATCAGCGGCTGACTATTGAGCAAAACAATCCCATACCCCTTACTATTCTTTTATCACTTTCTCCATCACATATCCATCCTGCATTTTCAAGCGTAATAAATAAACTCCACTCTCCAGCGTTGAGAAATCTACTACCAATTTTCCCTCTTTCACCCCATGCAATACATTTACTAACCTGCCGTCTGCAGTTGATACAGAAACAAAGACTGCCGGAGCATCAACAATCATCATTTCTTTTACAGGATTCGGATAAATCCGGGTTGAAAAATGTGAGGCAGCCGCGACGGAAGTAGTGGTAGTGGTAACGGTATGAAATGCAGTATCAGTCCTGCCACAGGAAGAAACAATCAGTCTTACAGTGTAAGTGCCGGCATTTGTATAGGTATGAGACGGATGTTCTAAGACAGAAGTACCACCATCTCCGAAGTTCCAGGCATACTGCACGGCATGGGCTGATTGGTTGGCAAACAAAAAAGTATTTCCAGTCTGAGAATAAGAAAATTTTGCCTGGGGATCATATTCTCCTACATGCCAGCTACCCAACGAATCAAAGGCTACAAGCTTGGCAGCCATTCTGATATGGGCGGCATCTGTACCGGGTAATGTGCTGTTAAAAGTGATTTGTAAAGGATCCTTCCTGAAAAGAATGCTGTAAAAACTGCAGGCAGCAGCATAGGTTCCGGCAGGCGAAGGATGGCTGCCATCGGTATCGTATAGCTCGATGCCCGGGTAATGGGTACGGATGTGTTTGCGTACCGCTCCGACCGGTGCTATGATAGCGTCATTACTGTCTGCCATCATTCTATAGCGCAGGCGTATTAAGCTGTCCATACCCTGATAAGTGCACAAAGGCGGAAAATTGGCACAATTAGACGCATCTCCTGTTTTATAGCCCCAGGTCATATAAAATACGGTTTCCGCGCAGGGATTGAACTTTCGTACCAGGCTATCCAGTTTTTCGGCATAGGGGAATACACTGGTTTGCACCTGGGTAATGGGGAAAGAGGGCCGCTGGCTTTGTTCCTGCAACACCACAAAGTCCCAGTTTCCCTGCATAATCTTGTTAAGTGCCGTCGCATCAGCAGCATGCTGCTGCAGGGTATAACCTCCCGGAGCATAGCTATCATAAATCACTGTATCACCTGCAGATGCCGCAACATTTTTGAGCATAAGCGGCAGGTCATTGACATAGGTATAGCTGTTGCCGATAAAAAGCACTCGCTTCGGCATCGCAACACCAGGATGTCCGATCCATAGCAGCATCGGTAAAACCAATAAGTTGCTCAGTTTTAAACGGAAGTATTTTTTCACAACCTAAAAGACCACCATAACAGGGAAAGGGTTTGCCCTGTTTAAAAGGTTATCCTAAAGCACGATTGACCGGACGCCCACCATTTCCCTTGCCGTGGCAGCAATGCCCTGGGCATCGAAACCACATTCCCGGTAGAGTTGATCCGGCTTGCCATGCTCTACTAACCGATCCGGAATGCCCAGTATTTTGATCTCCGGTGTGTAATGATGCAACGCCATAAACTCTACTACCGCGCTTCCGAATCCGCCTAAAATCGTTCCGTCTTCCACGGTAATGATCTTGTTGAACTTTGAAGCGATCTCGTGCAACAGCTCTTCATCAAGCGGTTTAGCAAAACGCATGTCATATACAGCCGGGCTCACTCCATCAGTAAGCAGCAGCTTGCAGGCTTCCATCGCAAAGTTTCCGGGGTGTCCGAAACTAAGGATGGCCAGTTCTTCACCTGATTTCACCCTTCTGCCCTTCCCTATTTCTATTTTCTTAAACGGAGTGCGCCATTCCGGCATCACTCCCTGTCCGCGGGGATAACGGATGGTAAACGGTGATGTATTTTCCTCTAATTGAGCGGTGTACATCAGGTCCCGGAGTTCCTCTTCGTTCATCGGCGCACTGACCACCATATTCGGCACACAGCGCATATAAGCTATATCATAACAGCCATGATGGGTAGGACCATCTTCTCCCACCAGTCCGCCGCGATCCAGACAGAAAATAACGGGCAGTTTTTGAATGGCTACATCATGTACTACCATATCATACGCACGCTGCATAAAGCTGCTGTAAATGTTGCAAAAGACGCGCATTCCCTGCGTGGCAAGTCCGGCACTCACCGTTACAGCATGCTGCTCGGCAATACCCACATCCAATGCCCTGTCCGGCATCACTTCCATCATGTATTTCAGGGAACAACCTGACGGCATGGCGGGTGTGATACCCATGATCTTCGGGTTTTTCTCCGCCAATTCTATGATGGTATGCCCAAAGACATCCTGGTATTTAGGAGGCTCGGGAACAGAAATGGTCTTTTTATTGATCTGCCCGGTTATTTTGTCAAACGTACCCGGTGCATGCCAGAGTGTTTGGTCTTTTTCAGCAAGATCATACCCTTTCCCTTTCACGGTCTTAATGTGCAACAACTTCGGACCGGGTATCTTCTTCAGGTCATCCAATATCTCCACCAGCTTCATTACGTTATGTCCGTCCATCGGACCGAAATAGCGTAAGCCCAACGCTTCAAAAAGGTTGCTGGATTTTGAAACTACGCCTTTTACACTGGCTTCGATCTTAGAAGCCAGGTCCCGCTGGTATTCCGCATAAGGCAGTTTTCCTAAAAATTTCCAGACATCATCACGGAATTTATTCCAGGTTTGAGAAGTGGTGATGTCTGTTAAATATTCCTTCAACGCACCTACATTGGGGTCGATGGACATATTGTTATCATTGAGAATAATAATCAGATTGGCATTGCAAACCCCGGCATGGTTCATCGCTTCAAAAGGCAAACCCGCTGTCATGGCACCGTCACCTATCACAGCTATATGCTGGCGCTCTTCTTCACCTTTCAGCTTGGAAGCTATTGCCATGCCTAACGCAGCAGAAATGGATGTAGAGGAGTGTCCGACACCAAACGTATCATACTCACTCTCGCTGCGTTTCGGAAACCCGCTAAGTCCGCCGTATTTGCGATTGGTATGAAACACCTTACGGCGACCCGTCAATATCTTATGTCCGTACGCCTGATGACCTACATCCCATACCAATTGGTCGTATGGGGTATTAAAAACATAATGCATCGCCACAGAAAGTTCTACCACACCCAGGCTGGCCCCAAAGTGACCGCCATGTACGCTTACACAATCAATAATAAACTGCCGTAGCTCATTACACACTTGTTGCAATTGCGATTTATCGAGCTTTTTGAGATCAGCCGGTATATCTATTTGGGAAAGCAGGGATCCTGCAGCTATTTCTTCCATCAGGGCATTCAGATAAAACACCCAAAAATACGCATTATTATCTTTTGTGACAGGAGTGTGATGGCATTTTCTGTTTTTGTGAATTTCTTTTGAGTTGATATCGTTTTTCGATGCCCCTGTCTTTTTGGATGTATCGTTTCGTTCTGTTTTAAAAGACCCGTTTTTACAACAATTTCTGTACTACACACGTCATTTTGTCCCATAAACGACAACTGGCAAAAAAATTGATTTTACCTTTGCAACTTTATTTTTCCAGAGAAAAGCTCAATTTTCTCAGTAATTATGGCATTTTTTAAATTTAAACGGACTATGAACGATAATAAAGACCATTTGGAAGATCAGAACCTGGACAAAAAGGCACAACAAGAGTCTGCAGAAGACATGATTGCACGTGAACTCAACGTGGATGATAGCATGCCGGGCACGCAACATCTTAATGACCAGGTGGAAGAAAACACGGAAACGGATAGATCGCAGGCTGAATTGGCAGAAATGAAAGATAAATACCTGCGTCTGATGGCCGAGTTTGACAACGTAAAACGTCGCAATGCCAAGGAGAAAGAAGAGCTTCGTCAAACTGCAGGCAAGGACCTTATGCAATCGCTCTTGGTGGTCGTGGATGATATGGATCGTGCCTCCAGGCAAATGGAAACCTCCACAGATGTGGAGAAAATCAAAGAAGGGGTGACACTGGTGTTCAACAAACTCCGTCACACACTCCAGCAAAAGGGGCTGAAGAAAATGGAAAGTCTCCATACTGATTTTGACGCGGACCTTCATGAAGCGATTACAGAAATACCGGCGGGCGACGAAACAATGGTAGGCAAGGTCATGGACGAAATAGAGCCAGGATATTATTTAAACGATAAGCTCATCCGCTTCGCGAAAGTAGTAGTGGGCAAGTAAGAAAATTTATGAATAGTGAGTTTGGATGGAACAGGCCAGATGAACGATCTACTAACGCAAATGACTAATTAAAATACATGTCAAAAAGAGATTATTACGAGGTGCTGGGCGTAGGCAAGAGTGCAAACGCAGACGAGATAAAGAAAGCCTACAGGAAGGTAGCGATGCAGTATCACCCTGACAGAAACCCGGGAGATAAAGAAGCAGAAGACAAGTTCAAAGAAGCGGCAGAAGCCTATGAAGTGCTGAGTAATGCTGATAAAAAAGCGCGTTACGATCGTTTCGGGCATGCCGGTATGGGCGGCGCAGCCGGTGGCGGACGCGGTCCCAGCATGGACGACATTTTCTCCAACTTCGGCGATATTTTCGGAGATGATGTATTTGGCAGCTTTTTTGGCGGCAGACAAGGCGGAGGAGGCGGAAGAAGACAGGGCACGCGAGGTTCTAACCTTCGTGTCAAACTGAAGATGAGCTATGCTGAAATTGCCAATGGGGCAAATAAGAAAATTAAGGTGAAGAAGTATGTGGGCTGTGATACCTGTAACGGAAGTGGCGCCAAGGACAAAAATGCCGTACAAACCTGCCAGTCATGTGGTGGCAGCGGGCAAGTGCGTCGCGTTCAAAACACCTTCCTGGGGCAGATGCAGACCGTAACCACTTGCCCTACCTGTAACGGAGAAGGCACACAAATCACCGCAAAATGCGGAAGCTGTAAAGGTGAAGGAAGAGTATACGGGGAAGAAACCCTAAGCCTGGATATACCTGCCGGTGCACAGGAAGGCATGCAACTGAGCATGAGCGGCAAAGGGAATGCCGGCGAACGCGGCGGCTATCCCGGTGACCTCTTACTGCTGATAGAAGAAGAAAAACACCCCGACCTGGTACGTAATGAACTGGATGTTGTCTATTACCTGAACCTGTCTTTCCCGGAAACTGTATTAGGTACACAGGTGGAAGTACCGACTATTGACGGCAAAGCCAAAATAAAAATCCCAGCGGGTACGCAAAGCGGTAAGATATTCCGGTTAAAAGGGAAAGGATTTCCTGCCTTTCAATCTTATGAAAGAGGAGATGAATTGGTGGAAGTGAATGTATGGTCTCCCCAGCACCTGACAAGTGAAGAAAAGGATATGCTGGAAAAACTTAAAAACTCTCCCAATTTCCAACCCTCCAGTCAAACAAAACACGACAGAGAAGACAAGAGTATTTTTGATAAGATAAAAGATGCCTTTAGTTAACTGCTGATAATAACGACAACGAAGAAGGGAGCTTATACATAAAGCTCCCTTCTTCATGTATACCTGTTATATTTACTATCTTACGAGATTAATATCGCCTTTCCAGGTCATGTTTTCACCACTGGCACAAATTCCTTCCACCACATAGACAAATACATCCGGGTCCAGCTGCACGCCTTTATAGGTGCCGTTCCATGCACTGCCTTCGTCATTTAACTGGATGTTCTTCCTTTCAAACACCATCTCACCCCATCTGTTATATACCCTGAATGCAGTAATGGAAGACAATCCCTTACCCCTGGGATAGAACACATCGTTTTCACCATCGCCATTCGGCGAAAAAGTATTAGGGATGAATAACTGACTCTGATCGCACAAAACATGGATAGTCACCATATCCTTAGCCACGCAGCCATATTTAGACGTAACCGTCACGACATAGTTGGTAGTAGCGAAAGGGCTGGCAACAGGACTTGAGCAGTCACTGCAACTTAAATCCTCAGGAGGTGACCAACGGTATTTATCAATAAGCGATCCGCTTGCGTTTAAACGTACGGTATTGCCCGCCACTATGGTTTCATCTGTTCCTGCGTTTACCGTTGGCAACGGATGTACAATCACATTGACGATATTCGTATCCGGCAAACAACTTCCTTCCCAGGCCAACACGGTATAATAAGTAGATTCGGTAGGAGTTGCTTTGGGGTTGGCAATATTGGCGTTATCCAGGCTGGCAGCAGGAGACCATTCGTACCGGGTAGCTCCGCTTGCCAAAAGTTGTATACTGCTGTCTTTACAGATCTCTCCACCCGGACCTACATCGCTGGTCGTCACTGTTTTCAGATTTACTTTTACCGAGTCCCTGTTCTGGCACCCATTGGCATCCACACCCGTTACCGTATAGGTTCTCGGAATAGTAGGGGATGCTTTCGTAGTCTGGCAGGCCACGCAGCTCAGGTCGTTTGCGGGACTCCAGGTATAGCTGGCAGCACCGGAACCGGATAAAGTCGCTGCATCTCCCAAACAGATAATCGTATCCTCAGACGCTACGACCGTAGGCAATGGTAGAATGGTAATATTTTCCGTTAACGTATCTGTGCAACCGTTCGCATTTTTTACGATGAAGGTTACCGGATAAGAGCCAGGGCTTTGGAAGTTCGCTATTACTTGCTTTTGGTCCGTAAACACTTGCCCATTGATATTCCAACTCCAGTTTGTAGCTGAAGAAAAATAGCTGTAGGATGTGTCATAGAATGTGATTGGTGTATTGATACAGGCAGGCGATGTAACAAAGTCAGCAATGATATCATCTACATAGATCGTGTCAATTCCATCGCTCGAGTTCACACACCCTAAACTATCGGTAAAGATCAGTTTCGGCAGGAATTTACCGGGTGTTGTATAGGTATGGGTGGAAGTCAGTCCGCTTCCTATCACAATATTTCCGTCACTGTAGTCCCAAAGGAAGTTGGAAACACCTGTAAGTGTTGCATTAAAATTCACGGTAAGCGGGTTGCATCCTTTAGTGGGTGCATAGGTAAGTGCACCGGCATATCCCATCAGGTTAGCTCTGCCATACGCTGTATCCCTGCAACCATAACTGCTGATAGCTATCAATCGTATATTGTATAATCCGGGAGTTACATAGATATTCATAGGGTTATTCACGATGGAGCCACTGCCATCTCCGAAAGCCCACTGATAGTTAGATGCCCCCGTCGAAGTATTGGTAAACTGGATGTTTAACGGCGGGCACAGGGCAAACGTATCGCTCATCGTAAAAGAAGCATTGACATCCTGCACTTTAATATAATTGGGATAAATAACCGTGTCGTTACAACCGATATCATCCTTTACCACAAGCATCACGTTATAGGACCCCGCCTGCGTATATACATGGGACGGTGTTCTTAGCGTAGACGTAGACCCGTCGCCGAAATCCCAGAAATGGGTCAGGGGGGCACCGCTGCTGGATGTAGCAGAATCGAGAAATTGCACGGGCTGTCCCACACACGCGGTGGTATCATCAGCCCCAAATTTGGCTGTTGATTTCCGCACGTCTACATACCCTAATCTAAGGAGTGTATCGATACAACCTATATTGTCTGTGATGATGACCCGCACATCATGCAACCCGGATGTATTGTACAAGTGCGTAACGCTATCCGTATTAGCATTCAAGGTGGAACCGTCACCAAAATCCCATTGCCAGTTAGTAGTATAAAGTCCCGGGGTATTTCCTGGATTATCCTTAAACTTGCCCAGGAAGGGATGACAGCCAAGCGGAGGTTTGGCGGTGAAATTTGCACTGGGATTTCCAACGATAATGTAACTGGTCTTGGTAGTATCATGTGGACAGTCATTGATATCTACCCAGGATAATTTCACTGTGTATATCCCACCAGATCTGAAAACAACAGAATCCTTCGGCCGGGTAATTCCATGAGAAAGATAATTCACGTTACTCGGTGTAAAGGAATAACTATAATATTTAATTGCATCAGAAAATGTCTGATCCAACCCCACCGTATCCTGTACGCAAACCGCGGTGTCATTTGCCCAGAAATCCGCTGTAGGCACATACAGCTTCAGCGGAAAAACCTTAAACGTCGTGCATCCTGTTACATAATTAACAATGGTAAGTCTCACCGTATAATTTCCTAACGCAGGATAAATATGAACCGGGTTTTTCGAAGTATCCGTAGCACTACCATCACCAAAATCCCAGATACGTGCATCTACACGGTCGATAGTATGGTCTCCGAATCGTACCAGCGTAGGTGTATCACAGTCCGCTTCTGCTCCAGGTAATGGATATGAAGCTTTTACGGTCATGGTATCTTTAAAGGGCACAGAAAGACAACCGTTATCAGATGCTACCATAATAACCGTGAACCAGGGGGGGTAATAATAATGCGGCGGCGGACCACTTCCGGCCGGGTTGTATAAAGGGGTAATGATTACAAAGGGGCTGAGCGGAGGTCCCAGGGTGGTACTTTTTTGAATGGTATCACCCAAATGATCCACCACATACCAGAAAAAAGAATCGGCAGTGCCGGGCTGCGGTGTTAGCCAAAAGCCACCCGGAGCGCACATGGTATCCGACGGCATGGAATAGGTTTCTACCGGCACCTCACCTATTTTCACTTGTAAGACCCCTGTATCTTTACAACCGTTGGAAGAGGTTACAATCAAGGTAACGGTATAATTCCCGCCTGTAGTGTAAGTATGATTAGGTGACGCACCACTTCCCGGAGGGGAACCATCACCAAAATCCCATACATAAGAACTGATAGGATGCGGATAGTTTACACCGTTTGTGAAATTAATAGAGGAAGGGGCACAACGGCTGTAATTACCCAGTATGCCAGGAGCTGCTATAAGATCAGGTAAATTGTAAATGATCGTATCCTTATCTGTACATCCGTTAGCATCTGTAGCAGTCAGAATTACAAAGTACACGCCGTTATATAACATCGTATGAGTCGGGCTGGTAGCAGTAGACGTGTTTCCGTCGCCAAAGTTCCAGGAATAACTGACAGCACCGTTGGTGGAGGTATTATTAAAATTGAGCGTAGCCGGCGCCGGGCAAGGTGCAGGCGGCGTAATGTTGAAGCTTGCAGTCGGACCGGGCAATATGATGATATTTTTTGAAAATGTATCGGGGCAAAGACCGCTGGCATCAGTAACAATCAACTTAACAGTATACGTGCCGGCATTGGCAAATGCATGCACCGGACTGGTACTTGTAGAAAATCCGCCATCTCCGAAATTCCAAAGATTACCACCACCGGGATTGACCGATGTATTTGTAAACAAAACACCAATCCCTTTGCAGGCTTGCGCCGGAGCAGTAAAAGATGCTTTAAGCGTGCCTACGGAAAAAGGTTTTATCACCGTGTCCTTACATCCGTTAGCATCTTCCACGACCATCCTTACATTGTAAGTTCCGGGATTTGCATACGTGTGTGATGGGTTATTACCGGTTCCGGTATTGCCATCCCCGTATGTCCAGGAAAATGTATAAGGTGGTGTGCCTGTTACACTCGTCGTAAAAGTGGCGATACCGGGAGCTTTACAAACCCTGTTGAAGTTAAAATCCGCAACGGGCGGTGTATGGACTTTTATATAAGCCGATTTGACTTTAGAGGTGACACAACCGCCGCTGTTCTTTACCGCTTCGGTAATGTGATAGGTACCCGGCTGGGTAAAAGTATGAGTAGGAGATTGAAGCGTAGAGGTATTTCCATCTCCGAATGCCCAGCTGTACGTTGCCGGCCCGGGTACAACCGGATTGGAATTGTCCGTAAATGTCACGGTCAACGGTGGACAGCCGGCAAAGGCGCTTGCTGTAAAATCTACTATCGGGCTCGAGAGCACTACAACTTTTCTCGATTTTGAATGGGTGGTCGTGCCGTTAGATGCCGTTAATGTAATGGTATAAGTGCCGGGGCTTGTATAAACATGCGAAGGGCTGGTAAGACTGGAGTTCGTATTGTCACCAAAGTTCCAGGAATAGGAGGAGGCACCACCTGTAGAGGTATTGATAAATTGTACGATCATAGGGCTACAGCCTACGGAATCATTTACATTGAAATTTGCAGTTAGCTGTGCTTTTACAGCAGAAAAGGCAAAAACAAAGAGCAATATCAAACAACAGCGTAACAATCTAATCATAGCAGAGTTTATGAAACCATGTTAAATTTAAAAAATATATACTTCAGTCCATACGCTCCAACCTGAAATTCCCTCATCATGTTCAAAAAAGCAAAAAACTTCATGTTCCAAACGATAATCCAGCTTTCTTTATACACGAGTTCTACTTTTCAGATCCTTTTGGCGATGGCTACCGCACCAGATTAACATCTCCCTTCCACATCATCCGTTCTCCGCTAGTGCAAATGCCCTCCATCACGTATACAAAAACATCCGGATCAAGCACTACGCCTTTATAGGTTCCGTCCCAGGCAGCAGCCTGATCATTCAACGCTATATTTCTCTTTTCAAAGACCGTTTCTCCCCATCTGTTATAGACACGAAAAGAAAGGATGGATGATAATCCCCTCCCTCTTGGGTAAAAGACGTCATTTTCTCCGTCGGCGTTGGGAGAAAATGTGTTGGGAATAAATAATTGACTCTCGTCGCACAAAATATGCACAGTTACATCATCCTTTGCAGTACAGCCAAATGCGGATGTGACCGTAACCGTATAGCGGGTAGTTGCTTCCGGACTGGCTATCGGGCTGGAACAGGTTTCACAATTCAGGTCTTCTGCCGGCGACCACCGGTAGGTCTCAATAAGGGAACCTGCAGCGTGCAGCTGCACCGTGGTGCCTGCCACAATCGTCTCATCTTTACCGGCATTCACGGTAGGCAACGGATGCACCACTACGATGACGCGATGGGTATCCGGAAGGCAACTGCCTTCCCATGCCAGCACGGTATAATAGGAAGTTTCCAACGGAGTGGCTACCGGGGTAGCCTTAAAGGGATCATCAAGTGTAGCGGCAGGAGACCATTCATAACGCGTAGCGCCCGTTGCAAAAAGTTGCACAGAACTGTCCTTGCAAACTTCTTTATCCGGGCCGGCTTCACTGGTCGTCTTTGTTTTTATGGCAACCTTTACCGAATCCTTGTTCTCACAACCATTCGCATCCGTTCCCGTTACAGTATAGACAGTGGGCAGGACGGGAGATGCATAGGTCGTCTGACAGTTTATGCAACTTAACGTACTGACCGGCGACCAGGCATAGCTTAAAGCGCCGGATGCTGACAAACGTGCCGCATCGTTCAGGCAAATAATCGTATCGCCATTTGCCGAAACCGCAGGCAGTCCGGCAACATCAATATTTTTGGTAACGGTATCCAGACATCCGTTGGCATTTTTCACCACCAGTGTCACCGGATAAGTACCCGGAGCCGGGAAACTAACGGTAGCTGACTGGTTGATGATGACCTGCCCCCCGATAAGCCAGGTCCATCTGGTCTTCGGAGAAAAGTAACTGAAAGAGGTATCGTTCAAAACGATCGGCGTGTTAATACAAAGTGCAGAGGTGATAAAATCAGCCTCTACGTCATCTACAAAAACAGTATCCAATCCGTCACTGGAATTCACGCAACCGGCATTATCAAAAAATATAATCTTCGGAAGATATTTTCCGGGGGTGGTATAAACATGTGTGGAGGTAGGTCCGCTGGCTGCTGCTACCGTGCCGTCACTATAGTCCCAAAGAAAATTGGATACATTGGAAAGATTGACACTGAAATTGACAGCATGTGGGTTACACCCTTTGACAGGTGCATAAGAGAGAGCACCGGCATAGCCTAGTACTTTCACGGTTCCGTAACTGGTATCGGGACAACCGTAGCTGTGGTAGGCGATTAACCTGATGGTATAAATCCCCGGCGTGACATAAGCATTAAATGGATTTGCCAAAACAGAGCTGCTTCCATTGCCAAAATCCCAGAGGTAGGTCGCCGCATTGAGCGAAGTATTCGTAAACTGCACATTCAGCGGAGGACAAAGTGCCAGCGTATCGCTCATGGAAAAAGACGCGCTCGCTTCGCCCACTTTTATATAATTATTATACGACAGGGTATCGCTGCATCCGGAATTGTCTCTTGCAATCAATATTACGGTATAAGCACCTGCTACAGTATAGGAATGGGTCGGGTTTCTCGCCGTGGAGGTGCTTCCATCTCCGAAATCCCACTGAAACGTAAGAGGTGACGCCGTGGCACTCACCGAGGAGTTGTTAAACGTAATGCTCTGTCCGATACAGGCGGTAGTATCATTGGCTACATAGCGTGCCTGGGTTCTTTTCGCCTGGATATAATTAACCCGTGTAACACTATCCGTGCAGCCGATCATATCCGTTACGATCACTTTTACCGTATATAAACCAGAGGTTCCGTAGCTATGATTGACGTTATCCACGTTTGTCACAGCTGAAGAAGCGTCTCCGAAATTCCAGATCCACTGCGCTGTCAATACGCCGGGGGTATTGCTGCCTGCTTCTGTGAATTTTGTAATAAAGGGAGCGCAGCCTATAGGCGGCGCAGCAGTGAAATTCGGTGCGGGGTTCCCCACAGTGATATAATTTGTTTTAACAGTATCATGATAACAACCGTTCACATCCATCCAGCTCAGTCTAATAGAAAATACGCCTCCTACTGAACTGGTGAAACGGGTTAAACCTGTGACATATTTTATCAATTGTGTAGAAGAAGTGACGGGCGGTACTATGCTATAGTTTACTGTTGTAGACTTATCTGAAAAAATATGCGATAAATCCACGGTATCCTTCTTGCAGATAGTGGTGTCAGACGCCCGGAAATTCGCCGTAGGCACATAGAGCTTTAACGTTAGGATTTGCTCTGTTGTACAACCTGTGGCGTAATTGATGATCGTAAGCTTTGGGGTATAGTTACCGAATGCCGGATAAATATGCACCGGATTTTTGGCTGTGTCAACCGGACTCCCGTCACCAAAATCCCACATCCTGATATCAACAGCATCAAGCGTAGAATCCCTGAAACGAACCAATAACGGTGTATCACAATCGATTTTTGCCCTGGGAACCGGATAAGACTGCTGTATATGTAGCGTATCTTCATAAGGCAAGCCTGCACAACCTTGATTGTAAGGAGTAAGTATCAACCTGGACCATGACGGATAATAATACCTGGGTAATGGTCCGTAAGTGGGTGCGCCATACAACGGGAACACGGGCGGATAAGTAGTTCTAGCCGGAGATGACGACGGAAAAATCGGTAACGGGTTTCCCAGAGAGTCTAAAACCATCCAGGAGAACGAATCGGCAGTAGCTGATTGGGGATAGAAAATAAAACCACCGGGAGCGCAAAGCGTATCATCGAGAAGCGAATAAGTAACGGAGGGCGGTTGACCAAAGCTGAAGTTTCGCGTCGCTGTTTTTGTACAGCCGTTTGCCGTGGTAACCGTTACCTGGACCTTGAATGTACCGGGTGTGGAATAGGTATGTGAAGGACTGGCTAAACCGGATGTCGGCGAACCATCTCCAAAATCCCAGAGGACCGAAGTAACGGGATGCGGGTAAATCACACCATGAGAAAACGTTAATGTCGAGGGTATACAACGGCTATAGGTATCCAGGGGAACGACATGTAAGCCCATATTCATCGGCAGTATCGTGCAGAAAACCGTGTCTGAATCGACACACCCTATAGCATCCGTAGCGGAAAGAATCACACGGAATGTCGTGTCTTTATTAAACTGGTGTGTGGGGTTGGCTAAGGTAGACGTGCTCCCATCATCAAAATCCCAATGATAGGAAACAGCTCCGGTAGAAGTATTATTAAAGGAAACGGAAACAGGGGACGGGCAAGGCCACAAAGGAGAGAAGGTAAACGACGCTGCGGGACCGGGTGAGATCTGGATGGACTTAAAGAAAGTATCCGTACAAGTATTGAAAATATCAGTGGCAATCAAACGTACATTATAAGTACCGGCAGCACTATAAGCATAGGTTGGGTAATTATTGGCCGAGCTACCGCCATCACCGAAATCCCAGGTAAAAAAAGTACCGCCGACGGATGTATTATTAAAAGGAATCGGCGCATTCCGGCAGACTTGTCCGGGAGCCGTAAAGGATGCATCCATGGAACCCACTGTTACGGGTTTTACAATCGTATCCTTGCAGCCATTCCCATCCTGCACCACCAATGTTACATTATAAGTGCCCATTGCAGAATAATAATGAGCCGGGTTGTTACCAACAGCGGTTCCTCCGTCCCCGAAATCCCAACTATAACTATAAGGCCCTGTGCCGCTGATATTCGTCGTGAACTGGGCATTGACAGGAGCCTTGCAGGTATTGCTAATACTAAAATCTGCTACCGGCGCTGCATGGACATGAATATAGGCTGTTTTAAACGCGGAACTAACGCAGCCTCCGCTGTTCTTGACACTGAGAGTAATGGTATGATCTCCTGCTTGTGTAAAAACATGGGAAGGGTTCTTTTGCGTGGATGAAAACCCATCTCCAAAAACCCAATTATAGGTAGCGGCACCGGGTACAGCAGGATTGGAATTATCCGTAAAATTTACCGTCATACCCGGACAGCCGCTGAAAACATTGGCAGTAAAATCAACAACGGGATTGGAATAAATAACGATAGTCTTTGTTTTAATACTGGTGGAAGTACCCTTGTAAGCTGTTAGCTTGATAGTATAAGTACCCGGCGCTGTGTAGGAATGGGAAGGATGGACTATAGAAGAATTGGTAGCATCCCCGAAATCCCAGGAATAAGAAGTGGCCCCGGTAGAACTATTGAAAAAATTAATGATCATCGGGCTGCAGCCCACCGTATCTGACACTGAAAAGTTGGCAACCTGCCCTATAGCCGGGATGTAAAAAAGAATAAGGAACGATAAAAAAAGCCGGGGTAGCAATTTAATCATCAGATAACATTTCGCTAGCTAAATATAGCAAAATATTACAGAGATTCATATTCTATCGGCTGATTTTTATTATCGTACAGCAAACGAGCCTTAGGATATCTAAAAGCCCGCCAACACACTATACGTTAAACGTTAATGCAATTCCTAAACTATTTTTCAATCAGGCTGGTGATCTCCTCACTGTCTGGTTTTACACCCGGAGCAAAAACTTCTACCAACTTGCCCTTTTCATCTAAAAGGTATTTTTGAAAATTCCATTTTACATTGCTGCTTTTGACCCCATTATATTTCTCATCTGTAAGCCAGATATAAATAGGCGCCATATCTTTTCCTTTTACCGAGATCTTAGATGCCATAGGAAAAGATACCCCATAGTTTTTTTGACAAAATGCGGCTATCTCCCCATCATTACCAGGTTCCTGTCCTAAAAAGTTGTTGGCAGGAAAGCCGACGATCACCAACTTATCCCGGTATTTTTTTGAGATCGCTTCCAGGGCTTCATATTGTGGCGTGTAACCGCATTTAGATGCCGTGTTAACGATCAGTATTTTCTTGCCTTTGAACTTGGAGAAATCGATCGTACCGCCGGCTAAACCGTCTACTTTAAAATCATAAATAGTCTTAGGCATATTCTTCGGTGGTACAGGCTTTCTGGCAAATAAAAAACTCAGGAAGGTCAACATGAGGGTGGATATTAAGGCAAAGTATTTCATTATCGAAAAAATTAATTAATACGCAAAGCTAGTGCATCCGCGATGTAGTTTTTTATGTAGTTTTTACACTTAACTTTATTTCATAAAATTCTTGCCATGCGAAACAACCTGTTGTCTATTGCTGCTTTTTCTATGCTCTTATTCATATCCTGCGGCGAGGTGCGGTTAAAAGGAAAAGGAAGCGTGGTAACCACGGAACGCCAAACCGGTAGTTTTTCTTCCATTGACATTGCTGCTCCTGTGAAAGCCATTATTACGATACAGGAGGGAGCCCCTACTCTCAACCTGACAGGCTATGAAAATCTTCTTAAACATATTAGGGTAACAACCAAGGACAATAAGCTGACCATAGAATTGGAAGAAGGTGTGAACTGGAACAGTGACCAGCAGGTAACGGCCAACATTACCCTGCCCTCTCTGCAGGCAATAGAATTGGAGGGCGCTGTACAAGCTGATGTAAAAGGAACAGTAACCGGCAGCAAACTGGATTGCGACATGAGCGGCGGCACCCAATTGAAACTACAGAGCGTTCAGACAGCAGCTGTAAATGTAGAGATCTCCGGAGCAGGTGACTTCCGCGTCGAAGATGGTCATTCAGAAAATGTTAGCTATGAAATATCCGGTTCGGGTAAAGTATATGCCTATGGATTGCAGGCAAACAACGTATCTGCAGGTGTATCAGGCGCCGGTTTCATGCAACTGACAGCGCTGAAAAAACTGAAGGTAGACATTACAGGAGCCGGCAATATTTCCTATAAGGGAAACCCGGCCATTCAGAAAGAGGTAACCGGTGCCGGTGCGCTTCATGCGGCTAACTAATTACGTTGCATATGCAGCCTGTATGAATCTCCGAACCAGGTAGTATAGGTTCTCTGTGAACCTTCAAACTCCAAAGATTTTACAAAGCTTCTGCAGGTTTCACCGGCATCGGTGCCTTTGCTGAAACTACCGATTACATTCGTGATACGGCCGGTTCTGTTGATGGAAGGCACATACACCTCCCAGTCGTTTTCATATAGCTTTTCAGTAAAAAGCACATATTCTTCTCTATTGCTGTTAAAGGTAAAGGAATCCCGGCCAATCTCTTTATAAGTCACATCCCCCTTGGCGAAGATGGTCGTATCTACAGGTTTTTCAAAGCTATTCCCCTTGGGAAATCTGCGAACAATGATGGTGTCCAGTTCATCTTGCGTAAAATCCACGAACACGAACGCTGGCGAAACAAATGTGCAATGTTTGCCATCATTTTTGCTACATGCTGCTACTACTAATAAAACGGCTACACTTACTATAGAAAAGAGAGAAATACGCTTCATAACTATATTACTGGATTATTGAATTTTTAGAAGAAGCGAAAATAATCATTTGCCTCAATAATTTATACTAGGACGCAGATAGTTTACGGAGTTCTTTTTCCGGTTGTGTGATGTTAATCAAATGTACTACAAGAGAGATGTTTGAGTGAAATCGACAGCTCTTTCTCGTTTTTTACCATCAAACGGGGCACTATTACTGCTTCCCGGACCAGATTTATTCTCTTAGTAATAAGAAAACGGACATCCTTTAAAAAAGCTACTATAAAATTAGTTTTAAAACTAAATAGTTAGTATTTTTACTAAACAATTAGTTTATGTTGAGGAAAATCATATGGATCCTATTCTTTTCAGGCATATTCTTTACTGCCTTGTTTTTATGGGAACCACTGGCATTAGAGGATAAAACAACAGGTTTTGTTTCTTTAAGCTTTAGCGGATTCAGTGCTCTTTTCAACAAAAATGATTTTGGCTTCAAAAAAGATTTTTATCAAAAGGAACGTTTGGATGGCATAGATGGTCCCTATATTTTTAATAGCAGACCTAATCGAATAATGTATGAGGTAAATCAATTAAATCGTCTCACAAACCGCGAATGGATACCGGGTCAATTAATCAACGTCAAAGTGCCTAACCAGGATGCCGATCAGTTTTCACTTCGTCTCAAAGACAGTTTTTCTGCCGGACATGATATATACACCGATGCTGAAAAAGTAATAGTCATTTCTGATATAGAAGGAAATTTCAACGGACTCTATAGCTTTCTTGTCAGGAACAACGTGATGGATGCATATTACAACTGGATTTTCGGCAAAGGGCACCTGGTTTTATTGGGAGACTTTGTCGATAGAGGAACGGCAGTGACACAAGTGTTGTGGCTCATATACTCGTTAGAAAGCAAGGCTAGTCAACAAGGAGGAAAAGTACATTATTTATTAGGGAACCACGAACTCATGAACCTGGAAGGAAAAGCTAACTATGCGATGCCAAAATACATTGCAATAGCGCAAACGATCTCAGGGAGTGAGGCCTGGGACGAAGCATACCGTACGTTATACTCGGATAATTCAGAATTGGGAAAGTGGCTCAGAACAAAAAACTCGATAGAAAAAATTGGCAGCTACTTATTTGTCCACGGTGGTATACATCCCAATGTGATAGACTATGGAATGAATATACCGCTTATGAATACCCTCATTCGGAAAAGTATTGGCAGGAACAAAGATGAGCGAACGGATGCTATGAATTTTTTGACCGGCAGAAAAGGCATATTATGGTATAGAGGCATGGCGGCGGATTATAAAGGAGAAAACAAACTCTCACCAATGGACGTGGAAAAAATAACAAGCCATTTTAAAGTTGAAAAGATCATCGTCGGTCATACGTTGAATGATAATATTACCAAAGATTATGCAGGCAAATTGATAAAAATTGACGTTTTACATGGGCAGGAAAAATACACAGGCAAAACAAAAGGGCTGTTGATTGAAGCCGGACAAGAATACAGTATAGATGACATTGGAAATAAAATAAAAATCTGAAACACTCATGAATAAAAATTTCAAACCGCTGACCAAAGCAGAAGAGCAGATCATGCAGGTACTTTGGGAGCTGCAACATGCTTTTGTAAAAGACATCGTGGAACAATTGCCAAAGCCGCAGCCACACTACAACACCGTGAGCACTATCATTAAAATACTGGAAGAAAAAGGATTTGTTTCTCACGAAAGCTTTGGAAAAGCCAACCGCTATTTTCCCGTGGTAGCTAAGGATGATTACAGCAAAGGTTCCATGAAACAATTCATAGGCAAGTATTTCGACGGATCATTCGCCAACATGCTGTCCTTTTTCGTGAAAGAGAAAGACATCAATATAGAGCAGCTGGAATCCATCTTAAAAGAAATCAAAAAATCTTCATCTTAAAACTATACTTAGTATGTTGTACGCTATTCAAACCATGGTGTATGCTACCCTCTTCTATGCGGTGTATGCACTCTTGCTGAAAGACAAACCGGTACATCGGTTCAACCGGATGTATTTGTTGCTTAGCGCGATCATGCCCTTCGTGCTACCCTTGTTGAAATTCAACTCATTCATACAGCAGGACAGCCCGGTAACGAAATACCTGGGGATACGCATGCCAGAAGTCTCTATAACAGATGCAGGAATAGCCGGACAGCAAACTAGCTATACACCGGAGATTACAGCCGGTTATATGGCTATTTCCTGTATCTTTTTTGCCATCTTGATCTACCAGTGGATGAAACTAAATTCCATTGTCCGTAAAGCGGAAAAGATCAAAATGGAAGAGTATACACTATTGATAAACACGAGGTACGGACCGGGCAGCTGGCGTCATTTTATTTTCCTGCCCGATGCTACAGCAGACGAACGGATCATAGCACATGAAGCGGCTCACGTCCGATTCAGGCATACTGCTGACTTTACACTGATCAGCATACTGCAATGCGTATTCTGGTATAATCCGTTAATGCATTGGATAAAAAAAGAGCTCAAGCAAGTACATGAATTTGAAGCAGACAACGCTGTCTCATCCGATACACAATCTTATCAGGAGCTGTTGGTCAACCATTTTTTGCAACAATGCCAGTTGCCATTCACGCATTCTTTTATCAATCATCCCATAAAACGCAGAATTATGATGCTTAACAAAAACAAAAACGGTAAAAAACAGGCCTGGCGGTTTGCCCTTACGATCGCATCAGTTTTATTTCTTTTCGGAAACCTGATATGGTTCCAGAACTGTAAAGCGAAAAACTGGGAAGTAAAAAATGAAATCCCGGCAAAGCTGACAAAAAATGAAAAGGCAGATTCTATATTCAACTACGTAAAGAAAATGCCGGAACCGACCACCAGTATCAATCAAATACTAATAGAGAATTTAGTCTATCCCGAAGAAGCAAAAAAGAATAAAATTGAAGGCAAAGTCATCGTGAAATTTGTAGTGAACAAAGAAGGCAAAGTAATAAATCCTCAGGTGATCCAATCACCCGGCGAAGCATTATCAAAAGAAGCATTAAGAGTGACTCTCCTTATGCCGGACTGGATACCAGGTGAAAATGAAGATGGTGAAAAGGTAGACGTCTATTTCACACAACCCATTCTCTTTAAATTGGAGGAGAAAGAAAAATCATAAAACTGGTCTATACAAAAACTAGAGGCGATTACCTATGCGTAACAGGAAAGTCAGGGTACGTGAACTTATGGGCATACTATTTACGATTTTAATTACATCCGTACTAATTGTTCTGGGGTTCATTATTTTAATGTGGTTTACTTGACAAAACAGTTTTTTCCAGGGCAACAATAAGTCAACTTGCTGGCGTTCCATAGAAGAATTCTGATTAACAGCTATAAATTGCTCAACCGTGATTGTATATTTGAGAATAACAATCGAGCGTTTGTTCAGCCTCATGAAAAAGTATTGGTTTATCGTACTGTCACTGTTCACTTTTGCAGGTTGCATTAAGGATGCTCCCCTGAATCCCGAGGCAGACATAGAGCGTTTTGTGGTAGATAAAGATTTACTGACAGCGGATGTCATTATCGACCAGGCAAACCGGAAAATACAGTTACATCTGAAACCGGATGCTTTTCAGAATGGCTTTGCTCCTGTATTAAGTTTGTCCACCGGTGCTAAGGTTTCGCCCGCTTCCGGGGATTCGATACGGTTCGACCAGCCCGTGTATTATACGGTGACTTCCCAATCCGGTGTAAACAAAAAAACATATTTGGTAGAAATAGCCACCGTCGGCTTCTGGACATTCAATTTTGAAAACTGGGGGCTGCAGGAAACCAGCAACTATGAATTTCCGCTGGAGGATAATGGTATACAATTGTGGTCTTCAGGCAATCCCGGCATAGCGCTCACAGGAGTAGACAAAAGGCCGGACGCCTACCCGATGCGCTCCACAACGGATGGTTATAACGGAACACATGCTGCTGAAATTATTACGTTGAAGGGGAATGCCGTTTCGGAACTCATCGGTATCAAGCTATTTCCCGGATCCTTATTCTTGGGCACTTTCAATTCGAGTATGGCATTGTCTAATCCGCCTGCTGCAACGGAGTTCGGACAACCTTACTCCGGCAAGCCGGCAAGATTTACAGGATACTATAAATACACACCGGGAGCAGTTTTCCAGGATAAAGACGGGAATGTGATCAACACCGAAACTGACAAGTGTGCGTTATATGCCATATTGTATAACGGACCGGCAAGACTTAATGGCACCAACATACAGACATCGGAAAAAATAGTTGCCAAGGCAATACTGGCAGACGGCAGCGCACAACCTGATTTTACCCGCTTTGATATCCCTTTTACCTACATCCCGGGTGCAGTAGCAGGCAACAACCTCATGGTGGCCATCGTGGCATCCTCCAGCGCCCGGGGCGATCTGTATCGCGGCGCTGTCGGTAGCCGTCTTGTAGTAGATAGTTTAAGAATCATACCTGAATAATATGCGAAAAACCTTAAGCATGCTCCTGCTGTCTACTGCGTTTTCCACCTTCCTTTCTGCACAGGAAATATCATCCGCTCATCCGGAAAAAAAATTCCGTCACAAACTGGTAGCCGGATGGAACATAGGTGCTGCAGCTCCTCGTTCGCTCCCCGCTTCTATCAGAAAGATTGAAAGCTACAGCCCGTTATTTTCCCCGTCCTTCGGTTATGAAGGCTGTCATTTCATAAAGAATAAATGGTCGTTAGGCATAGCCTTGCGAATCGACTTTAAAGGAATGAAGGTAAAAGATAGCGTAGCCTATTTCCATACAAAAATTCAGAATGGCGACCATCCATCAGAAAGCTTCGAAGGCTCATTTTCCGGCACGAATGTGACAATTGTGAAAAATAGCTATCTCACCATTCCTGTGTTTGCTGTGTGGACGCCGGGTAAAAACTGGTCTTATAAGCTCGGAGGTTACATGGCTGTATTAGTTCGCCCGAAGTTTGAAGGCTATGTGGCAGATGGCTACATCCGGAACGGCGGACCGCTCGGAGAAAAAGTGCTGGTCACAAAGGCTGATTTCGATTTTTCAAAAGAACTGCGTCGTTTCGATTATGGGCTACACGCTGGTATAGGAAGAAAATTAAGTAAAAAATGGTCTGTGGATGCACAGTTCCAGTGGGGCCTTTGTCGCATTTTCCCGGCGTCATTTACCGGCGTGAGCATGGGCATGTATAATATATACGGCAACCTGGGAATGGGTTATGAACTGTAACTTTTAATGCTTGTTTTAGTTCTCATATCAGAAAATGGCTTCCTTATCAAAAGGAAGCCATTTTTTCATGAAACGATATTTTACGGATTATCTACCGCCGATGAAATAACCAAACGTCAACATGAAATTCCTGTTAGCAAAAGAGTTTTTGTCATCACCACCCACCAGAATGTTGTTAAAACCATGGTGATAGTCCACTCTTGCGAAAAGCCCTATAGGAAGTTGATACCCAACACCTACGTTTGCACCAATTTCCAGCGGCTTCAGCATATCTTTCTTTTCATCATTTCCAATCTCAATATCTTCTTCTTTTTCTACGCTCCCGATTTTGGTTTTTGATTTTCCGCTCAGTGCATAGCCTACGTAAGGACCTGCATGTACCATAAACCGGCCGGTTTCTTCGGTCCCTGTCATAAACGCTACATTTACCGGAACTTCAACATAGTTTAAACCGATATTTGACGTGGTTTTAACGCCTAAAACCTCATCTTCCGTCTTATAACCTTTTGTGGAGAACATGACTCCCGGAAGCAGGGCAAGATTATTGGTAAGGGGTAAAGATACCAATGCACCCACATGGAAACCAGGTTTCATCTTGGTGTCTGCCTTATCATCAAGCAGCTTCACAGCACTGTTCGACAGATTAGCACCTACTACCGGCGCGAATTTTACCTGAGCCTGGGTGTATGCAGTCATTCCCAGACTACAAGCAAATAATAACATCATTTTTTTCATAGAACTTGTTTTTAGTGATTTGCGACGCAAGGTACACCTGTGTTAACATTCAAAAATCAACGAAGCTGTTTTTTTAACAATTCTTAGCTGGAACAAAATCAAAACAGATTTTGCCGTGCTTTTTCATTTTTTTTGCAACAGCTAATACGATTTGAGAAATGGCAGAACTATTGAATGAATATAACGAAGACAGTATAAGGTCGCTTGACTGGAGAGAACATATCCGTTTGCGCCCCGGTATGTATATAGGCAAACTGGGAGATGGCAGCAGCATGGATGATGGCATCTACATCCTGTTAAAAGAAGTGATGGACAATTGTATTGATGAATATACGATGGGGCATGGCAAGCGAATTGACTTAAAAATACATGATGGAGAAGTGAGGATCCGCGACTACGGACGTGGTATCCCCCTGGGTAAGGTAGTAGATGTGGTTAGCAAGATCAATACAGGCGCCAAGTATGACAGCAAAGCTTTTCAAAAATCAGTCGGCTTGAATGGTGTAGGTACAAAAGCCGTAAATGCATTGAGCGACTATTTTAAAGTGACAGCTTTCCGGGATGGGAGAATGAAAGCGGCTGAATTTGAAAAAGGAGTACTCACTGCTGAACACAAAGAAGAAGCAACTACTGAAGGCAATGGCACGCTCGTCAACTTCAAACCTGATAATTCGGTATTCAGGAATTATCATTTCATCCCCGAGTATGTGGAAAACCAATTGTGGAACTATTGTTTCCTCAATGCCGGTCTGACCATCAATTTCAATGGAAGAAATTACATTTCAAAGAACGGACTACTGGATCTTTTACAGCGAAAGACCAATCCTGAAAACCTTCGCTACCCTATTATTCACCTCAGGGGAAATGACATCGAAGTTGCCATCACGCATACCGGAGATTACGGAGAAGATTTGTATTCTTTTGTAAACGGTCAGCACACGACACAAGGGGGTACGCACCAGGCTGCATTCCGGGAGGCTTTTGTAAAAGTAGTACGTGACTTTTTCAAAAAAGACTATGATGCTGCAGACATACGTCAAAGCATCTGCGCCGCCGTTTCCGTGCGGGTGCAGGAGCCCGTTTTCGAATCACAGACAAAGACCAAATTAGGCTCTCAGTCGGTATGGGAAGGCGGCCCTAGCATGCGGAGTTTCGTGTTGGATTTTCTGGCAAAAGAACTGGATAATTTCCTTCACAAGAATCCGGCAATCGCAGATGCATTAAAAAAACGAATAGAGCAAAGTGAGCGCGAGCGAAAGGAGCTTTCGGGCATTCGTAAGCTGGCTAATGAGCGCGCAAAAAAAGCGAATATTCACAACCGGAAGCTGCGTGATTGCCGTGTACACCTCAATGCAGAAGCGCCTTCAAAAGCAAAGGATGATTTCTTTCAAAAACAAAAGGAAAGTACCATCTTCATTACCGAAGGTGATAGTGCGAGCGGCTCCATTACCAAGTCCCGCAATGTGGAAACCCAGGCGGTTTTCTCTCTTCGCGGAAAGCCGCTGAATTGTTACGGGCTTACCAAAAAAATCGTTTATGAGAACGAGGAATTCAACCTGCTGCAACACGCTTTAAATATTGAAGAAAGCCTGGATGACCTGCGCTACAATAATATCATCATCGCAACAGATGCCGATGTAGATGGGATGCACATCCGTTTGCTGATCATGACATTCTTTCTCCAGTTTTTCCCTGACCTGGTCAAAAGAGAACATATTCATATTCTCCAGACACCACTCTTCCGCGTGCGCAACAAGCAAAAAACCATTTATTGCTACAACGAAGCAGAAAAGCAAAAAGCTATACAGGAACTTGGTGGAAAACCGGAGATCACGCGCTTTAAAGGGCTGGGAGAAATATCTCCGGATGAATTCGGACGTTTTATCGGCGATGATATGCGCAAGGAGCCGGTTCTTATTACCCAGGATGTACAGATACAAAAACTGCTGGAGTACTATATGGGTAAAAATACGCCGCAACGTCAAACCGATATTATCGAAAACTTACGCGTGGAGAAGGACATTACAGAAGAATTGCCCGAAATGCAACTGAGCTGATTTTCGTGACTGATAAAAAATATCCCTAACCAATATTATAAAAAATGGGTATCTGGCGATACCCATTTTTATTGTTGTGCTAATGTACTAACGTATCAAACTGATGTTCCCGTTCTTCCTGAAGGTCCGTTTGGTGCCATTCGGTCCGGGTCCCACAGCATCCACCTGGTATACATATACACCCATTGGCTGCGTAGTGCCCTTATACCTTCCATCCCAGCCTTCATCAATATTCTTTGACTCGAAGACCAACACACCCCAACGGTCATAGATACGCAAGGACTTCAACTCTGCTTCGCCTCTTTTTACCAGTTTTATTTTTTCTCCGTTACCTGGTGCAAATGCATTCGGCATGGCCAGCATCGTTTCCATTGTTACGATCACATCCACACTGTCCATAGTCTCACAGCCAAACTCTGTAGTACCTGTAGCATAGTATCGCGTGTTCACCAACGGGTAAGCCAGCGGATTCGATACGTTCGTAGCACTCAAACCCTGCGGAGGAGACCATTGGTAGTACAGACAGTTACCCGTAGGATTCATTTGCACCGTATCTCCGGGATACAAGGTGATCGTCGGACC
>DATJDL010000005.1:0-34368 GCA_035497455.1 Flavipsychrobacter sp.
CTTTACCAATAGCGAATTGTGATTGGTGAATGTCCCCTCCACGATGATCTATCTGCACATTTTTTACTTTATACTTTTCAAAAAAATCAGATAAAATCATGGTCGCCTGGGCATCGCTGTACGTAGATTGACTTCCGGGCACATTCAGTAATACGTTGTCGTCAAAATAACCCGAGATAGAGGCTGCATCACAGCTGCCCATTTTACGGCTGACCTCTTCAACACAGTTGCCTGCAAAAACAGAAATGTTTTGAAACAGAAAAAAAACGAGAAAAAAATATGGTTTAAGGGGTTTCATAATAATCTGCTTAAAAAATTACATATATGTGATTCAGGTGCCAATGATAATGTAGCCAAATGAAAATCAAGTCATTTATACAGCTTAATAATTCAAATGTTGTTATGCTGTGCTACAAAATTATCGAACATTCACCTATTTAGTCATCAAATTAACTTGTTGATGATATTACCATCTAAAAATATGCCATTTCTTATCTGCATGAACCAATTAATTTTGTACCCATGTCTAAAAAAGTAATGCTCATCATCATGGACGGCTGGGGTCATGGTCAGGTGCCATCTGCAGACGCTATTGCGAACGCTCATGTTCCCTTTGTAAAATCACTTTACGATCGTTACCCTCACACCGAATTGACAACCTGTGGTGAAGCCGTGGGCTTGCCGGAGGGACAAATGGGCAATTCCGAAGTAGGCCACTTAAATATCGGTGCCGGAAGGATCGTATATCAGGAACTGCAGCGCATCAATGTAGCTGTTCGTGATGGAGAATTGGAGCACAATAACGTATTGCATGCTCTTTTTGATATTGCCAAAGCACAAAGTAAAACCGTACATTTCATCGGTCTGGTCAGTGATGGTGGCGTGCATTCCCATATCAATCATTTAAAGGCACTTTGCTCGCTGGCACAGAAAGAAGGAGTTCAGGGTGTAGCCGTGCACGCATTTACAGATGGCAGAGACACCGATCCTAAAAGCGGTATTCATTATCTCAAAGATCTGGATACACACCTGAAAACAACCGGTGGAATACTGGCCTCGGTTTGCGGCAGGTACTATGCCATGGATCGCGATAAGCGTTGGGAACGTGTGAAAATCGCTTATGATGCATTGACCAAAGGCGTGGGGATGCATACACAAGACGTCTTGGGAGCGGTTCAAAGTTCTTATGAAAAAGAGGTAACTGATGAGTTCATTCAACCCATCATTGCCTGCGATGCCGGGAATCAACCGCTTGCGTTGATCAAAGAAGGAGATGTGGTGATCTGTTTTAATTTCCGTACCGACCGGTGCCGTGAGATCACTATAGCGCTTACCCAGCAGGCTTTTCCTGAACAGGGCATGACGCCGTTGTCGCTGCATTATGCTACCATGACGGAATATGATGCCACCTATAAAAATGTGGGCGTCTTCTTCCACAATGATAATCTGACCCATACGCTCGGCGAAGTGATCGAAGCCAACGGATTAAAGCAAATACGCATTGCAGAAACGGAGAAATACCCGCATGTGACTTTCTTCTTTAGCGGAGGAAGGGAAAAGGAATTTGCCGGGGAAAGACGCATCATGGCGCCTTCGCCTAAAACAGTTCCGACCTACGATCTGAAACCCGAGATGAGTGCGTTTGAATTGAAAGATGCCATCATTCCGGAAATCAGACAACAATCCGCTGATTTCATTTGCCTCAATTTTGCTAATGCGGATATGGTGGGGCATACGGGGGTATGGAGCGCCGTTACAAAAGCGGTGGAAACTGTGGATCAATGTGTGAGCGAGATCGTTCCTGTGGCATTGGAGAACGACTACACCGTATTCCTGACCGCGGACCATGGGAATGCCGACTATATGATCAATGAAGATGGCAGCCCCAATACAGCACACACGGTCAACCCCGTTCCGCTTTTTATCATCTCCAATGATTTTCACGGCGCTATAAAACCCGGAAAGCTCGGGGACATCGCCCCTACGATTCTAAAAATAATGGGATTGGAGAAACCTGTGGAGATGACAGGTGATGTATTGATATAGGGTTTTTGAGTTTGGTCGAAGACAAGACTATAAAGTTTCAGTAGCGTTGGCACCGTTCGTCGGAAAAAACCTGTTGAACAAATCTCCGGCTGGCAATGCGGTATAAGCCTTACTTTTGCACCTTATTTATTAGCAGATGTCGGATTTATTTTTATACAATTCTTATAGTCGTCAGAAAGAAAAGTTTGAATCAATCACTCCCGGTCACGTCGGCATGTATGTATGTGGACCTACAGTATCCGGGGAATCACATCTGGGTCACGCACGTCCCTATATCACGTTTGACGTATTGAATCGCTACCTGCTTCATAAGGGCTATAAAGTGCGCTATGTGCGTAACATTACCGATGCAGGGCATTTTGAAGAAGAAGGACGTGAAGCCACGGACAAAGTAGCCGAAAAAGCACAACTGGAAAGACTGGAACCTATGGAACTGGTGCATAAATATACCAACCTGTTTCACTGGGCAATGCATCGTTTTAATAACCTGGATCCCAGCATCGAACCTACTGCAACCGGGCATATTATCGAGCAGATCAGCATGATAGAAGATATTATAGCGAAGGGATATGCGTATGAAGTAAACGGTTCGGTATATTTTGATGTGAAAAAATATGCGGAAGAACATCCGTATGGTAAATTATCCGGCAGGGTACTGGATGACCTTTTGGAGACCACGCGAGACCTGGAAGGACAGGACGAAAAACGGAATAAAGTGGATTTCGCACTCTGGAAGAGCGCACCGCCACAGCATATCATGCGTTGGAAAAGCCCCTGGGGTGAAGGTTTTCCGGGATGGCATATTGAATGTTCTGCCATGAGTGCGAAATACCTGGGTGAAACATTTGACATACACGGTGGCGGTATGGACCTGCAGTTTCCGCACCATGAAAGTGAGATTGCACAAAGTACGGTGGCACATGGACATCCTCCTGTCCGCTATTGGGTGCATAATAACATGATTACCATCAACGGCAAAAAGATGGGCAAGAGCTATAACAATGTGATCAAACTGACCGAACTGTTTTCCGGCGAGCACCCGCTGTTGACGCAGTCCTATCACCCTATGACGATCCGCTTCAATATCCTGCAGACCCATTATCGCAGTACACTGGATTTTTCGAATGAAGCATTGCAGGCTTCAGAGAAAGCATTGAAGCGACTTTGGGAAGCTTATGAGGTGTTGCAAAGTTTAAAAGCAAATGCTGAAGTTGCGGGTGACACTGAGCTGGATAACAAAGTCAGAAACTGGTGCAACGAATGCGAAGAGTTTATGAATGATGACCTGAACACCGCGAAAGTGATCGCTAATCTGTTTGAGCTGGCACCTGTAATCAACGGAATCAAAGGAGGGCAGATAAGGCAGGATGCCTTATCCGGAGAAACATTGCAGATACTAAAAGACAATTTCAAAACCTATCTCGAGGATATCTTCGGTTTACAACCTGTTACGGAGATCGCTTCCGATAAGCTGGATAAGGTATTGGAGCTTTTGATAGAAATAAGAAAAGATGCACGTACCCGTAAAGACTGGGCGACGTCTGACCAGATACGAAACAGTTTATCGGCAGCAGGCATCCTCTTAAAAGATGAAAAGGACGGCAGCATGTCTTATACTATAGAATAAATGAAGAAGTTTTCGAGGATATTCGGCTACCTGGGTGATCAAAAAAAAGATGTGGTATTTTACTTCATCACCAACTTCCTGGCTATTGTTTTCTCTACATTTTCTCTGGTATCGGTAGCGCCGGTACTGAAGATACTTTTCACTGCCGATAAGGAAACCGTAAAAGGAGACGGGCTACTGGCGAAGGCGCAGCAATTCGTTACGGATCTCATACTGCAGTACCAGCCCATGAGGGCCTTGATACTGGTCGTAAGCGTCATCATCATCGCTACGTTGTTGAAAAATCTGTTCCTGTACCTGTCGAGGTATATCCTGATGCCGATACGTAACAATGTGTTGAGGAGATTGCGGAATGATCTTTTTCTGAAGACGATATCGTTGCCGATCGGCTTCTTTACAGAAGAGCGTAAAGGCGACCTGATCTCCCGTATGACGAATGACATCAATGAAGTGGAGCTTTCGATCATGGCTACGCTGGAGGTATTTATACGAGAACCGCTCACGATTATTTTCACCTTAGCGAGCATGATCATCATCAGCCCCCAGTTGACAGTGTTCCTGGTATTATTCCTTCCTGTCATCGGGTTGATCATCAGCATCATCGGGAAATCGCTCAAGCGGAGATCGACATTAGCGCAGGAACAGCTGGGAGATATGCTGGGTGTATTGGACGAAACCCTGGGCGGGTTAAGGATATTAAAAGCGTTCAATGCGGAAAAACAGCAGTATGGAAAATTCTCCCGTATTAATGATCTGATATACCGCACCCGAAATCAGATTTCACTCAGGCAGGAACTGGGTTCACCCCTGTCTGAAACAGTCGGTGTAATAGCAGTGGGGGTTATACTCTGGTATGGAGGAACCCTGATTTTTTCAGGACAGACAACGATGACAGGGGAATGGTTTATAGGCTATATCATTCTTTTTACGCAGATCATCAACCCGTTGAAAAACCTTTCTAACAGCTTTCTGAACATTAAAAAGGGGAGTGCTGCATTGGAGAGAATAGAACATTTGCTGAATGCAACCAACGTGGTAAAAGAAGCCGAGCACCCCAGGCAAATCAACGATTTTGAGAGCACAGTCCATTTCAAAAATGTCAGTTTTCATTACGGAGACCGGGAAATTCTCAACGATATAAATATCACGATAGAAAAAGGGAAAACCATTGCCCTGGTGGGAGCTTCCGGTGCCGGTAAATCCACGTTGGTAGATTTAGTACCACGTTTTCATGATGTGGGTGGGGGCATATTGCTGATAGACGGTATTGATATTAAGGAATACAAGATTGACGACCTCCGCAAGCTGATGGGTATCGTAAGCCAGGAGCCGATATTGTTTAACGATACGATTTATAACAATATTACCTTAGGCACGGAAGGAGCTACGCAGGCACAGGTAGAGGAGGCAGCGCGGATAGCGAATGCCCATAATTTTATTCTTCAGAAGCCGGAAGGATACCAGACCATAGTGGGTGACAGGGGCACAAAACTTTCGGGCGGCGAAAGGCAGCGTATCACGATTGCCAGGGCGGTATTGAAAAATCCCCCGATCCTTATATTGGATGAGGCAACCTCTTCACTCGATACGGAAAGCGAACGCCTGGTGCAAAACGCCATCAATACGCTCATGAAGAACAGGACCTGTATCGTGATCGCTCACAGGCTTTCCACAGTGCAGCATGCAGATGAGATCATTGTTATGCAGTCAGGAAAAATAATGGAGCGCGGTACACATGATGAACTCATGCAAAAATCAGGACATTACCGTAAGCTGGTCGATATGCAACAAGTGCGATAGAAGCCTGTAGTGATCTGAAAATGGATAGGCGACTTAAAACTGAATTATATTTGTAGTCATGAAAAAAATACTGGTAACCGGAGGCTGTGGTTATATAGGCGGGCATACGATTGTAGATCTGATGGATAACGGATTTGATGTGATATCGGTGGACGATCTGTCAAAAGGGTCGCTGCGGATGCATCATGGTATAGAAAAGATCGTGAAACGCAGTATGAAAAACTACCGGGTCAATCTTTGCAACCTGGAAGATACGCAGGCCATCTTCATGGAAAACCCGGATATCGTCGGAATCATCCATTTCGCAGCCTTTAAGTCCGTGCCGGAGTCAGTAGAATTTCCCCTGAAATATTATCGGAATAACCTAGATTCTTTAGTCAACGTATTGCAATGTGCTAAAGAGTATGGTGTGCAGCATATTGTCTTTTCTTCTTCCTGCTCCGTTTATGGTAATCCCGATGCATTACCGGTAGATGAAACGGCACAATTGAAAGGAGCAGAGAGTCCCTACGCTCGCACAAAACAAATGGGGGAAGCCATCTGTGCTGATTTTACAAAGGCCAACAACGGCTTTAATATATCACTTTTGCGGTATTTCAACCCGGTAGGAGCACACCCGTCGGTCATGATAGGAGAGTTGCAGGAACAACCGGAGAACCTGGTTCCTGTGATCACGCAAACCGCTATTGGTAAACGATCGTCCATGAAGGTTTTCGGAAGTGATTACGATACACGGGATGGTTCGTGCATTCGCGATTATATACACGTAATGGATATTGCCAATGCTCATACGAAAGCGCTGCAATACATGCTGGAAGGTAAAAATGCTGCTCCTTGTGAAATCTTCAATCTCGGATCGGGAGAAGGTACGTCGGTCCTGGAACTGATCCAGGCTTTTGAAAAAGTATCTGGGCAAAAGCTGAATTATGAAATGGCCGGCAGACGCTCCGGTGATGTAGTAGCGGTATATGCCAATAATGACAAAGCAAAGCAGCGTTTAGGCTGGCTGGCAAAATTTTCACTGGATGAAATGATGGATACTGCCTGGCGTTGGGAACAGGAGCTGAAACGTGAAGCGGAACGCGTGCACCTCAATTAGTAAGTCTTTATTTCCGGATTTGTGACTGGGAATTTTTGATAGCCTGGTTTCCGGTTCCGGTCCGTTTTATCCTGATTCATCAAGGAACGGCACGATGAACGGAGCGTCGTAACTAAATTTTATCGGAGACAGGGATCCGGTCACAACAGCCTTTCTTCAAATGCTGCGACTGACTAAAAAAGTTTGTACCCGATTGTGATCCTGAAATAAGGCTGACTGTAAATCTTTCTTACATTTTCGTTAGGGATGAAATTGAGATTTGAAATGTTTTTACGCGCCATCAGGTCTATAAGCAGCCGCTTTCTCACTTCATAACTAAAACCGAGCATCAGCCCGAACCGTGCGGGGTTGGTAACCGGATTCTTATACTTGCCTTCATCAAAACTTCCCAAATCAGGGGTATTGTAGCTAAAATAATCAGTCAGGGCAGGTGGATTAACAGGAGTCGTATCGCTTATTAATACATTCGCATACGATACCGTATCGGTTTTCCCCAGTCCCTGTATGCGGCTGGTGCTGCCGGCAATTTGTATCACTTTACCAAAAGTTAGCTGCCCGCCGAGCAGGATAGAAAGATTTTCGGCCAGTTTGTATTGCAGTAAAAGTGGTAACTCTACTTCCACATAACGTTGCGGATCCAGTTTGTAGGAAAGATTGATCGAATCATAGGTATTCCGGTAAATAAAATTACGCTGTATCAGTGTCTGATTGGTGCCACTGTCAATGGTAACAACATGAGCAGAGTCCAAAGATGCATTTGTGACATCATGGAACGACTGTTGGGGGAACAGCTGCGTTTTATTAATAGCATGGTAGCGAATGCCGGGTTGCAGTGTCAGGGCAACCTTGGGAGAAATGTTCCATTGAAGGAAGGCGTTGCCAATAAGATTGCTGGTCGTAACATTAGCAAATCCACGGTCATAACCGATTTTAAGCCCTCCGTTCACTGCTGATTTTTTGCCTCCACGCTGTTTGTTATTTTTTGATAGGCCGTCTCCTGCACCGCCTCCGCCTGACGCCGGGCTCCCGGTTTCATCGTCCTTTTCATCATCATCAGCCGTTTCGTACTTGCTTACTTTTATGCCGTAGTCTTTGGGAGCTTCTATGGTGAGAGGGGTTGCTTTGGAGACTTTGCCCGACTCCTCTATAACAGCAGCTTTAGCATTGGGCGCAGGGCTGACCAGTATGGGCTTGGGTGAGGATTTTTCACCGGTTACAGTAACAGGGTTGCCTTTGCCTTTTTCACCTTCTACCACAATCGGTTTTTCTGTCGATTTTTCGGTAGGGACGGGCAGCGGCTTTGCCGTATTTGTAATTGTACCGGGTGGTGGTTTCGGAATAGAACTTCCGTTGTTAGCCATGTCCCGGGTGCCGGACTTTTTGTCTTCCTGCAGTTTCACGAACGATTCTGAATTGCGGCTCTCCGTTTTTGCGGCTTTTGTCTTTTCCGCACCTTTATTTAAAAGATCATTTTTTAATTCAGGCTTAGGAGTATTGGCATTTTCCGTAGTCTTATTAGTTGCTATAGACGCTTTTAGCGGCGGCTCCTGCAGGGAAGGGGTTGCAGTGCTATTTTTTGCCTCTACAGTATGCGTTGCAGATGGTTTTTCCTTTTTATCTTCCTTCAGTGAAGTTATACTATGATGCGGTTCATTTTTTGATTTTTCCGTAGTTTTTTTCGCTTCAGCATCCGGTATTTTAGGTGAAGAATTATTACTGGTCTTGCTGCCTGGGAAGTTTGCTTTAGTTTTTTCTGCTATAGCACGTTCTGCAGCAACAACATTTTGTCTGGTAGCAACCGAGGGTGACGCTGTTTTGGGTGGGGTGCTGGATGCTTCATTGGTTAAGAGGTCCTGAGGCTTATTCTTTGTATTATTTGTCACATCGTTATTACCTGGTTTCGTGCTGCCATCCTTATCCGCCGCTATAGAGCCAGTTACCCTGCCTTTTTGAGGTGCACCGGCTGATTGTGCCGCTTTCCGATCCTTATAGTCCTCCACGTTTTCTTTCACATGTTCTTGCTGCCTGGTAGCGGATGAGGCTGCTATAACCTTGTCTGTATGATATGTTGAGGTATCAGCAAATTTGTTTGCTTGAGTAGTCGTATGCTCTTTTGCTGAAAGAACGGGATCAGGGATGGACTTGTTTGTAGTTATAATTGGAGTGGCAGGTTCGTTATGGATGCCGGTACTTTCAGCAGTTGTTTCTTCTTGAGCAGTATGTTCTTTAGGAGCCCCGAAGAAGTTCTTAAAACCATAATAACCCAATGACGAAAGCAATGCCAGTAGCAACAGCGCCCACAGCCATAGGAAGCGTTTCCTGCCGTTCTGTTTCGGCAAGCGTTGTTCTATGGCATTCCACACGGCTGGTTCAGGCATCTCACGATATCCTTCCAATCCTTCGCGGAACAAATCATCAATATGTTTTCTGCCGTCTTCCATCTGTTCTCTACATAGATGAGGTTATTTTTTCTTTTAATCGTTTTCTTGCGTCATTCAAATGCCATCTGCTGTTGTTTTCGGTAATGCCAAGCTGTTCGCCGATTTCTTTATGAGAGTATTGCTCGAATATGTGGAGGTTAAAAACTGCCCGCTGTGTATCCGGTAACTCGTAAATTTTCTGTAATAACTCTTTATAGCCCAGCCGGCCTACTACGTCCCCTTCAATGTGGATATCAGTATGCTCCAGCTCCATCTTGTATGCCGGCTCATTTTTAATGTACTTTCTGAAGTTGTCTGTAATGCAATTCACCGTGATACGACGCATCCAACCTTCAAATGATCCTTTAAAGGCATATGCGTGCAGTGAAGTGAAGATCTTGTAAAAGCTGTCGTTCAGGATTTCGTCAGCTTCTCCCCGGTTGTAAGTATATCTTTTAATAATGCCATACAATAAAGGTGCATATTGATCATAAAGCTGTTTCTGTGCCTTCCTGTCATTGGCAATACACTGCCTGATCAGTCCATAAAGAGGATCCTGGACGGATGGAGTGCTTTTGGCAGAAGCGTCTTGCTGATATATGTTATCCGCGTCGGGCAAGATCAGTTTAAATTTTTTCTATGGGCAATACAATTGGTTGTAATGTATGACGGATGACTTTGAAAATACGTTAGTATGAAAAGAAATTATTTTTTCGAGGCAAAAAGGACAGCGAATATATGCCCCTTAAAGCGAAAAATTTCATTGGGTTATGGTGGGTACACGATCCGCATGTTATATCAAAGCGATATTTTTCTATTTTACTGTCTTGCGTTTAAGACCAAAATTCGCAACGATCGGGTTATGATCGGAAAGCGGGGTTTGAATGGTTTTAAATGCATGCAGCTCCAATAGTTCGGAAGAATAAAAAATATGATCGATTCGAAGTGTGGGTACGATTTGATTATACGTACGTCCCAGCCCCTTGCCTTTCTGAGCAAACGCATCAGTGAGTTTGCCTTTGATTGTAGAATAGGTATACGAAAAGGGAAGATCATTAAAATCTCCGCAAATAATACTGGGATAAGGACTTTTGCTGACTATGGCAGCCACTTTATCTGCCTCCATCCCCCGTTGCACATAGGCCCAGTCGAGCCGGGAAAATAACGGACGGGATTTTTTTATGCTTTCACCGTTTCGCTTCAGCTTTTCGAGATAGGCCTTATCATCATCGCTCAGCATGAACGAGTGAAGGTGTAAAACATAAACTCTCACAATGGCATCTGCCCGCATTTGTACATCGCATTCCAGTAGGTAAATTTCCGGGTTAAGATCATATACCTTATACCTTACAACCGGATGTTTGGATAAAATGGCAGTGCCGATAACCACTTTTTCATTCAATACATGATCCGTATTGATGCGATATTCTTTATACCGCCCCTCATTAATAAGCTGGCGCAGGTCTTTGTTTTTGGAGGGGTTGACATTAACGGAAAACTCCGGAAGACACAGAACATCCGGGTTTTCGAGGTTGATCAGTGCAACAATATCTTTGGACAGTTGCTTTTCTGCTGCGGGAACGTAGATCCCCATCCCATGGGTGTTCCAGCTCATCACTTTAAAACTGTTTGCCGATTTGTTCCAGTCATTTTTGGCAAAGTAGTGATATCCGAAAACCGCCGGTATCATGGTATGAAACAAGATCAATGCGATAACGGACAACAGGGTGCGCCATTTTTTAGATGAAATGAGCCAAAAAAATGCAAAAAAGAAATGGGTGGCAAGCGCAAATGGTGTAGTGAGGCTAAATAGTGCAATAAACCGGAAAGAATCAGGTGGAGCTATAGAAGCGGCATAGCAAAATACCAACCATAAAAATGCTCCGATATTCAATAGGAATACGGTGTTTGAAAATAAATTTTTTATCAGGTTTTTTTGGTGGCTCAATGGTTTGGCTTTGACTATTTACCCGCTTTTTTCAATAGCTCTTTTTCCTCCCGGGTTAGTGTATAATACCCTTTTTCATTGATCTTATCCAGTATTTCATCTATTTGCGCCTGGCTGATATTGCCTGTGGGTTCGTAATAGGTTTGCAGCAGTTCTTTTCGTTTTGCAGCCGCTTTTCGATCTTTTGCAATATCTTCCTTTGGTGTCACGCCGGCTTGCACTTTTTCAGCCAGCGCATAGATCCATGCTCCCGGCTGGTACCCTTTTTTCAGCAAAAATGCAAATCCCAGACCTGTCAATGTCCCGCCTATGCAAACGGATAATATTCCTCTCGCCGTTTCGAAATAGGACACGGTGGTTAAAACAGCATATACCACGACTATCCATATGACAGGTATCGAGAAGTTTTCATTGAAATGAAGCCGTTGCTTAGGATGAATAGCCAATGCCGCTGCCGCAATGGCCATGATACCGCCATAAGCACCTAAAATATGTTGATTTTCATGGAGTACAAAAAAATCTTCAGCCAGTTTTTGCCCGATGAGGTAGAAGATACCACCAAAAAATAAACCATACAGAAAGAGCGGAATCACCTGCCTGTAACCGGCAGTACCTTGCAGCACCGTAGCGAAGCAATAGACCCATATCATATTGCTGAACCAATCCCAAAAACCGTGGTGAGCTAATCCGTAGGTGAAGACAGTCCAGAATTTATGCTTGAATACTTCAATGCTGGACAAGCCGATGTTGGGGAACATCATCTGAAAAACTTCGTTCTTATCATGTCCGAAAACCAGGAACAAAACACGGGCGAAATGGAAAACAATGAAGGTAACACCCGTGAATGCAATCAATTGTAAGGCCGCATTCTCTTCGTATCGCGCAAGGGTAAATTGTTTAGGGTTCTTCTGCGTCGCTCTCATAATCGTCAATATATCGGTTTTCTTTTTTTGTACCAGATCTTCAGAATGATAAAGGCTACTAACATACCGCCCAGATGGGCAAAGTGAGCCACATTATCACCGGCTGTATTTCTAAATCCCGCCACCAATTCAAAGACGGCATAGGCGGCTACCACCCATTTTGCCTTGACAGGTACGAAAAAGTACAGGTATAAAAGGGTATTGGGAAACAAATAACCAAAGGCGAACAGGATGCCGAAAACAGCACCGGATGCTCCTACGGTAGCTTCGTCGAATATACCTGATACGTGCGCTCCATTATAAGTATATCCATACAGGTAGTCATGTACCCATCGAATAGACTCATTGCTCATACGGATGCTTCCAGGGTCATTATTCCAGGAAACCAACAGGTTGTTGATACGCGTGGGGTTAGGCAAGGCCTTCGGTATGTGTTGGTCCAGAAAAAGTTGAAACCTGTCGAGCGTGGGATTTTGTTGGTAGATCTGATAGGCCTCTTCTACCTTATAAAAACCGTAGTGAAGTACACCCAAGTGGCACATGGCAGCTCCAATACCGCAAAGAATATAAAAAGTCAGGAATTTTTTCTCTCCCCAGTAATTCTCCAGCACACTGCCAAATACCCATAAGGCAAACATATTGGAAGCCAGGTGCATAATGGTGGCTTCTACATTGAATGCGCTGCCGTGCATGAACAAATGCGTGATGAATTGCCATGGTCGGAACAATTCGGATTTCCAATAATGGAGGCCCAGATAGTCAGCCAGGTCTATACCGAATTTTGCCAGTACGAACTGGAGCAAAACCATCAGGGAATTGATAATGATCAGATTTTTTACAATCGGCGGCAGGATGTTAAACCTTCCGGGACTCAGTTGTGTCATGAGTAAGACTACGGTAAGTGTGCAAAAATAAAGAATCGAAGGCTAGTAAAATCGCTAAAAAGCAACCAGGGTTATATTTATTCTGTCACCGGGCATGCTAATCATAAAAAAACAGCCGCTGACAGGCGGCTGTTTTTTTATGATTGAAGGTGGTGTTTTATTCTCCTATTACTTCAAACTCCATGTCTACTACGTTATCTTTACCGAAGTCGATCTGCGCTTTGTAAGTGCCTATTTCTTTTACTTCATCGGTAATATTGATACGACGGCGATCGATCTCGTATCCTTTTTGTTCGCGGATAGCGCGGGCAATTTGGATAGCGGTAACAGAGCCGAAGATCTTTCCGCTGGTACCGGTCTTGGCACCCACTTTCACAGGGCTTTGGCTCAATACTTCACGTACTTTGTTGATCTCGGCCATCAACTTGTCTTCACGTTTTTTCAGTTGCTTTTGGCGTTCTTCCAACACTTTACGGTTAGAGGAACTTGCTTCCAAAGCATATTTTTGAGGGATCAGATAATTACGTGCATAGCCAGGGCGAACTTCTACCAATTCATTAGCCGCGCCTAAATTATCTACGTCTTTTATAAGGATTACTTGCATGATTATTTAATTTTTTGAGAGTGAACAAAGACCTTTTGTACTATTTCAATAAGTCAGTTACATAAGGCATCAATGCCATTTGGCGTGCTTTTTTAACAGCTTGAGCTACTTTGCGCTGGAATTTCAGGCTGTTGCCGGTAATACGGCGGGGAAGCATTTTACCTTGTTCGTTCACAAATTTTTTCAAGAATTCCGCATCTTTATAATCGATGTACTTGATGCCCATTTTCTTGAAACGGCAATATTTTTTAGGGCGTTTTTCTACACGGGTAGAAGTAAGGAATTTTATATCGTTTTGCTTAGCCATTTTTCTTGATTTTTTTGAGGTGATTAATTAGCCGCAACAGCTGTGTTTTCAGTTTTGGAATTTTCAGCGCTTTTGTTGCGTCTTTTTGAATTGTACTCCACCGCATATTTATCAAGGCGGGTAATCATATGGCGCATGATATTTTCATCACGGTTCATCTGAATTTCCAACTTGGCGTTGGTGTCTACAGGAGCGCTATATTCGGCGACCCAATACAAACCGGTTGTTTTTTTTCTGATAGGGTAAGCTAAAGAACGAAGCCCCCATGCATTTGAATTAACCAATTCACCGCCGTTTTCTTTAATGAAATCGGTTACTTTTTTCTGAGCGTTTTTGAATTCTTCTTCAGCCAGTACTGGAGTGAAGATCATCATAAGCTCATAGCTTTGAAGATTTTTTGTTGCCATAACAATTTTTAAGTTAATAAATTATTTTCCCGCAATCATCCGGCAGCAACGCTGGATACCATTCTACTGAAAATTCAATAGTCCGGCAGCCGGATAGTTTTTTGGGAATGCAAAAGTAAGGAATTTCTCTTTTAGAATAATAAATCCACCACAAAAAAATTTATGTGTTTTCTGGCATAGTATTTTCTATTCCTTTATCGTTATAGAATTAAACACCTAAAAATCGGAAACAATGAAAAGGAGAAACATCAACTACATAACCCGCCAAAAAGCATTTCGTAAAATGTGGCGTTTTGATGATCTGACCAGTTTTTTGCTTGCAGGCTTTCACACCAGCAAAAGTCTGGTGGTAAAAAAAGACATTATTAATATGCTGTTGCAGGTGAAAGCGCCTCATTTGCAGTTGGCTAGCGCATAAATACTAACTGACTAGCGCACAAGTATAGTATTCCCTCTAAGCCTTGCTACATAAATTTGCCCGCCTGAACTCAAGCGGGCAGTATTTTTACATTGAGCCAGACTATTTTCCGGGATATACTACCGGCATTTTCTTTACCTCTTTGATTTTGCCAAAACCGCCCAATACATTCCGCAAGTTGTGGAAACCCTGTCTTTTGAGTAAAGAAGCAGCTATAACGGAGCGATACCCCCCGGCGCAATGAATATAAAGATTATTGTCATCATCTATTTGGGCGACTGTGAGCGTGTCTCTCATACTGTCTAAAGGTACGTTGGTAGCCCCTTTTACATGCCCGGCTTCATATTCCACCGGTTTGCGCACATCTATTACCTCCAGTCTGTTATCATGCGGGATGTCCATCGCCAATTCTTCAGGTTCAATATCGATGATCATATCCTGTCTTTCACCGGCAGCTATCCAGGCAGCTACCCCGCCTTCCAGGTATCCTTGTACTTTGTCAAATCCCACTCGTGCCATACGTATCACACTTTCTTTTTCTTTACCGGTTTCTGTAACAAGTACCAGTGGCTGATCGAACGGCAGGAGAATGCCTGCCCATTCGGCATAGCGCCCGTCAAGACCGATGCTGATGGAGCCCGGTACAAATGATTCCGTAAATACGGAAGAAGGGCGTGTGTCTAAAATCCATGCGCCCTTGTTCACCTTTTCTTTAAATTCTGCTACAGACAAGGATGTCAGAGATCGCTCCATCACCTCATCCAGGCTGTCATAGCCTTGCTGGTTGATCTTTGCGTTCACCGGGAAATATGCCGGAGGGGCATTTAATCCTGTGGTCACTTCCGTGATAAATTCCTCCTGCGTCATGTCCTTCAGGGCATAATTGCTGTTTTTCTGCTCCCCTATCGTGCTGAAGGTTTCTTTCCCCAAATTTTTACCACAGGCAGAACCCGGACCGTGTGCGGGATAAACGATAACATGGTCAGGTAACGTTTTGATTTTAGTCTGTAGCGTGTCGTACATTTTGCCCGCCAATTCCTCCTTACTTAAATTACCGCTGAAAAGATCCGGTCTTCCTACATCACCTACAAATAACGTATCGCCTGTAAATACACAATAGGGCTCGCCTTCTTCGTTATGCAGTAAGTAGCATGTGCTTTCCAGGGTATGACCCGGTGTATGAATCGCTTTCAATTTCAGTTTCCCTATGGAGAATTCTTCACCATCTTTTGCTTCATGGAAATTGAAGCCTGCTTTTGTTTCCGGACCATATACAATGGGGGCGCCTGTTTTTTTGGATAGTTCCAGGTGTCCGCTCACGAAATCTGCATGAAAATGGGTTTCAAAAATATACTTGATCTGTACGTTATTTTCTTCTGCCATTTTGATATAGGTATCTACATCGCGCAGCGGATCTATTACGGCTGCTTCGCCATCACTGCTGATGAAATAGGCTGCTTCACTCAGGCAATTGGTATAAAGCTGTTGTACGTTCATAAACTGTTTTTAGGAATTAATCGTCGTTTCTACGATTTAAAAAGATCATAATAAAGTAGATAAGATTGGCTACTGATGCAATGGCAGCGACCAGATAGGTCCTTGCAGCCCATTTTAAAGCATCTTTTGCACCATCGTGCTCACTGCCCACCGCTATATGTGTGCTCTGCATCCACCGCAATGCACGGGCGCTGGCATCATATTCCACCGGCAGCGTGATAAGCGAGAATAGGGTAGAAATAGCAAATAAAGCGATCCCGATCAGCAAAATAGTCTGGTTGCCGCCCCCAAAGCCCATAAAACCCACGCCGGCCGCTATCACCCATTGGCTGAGGGTAGTGCTTAGCTGCGCTGCAGGCACAAGTGTGCTTCTCATCTTCAAAGGTGCATAAGCAGCTGCATGTTGCACGGCATGCCCGCATTCATGTGCAGCTACGGCTGCAGCGGCTACACTCCTGCCTTCATATACATCCGGACTCAGGTTTACCGTTTTATTTTGTGGGTTATAATGGTCACTCAGGAAGCCGGGTGTAGAGATCACCTGAACATCCATAATACCGTTATCCCGAAGCATTTTTTCTGCTACTTCGCGTCCGCTCATGCCGTTGCTTAACGGCACTTCTGAATAGTGTTTGAATTTAGATTTCAACCTGCCGCTTACCAACATTCCTACCAGGAACATGATACCGGCAATGAGATAATAGCCTGCCATTCTTTATTGAGTTTTTAATCTTCTACTCATCAAATTAACTACCAAAGTAAAAATGGCAGTTTTTAAACCTTGTAAAAGTACCGTATTTGTACAAAATGGCGTCTTTGTAAGCCTAATGAAGTTATTGAGAAATAAAATGAGAAGTGGAAAGCACAATAAGTGTATCGATATTATTTCTACGGAAATAAACACGCATCCATGACGGTTGTTTATTTTTGTCTTTTACTATAGCTCATGGCTTATCAAAAAATTGAACAATACGACGAAGATATTACAACAGAACTCTCAGCACACTATAAATCGTCAATCGCCTTATTGGGTGAAGATGTGAACCGGGAAGGCCTGTTGAAAACACCGGAGCGCATAGCCAAAGCGATGCAATACATTACCGGCGGCTATGCTATGGACGCCAGGGCTATCCTTAACTCGGCCAAATTTCACGAGTCGTACAGCGAAATGGTGATCGTGAAGGATATCGAGCTTTATTCCATGTGTGAACACCACATGCTGCCTTTTTTCGGCAAAGCCCATATCGCTTACATTCCTAATGGCTGGATAACCGGATTAAGCAAGATTGCCCGGGTGGTAGATTGCTTTGCCCGACGCTTGCAAGTGCAGGAACGAATGACACACCAGATCCTGGATGCGATCCAGGAAACACTGAATCCATTGGGTGTGGCGGTAGTGATAGAAGCCAAGCATCTCTGCATGATGATGCGGGGGGTATCCAAGCAAAATAGTGTTACCACTACATCTGCTTTCAGCGGGCAGTTCGAGGCGAATGAAACACGTTCGGAATTTCTGAAACTGATTACCGCAGATTTATACTGATCTTTTCTTGGAGTAAATCAACATTACTCTATATTTGCATCCTCCTGAAAAATTCGGGACGTAGCTCAGCCCGGTTAGAGTACACGTCTGGGGGGCGTGTGGTCGCTAGTTCGAATCTAGTCGTCCCGACATAAAACTGAAAGCCGCTCCTAGAGCGGCTTTTTTGTTCGAACTATTTTTCTGTTGCGTGAATAATAAATATCATATGAGCCTCAGTGAAGGCTTCTGTGGGTTCGAAATGAAAAAAAAAGTGCTGAAAAAATACTCATGATTTATCGAGCTTTCTTGTCAGATTTTAAGAAATCGAGCTAAATACTTCCTTTTACTAGCTTTTTTCTAAGGTAGACTTAATTGAGTTCGAACTGTCTTGACAATTGTTTATTTGACTACCGCTGGAAATAAACTGGCGAAGCTTTTCAAAAAATAAAGTACCTGGCTGCTAGTTGTTTCATCAATATCATTTCCTTTTTCGTATTCAATCTTTTGGATTTGCAGACACATAACTCTATCCTGCGCTGATGTAATTTTTAACTCATCACAGTTAACCAGTGCAGCTTTACTATTTCTAAGATTGTAGATGATCTGAGCTACAGGAGTTAGGCAACGATTAAAATCGGAACCATCAAATATGACCTTATCATTAAGCAATAAGGCGATCAGCTTCCTTTGGGTTTTAAGATCAGACAATTCGTAAAGACGTAGTAATTGAGACAGCTGTAAAGAGGCAAGTTCCAATTTTTGCTGCTCCTTTAAGGTAAAAGCGTAAGCATTATGCAATTCGCTGCCCAGTACATTGATTCGTTGTTCGCAATCAATCTTTATTGCTAGGTAGTCTTCATTGTCAATGCTTCCTTTAATGAGTAGTTCTTTTGCGCTTGTAGTTCGCGTGATTAACTTTTCAATCGTTTTAGAAATGTATAATTGGTCAACAACATGCTTGTGATACAGTTGATGAAACGATTCTTGAAGCACGTCCTTATAAAGTGCAGTATATTCTTCCCCAACATTAAGGTTGCTGAGGCAGTCGTAAAACAGATCATTGAGTTGGTCGGCTCTTATCCTGTAAGAACATGGGGACTTGCAATGGTAGTAATAATAACGCTGGGTGCTTCCTTTGGAGCCACTTCCTGAGATTTTTCTGAAGCAATTCCGGCAATACAAAAAGCCTCTTAGTGGCAATAGGGTATTGATTGGACGCTGAACATAAGACGGTTTCTTTCGTGTTTCCAAGATTGACTGTACCAAGTCGAATAATTCTTCAGTAATAATAGGCTCATGTACTCCCTTGACTATATACCCCTCTCTTCCTTCAAATGGTGGTATTCTTACTTTACCACAATAAACAGGGTTTCGGATGATAATCCAGAAATTGTTGAGACTGCATCGCAAACCATCAGCTATGCTTTGTTTATAGTGCTGTGTAATATTTTGATCCAATTCTGCAATGCGTAGGAATATCTGTCTGATTAATATTGCTTCCGGCTCTCGTGGAGTTATGGTTTTCCTGTCAGTTGGCGAATAGGAGTTTATGTAACCCATAGGTGCTTTTCCAATCCATCTGCCCTCTTGCTTCGCCCTGTAAATTCCATGTTTAACATTCAGAGATCTTCTATCATTTTCAACCTCGGAAGTGACAATGTACATGGCCAGCAAAACCTTGTTCTCTGGTATAGCCATATTCAAAGGCTGATCAATAGCCTGAGGTTCTATTTCTAATTTTTGTAAGTGCGTAATCATATAATATGCATCTGCTGTATTCCTGCTAAAGCGATCCCACCGGGTAAACAAGAGAACATTTGGACGTGAAGATTTCTGCCGGTCTAATCCCAACATCAGTTTTGACCAGGCCGGTCTGTTGAATGTTTTAGCTGAATGGTCTTCGAATACGGTCTGGAGAATTTCAATTTTATTATCTGTGCAGAACTTTTCTAATCGCTCTGCCTGACTTCTTTGGGAATAGCCCTTGAGTGCCTGCTCGTCGGTGCTAACACGGATATATAAAATTGCTTTCGCCATTACAGCCTATTCAAGACATATACGGAAAGCAATGATGGGCGTATTTAGAGGAATAGCATTTAACATCCAATTGTGCAAACAGTGTTTGCACAATTGGATGCATGTCTTTTTTTTATCAATTTTCCTATTTTTACTGGATAGTTATTTTATAAAAAAATTGTGCAGACATTGTCTGCACAATTTTAATAGGAAGAAAATATCAGATTTGAACAAGCTTTCCATAACTTTTGCTACTTAAACGCTTTAAATTTTCACTTAACCCAATATCCATGCCCGAATACTTCTTCTTCCAGGCATAAAACATAACCTTGGTAATCCCTAGCTCATGGCAGATATCCTCAGATTTGCGGCCGTTCTCATACTTATAACCCTCCCCAAACTAGGACCGGTTTTAAACTAACAATCCAAAGCTAAAGAGATTCTTCAAATTGTTTCGGAGTTAATCCATTTAATGCTTCATGTGGCCTTTGGTTGTTGTAGTTCCAAAATTGCTTAAAGCGCTTTCTATATTCTCAACCATATCATTAGGTAACCCGAACGCTTCGCGGATAAACTGTAAAATCGGCAAATAGACATTAGTCCGATTCTGCTTTATAGATAATGAAATCCTGATGTGTCTAAGATTGGTGGGCGAATGATTTATCTTAGCAAAGATGGCTCGTTTTTTCACATTGGTGCTGCTTTGTCTGTGCCACATTTCAGTCAAAATCGGGGCACAGCCGATGCCAAAGCTTATCCCTTACAAAACAACCGCTGGATGGGGCTATAGTGACAGTAATAAAGTAATGCGCCTGCCAGCAGTGTACACCAGTGCAGGCCTTTTCTACAATGGCAAAGCACTGGTGACATTTGGTGAAGGGGATAATACGATTTATTGCGTTATAAACGAGGCGGGTCGCTACATCATCCCGCCCAAGTATCATTGGGTGGGGCCGCGTGCGGAAAGGGGATTATATGGTGCTTTGAATGCCCAGGATAGCACTGGACGGCTCGGTATGATTGATACCGCCGGTAATATTGTACTGCCTTTTGTTTATGACCAGGCCCCTTTGGTACAATCCGGTTATTGCCGCTTTCAGTTCCGGCAGCCGCCGGGCTACCCGCAGCCTTTTATGATCGTAGGTAAAGACGCGAGGCAAGGGGTTATCAATAAGCTCGGTCAGGTGCTCATTCCTTTTATATATGATAGTATACAGGCTTCCAAAAGCATTAATGCTTATTGGGGTGACGATACTCTTCGCGGATGGGTTGTACAGCAAGGGGGACGCTATGGTGCACTCAGTACTGATGGCCGGCACTTATTCAAGCCCCGGTATGATGCCATTTACCCCATTTATAAAAAGCCCTGGGCAGTAGTGCGGATCGGGCGGAGATTCGGCGCGGTGGACACATCAGGCACTGTGATCGTTCCGGCGAAGTATGACACCCTTATCTTTAGCGGTGGGGCGCTTACAACAGGCTTTCAGACAATGCTTGGCGGGAAATATGGTTGGTATGATGCGACGACGGGCAAGGAGGTGCGTCCGGTCTATAACTTATACGACTATGGAATGCTGCCTTATGGCGCGTACGGTTACGTAGTCGTTGGCACGTATACCGATAGCGGTGGAAGCAAGCAGATGCTGCTTAGTGGCGATGGCAAGCTGCTGGCGCCTCCTCTGTATGACCATATCTTCCTTTATAAGGATTCTATTGTAGTTCGTAAATACATGTCGCTGGACAATGACAAAATCTGGGGCACTTATGATGCCAGATTGGATAAGAAAACCTGGAGGCCCGGCAGTTGGCACAGGCCTGCGCCCGATGCTAGTCCTGTTGCATCGGCAGTGGAACCATCCGTTCGGCACGTTCGGCGAATGCAGGAAGGTGAATACTATCTGCCCCAAAACGGTGTAGACCTTAGCGCTGTCAGCATCGATGGTAAGACATGGGAAGTAACCGGCTACCTAAGGGCCGACGAACCTGCAAAAAGGGATGATGCCACCAGGATAGAAAAACGGTATTATATCGTAACACATCACGGCACAAAAGGTGATCGCTACGCAGCAGTGGACACGAGCCTTCGGTTTGTCCTTTTACCCCAGGACAGGTATGAGATTCGTGGTGGCAACTTCTTCGATAATATACTCATAGTTCGAAAGGGCAGTTTATACTTGGTTACTGATACCGCTTTCAATCCATTAAGCCGTGCAATCAGCAGGCCGATCAGTAATTATATAGCATGGCAAGGCCGGTACTATTTTCTTGGTGCGTGGCGACCGGGCCAGTTGACTGTGCCGCAAAAGCAAACTTATAATTGCTTTCGCTGCAACTGCATAACAGTGCTGAACCACCAGGGGGAGATTGCGCCGGGTTTTGGACCCTATTGCATCGGCCGCTTCTCGCTATACGGAACTGAGCTGCCACCCATGGTAGATGACGACGGTATAGTGCGGGCAGAAGACAGTTTGGGCCGCTATGGCTACATCAATCTGCGCGGGGAAATTCAGTATCCCGCGGTCAGCTTTAAATACGGCAACCTCTATAAAATGAGCGGGAAAGTGTTTATCGGCTACGAGCGGAACCGGCTAAAGATTGTAAGTGATGCGGGCAGGGACTATTTCCCGGCTTTAGAGATGAGTTACCTCAGCTCTGCAACTGCCTGGCCGGTATTTGGCGGACAAGGTTTTCAACCGATAAACTGCCTGCGCGAAGCCCGCTACAAGGTTATTCATACCGCTGACCATTTCGTTTATATAGACGCATATGGAACGGTATATGCAGATGAGGCGGCGTTAAAGTGATGGTATCAACGTGTGCTTACAAAGGCTCAGCTGATAATGCGCACATCCCGCTTCGCCATACAAACCATGATCTCAAAATACGCACCGTCCTATCCATTTTGCAATCAATCGGCGTTCTGAACCACACTGGTCAATAGCCTGCTTAAATCCGTGGCTTTTTTGCACGCCCATTTCAAATTTCCCTCTATATGTACAAAGGCTTACGCTGTTTTTTTTACAACTTTACTACAATTACTACAATCAAATAGATAGAACTTAAAAAGCGATTTTTTGACAAAAGAAAAGAGGAAGACAAGAAATGTCTTCCTCTTTAGATCAAAAGAAATGCTTTATTTATAAGTAGCCAAAAACTGTTGAATTTCGTTTAAATCTTCAATGAATTGGTTCGAAATGTGTCCAGTCATCCCGACATAAAACTGAAATCCGCTCCTGGAGCGGCTTTTGTCGTTCGAACTATTCTATAATTACATGCCTAAAATAATTATAACATAGTGCCCGCGATGGTTTTGTCGGTTCGAACAACAATAATTAGATGCTCACCAATTTCGCATGCTATAATGAGAACCCAAAAGCAATTGTTACAAGTACTAGATGTCTTATCAAATGAAGCAGATCCTTTAAGCTAACATTGATCCTCCTGTATTAATAACGAATCTCTTCATGCTAATCTTAAAAAAACGAACTAAAAAATCGTTTTTTCGTAAATTTATTTCAATAATTGCTTTTTTAATTCACTTTTACGTATTTTTACACTTCCAACACGAAACCATATATGCATACCGAAGTCCTTAGAATAATTGAAGCAGGCTTAGCACGAGACCCTAAAAAGGTTCTGAACTACGCGAAGCTTCTTGCTTCAAAGCTTGAAAAAGATGGAGACGATAAAATGTCCAGCATGGTAATGCGAATACTAGAAAATAAGCCGGCCAATACCGTTACAATGGATGAGTTGCTGACTACACCAGTAGATCAGGAAAGTCGTCTTAGTATCGTCGACATTGCAGTTCCTAGCAAAGATCAGCAACCTATTGTGCTTCCAAGGCTAGTTGACAATAAGGTAGAGGACTTTATCAGTGTAGTAAAACATCAAACTCAATTGTTGAAGAGCGGCATTGAGATGCCGAATACACTTTTGCTACATGGGCTTCCAGGCTGTGGTAAAACAACAGTCGCCAAGTACATATCAGAGAAGACTGGCTTACCTCTTGTTGTCGCCCGTTTTGATGCAATAGTTTCATCATTGCTTGGCAATACGGCAAAGAACATTCGGAAAATATTTGAATTTGCGGACAACAAACCGTGTATTTTATTTTTAGACGAATTTGATGCTATAGCAAAGGCTAGGGATGACCAATACGAATTAGGCGAGCTAAAAAGGGTCATTAATAGCCTCCTTCAAAATATTGATGCCTTTGCAAAACATAACATACTCATTGCAGCGACTAATCATCCTGAGTTGTTGGATAAGGCTATTTGGCGAAGGTTTAATACTGTAATTGAAATCAGTCTCCCTGCGGAAGGTGAGGTCGCTCAACTTATAAAGAACTTTACACAGGACTTTCCGTCTGACTTTCTGCATGACGAAAAAAAGTTCGAACGTTTGACAAAGCTTTTTGTGAGCAAATCACCGGCGGATATTAAAACTATAATTAATAATACTAAAGCCCATGCTATTATCAATAGCAAAGTTGCAATGGCTTATGAAGATATCTTGGTTGAACTTTTTGAATTCAATAATCATAATGATTTAACTATTGAGAAGTTCATTGAGTTCCTCAATGAAAATGGTATTGCACAGACTTCTATCGCGGATCGAATGAAAATATCAGTTCGTCAAGTTAGAAATTACCTAAATAAACAATCTTAACCTATAGCCATGGCAGACAAAAATCTTCCGATTAAGTTTTTTCAAAAGCGTCAAAAAGATGGACAAGACACCGAGGGAGGTGGCGAGCGCAAGATACCTGCTTGGGCTGACGCGGGGCAGTTAACTGAAAAATCTCTTTATTTAAGAGATGTGCTTTTGGATGTCTCAGCAACTTTAGCAGCAAAGGTCGCGAAGAATAATTATATACCGTCTGTAGTTAAACTAAAGGTAAATGCTGAGGCATTAGCTAAAACATACCGAAAAGAAATTGGAAGTATTTTCAATGTCAGTGGCAAATTGAATGTCATTGGCGTGAGCGGTGAAGATGAAGTTTTAATTAAAGTAGATAATGAATTGGACCTTCAGGTAATTACTAGGAAGTTAGCTAACGTAAACGATGCGTTTCCTAGCTATACTATGCTAATTGGTATTTCCGCAATTACAAATGCAGAAGCGTTTATCCCTGACGTAGATGTCGAGATGGGTGAAAATAATATTCTGAAAGTAAAGTTATTCAACTACGGTAATACAGAACTGGATGCTATTCTGATAAAGGAGTTTGAAAGATTCTGCCTGGCTAATAATCTTTCCTTTACACGAACGGCCTATTCTGGTGAACTGAATATCTACAGGCTTGATGACGTAACAACTGACACACTTGAGGAACTCAGAACTTTTGATGGCGTCCAGTTTGTAACAGAGATGCCTGTCTATGGCATCACGATGGATGAAATGATTGATGCGGTCGCCACAATTGCAACAAAGCAGCCTGTAGCTGGTGTTGTTTATCCTATAGTAGGTGTATTGGATACCGGCATTGCTGATATCCCGCATCTTTCACCATGGATTCTTGAAGAAAAATTCACATCATACATTGAGGATGATGTGAATAAACGGCACGGGACATTTGTCGCTGGAATCCTCAATTATGGCGATGAGTTAGAAGGCAACTCTTATACAGGGTTTGATGGTTGCATGCTTTACGAAGCAATAGTAATGCCTGATACGCAACGGCAGGGAATCACAGAAGATGAGCTCATTAGTCAAATTAGGCAGGCCATTAGCAGTAATGGTAGCGTTAAAATATGGAATTTATCATTAGGCAGTAAGTATGAAGCTGATCTATATGATTTCTCTGATTTTGCCCATGCATTAGATGAGATTCAGGATGAGTACGATGTTTTAATTTGTAAGTCTGCCGGGAATTGTGAAAACTTCAGGTACAATGCACCGCGCAGTAGAATTTCAAAATCTGCCGATACCGTTAGAGGGCTTGTGGTAGGGTCGCTTACTCATGATAAAAGCGCAACAGACTTAGCTGAAAAACATCATTCTTCACCATTCTCCAGAATTGGCCCAGGCCCTTCGTATCTGATAAAACCAGACGTAGTACATATGGGGGGCAATGCAGGTTTTGATGCTCGAAATAATGTTGTATACAATACGGTTAAATCCTTTTCTCCAGATGGAACTATTGCAAATAATGTAGGAACCAGTTTTTCAACTCCACGAATTTCCGCAATTGCTGCTGGCCTGAACGCTGTTTTGAATGAGAACTTTAATCCGATATTACTGAAGGCCCTTATTATTCACTCTGCTAAGTACCCTGACGAGATGAAAATGGGTATTGCGGAGAAGCTCAATAATGTAGGATTCGGTATGCCCTCGAATATTGGTGATATCCTTTTTAATCAGCCCAATGAAATCACGCTCATACTTCAAGATAGCCTTGAAAAGAGTAATTATATTGAAATTCAGGATTTCCCTTTCCCACAAAGCATGATTGACGACGAAGGCTATTTCTTCGGTGAAATCACAGTAACGCTAGTAACTGCTCCAATTCTTGAAAAGGGGCAAGGGGCTGAATATTGCCAGTCAAACATAGAAGTGATGCTTGGTACTTATGATACTAAAGTAGAAAGAGACACAACTCAACCTAGAGTAAAAAATCCGATAAAAGCTGATGGGAAGCAGAATATCCTCGCTACTTCTGTTTACAGTAAAAAGTCCGTTAAAGATTTTGAGCACCCATTTGCAAGCGAGCGTATGATGCTATCCTACGGAGATAAATATCAGCCAGTAAAAAAATGGTGCGTAAATCTTGATGAGTTTACGCCTACAAACAAGGACAAATTTCTGAAGACTCCTAAGAGTTGGTACCTAAAACTGGAAGGGCTTTTCAGACATTTTACCGAATCAAAGTGCGATATGCAGCGGACTATTCCAAGTCAGGATTTTTGTCTAATAATAACCATAAAAGACACAAAAAAGAAGGGAAATATTTATAACGAAGTAACCAGGATGCTTGATAATTTCAGCTTTGTTCATAATAACATTAAAATCAACGAAGAAGTTCGGGTAAGGCTGAACTCATAAAACTATCGCTACCATAAATGAAAAATGCCTTGAAGCGGCAACTTCAAGGCAAATTAGAACAGGAATGTATTAAAGCTGTAGATGGCTTAACAGGGTTGGTAACCCATCGGCATTCCAAATCACTTAACGTAATTAATCGACGACAAAAGTAACAGACAATTTCAATTGTCAAAGCCTTAAGTTATGTGATGAGAAAAATCTACCGGTTGGTTATCCTAACTCCGTGATGTAAAAGGGTAATTATTTCTCACCAATCAACTTATAATACAATGCAATTTGAAGGTGCCGTAGTAAAAGAGCAGGGGATAACCTTTGCGATTGTGGTAGTGAAGAAGCATGTACTAGACAGTTCCATGGAATGTAATGATGCAAGAAGAAACTTCAGTGGTTTCTTTCCTGGCGTACCACTTGTGCTAATGGCGCAAGACGGGAGAGGCGTGCCCGAATATCAGAGTAGGCCTGATATTGTTCGCTTTCTCGCCAGCATCCACTTTTCAAGAATTCCATGGAAAAAGTACAGTTTCAATTAGTCGTTTTTTAATCTTTTAAATTTAATTATTATGGCCAAAAATGGCAAATCAGGTGACGGACATCGCATAGGTGCCGTCAAGGATAGAACCCAAACTTTTAATCCAACAACAAAAGTTTGGACAAAGCGGGATTCAAATACCGGACAATTTATGGACGGTAAGGCAGACGGTAAGCCATTTAAGGGTGTTACCAAGGAATAATACAAATGGAAAATGGGTTGCCTTGATAGGCAACCCATTTCTATTTTCTTAGTCAGATGCCAATGTTTAGCAAAATACATCCAACCGAAGTTTTTTTCGTTGAGATGCAGTTGTCATTATCTAATTTAAAAGCATGCAAAAAGCATACAAGATATTTTATCCAGATCAAGATTATATAGACAAAGAAGACGGAGGATGGGAGATGAAATTAAAACCTTTTGGCCCCAAGTTTTCGTCGGAAAAAGAGGCAGAGGACTGGCTTTCAAAAGAAATTCACAGTAAATCTACCTTACGAAAAGGTAATAATTTTCTCATCCTTTCGGTTTATTCCAAATAGTCATCCACATTAAAATAGAGTAGCCTTTACTCGTCAATTAATTTATGAACGAAAATCTTACAAAACACAATGAATTCATAGTAGCCAGCATGTTGCGATTAATTGAAATTAATACTGAAAGCATCGGCATTCGCGACAGCAGCATTATTCTTCAATATTTTGCGGGTAAAAAGATGGACGAAATTGCCCGAGGAGAAGACATAACGAAAGAAAGGGTTAGGCAGATAATTGACAGAACAAAAAAGAGAATTTCCACGCTCGTAGAAAAGGCGAATATCGGAGCATACAATAACCGAATTGCTGAACTAGAAGAGCTAGTAGTAGAGAATGACTTTTTAAAGAGAACAATCAGAGCCAATAATTTGTCAGTCAAAACACCCTTAGCTTTTTTGAATTTGTCTGAAAGAGCAACGAATATTTTATCTGTCGCAAAGATAGATTGCGTGGAAGAACTGTCTGCATTACAACCGGAAGAAATTATGAAATATAGAAATGCGGGGCAAAAGACAATTAGTGAGCTCGAGATTGCGTTAAACAATCGTGGACTTTCATGGGGAGGTATTATTTTAAAAGAAGAAAAGAAGCTTCAGTAAGTAGTGGCCTCATATCGGTAGATCCATTGGCAAATGTCAGATTATGGATGCATTCACTGCAAAAAAAGATTCATTGGGAGCAAATCAACATTTTAAAAAGTTCGCCTAATTCTTGTGATTCCCATCGCCTCTTGGTTTCGAGAATAGCCCAACCGGGATGCCTGATTGAACTACTTGCAAATCTGAAGTCACTAAGTTTTCCTTCATCTATGACGTTCAATAAACCGCTGAATTTCATTCAAATCTTCCATGAATTGGTTCGAAATGTGTCCATTCACCTCGACACATTAAAAGCCTGAAATGTAGTATTGACTATGGTTTCAGGCTTTTTAGTTTTGAATAGGTAGCAAATTAGGTGGTAATTCCTTTGAGATTGGTGCGATAATTTAAAAAGGCTGTCTGATTAGACAGCCTCTCACTATTCAATTGTATATTATCTAACCTTCTTCTATTTCACAAGGCGATGCTCCTTCGGCAAAAGCCCGGCTATTGAGGAATGACTGCGCATCATAGTAGCTGTCGAATTTGATAACTTGGAAGTCAGCGAACAGAATGTTTGCGCCGGTAGTCAAATCGAAACTTAAAGCTATAACGGGTGGGTTTAAGGAATCACCTATAAGCTTCTTTACTCCATACGAACAAACCCATTGGTCAGATTTTAATATAATCTGACCTAATTGAATGTTTGTAGTAGTTGCGGTAGGAAGAGTACCAATACTACCAGTAACGTTTTGAGGAACATTACCACAACAATATGAATGAATAGACCAAACATAATATTTAGCAGTATCATCATCAAGTGCGGCAACATTTGTATTGTCTGCATATAATCCCGAAGAATATCCAGTTGGTAGGGAGATTTTGGTGCATCTAGCATTTAAAATTCCCCCATTTACTAAAAATATGTCAGCTGGAGTAGCATTTATATTATAAACATTGTCAAAGGTTACAGAATCTCCACTATATTGCTGAGAAATCAGAATATTATTATTCCCAGTTTGAGTTACAACACGAAGTGGACCCCAAACAGAGGAACGCACATGTACATAACCCTTTATGTCAGCCAGCCCATCGTAAGAAATTGAATTAACAAACAAATTTTCACTTGGCGATGTTTGATACCTAAGAGCATCAGCAACTATTGAAGACTCATTATCAATGTCAACAACATCTCCTGCCATACAGTTAGTAAGGAGAATTGAAGATGACACTGCTTTAAGTTTATTGCGAAGGAAACTACCAGAAATGGCTACACTTCTTATCTGTTCGAAATAATAATCATATGCTACCGGGTAGGTGATATTGTCAATTTCTATATCCTGTGCATTGCCATTGGATTCCGTCCAAACGTCTCGAAGATCTACTACAACCTTCAGCATTCGTTCTGTACCTGTATTCGGTGATTTTACAAATATGCCAAATCCTGCATTGCTTTCTATAATTGTGCCATCAACAATTAATTGCCCATATTCATCTTTCTTGTTAATGACACATATCCCTGCCAAGTCATTGTGTTCAATATGTCCTCCCAAAAATCGGTCACAGCCTGCATGCATATATTCATTGTCAGTGGCAAAATATCCAAAATCATTATATTCTAGCAGGCAGTTACTATAAGTATTCCCAATATTACCAGCAGATTTATATATGGCTCTTTTACAGTTTCTAAATGTCACTTCTTCAAATAACCACCTTCCAGAATAAACTGTGTAAGTTGGTGAATTGACGTCCTCAAATTCTACTCCATCTGAGAAACGAGTTGGTGGAATATATGGTTCCCCCTGCGGATCAGGTTCAGGATTGTCAGTTGTACCGTTAATTGCCAAAGAACTTACTTTTGACATACGCCAACCATTATATTTCAAATTTCTAAGTCCAAGACGCAATACGGGAATCGGGTCACCCGTAATATTATCTGTAGTACCGTTTGATTTTAACTCACTTCCTTCTCCATCACCTAAAAGGTTGACCTCGCCGTTTGCAAATGAAAAAACAAATGCTCCTACATAAGGTACTGTTTTACCGCTGCTATTTTTTGCTTGCGGAAAATATATTGTTCCACCATTACTTGCAAAATCTCTTGCTGCATGTACTTGGTCGGTTACATCAGATAGTCCGCTCGCCGCGCTGATAATTGCCCCAAACCATCTTACATTAATAGTGCTGTCAAATACTCGCATCCATCTGCCTGGGGAACCTCCTAAGCCGGGATTAATAACTGTCCCAGTGTTGTCTGATGCAATAGAACCGCTATCCCAGTAGAATGTTCCACCACCGCCATCCCCTGGTTCATAGTAACCTAAGACTTCGACGGTTTCATTAGTTGCTGTCCCCGAAATGACGTACAAATCTGTAAAAATTGTGTTAACCGAACTTACTGTTGCCATTTTTATTTGTTTTAAAAGTGAATAATAGAGCGAAGTAAAGTCAAATGCTTGCAGCCTATGTGCAAGCATTGTCGAAGGAAAGGCGATATGACAGCTAACCAAATTGTAAGTCAAATAGTAAGATGACTGCAATTATTTAATATTATTAACTTTTATGACAAGATGTAGGCAAGTTTGAGGTTTTACAAAATACTTAAAAATAAAAAAGCCCCATCATTAGGGGCCTCACATATTTATGCAAGAAGAACAACTACTTGAACAACGGTGTTCCACCATCCGTATTCATTCGTTCTGCGATAGTTGCTAAAGCATCTTGCCTAGCAAACTTCTTATCGCTAATAATTAGTGTCTGTTGTTCATGTGTTGCGTCTTCCACTTCTGCTTTTATCGCCGCTTGCGTAGATAATACATAGCGCACAAGTTTTTCTACGAATAACAGTTTATCCCGAGGCTCTAACTTATCATAGTTAGCCGGAAGGTTTTGCATATTGTTCATTGGTGATGGGCTTATTAGAAGTTCTTTTAATTCTGAAACTTGAGCCTGTAAATCGGCTACTGAGGATGGCAAGCTATCGAACGATAGCGATCGGCTATTTGTTGCCATAACTACATAAATAGTTATGTTAAAGAACTTGGTCATTTACGTAGGCATGACACTATTCCGCCTAAATGCTACTTTTAAAAAGACTTAGCTCGTCTTATGCAATTTGAGGAATAAGTAGGGTTTGTCTACTAAATTAAGGCAAGTATAAGCAGGTTGTATCTGCTTTAGGTTTGGTGTTTTCCACAAATGTTAATTATTCTGTAGTTATACAAATTTGACCAGTAAAACCATACTGCCAGTAGCCCTAAGTAAAAACACCTATATATAATTTTGTTGATAATTGATAGATTTACAAATATTGAAATATGGGGAAGCCGAAAACCGATTTAGAGTAGGCAATAATGAAAAAAGCATGATTAGATCATTACATTCTTACAAATCAAGATTGCTGTTATTGTTTTTTCTAATTCTAAACATACCCCTGTATGCTCAGTTGACAGTACAGATAGGCACAGGCACATCTGCTCCGGCAAATACGTTATACAGCCCGGTATACCGTTTCTCAGCAACCTCCACGACCACACTTGCCCAAAGCAATATGGTGTATACGGCGACAGAGCTCAGTACAGCAGGCATTAATACAGGAGATATGATAACAGCCATAGCTTTCAATAAGCTAAATGCAAGCAATTTTGTTACTCCGGCGCAATACACGGTCTATATGGCAAACACCTCCAATACGCCACCACTTACCGGTACCATTGCAAGTGATTGGGCGGGGATTCTTCTTTCACATACCGTCGTATATACAGATAACGCCTTTAATTTACCGAATGTGGCTGGGTGGGTAACTATTACGCTAACTACACCCTTTATTTATACTGGAGGTTCTCTTGAGATAGCCACTAATCTAGTGATGGCCGGTAACGGTGGTGCTACGGGTAACTTTAGCTGGGAGTATACTACCGGTTTTGCAACCTCAATTATTGGTGCTGCTACCGGGAATAGTAATTTGTCAACATACAAACAACGTCCAAACATCAAAATCACTACGGCTCCTTCTACTCCTTGTACCACCGTATCTACTGCAGGCACTGCAGTTCGTGACGTAGATTCAGCTTGCATGGGTGGTCCTGTGCAGCTTGGTGTCACAGGTTACACGACCGGTGCCGGTATCGGAATTCAGTGGGAGGAGTCTTATGGATCTAATGTATGGAACCAGATACCCGGTGCAACAACTGCAGGTTACACAGCGACATTTGGAGGTCCTGTAAGCTACCGCGCAGCAGTGAGTTGTAATTTTGGCACTCCTGTGTATTCAAATGTAGTTGCGGTATCTCAAAAGGCAAATTATTTCTGTTATTGCTCGCCTTTTACAACCAATCCACTCCATACCAACAATGCTAATTATATAACCAAAGTGGAGATTCCAACCACGACGCTCAGCAATACTACTACAGCGGTAGGTGCCGGGGGGTATACAAGAACAACTCCGGCTACCTCAAGCCAGACTGCGACTTTGATGCAAGTAGTGAACTACAGCCTGAATGTGACCCTATCTGCAGCTACTTACACCGCAATCGCCTGGATAGATTATGACCATAGCGGCAGCTTTGACCCCGGAGAAGAAACTTTACTGAGTAATTCAGGTACTACTGCCTCCGGAATCATCAACATACCATCTACTGCTCTGACAGGACTTACCGGTATGCGGGTACGTGTTGCCACGAATGCCACGACCTATACCAGCTCCGATGCCTGTTTAAGTTCCGGCACCGGTTATGAAACAGAAGACTATGTAATTAATATAATCGCTAACATACCATGTAATGGCATTCCTCCAGTTGCAGGGCTAGCTACTGTAAGTCGTGACACTTTATGTGTAACGGGAGACGTAAAATTAAAACTGACCGGTTATCCCACTAACTTAGGTATTACCATTAACTGGCAGTCATCACCGGCAGGAGCTAATGCCTTTACGGATATTGCAGGTGCCAATACGGATACCTTTACCATGTACGGACTTACCGCATCCACTGATTTTAGAGCAAGAGTAACATGTACTAGTGTAGGCGGCGGTAATGCATTCTCTAATGTAAAACCGGTACTTGTTCAAAATCCCCAGATAGCAACGACCATTGCGGGTTCCCGCTGTGGATCAGGTTCGGTAGCGCTATATGCAACCACTTCCGGGGGAGGTAAAGTGAATTGGTATGCAGCCCCTACAGGCGGCAGCCCGCTTGCCACTGGCAATGTGTTTGTTACACCTTCAATCAGCACTACAACGCCCTACTATGCGGCACCTTCGACTAATGGTGGTGGGCTTGGAATGGTCGGTCCCGTAAATCCTACCGCTGTAGGAGCGGGCAGCGGAAGTGCAGCAGCTATTACTACTTATCACATGGCATTTGATGTGTTAGTGCCTACAACACTTGTTTCAGTAGACATTTACCCAACTGCTGCCGTAAACACTAATGGTGCGATTGCTATTCAAGACAATGCGAATAACACCCTTATTACAGTTCCGTACACTACAACAGTTACCGGAGGCACTACACCTCAAACAATCCCCATTAACTTAGCTTTAGCGCCAGGTACCGGCTATAAGATGGGGCAAAGCCCTGCAATTGCTTTATTTAGAAATACGGCAGGAGCAGTATATCCTTACACGTCGTCGGCAATCAACATTATCAGTAACAATTTCGGACCTGCATACTACTACTATTTTTATAACTGGCAATTTACATCCGGCTGCGAAGGCACCCGCATACAAGTAGATGCGACGATCAACCCGGCAGGCACGGGCAACCTGGCAACAGGCGGCACCGTAGTTGGCAATAACCAGGGAGACGGCACGACGGTAAACTACGACGCCCCCTGCTCAGATAAAGTAGCTGCTGTTACCGATGCCGCAGGCGGCAACGTACTGGGCAATACCTCCGCCACAGTGATCGTATCGCCCACGGTACAAACCTACAACACGAAGCCGTATGTAGCGAGAGTACACGACATCACCCCTGCCAGCAGCGGAGCAGCGACGGTGACTATTTACGCCCTGCAATCCGAATTTAACGCGTATAACAGCTATGTGACCAGCAACAGCCTGTCCCTGCCACTGTTACCGACGAGCGCTTCCGATCCGAATGCCAGCAATATCGTAGTGACCCAATGGCATGGCAGCGCCTCGGCAGCGAGTGCAGGACCGGGCGGA
>DATJDL010000006.1:0-17782 GCA_035497455.1 Flavipsychrobacter sp.
ATGTAGACAATACGCCGGTACCGGGCACAAACTACTACCGCCTGCTGTTGAAAGACGTGAACAACAAGACCATCTATTCTGAAGTGGTGAAAGCGATCGTGAAGACGACCGGCTTTACAGTAGAAGCTTACCCGAACCCGGCAACAGATGTGGTGCGCGTGCGAGTCCATGGTGTACAAGGCAAGGATGCGAAAGTGTTCGTGACGGACCTGGCAGGCAAAGTGATCCGGACGCTGACGATGAGCGGTACTGAACAACTGATCAACGTGAACGGACTGGCAAACGGCGTGTACATGATCAAGTATGTAGACACTCACCACCAGCAGACAATGAGAGTCACTAAACAGTAAAACTCACAATTTTTTTAGAGAGAGACAGCCGTTTGGGCTGTCTCTTTTTTTTTCAATATTCTCAAAAATGAGTACTGTATAAATCATTAAAATGAGATTGATATTGGGGTGATTGTTATCGGGCATGCTTGTGCTTTCCTCTGCGATAAAAAGGACTACAAGACTAATGCAGAAATGTAATGAGTGAGAGCATCAAACAAAACTGGTGTTTTTTTACTTTCAGTGGACCGCTACTACCAGTTTCATTCAATCATTTCTCCAGTTGCTTGATAATGCGATGTACTTTTTCCTCGAATGCTTCATTGGTGAGTTTTTCGCGGTTCAGACTTTCAGCATAGATGGGAAAGGAAAAAGGACTGAGACGATCCGGCTCTTTGATGATAAGCGTTTGCTGCTGCATTCGGCGGAGGGCGTCCAATATCCGTACCTCCTCCATCTGGAAGGTCATCACCTCCTCGTAAGCTTGCCGGAGCAACAGGTTGTTTGCTTCATGATCGGTAAACACGTTGAAGAAAAGCTGAGAAGAAGCCTGGAGATGCCTGGTCTTTACCTGTCTCCCCGGGAACCCATTGAATACAAGGCCTGCAATGCTGGCAATATCGCGGAACTTGCGGCGGGCCATCTCGGTGAGGTTGACGGTTTTGGAAATATCTTCAAACAGGTGTTGTGTTTTAAACAAACCCTGTTCCAGTGCCGCTTCCAACGGTATTTCCTGGTCACAAAGCAGCTCAAATCCATAGTCATTCATCGAAATGGAAAAGCTTAGCGGTTTGATGAGTGAGAGGCGATAAGCAAAAAGGGCAGCTAGTCCTTCATGAACGTTCCTTCCTTCAAAAGGGTAAAAGAAAATATGGTAACCTTCCCTTGTTTTTACTTTCTCAACCAGCAATTCGGTGTTCTTGGGCACATGAGATCGACGCTGCTGTTCTTCGAAAAGCGGGATGAGCTTTTTGATCTCCGGGTCTTTAATACGTTGATCATAGTAGTCATCCAGTTTTAAGCGTATGGTTTTAGATAGCTGCGATGATAAAGGCATTTTACTGCCCCGCCAGCTGGGTATCACACGGTTCTTTTTACTACTTGCTTTCACTTGTGCTACCATACCATTCACACGTACCAATTCTACAGTCCTTCCGGCAAATACAAAAACATCTCCGGGATTGAGTTTAGAGATAAAATATTCTTCTACGCTGCCAATTGCCTTTCCGCCTGTAAACTTGATCTTGATCATGCTATCACTCACTATCGCTCCGATACTCAGGCGGTGCCGCATAGCGATTGCCCGGTCTGTCACTTTATACAGTCCATTTTCAACCACTACTTTGTGGTATTCGTCATAGGCATCCAGGCTTTCTCCGCCAACAGTTATAAACTTTAAGCACCAGTTGAATTCTTCTCTTGTAACAGATGAACAGCAAAACGTGGTTTTTATTTCTTCAAAGATCCTATCCGGCTCAAAGCCGTCAGATACTGCCAACGTGACCAGGTATTGTATCAGTACATCAAAAGAGCGAACATAAGGAATACGCTGCTCCAGCTCCTGTTTCCCCATCGCATGACGAAGTGCACTGCCTTCTACGATCTCCAGGGAATGCGTCGGCAGGAAATGGATGGTGCTTACGGCGCCCGGCTGGTGACCGCTTCGCCCCGCGCGTTGCATGAAACGTGCCACACCCTTCGGAGAGCCGATCTGTACCACGGCATTCACCGGGCGAAAATCCACTCCCAGGTCGAGGCTGCTGGTGCATACCACTGCTTTCAGAATACCGTCATGCAAAGCCTGTTCCACCCACAAACGTAGATGATCGCTCAAGGAACCATGGTGCAAGGCAATGATACCGGCAAGATCCGGAGAACGTGTGAGCAGCGACTGGTACCACATCTCGCACTGCCAGCGGGTATTGGTAAATATAAGCGTGGAGTGGTTTTGCTCGATGATGGGTAGCACTTCATCCAGCATATTAAGCCCCAAATGTCCTGCCCAGGGATATTTTTCTATCGTATCAGGCAATAAGGTATGAACGTTTATTTTTTTATTCAGTTCTGCTTTGATTAATTTGTTCTTAGGGGGATAGCTACCCAGCAATACTTCCTTGGCTTCATCCAGGTTACCGATAGTGGCTGAGATTCCCCATGTTTTTAACTTAGGATTGATGGACTTCAGTCGCGATAAAGCCAGTTCGGCCAATACGGCACGCTTTGTTCCCAGCAATTCATGCCATTCATCTATAACTACAAATTCCAGATTACTGAAGAATGTCTCATAGCCTTTCTGGGCCATCAGCAGGTGTACGCTTTCGGGTGTGGTGATCAGCGCATGGGGGGTGTTTTTCTTTTGCTGCAAACGCTCTTTGGCAGAGGTATCTCCTGTCCGGAGCGCGATCTCATAATCCAATCCTAGTTCGTCACTTACACGTTGTGCAGCGGCATGTATCTCTTTGGAAAGTGCCCGTAGCGGTGTGATCCAGAGACAATGTAAGCCCTTACGCTGTTTCTTTCCGGCAAAAAAATGTTCTAATATGCCGAACCATATTGCATAGGTTTTCCCGTAACCCGTTGGTGCATTTAATAACCCCGAATAATTTTGAGCAATCGCCTTCCAGCACTGCAGTTGAAAATCATGGGGTATCCACTCTTTTCTGGAGAACCATTCTGTTGCAATGGGGAAGTTCATAGGAGGCTAACGAAGTTCGCTGAAAAACTCGTGCCCGGTACCTTTTCAAAAACAATTTCATTATCAACATCCAAGCGCATAAATATTTAATTTTATTTTAATTATAAAAAAATAGCAAACATTACTATTATTAACATAAATAATAAAAGGGATATTCCCTAAAAATAATTTGCTATTAGTGCTATTTTTGAATTGAGTAAGCATTAATCCAATCCTAATATTATAATGTTATGCCCTATGCAGACAATCCTGCCCCCATTTATGTTGCCTATGCTGAGGATCATAAGATGGTACGAGAGACAGTTATCGATTTTATGGAAAAGCTGGGAGGAATCAAGTTCATCCTACAGGCTGAAAATGGCAGGGAATTAATCGCAAAAATTGAGAATAGCCCTATCAAACCTGATGTTTGTTTAATCGACATTGTCATGCCGATAATGAACGGCTTCGAGACAGTAACGGGGATCAAAAAGATGTGGGATAATATCAAGGTGTTAGTGCTCTCAGGCTATTTTTCGGAAGAGTATTTCATCAAAATGATTCTATCGGAAGCAGATGGGTATTTAACAAAGAAATCTAATCCTGTGGATATTCATAAGGCTATTATAGACGTGCACGAAACTGGTATATATAACACGGAATTATTTTCCCGTCAATTTGTAAACGAAGTACGGAACAAGCGAAAATTGCCACCGGAACTCACAGCAAAAGAATTACAGCTTTTGAAGTTGAGCATTGAAGACAAAACCTACGAGGAAATTGCAGCCATTATGAATTTAACTGCAAAAAGCGTTGAAGGACATCGTATTCGCCTTTTCCAAAAGTTAGGAGTAAAGACGAGAGCCGGACTTGCGATGTATGCAGTAAAGTATGGGTATGTCACCATAGACCATGCATAGCACTTAAACACTAATAAAAACCAATCTCCATGAAAGTAAATATTCTTTTAGGGGTAGCTGTTCTTAGCGTCAGTTTAAGTCCTTTCTCCAACTTTGGAGAAACACCAGAGGGCTATATTCATAGAGATACGGCTAACAAAATGATTGGAAGCTATTTGGCCAGTATCAGCTCGGATACCAATCATTCTAACCCCAATCTCAATTCATTTATTTTGAATGCAGACTTGCTTCGACACTATCTAAACGATACGGCCATCAAAGAAATCAAGGTAATGCTTGCTCACAGACTGGATTTTATTAATGCCGGGCACCAAGGTGAAAATGCCGGATACAGAAGTAATGCTTTAACGATCGTTATTGCCGGATATGATAGTCTGGGAAATTACGTTTTCTATTCCGGGAATATGATTCCTAACCATGCAACTCCCTGTCCGAGAAATTGTCCTGATGAAGGAGCAGCTTCCAACAGTTTATTAAAATAGTGCTGATACAATATCTATGACTACAGTATTGTCTTTGGCCTATAGAATCGTTATAACTACTGTTGCGTTTTATGCAATTCTCCGGTTCAAAAAGCTGATGAGCGCTATGCGCATTATCTGTTTACTGATCTGGTTGGGCTTGATTACTGAGTCAGCGGGGTATTTTGCAGCAAAATATTATGGGAGCAATTACGTTATATTCAATATCGCCTTTTACCTGGAGTTTATACTGATTGTAATTTATTACCATTACAGTATTCCTATACTGAGAAAAAGAAAACTCGGCATTTATGTTGCCCTAGCGGGTGTTGTGCTGGGTATTACGAATAATCTGTTGCTGCAGCCCATATTAACGACCATCAATTCCAATCTTCTTTTCATACAATGCCTGATGGTATTTTGCCTGTCCTTCTTTTCTATCCATAGTATGCTCGTTTCAGATTGTGAGCATCTTCACTTACACCGGAAAGCACACTTCTGGATCATATGCATCCTATTGCTTTATGAATCTGCAACGCTTTCATCCTGGGGATTATACGACAAACTCGGCCATAACGAGCTGGAAAAAGCCGTTATGCTCGATATTCTTCTCCTCACTGTCAATATCATGACTTATCTATCCTATGGGTTCGTGCTATTCTATTATTCAAAACTAAAACACGATGAGTATTGAAAATGAAATGATCCCGTTTGCCATTACAGCGACATTGACGGCTGTTATTTTTGTATTCGGAATGATTGTACTCCTTATTACGTTTCAAAAAAAGCAAAACCGCAAGAACCAGGAACATTTACAGTCGTTGGTGGCAGAAAAAGACCGCACGATGTCCCTGATTTCCATGGAGGTGCATGACAATGTGAATCAGATACTAAACGTTGCCCGGATGAACGTCCATTGGCTGTTTAATTCTGCATTACCTGAACAGAAAGATACCATTGAGAAAATTGGTAACATGCTTGACAAATTAATAATGGATACGAATAACATCAGCCACACACTTAATACGGATTATCTGAAACGAAAGGGATTAATTCAGTCATTAAAAGAAGAAACGATATGGGTGAATAACTCTAAAAACCGGAATTGTTCATTGAACATTTCCGGAATAACAGAACGCTTCGACGGACAAGTAGAGATCATGTTATTTCGAATCGCACAGGAAGCGGTAAATAATGCAATCAAGCATGCGGAAGCATCTTATATCCAGATCCTGCTGGCTTATGAGCCATCCGGCTTTTCCATGATTATTACTGACAATGGTAAGGGCTTCAATACGGATATTCCGGATGTGAGGATGGGGGTAGGACTTTCCAGCATGATCAACAGGGCAAAAATTATACACGGCACTTTCAATATTGTCTCGAAAATACATAACGGAACTATGGTGAAGGTTCATGTTCCGCGCCATGTATTAAAGATTGCTTAAGGCCTTTTTACAGGATCGGTTTTAACGATAAAGCACTATTCATCCCATGTTTATTGCCATCCGCTAACTTTTAATCCAAGTGATCCCTAAAGCATTACCCATTACCTTTGCACATGCATTATTTTGAGCGGCTGCTGGAATTACTGAAGACCGAGCGGGAGGAAGACAGAAAATCATATCAGAAGCTCCTTGAAACCACCTCGGTGACGGAGCGCCGGGCAAGCGGTTTTACATGGTATCCTATAGTAATAAAGGGTACGGAGATGAGTAGAGGGGATTATATAACCGTGGAGGTGGAGCGCCCTACCCACCAGGACATCCACCATCAATTACGGTTTGGCGCACCGGCCATGCTGTTCTCTAACCATCAGCCTCAAACGGACCATGCAGAGGGAACGATCTCTTTTCAGAGCGGAAACCGGCTTAAGATCACGTTACGCACGGATGAATTGCCGGAATGGGCGGGTGAAGGGAAGATCGGCATTGACCTGCTATTTGATGACAACAGCTATGATGAAATGCAAAGCGCCTTAAAGGCAGCCGATGCACGCAGTGAAAACGACAAAGAAAATCATCTCATCAATATACTGACGGGAAAGCTAAGACCGAGTTTCCGGAACGGGGAGGTGCCATTGATTACCCCCAGCCTGAATGCGAAACAGCAGGAAGCCGTTAATAAGATACTGGCTGCCAATGAGCTGGCCATCGTGCATGGTCCGCCGGGTACGGGTAAAACCACTACGTTAACACAGGCGATCAAAGCCCTGATACGGAGGGATGGCGGGCAGGTGCTGGTGGTAGCCCCGAGCAACACTGCCGTAGACCTGTTAAGCGAAAAGCTGGCTGATGAGGGTCTGAATGTTTTACGGGTAGGCAATCCGGCACGGGTATCAGAAAAGCTGATGTCGCTGACCCTGGATGGAAAAATGGGGCAGCACAGTGCCATGAAGGACATCAAACGGCTGAAGAAGCAGGCTGCCGATTTTAAGAACATGGCCCATAAGTATAAACGCAACTTTGGAAAAGCGGAAAGGGAGCAACGCAAGGCTTTATTCGACGAGGCTCATAAGATCATGAAAGAGGTGGGCAATACCGAGCAATATATCATGGATGATTTGCTTGCCAAAGCGCAGGTGATTACCTCGACCCTCGTCGGTGCTACGCATTACACGGTCCGTCACCTGAACTATCATACAGTGGTTATTGATGAAGCGGGTCAGGCGCTGGAGCCGGCCTGCTGGATTCCGATACTGAAGGCACAGAAACTGATCCTGGCGGGGGATCACTGCCAGCTGCCGCCTACCATCAAATCCGAAGAGGCGGCGCGTAACGGGCTGAGCACTACCCTTCTGGAAAAATGTGTAGCTTCTTCTCCTGAAGCGGTGGTGTTGCTGGAAGAGCAATACCGGATGCATCAGCTGATCATGGGCTATTCCTCGAGGGTGTTTTATGATGACCAATTGATAGCCCATCAAACGGTAGCAGATCATGCCCTGTTCCCGGGCGATACGGCGCTTCGTTTTATTGATACGGCAGGTTGTGGTTTTGATGAAAAGCAGGAGGGAACGCGTATCAGCAACCCTGAGGAGGCCGCTTTCTTATTCCGGCACCTGGCGCTGACTCTTGCAGAGTTACATAGTCACTATGACAGCAATCGCTTCCCTTCTATCGCGATCATATCTCCATACCGGCAACAGATACAGGTATTGAGGGAACAACTTGAACATGTACCGGAGCTGAAACCTTTCCATAACAGTATATCCATCAATACCATTGACAGTTTCCAGGGGCAGGAACGCGACATCGTGTACATCAGCATGACAAGAAGCAACAATGAAGCGGTAATCGGTTTCTTATCGGATATAAGGAGGATGAACGTTGCAATGACGAGGGCGCGAAAAAAATTGATCGTAATCGGCGACAGTGTTACCTTATCCCGGCTGCCTTTCTATGATGATTTCATTACCTATGCCCAGGCAAACGAAGCCTACCAAAGTGCGTGGGAGTTTGCCGGAAGCTAAGCTCCTGTCTATATGTGAAAATCCGCACCGGAGCTTATCAAGGTGCGGATTTTCCAAGCTATTATTCCTTGTTCTTATAAAATTGGCTCGTGCCGATAATCAGCATATTGACAACCATCGAAAAGCCGTTCGTGGCTATTATAGGAATATCCTTTTTCAAAACGCCATACCACACCCAGAGTCCTAATCCGGAAAGAAGTATGACCAGCACGGGTAAAGAAATAGCTGTTGCTTTCTTTTCCCTGATTATTTTTATCAATTGCGGGAGCATCGAGACACCCGTCAGTATACCGGCAGCAATTCCTACAATAGTTTCCATCTGAGCCATATCTTGCAGAATTATCTAGAGAACTCCTCCATCATGCAGGTACCTTTCTCGCCGGTTCTCGTTCCCAAAACCGATGTTGCCCTATAGCCTTGATGAATTGTGTCGCTATTGTGGTCAGATCTTCTCCGATAACAATGCCTTCTTTCAACACGGTATCATCATCCATATCCTGAGGTATTTTCTTGCTGAAATAAGTAGCATCCAATACTTGTAAAGCACTTGCATCAGCAGCAATTGCTTTGCAGTGTTTAAAGGCCTCATTGAGAAAATGGATCGCATCAGGGCAGGCTTCCAGTGTAGCAACGCTATTGACACCGCCCGCTACATACACCGCATCGTATAAAACTGATGAGGTCGTGAGGAAAGATTTATCCACTCCCAGTTCTGTATTTTCTTCTGTTACCACGATGCCTTGCCTGGGTGCGATAATATCTACCACTGCGCCGGCTGCGAGCAAAGCTTCTTTGATAGTACTGACCGAAGCCTCATTCACGCCGTCCGCTACCAATATTGCTATACAACGGGTCAGAATATTATTTTTTACGGTATTGACCATGCTTAGGGCGGGTGATTTATCCAATGTCATTTCCTTCTCCACCGGTTGATAGTCATCGGGGTTTGCATCTGCAGGAAAGCTGTGGTTCATCGGTTGTTCCGGCTCTTTGGGCACATGCAATCCGAGATTGTAAGCCACTTGCGTGGCCAGCCCCGTATCAATTTTCGTCAGGATGCCAATCATCCTGGTTCTTATGGCTACGTCCTGGACTTTTCCCAGTTCAAAACTCAGTGCATCAATTATATGTTGCTTTTCGGGTTCACTCTGGCTGTTGAAAAATAATTTAGCCTGACTGAAGTGATCGAAAAAACTCTGGCTCCGTGCCCTTACTTTATGTGCATCCACCCGCTCCATATAGGACGTAAAGCCTGCATCCATCTTACCAGCCTGGTAAGGACAGCCGCCACCCGTGGTATTGGGATTGTAGCTGGACTTCCCTTTATTGATCGTCTGGCGCATATGTCCGTCACGTTGATTGTTATGAACCGGCACCACGGGTCGATTAATCGGGATCTCATGAAAATTGGGACCGCCTAAACGGATCAATTGTGTATCCGTATAAGAAAATAACCGGCCCTGCAGGAGGGGATCGTTGGTAAAATCAATTCCGGGAACAATATGTCCTACGTGAAACGCCACTTGTTCTGTTTCTGCAAAGAAATTATCCGGGTTACGGTTGAGCGTCATTTTACCTATCCGTTGCACAGGCACTAATTCTTCAGGAATCAGTTTTGTGGGATCCAACAGATCGAACTCATATTTATGCTCATCGGCTTCCGGAACGATTTGCACGCCCAGTTCCCATTCAGGGAAGTTGCCGCTTTCTATCGCATTCCAAAGGTCCCTGCGATGGAAATCCGGGTCTTTGCCCGATATATTCTGTGCTTCATCCCAGGCAATAGCATGTACGCCCAGCAGAGGTTTCCAATGAAATTTAACGAAGTTGGATATGCCTTCTGCATTAATGAAGCGAAAGGTATGGACACCAAACCCTTCCATCATACGGTAACTTCTGGGCAAGGCGCGATCACTCATGACCCACATCACCATGTGTGCACTTTCGGGCATCAGGGAAATAAAATCCCAAAAAGTATCATGCGCTGAGGCTGCCTGGGGTATTTCATTATCCGGCTCCGGCTTTACTGCATGAATGAGGTCAGGAAATTTCATCGCATCCTGGATAAAGAATACGGGAATATTATTCCCTACCAGATCGAAATTACCTTCCTGCGTGTAAAATTTAACGGCAAACCCACGTGCATCCCGGGCGAGGTCGCTGGAGCCGCGGGAGCCGGCAACGGTCGAAAATCGGACAAACACCGGTGTTTCGACAGAAGTGTCATTCAGGAACCCTGCTTTTGTCAACGCAGATTGGGATTCATACACTTTGAAAATGCCGTGTGCTGCTGATCCCCGCGCATGGACTATGCGTTCCGGAATCCGCTCATGATCAAAGTGGGTCATCTTTTCCCGGAAAATAAAATCTTCGAGCAGTGACGGACCACGCTCACCCGCTTTCAATGTGGTCTGATCATCGTTTATGCGTACTCCGTGATTGGTCGTCATGAATTCATGTGTAGCATCAGCAGTATGTTGTTTAAGGTGTTCTGTTTTTACATTATCCGGATTAGTAGCATTTAAGTCATCCGGTTGCGGTTGTACACTATCCCGCACTGTCTTTTTTATAGCCATGATCTATTTTTTATTTTGTTGCAAAAAAAAGGCAGCATTACTGCCACCTTGTGTTGCTTGCTTTCATTATTAATCTTCGCTTGCTGCTTCATAATTAATATCATTTTCAGCTATCCCTGTCAGTGTTTCATCTGCTTCTTTTTCTTCAGCAAGTGTTTGCGCCAACAGATTGGCTATGTCATTAAGCCCAAGCGTATTGGCCAACTGGGTAAGTCCGCCATAAGTAGCAATCTCATAGTGTTCTACTTTTTGAGCAGCCAATATGATACCTACGTCTCTTGTTGCGCTGCCATCTTCTGTATCTTCAATAATGCCTTCTCCTTCTTTGGCAAGTCCTTCCATCGCATCACATTTTTTTGCCTGCACTTTTTTACCAAGCAGGTTAAATACCTCTTCCAGCCGGGTCACGTGGACTTTGGTGGCTTCAAGATGTTCAGCTATAGCATTAGCCAATTCCGGTGAAGTGGCTGCCTTTTTCATTTTGGGCAATGTTTTTACGAGGTGCTTTTCAGCCCAGTAGATGTCTTTGATCTCATCGATGAACAGCTCCAGTAAAGCCGGCTCGGTGTTTGCGGGCTTTGCACGCTGCTTAGTCGCGGATTTCTTGGATGCGTTTTTTTTGCTGGTTGTGAATTACTATTTGCCATTTATTAAGTTTTTAATAGCTGTCTTAATATCATGCCGTGATAGGGATAGCACTTAACAGATGGAATTACAGTCCAAATAACAAATCACACTAATGGGTAATTATTGCAATTTCGGGGGTAATATTCCCCACAGCTTTTCTGCTGATTATTTTCCTGTTTCATTATAGGGTGCGTCAACGGGGTTTGACTCAGTGATACACCACCCTTTTTAACCGGCCAGGCGCATTGCTGATGGCACAGGCTCCCGATCTGCCTCTTCGTCTTCTGCGCCTTTTTCCCCCTTCAATTTCTTCGACTCCGAAGATCCTTTCTGACGCAGTGATATGCTAAATAATACATAAAATACCATTTGCAAAAACTCACTTTCCCAATTCTCAAACGCAGCGGATACAAAATGCCCACTCCAGGCATACTGAGTGGCGGTAAGTAAAGGGGCCTGCAGTTCTTCAAAATCATGATTATGTTGCAGCCAACCAGTGATAAACTGACCTGTCCAGAATACGAACATCATCAAATAAGGGTGATACTGAGACCATTCCTGTAAAAAAAGGATTGTTGTGAGTTGACATAACTTGAAAAATGTTCTGCTCATAGTATGACTGTAAGGATCGTACCATTGTAGAAGGGCGCTACGGAATGAGTAGATCGACCATGCCGGATGCATCGCATCACTTAAATATTTACAACTACCTGAGAAACTTTTGCAGATAAATCACATCCAGTTCCCGATCAAACTTATAACCGACTTTTTCGAAATGCGCACATAGGTTATAACCGTTTTTTTCGAATAGCTTTTTACTGGGTATATTCTCTGAACAGAGTCCCGCAATTAGGGTATGGATATCGTGCAGCTTAGCGAATCTCTCAGCATGTGCAAGGATGATGGAGCCTATTCCCTTACCCATAAAGTCCTTATGCAGGTAAATATTGATTTCAGCGCTATGCCGGTATGCCTCCTGCTTTTTCCACTGTGACACGGCACAATAACCGATCAGGCGCTGTTCATCTCTGATGATAAAGGATTGGTAATATGGCTGGTTAAAAAACAGCTTGTCCATCATCTCTTCATCACGAAGCGGCTCCTTATAGAAAGAGACCGTTGTATTCAGGATATAGTGATTCATGATGTCGGTCAGGGCAGGTAGGTATTTTTCAGATACAGGCTCTATGTGATAGATCACGGTAGTTTTTTAGCGTATGAATGGAGTGGCAAAAGTATTGTTTTTATTATCGAATCACTATATTGCGATATACTGAGTAGTGCTCCACCCAAACTATTTACCAAAAGCAAAAAAAACAGCTGACTGTAGTCGTAATGCAATTACCCATCCTGCATGTGCTGCGATAATGCAATACCAATAAAAGCAAATACTCGCATTTGTGGATATTATAAATAAAACTCGGTCTTACCACACCTGCTATTTTGCATCACCTGAAAAAATTAAAGAATGATGGTCTTATTCCGGGAATTATTGAAAGCACCGGCATTGCATTGTATTGATCCGAGCGGAAGGAAAAGAACAGGATGTAATGGCATTCTTCGTTTGGTTCATGATGAAATCAGGAAAGTATTGTAATGTTGTTGGTTGCGAGAACCATTTGAAATGGAATAATGCTGGGTATCTTTGAAACCATGCGGCATCCCATTCAATTCTATCTTGGACTGTTCCTGATTTTATGTATTGCTTCCATCGCGAACGCTCAGTTCCCTCTTCACTATCGCATAGATAATACCGGAAAACTGCAGCTCTACCCTATTACGGGCAACCCTTTTAAGATGTCAGTCTACCGGTCCGAGGACGCCCTGACATTACTTAAAACGGATTCATCTTGTACGCTAACATGTTCGAAATATAGCTTTGACAGAAACTTTAACCGTTTCAGAGATGCCCCATCCGATGTGAGTAGTGAACCGTGTGCTCATTATGATTTTTCACAAAACATTGAAATCGGAAAGAGCTATTTTACCTATGCCTATCCGCTTTGGGAAGATCACTACAATACCCTTTTTCAGGCAGACGTGGTGGAAGGAAAATACATTTATGAGTATCGTTATGTGCATTATACTCCTGAGAAATCCACATCGATGCCTCCACCGGGACCGGTATCCAGGATTCCCGCACGTTATATGCCGATGCATATAAAATGGCTTCTGGACAGCAGTTACCGGATCTCTGAGATTGTGGTGAAAACTAAAGATTCCAATACTCAGTTAGTGGATTCTTCAGTAAGCAGGTATGTTTATACCGGCAAGGGTTTGATGCGAAAAGTCACTACATCCTTTACAGATGGTCGTGATGTCACGAGCTATCTATTCTATACGGAAATGAATAACCTTGAATACATCATCACGCTCAGCAATAATAAAAATGAACTGAATGCAAAGGAATGCAGCGACCTGCTGAAGGAAGTAAAATCGCAGGACGATTGGAACGTCCTTAACCGGGACCAGGATAGCAATAAAGTCTTATTTTTTGCCGCTTACCAATATGATGCAAAGGGAAGAGTGACTTCCTGTACCAGTTTCGATGCAATGGCTCATCGCTCGCATCTCACAGTAGATTCTGTACACTACAATAGTCATAACCTGCCAGATACGATAGACTCCTATCTATATAAGCGTAAGGATGAGTATGGCAGCAGAATTGCGTTTATTTATAATAAGCAAGCCCAAATCGTAGAGACCATTGAAAATAGTAACAAGCAATGGTTTCGCAATTTTAAATCTGAAGTGGCACACCTGGAATACAACAGCTTTCTCTACAATTCCCAGGGACACATTATTACGGTGGAAAAACGATTTGCCCAACAACCGGACATTCGAACCAGGTATGAATATGAAATAAAATGATCGTCTCCGCTTGGTGGTATGCTTGTACCTGCCATTGTGTTCATCAAACAATCCAACAGAAGGTATGGATAATGAACCTATTTAGTGACATTATTTTTTGCCTGGCTTGTTTTTAGTATCTCACTTTCCGGCAATAAAACCAAAAAATGAGTTTTAACTACCCGGTGCGATCCTGAGAAAGTAGACAATACTACCCATCGTCCAATCCTCTGCGAAAACAATCAAACGCAAAAGCAATATATTCCGGTTGTTCCTCGTTCTTGGTACATCATTGATGAAAATACTTTCATTTCTCTATGCACTCCATCACCAAACTTCCATCCTTTGCGAGATTCTTAATCATCTCCATCCCGTTTTTTACATTTTCATACCAGGCATTGGCTCAAAACATCACCTTAAGTGGTTTTGTAAGTGACGCGGCGAGTGGTGAAAAGCTTATCGGAGCCATCGTAGCCGTTCCTTCTCTCAACATAGGAACGGCTACTAATACATACGGGTTCTATTCTCTTACGGTGCCTTCGGCAGAGGCAAAACAGCTGGAAGTAAATTATGTGGGTTATGAACCAAAAGTGGTAACGATAGATCCTGTTGCAGGCGGTAAACTGAACATTGAGCTGACGGCTACATTACAACTAAAGGAAGTAAGCCTCAGCAGCAGTAAAAAAACGCCGATCCACGAGCGCTCGCAAATGAGTTCGGCAGAGATCCCCATAGCGCAGGCAAAAGCCCTCCCTACGTTTCTTGGGGAAGTCGACATCTTAAAAGTCATCCAGCTATTACCGGGTGTGCAAGCCGGAAATGAAGGCAGCAGCAATCTTATTGTACGCGGTGGTTCACCGGATCAGAACCTGATCTTGCTGGATGGGGTTCCGGTTTATAATGCTTACCATTTATTTGGCTTCTTTTCGGTTTTCAATGCGGATGCGCTGAGCAATATGGAAGTTATCAAAGGTGGGTTCCCAGCCCGTTATGGAGGAAGACTTTCCTCTGTTATTGACATCAGGATGAAGGAAGGGAACAAACAAAAGATACACGCTGAAGGGGGCATCGGACTATTGGCCAGCCGGCTGATGATCGAGGGACCCATTATAAAAGATAAGATATCCTTTATGGTAAGCGGCAGACGCACTTACTATGATATCCTAGCACGTCCTATCATTAAATCTCAAACAGACGGCAATGGCAAGCTTATTCTCAACTTCTACGACCTCAATGCCAAACTGAATTACAAGATCTCTGACAACGACCATGTATACATTAGTGCTTACATGGGAAGTGATAAATTTGGCTTTAAAGACAAAAGCAACGGGGAAACCTTCAGTTCCGGAATAAAATGGGGGAATATTACGACTGTCGCAAGATGGAATCATCTTTTCAATAATAAGCTGTTTGGGAACCTGACTGCTTATCATTCCCGATACCAGTTTGACTTATACTCTGAATATGCTGGTTCAAATGATAATTTTAAAATGAACTATATCTCCGGTATTTACGATTGGGCAGGTAAATACGATCTCGATTATATTCCAAATAACAGGCATTATATAAAAGCAGGCGCAGGCGGCACCTATCATACTTATACACCCGGTGCCATGCAAATCAAAGGTAACGCCATTGAGACGACAGATTCGACGGATAAGCTGCGCAGCGTGGAAACGCATGTATATATAGAAGATGACTTTCTTGTAACAGGCAAACTGAAGGTAAACGTCGGTTTGCATGCCAATTCGTTTTCAATCCGTTCAAAAAATTACTTCAGCCTGCAACCGCGATTAGCTGCCCGGTACATTCTTTTCGAGCGGACATCACTAAAGGCATCCTATGCAAAAATGAACCAGTACATACATCTTCTCAGTAACAGTGGCGTGGGTTTACCTACCGATCTCTGGGTACCTGCTACTGACAAGATCCGCCCTATGCAGGCAGACCAAGTGGCGCTCGGAATAGCGCATAATACCAGACAGGATATAGAAATCAGCATAGAAGGATTTTATAAAAAGATGAACAATGTACTGGAGTATAAGAACGGAGCGAGCTTTGCTTTGACAGGAACCAAATGGGAAAATAACGTGACACAGGGAAAGGGAGAAGCTTATGGCGGAGAGTTTTTTGTTCATAAAAAATCAGGCAATACCAATGGTATGATAAGTTATACGCTTAGTTGGAGCAACCGCCTTTTTCCGGATTTGAATGAGGGAAAGGTTTTTCCTTACAAATATGATCGCAGGCATGATTTTAAAATAGCGCTGGTTCATAAATTCAGCAAGAGTATAGAAGTATCGGGTGAATGGATCTTTGGCACCGGTAATGCCATGAGCATCCCTACGGCAAAATACTATTCCTCCGTAACCCCCAACAATAATGGCGATTGGGCATACAGCTATTACTATCCATCCCGTAATAATTATCGCATGGCATCTTACCATCGGTTGGATATAGGGGCGAAATTCACTAAAGTAAAAGCTAAAAGCACCCGGGAATGGGTGCTGGGTGTATATAACCTGTATAACCGGAAAAACCCGTTCTTTATTTATACCGAAGAAAATAATGGTGCGACTACATTCAAACAGGTAAGCTTACTAGGTATCATTCCTTCTATCAGTTACAATTTCAAATTTTAATGACCATGAAACAACTTTTTATAGCAGCATCCGCTACTGTCCTATTAGGCAGTTGCACTTCCAGTCTCACAACGCCTATAGAGGTAAGTAAAGAAAAAGAGCAACTGGTAGTAAACGGGTTTGTAGCCATGATCAATCAAACCATACCTACTGCTGCCGTACAGGTATCTGTAACTCAAAAACTGTCCCAGCCCGGTACACCACAGATGGTAACGGACGCTTTCGTGGAGCTTAACGGCACTGGCTTTTCCTACAACCCTGCAGAGAGCTTATATATACCACAGACAGGCATTAATAATGCTTCTTCTTTCAAAATGAATATAACAGCCGGCACTATAAAAGCTTCAGCAGAAGATGTTCTTCCGGCTTTCGTACCCATCGTATCTGCAACGTTTACGGGTGTAAAAAAACTGATCTCACGTTATGGTGGCGATACACCTACAGACTATTATGAAATAAAGATCAGTTTTGATGACCCTTCGCAAGCAGGCGACTACTACCAATTGGTGATGAGCGTCGCTGACAGCATGCAAGTGGCAAGTGGTTTTTTATTCGGCAGCACGGAGTATGATCCCGATGTAGTTTGTAATGATGTAGGCGTATATGAAGAACAGGTGATTGAACAGGATCCTTTCGAGAATAATGCCAATGTCTTTATTCCTTCCAATATGGTATTGATGAGCGATAAATATTTTAACGGGCAACGGAAGGAGCTGACATTTTATGTATCCAATTATTTTCTTGTTGGTTTTCCCGAATTCCCTGATACCTCTGCACCACAGCCCTCAGAATATGTCTATATGGGGCTGCACCATATGAGTAAAAAATCGTTTAATCATTATAAGAATGTAAAACTGCAGCAATGGAATGAAGGAAATCCATTTGCAGAACCTACAATAGTACCGGGGAATGTCAGCGGTGCTTTAGGTTTCTTTGGTTGCCGGAGCATTTCTACCACTAAGCTGAAAACACCCTTGTAGCCTTTTAGATGTGGCGTAGTTGAAAAAAAGAGATTAATAAAAAAGGAGACAGCCGTTTTGGCTGTCTCCTTTCTATTCTATTCAAGTACGGCACTTACTGCTTCGTCACTTTTAGCGTCTGCTGGTGGTTGCTGTCTACATATTTGATCATGTATACACCGTTTGCCAGTCCGCTTACGTTGATCTGTTGGTCCGTACCGCTCATCGTCAGCGTCCGGACCACTTTGCCTGCCAGGTCCGTCAAGAACACTTTC
>DATJDL010000007.1:0-19263 GCA_035497455.1 Flavipsychrobacter sp.
TAACATTGTAACGCTGTGCTGTCGAACTCCATGTCCATAAGCATAAACTTATGATACTTAGATAAATTTTTAAGAGGTAGTTTTTCCTCATATCCCAATAAATTAAAAAGCGCCTACTCTAAATAGGTTTTCGGCTCACCCCATATTCAATATTTGTAAATGTAGAAATGTAAATGTACGGATTGTAACAGCTAAATAAATAGGAGCATTTACTCGGCAGGGATGATCACAGCGGCGATTGATAGTATTTAAGCAGGTGAAGACTGTTATCTGATTGTCATTGACTATTTATGAATAACCTTATAGCTTCTCCTGTGTCATATAACATAATAATCAGTGTCTTGTAGGATAGCTTTTTGTTTTCGTACTTTCAGCTTTACACTGACACTTTACTAAATCACGAAAATCTTCTCCAGCTCTACTATATGTTCCCCGGCCGGATAAGATTTTGGTGCCCTGGCTAATTTTTCTGCTAATGTTGCAGTAGGCAATGGACGGAACTTGCTCATCAGCCCTACATGATTAAGGATCTTTAATATAAAGGCACTGATCTTTTCACCTAAGCGATCGGTTTCTTTTCGAAGCAGCAAACCCGGCCTGAAAATAATGAACTGCTCAAAGGACAGACCTTTCATTTTCTCTTCCAGTTCTCCTTTGATCCGGGAATAGAAAACACGACTAATGGCTGAAGCACCATATGCGGAAAGTAATACCACCCTGGATACTCCATTCGCACGGGCTAGTGTGGCAAATTGCAGAGGAATCTCATAGTCAATATGCTGCTGTTTGTCCTTGGAACCAGCAGCTTTCAGTGTGGTTCCAAGACATGAAAACAACACATTTCCGTTAATTGATGCTGCTATTGCTTCCGGATGCTCAAAATCTGTAAGCACCTCTGACAATTTAGGGTGAGTCATTCCCGTATGCCTGCGAACGAAAATCACCACTTCTTTATAATCGGAATCATTTAGCAATACATTTACGAGGTCTTTCCCGGTTGCCCCGGTAGCGCCAATAATCAGTGCTTTCATCTACTCTATAAAAACTGTCAACAAATTAAATAAGATTGGCGATTGGATGTCTCCATTTCACCAGCCCTGGTAACGCTTATTGTAAACCCTTCAATATGCCTCCATCTACTCTCATGGCTGCACCATTGGTGGCTGCGGCTAACGTACTTGAAAGATAAAGTACGGCCCCCGCCACCTCATCTGGTGTAATGAATCGTTGCAGCAAGCTCAAGGGACGTGTTTCACCAAAGAACTGCTGTTCTACTTCTTTAAGCGTCGTTTTGTTTTGCGCTGCCAGGTCGCCGATAAATCGTTCCACCCCTTCAGAATAGGTAGGACCCGGCAACACTGAGTTAACGGTCACCCCGGTGCCCTTGGTCAGTTGAGCTAACCCGTTTGCAATGGAAAGCTGGGCAGTTTTAGACATACCATAGTGAATCATTTCCGTTGGGATCTGCAGTGCAGATTCACTAGAAATGAATATTACACGTCCGCTGTTCTTTTCCAGCATTTTGGACAAATAAAAACGGGTAAGGCGTATCCCGCTCATTACATTGATATTAAAGATATCCTGCCAGTCTTTGTCTGTGGATTCAAAGAAAGGGACGGGCTCATAAATGCCAATATTGTTCACAAGTATATCCACTTCCTGGATCTCCTTCACCAGGTCGTCCAATCCCTGTGCCGAAGATAAGTCTGCTGAAATACCCGAAACCTGTGCCCCGGGTATTTCAACCACTATCCGGTTTACTGCCTGATCCACTTTTTCACGGCTGCGTCCGTTTACATAAACGATGGCGCCTTCTTTAGCAAAACCTTTTGCTATGGCAAAGCCAATGCCTGCAGTGGAGCCGGACACCAGCACTTTTTTGTTGTTGAGTAATAAGTCCATGATTGTATTTTTTATGCGAAAAAAACTATTGTTTATTGAACCAATTGGCCACGGCACGTGAAAAGTCCGCCACATCAATAGGGTGTCGGCTGGTGATCAGGTTGCCATCTGTTACTACAGGTTGTTCCACCACTATGCTACCTGCGTTTTTAAGATCTACCTGGATATTCCAGTATCCGGTCAGCTTTCTTCCTTTCAGGATGTCGGCAGAAGCCAGCACAACAGGCGCATGACAAATAGCCCCGATCAGCTTTCCTGATATTGAAAGCTCGTGGTCCGTCAGCTCAGGACAAAAATCCCTAAGTGATTCGCGGTATATCATAGTGGCTGACTCCATGACTCTTTTACTTTCACATGCAAACTTATAGGATATTCATATACGCTGTGACAGATAATACAAGGTATCATGCTATCTCAACGACATGGATTTTGACCGGTGAATTTACGGGTTGAGACCTCTATAAATGGTCCGGTGCATTTTCGTCAGAACAAAATGTCGTCTTTGGACCCGATAGGTTTAGGGATATCTTTCTCTCCTATCATTTGCAGGAGATCTATCTCTATAGTTCTGCAAATAGATAACATCGGGATATCATTAGGCAAGCCTTCAAATGGATTTTCAGAGTAATCGCCAATCATTTCCATTGCTACATATATCCAGCCTATGATAACGCCCACCGGCACACTCAACCATACATACAAATCTCCCAGTTTACTGAATTCGCCGACAATACCAAAGGGTAAGAGGAATACAAAGATGCAGACAAATACAAAACCATAGCCTCCATATTGGCGGGGTAAAGGAAATTTCTTAATGCGCTCCGCCTTTCCCTGCTCTTCATAAATGTTGTTGATAGTCCTTTGCAATTCTATCTGCTGCATCGCGGAGATGCGCTCTGTTTGAAAAAGCTTTTGCACTACTTCGGTTTGCTTATCCAATAAGTGCGTGGCAATATTACTGAAAGAAATCAGGTGATTTTTTTCTTCTTTAGAAAGATATGCCTGATGGGAAACAACGTCTAACTCTTCGTGGAAGTTCTTAAGGATCTTCTGCTGCCTCCGTCTGTTGAAGCTGCCGAATATCCAGGCAAGACTTCCATGCTCCCAGGCAGTAGGTTCCAGCAGCTGGCTCCGAAGCTGATAGACATAAGCGATGTGCCGGTAAATAAATTGTTTCTTTACTTCCTCCATATTACTGGCTTCCTTATTTTCCATGGCTTGAAAATGCTTTATCATGGTTCCGAGTATACGGCTATTGTTGATGATAGCCCCCCATATTTTCCTTGCTTCCCAAAGCCGGTCATAAGATTGGTTGTTCTTAAAACCAACATAGAAAGCAACAGCAGTACCAACTAAGGAAAGGGGTAACCAGGGTAAAGTAAAAACCCGCCAATGTGTAAAATAATATCCGGCGGCTATCAATAACATCCACGGAACAAGCCATATTAAATGTTGTCCCGAAAACCGGTAGATAGCCTTTAAGGAAAGCGTCTTTTTTGTGATCATAACAGGAGATGTTTGCTATAATATCCTCAAATGTTCAAGTTGGACTCATTACATAAAACTACTTCTCTTTTTTCGAGCAATGAAACGATTTTCTCCATACTATAGTTTGAAAATAATCAGCATTGCGGTAGGGCTTCAAGCTGCTTTATTTTCATTCGCTTCCATACAGCATGATCGTAATAGGATCGGTAGTGCTTTGATGTACTTTATAAACAAATTGCCTTTTTCCCTGCTGCCGTTGTATGCCACCGAAGCAAGGCAACGCAATACTGTTTCCAGATAGTGTTTTCTTACCTGCCATTTTGTGAATACATAGATGGGGGGTGTTCATCATTCATTTACTTATATGGAATTGAGGCATAACCACTATTCTCAGGTTCAATGGTCATGGCAGGATGGATCAAACTGTCTGTGCATGTAATAGAGCCACTATCTTTTCAGCCACACCTTTGGCTGATGCCGGATTCTGACCGGTTACGATAGTACCATCTGTAATGCTGTTTGCCGACCAGGGTTCGGCGGCGTGGAATATAGCCCCTTGCGCAGTCAATGCTGTTTGCAGGTCAAAAGGCACATCGGGTCTTGCATAATTATCTTCCTCAGCAGTGGTAAACGATGCAATGTTTTTACCATTCACGAGGTACGATCCGTCGTTCAGTTTGACATTTAATAATGACACCGGTCCGTGACAGACAGCACCTACGACAGCACCGCGTTCGTAAGTTTGGGCAATTAGCTTTTTCAGTTCCGGTGCCTCCGCCATATCCACCATCGGCGCGAGTCCGCCGGGTACAAATACAGCGTTATAGGCATTTGTATCTACTTCAGAAAGCGTTGCTGTCTTTTGCATGTCTGCCCACCCCTTTCCGGTCAGGAACCTCAGGTTATCCGGATCATCGGCCAGATTCAGGGCATCCAGATAAGGCGTATCGCCGGATAAAGTGGCAAAATCGATGGTGAAGCCCGCATGTTCAAACTCGGCATAAGGATGTGCTACTTCCGGCAGGAAGGTTCCTGTCCTTCTGTTATTAGGACCAATAGCATTTGCATTGGAAACGACAATTAAGACTTTCGGTGTCATATTCTTGAAATTTTAGCTGTTGTGAAATCGTTGCTTGTGATTTGACAACTCAAAATTAGTCGGGGCCAGCCCTCCGGAGAAGGAGCCAAATCACAAAAAAAGTGTGACGCACATCACACTTCAGTCCTTTATCTATTTGTTGCCGGCATAAAGGCGACTTAATGTCTCCCTGCTGACACCCAGGTATTCAGCAATCAGTTTTTTGGGTATTCGCTGTATCAGGCTGGGGTATAATCGCGCAAATTCCTCGTAACGCTCCTGCGGCGTACTGGACAGCAAGAGCTTAATTCTTTGCTGCTGAGCCATATAACCATTGGTAAGTTTCTGTCTGAAAAAATGCTCCATCTTATGCATGTCTGCAGCCAGTTGCTCCCTGCCCTGTAAGGTAGAACTGAGTACCTCGCCTTGTTCTATACATTCTATATAGGTAGTCGCTTTTTGTTGTGTGAAGAAAGCAGGATAATCTGACATCCACCAGTTTTCCTGAGCAAACTGAACAATAAACTCTCTGCCCAGCTCATCTGTATAAAAAACCTTGTAAACGCCGGATAAAACAAAGAATTCATGCCTTACTTCGTCCCCCTCATGCAAAAGGTATTGGTGTTTTCTTACTTTTTTTAAAACAAAAAACGACTTGACATACTCAAATTCGTCATTACTTAAAGAAGTGATTTGTTCAATATGACTTCGAAGTCTGTCCATGTTGCCGGAAGTGTATTGCCCCAGTTTTTGAATCGTCAAATTATTAGCGCGTTACAGTCCGTTAGGCATGACGCACACAAAAATAGCCAGAATTACAAAAGTTGGATTGCCCGGTTAAAATTTTAAACAATCATGAAATTAACTTACTATGAGTCGAATTTAGAGCTATCCCACGCTACGTCCGGCGGAAATAGGGAGGATTGTCTTTTTTTCATTTCAGCTGCAATTAACGCACTGTTGCCACCTTGTTCTTCAAGTTTTGAAATAATATTCAGATAACTTTTTTCATCTCTGTTTTGGCTCAGCTTGAATACATTGTCTATTTTCTCTGCTTTGATTTCAAAGCCAACAATCGCAGGCATCATTTTGCTTAAGAACTGGTCTGGAAGGTTGTCATAGACAGTTAATGAATCAGCGTCACCTTTTTCAAACTTCAACGTGAATTTTCTCATAAACTCGACCAGCTCATTCTCAGACATATACTCCATCCTCCCGCTTATATGCACACTCATATAGTTCCAGGTTGAACCGATTTGAGGATTGCTGTACCAGGAAGCACTGACATAAGTATTCGGGCCGGAAAATACCATTAAAACATTCGGATTTTCATTGAATGCTTTGTGATGGTCTGTATTTCGCATTATGTGACCCTGTAAAAACAAATCTCCGTCTCTTTCCTCAAATAAAACCGGGATTTGTGTAGCTACTTGTTTCCCGGTGGAAAAGCTACCCGTTAAAAAAGCAAATGGATGTTCTTCAATGAAATCTAAAATAGTTCGCCTGTCCTTCTCTTTGAAATATGAAAAATTATACATTTTTTCTCTGCCAGTTTTGTGGGGTATATTTTGTCAGGCATATTATTTGCCGATGATGCTTATTTATTTTACGACTGTCAATTGAAGTTAGTATAAAAGTTCAACACTAACTTGACGGTTGAATTACTTCTGCCTGTGGGGATCATACAAAAACGGGTGTTGCAATAAACCTAATATGCTGTCTTTAAAATGCGAAAAATTAATAGCCGGCGAAGACATAGTAAAAGTTCCGGTGTCAACTGTAGCAGTGATGATAGATCTCACCTGGAAATTGTTTATTGCTGCGTCCGGAAGGAAAGCAGATCAGAGATATGATCTATACAGGTAAAAACGCTTCCCGAGTTCATATATTTCTATTCTCAAGGATCAGTTGATGATTTCTCCTTTGTTATTATCTAATTTATCACGAAACTTCTGTAATTCCTCGGGAGTTTGTTTCATCCAATCTGTTACTTCGCGGATAATTTTTAAGGGTGCCTGTGTCCGATAAGAGCGCGTTGGATTGCCTGGAAATTTTTTGTTGGTAACATTAGGATCATTTTCAAAAGATCCTGTTGGCTCCACCTCATAAACACGTTCACGTCCTTCTCCTTTTGCTAACGCAGCGGCAAATCCGGCTCCATTGATGAGGGCTGTAAAATAAATGTGGTTCATCAGGAGGTCCTGATTATAATTGGAGACACGCCCGGCTGTCAGTAAATCGCCAACCTTCAGATCGGCTTTTGTTCCGTGATAAAAAGGACCTTTGTCAGATGGCGTTTTATCAGCAAATAACGCAGCCGATTCACGATTTTTTTTTGCGTTGTCAACGTCACCCAGCTCTTCATAGCATTCAGCGATGTTCAGATACAGCGGTGTAAAAGCACTGCTGACGGTATCGTCATTTATTTTTAACGCGTACTGCAAAGCGGTTTCAAGCCATTTTAATTTTCCGTGCACATCGTGTTGATGCCGCGCCACGTAATAAGCAGCGATAAACTTTTCAAGATCTTCCGTTGCTTCGTTCCAGGCTTGATTAAATTGCCGGCTTGCTTCTTCAGATGCTCCCTTCTCCTCCATATAGATACCTTGAATACAGTATTTAACAACTAGGTTACTGGGGTTGAATTCCATGTAATTTATTTAATGTGTTTGCTACTCTGTTTCCGTAAAACTGATTATTACAAAACTATTTATAATAGACTAGATTATCCAGACAGAGAGGTTTCAAAATTATGCCGTATGTAACCAAATCTACGAAGGTCGCTCATCAATAAAATAACCACCTCTTGGGGTTTGAAATTTATGTCTGTGCAAACAGTACTTTACGCTGGATTTCTACTTTAAGTTCAACAACTCGGTCATATCCTGTGGCTGCTGCTTTTATAAAAATCAATATGTGTGGCTACAATTTGAAATATCTGATGGTGATGCTTTAAATTTGAACAACAAGGAAGCTCTGAATAAAGAGAAAGAGACGGTACAAATAAGCTTGAATATTCACAACAGTTTTTCATTTTAAATCGTTTAGTAACAATTGGTAAAAGTAAATATCAACGATAAATTTTCTCTATTTTCAGAATACTGGTCGCCGAAGGTAGTGGGTGAATTAAACGGACAGCTTGTGAAACTCGCAAAATTCAAAGGTGAGTTTGTCTGGCATAAACACGATAATGAAGATGAGCTTTTCCTGGTAGTCAAAGGGAAACTTACCATTGAATTCAGGGACAGAATAGAAATCCTTACTGAAAACGAATTGATCATCGTACCAAAAGGTATAGAGCATAAACCTGTTGCAAATGAAGAAGTTTGGGTACTGTTATTTGAACCGACGGCAACGCTCAATACAGGAAATACTTACGGAGAGCTGACTAAAACAATCCTGGACAAAATTTAGCACCGAATGCTGCTATTGAATGTTGCTTACTAGGTCAGGGTAATATATGTTTTGCCGGTAAGTGCAACAATTATAAGTAATATTATATAGAGCGGCAAGACAGATACCATTGCAGCATACGAAAAACAAATGCGCCTGCAAGCCTTCTGGAGCTGTTTCATTAGTAATGTGGTAATGCGCCTTGAAATAAAGCGCTGTCAGTAAGTTTATACCTAATACTAGTAAGATCAGGTAAAAGAAGCTATAGTATTTAACTCTCTTGCCTTTTATATAATCCATGGCCATATGACCGGAACGAAGGAAAGCTCCGCGTAATGTATATAACAATCCTCTATCGAAGTGCCAGAGCCCGTGAACCAAATCATGCTTAATCAAATGAAACATGGAAATTCGATAATTTTTATGATGCACAATCATTTCTCAATAGCAGGGCTTTTGCGGAAGGCACGTCACCATGTGAAATAGAAGAAGGTTAGAAAATAGATAATTTAAAGATGGGAGGCTGCCTAGTGGGCAGCCTCTTCAATTTCCGCACCTAACTTCAAAAAGTTACTACCTAAATTTGCTACCTATTGAAAATAAAAAAGCCTGAAACTATAGTGAAAACTATATTTCAGGCTTTTATTGTGTCGGGGAGACAGGATTCGAACCTGCGACCCCCTGGTCCCAAACCAGATGCGCTACCGGCCTGCGCTACTCCCCGAACTTATTGATATTGCTATCAATTCTTTTGAAACTTTCTGCGGTGAGGGGGGGATTCGAACCCCCGGTACAGTTTAACCCGTACGACAGTTTAGCAAACTATTGGTTTCAGCCACTCACCCACCTCACCAGTATATGCTGTATCTATTGCCTACAGCGTGTTTCAAGAACTATTTCCTTTTTCTAAAGGACTGCAAAGATAAGTTTCTTCACCAGATTACAAAATAATTTTGCAGCAATTTTTTACATGCTGGCTAATTGTACTTTTTGAGACAATTCCACCAAATGTTCTTTGTATTCGGAATCGGTGTCCATGAGGTTTTCTACCGTTTGACAAGAGTGAATGACCGTGGTATGATCAAAACCACCGAAATGCTCCCCGATATTTTTTAATGAGCTCTTTGTGAATTTTTTAGCCAGATACATGGTGATCTGCCGTGCTTGCACGACTTCACGTTTACGCGTTTTAGCCAGTAAACGATCATATGGAATATGGAAATACTCGCAAACCATTTTTTGTATGTTTTCAATAGTTACCTCACGTGCCGAAGAACGTACCAGGTTCTTCATTACACGCTTTGCCAGGTCTATATCGATTTCCTTTTTATTGAGTGTGGATTGGGCAAACAACGCTATCAGTGCTCCTTCCAGTTCACGCACATTGTTGGTCACATTGTAAGCGATATACTTCACTACATCATCCGGTATTTCCAATCCTTCGTGACGCATTTTCATCTGCAGGATCAGTTGACGGGTTTCAAAATCCGGTGCCTGGATATCCGCATTTAATCCCCAGCGAAAACGGCTCAACAAGCGCTCCTGCATACCATCCAGGTCTTTGGGAGGAGTGTCACTTGTTAATATGATTTGTTTGCCGCTTTGATGTAAGTGGTTAAAGATGGCGAAAAATACGTCTTGTGATTTAGCTGCTGAAAGAAATAAATGAATATCATCCAGTATCAGCACATCGATCAACTGGTAGAAATGAATGAAGTCATTGACTTCGTTATTCTTCGAGTGATCTATAAACTGGTTAATGAATTTTTCAGCGCTTACATACAATACCGTTTTATTTGGATGCAGTCTTCGCACTTCATTCCCTATTGCCTGCACCAAATGCGTTTTCCCCCATCCGCCGCCGCCAAATATGACAAACGGGTTAAAGGAAGTAGCGCCTGGCTTTTGAGCTACGTGAATTCCCGCCGAACGAGCTACCCTGTTACAATCCCCCTCCACGTAATTATCAAAGGTATAATTGGCATTTAACTGCGGATCTATTTGTACACGCTTCAGTCCGGGAATAGCATAGGGTGTTTTAATGTTGGAAGGATCGTCCCATTTTAGGGGCATATCCACATAGTTACTTTCCTTAGAAGGACGTACGTGCGTACTGGCCGGGATATTCATGGAAGCGGGATTGCGATACGTGGCCTTGCTTTCCATTAATATTCTATACTCCAGCCCTCCATTTTTACCTAACACTCTCTTTATGGTCTTACCCAGTAGTTCTACATAATGCTCTTCCAGCCATTCATAAAAAAACTGGCTGGGCACCTGGAGCGTTAATATGCCGTCCTTTAATGCCACTGCCTTCACCGGATCAAACCAAGTTTGAAAACTGCGAAGATTTACGTTGTCTTTGATGATACTCAAACACTTTTCCCATACGGCTTCAGCATCGTTATTTGCAAAACTATTATGTGAGTTATCGAAATGGGTATCGTTCATTATGGTAATAACTTCTTTACTATATAAAACTATTCATCAGACAGGTATAGAGGCGACAGGTTCGCATCCACTACGCATAAAAACAAATGGATCAAATCTCTATTACCTAAAAATTCTTTGCTAATTCTCACAAAATCCGCCCCTCAAAACCGTAAGAAAATACCTCCTTTCTGACGGAACGAAATTGCTAACATTCGTTGAAAAAAAAAAATCTCAACTGCTTGTTTGTTTTGTTAGAATTACAGATTGTGCATTCACCAGACTCGAACTTTTTTTGCTGTCAAAACTGTAATCTAATCTACCTAATCTTAAGCCTGCCCACCCTACCTGGTTAATAACAATTTCTTTACCAATTTTATTTTTCATCACAGTAGGCTGATCTAAAAAGGTGTGGGTATGTCCGCCAATGATAAGGTCTATATACTCGGTTTCCTTTGCCAATATCATGTCGCTTACTTTATTAAAATTGTAGCTATAGCCTAAATGCGACAGGCAAATGACAAGATCACATTTTTCCTTCTTTTTCAAATGGGCGGAAACAGATTTTGCTGTCTGCAAGGGTTCAATGTATTTTGTTTTACCATAGGCATCTTCCGGCACTAATCCTTTTAACTGGATGCCTATACCAAAAACACCGACCTTCAGCGCGCCTTTCTTGAATATTGCGTAAGGTTGGGTCTTACCTTCCAACGCTGTCTCTGTAAAATCATAATTGGCAGTCAGTACCGGGAAACGTGCATGAGGCAATTGCCTGGCAAAACCCTCTACTCCGGCGTCAAAATCATGATTCCCCATTGTTACAGCATCGTATTGCATCATGCTCATGGCCATTATCTCAGGCTCCCCTTTATACAAATTAAAATAAGGGGTTCCCTGAAAAATATCACCTGCATCCAGCAGCAACACATGTTGTTCTTCTTTTCTTATTTTTTCTATTAACGCTGCACGCACCGCTACTCCACCCTGCCCTTCAAATTTTCCACCGTCCATGGGAAAAGGTTCAAGGCGGCTATGGACATCATTGGTATGTAATATGGTTAGCTTCTGCGATTGTATAGCAGCGAGGCTTTCAAAAGGGAAATTATGGAGTGCCAGTAAACCACTGCCCAGCAGGGTCTGTCTGATGAAACTTCTTCTATTCTGCATAGGTCACACGATTTTCCACTTCCGGATGAAGGGGTTTGTTTTCAGATTGTAAACGCATCACATAATCTATCATCGCATCCCGTACGAAAACAGATGTGAATCTTTTCTTAAGGGGGGAGAGAAAATCACAATTGTCTCCTCCTTTTGCGATGTAGTCACTGATCGCCATTTTATATACGAGATGTTCATTCAATGGCTTCCCATTTACCAGAATGTCCGTTGCCTTTTTATCTTTGATGACAAATTTCAGACCGCTTACCGGCCATCCTTTTGCCTGAGCCATAAAATCGCAAAATTCGCGTACGACACTTCCCGGGATTTCGACGATCGTCAGCATATTATCAAACGGCATCAATTCATACAGTTTGCCTTTGGTAATGGTTCCCGGAACCATGTAGGATAGTCGGATACCTCCATAATTCATGATAGAAATATCTACCCCAGGATCTATTTTTCTGGCACCTTCCAGTTGCGCATCGGCAATAAAATTTCCCAGGCTGCTTTCCGGCTGCGCTTTGGTGAGCATGATGTCCGTACTGCCGATAACCGCTTGCATTTGTGTATCCACCCCTATTTTATACGGTTGTAAAAAACGAAGGATACTACCGTCCCGGGGCAATGCGGCTGTAATAGGGTAAGTGTCAGCCTTTCGCTCATTCAAATACATCTTCTTTTGACAAGCTGTAAAAAGCAGCAAAAAAGAAAGGGTGACAAAAAGTTTACGTACAGGCATTATAATTAAAAGGGAGTTGGATCAAATTGTAATTTATTGTACTAAAGAGCCTAATGATTTTCAAATTAATAATTTTACTTCATGCAAAAAAAAAGAACACTGTTATTTCTTCATCACCGTGTCATTTCCCCGGTGAAAGAATTTATACAAGACAGCCGTGCTGTAGGTATCACACTTATTGTTTGCACCATTGTTTCTCTTTTTATCAGTAACAGCAGGTATACATCTGCTTACACAGCGTTCTGGGAACGTCATCTGCAAATGCCGCTACCCGAACTTCACCTGCCACATACGCCGCTCCATCTTATTAATGATGCCCTGATGTCCGTTTTCTTTTTACTGGTAGGTTTAGAAATCAAACGGGAACTGCTGGTAGGAGAACTGGCTTCCGTAAGGAAGTCTATGCTTCCTGTAGCTGCGGCATTGGGCGGAATGGTTGTTCCCGTCGTGATCTTCCTTCTTTGGTGTGGTGGTACCCCTTATGAATCCGGATGGGGAATCCCTATGGCAACTGACATTGCTTTTTCGCTTGGGGTGCTGTCTCTGTTGGGAAACCGGGTACCTGTCTCGTTAAAAATCTTTCTCACCGCGCTGGCCATTATTGACGATCTCGGAGGTATCCTGATGATCGCCATCTTCTATGCAGGAGCTATTAATTGGTTATACCTGCTCTTAGCCGGTGGCATGATGCTTATCCTGACTATGATGAACATACTTAAAGTAAAACGCTATTTTCTTTATTTCATTCCAGGTGTTATTCTCTGGTATCTCGTGTTCAATTCCGGTGTTCATGCTACTATAGCCGGTGTATTGTTAGCCTTTACCATTCCTTTACACAAGATCGAAGATTTGGAACATTCCTTACACCACCCCGTCAATTTTATTATTTTACCCTTGTTTGCCCTGGCTAATACCGCTATCATGTTGCCGGCTGATTTTTCTATCGTGCTACAGTCCAAATTGAATTATGGAGTATTGTCCGGTCTTGTTTTGGGTAAGCCTATAGGAATATTCCTGTTTTCCTTAGCTGCAATAAAACTGAACATTGCAGAGCGTGCCAAAGAGATCAACAATAACAGTCTGCTGGGTACAGGCATTTTAGCCGGGATAGGTTTCACCATGTCCATTTTCATTACGACGCTCGCTTTCGATGATACGTCTGCTCAGCTTATTGCCAAACTCTCCATCCTGTTGGCATCCTTTACAGCAGGTACATCAGGATATTTATTCCTGTTGCTGGGTAGTAAAAAACAATCGATAATAACTGCATCAAAATAAATTGTTGATTATCTTTCGAAAAAGCTCACATGATACAACGGATATTCAATGACAAGCCCACCAAGGTTTTCATATTCATAGCCTGCTTTTTTGTAGCCAACGCGCTCATCGCGGAATGCATAGGAGGAAAGTTATTTTCGCTGGAGCGTCTGTTGGGACTGGAACCGCACCCCTTCTCTTTACTGGGAGAAGAAGGGCTTACTTATACCCTTACTTGTGGCGTCTTGCTTTGGCCTTTGGAATTCGTTATAACTGATATTGTAAACGAATATTATGGTCCGAAAGCCGTACGAAGAATTTCCTACATAGCTGTAGCGCTGATCAGCTATGCTTTTTTGATGTTTTACCTGGCAATACATGTACCGCCTAACACTGAGTTTTGGATAGGCAGCCAGCAAGGAAACGGAATACCGGATATGCAAGCAGCATTCTCAGGTATTTTCGGACAAGGTATGTGGATCATCTTCGGAAGCCTGATGGCCTTTCTCGTGAGTCAGCTACTCGACGCATGGGTGTTTCATAAAATAAAGCAGCGCACCGGTGAAAAACATGTTTGGCTGCGTGCTACCGGTTCCACATTCATATCTCAGTTTGTCGACAGTTTTATCGTACTTTTTATTGCTTTTAAGATAGGACAGGGCTGGAGTTATCAGCGGGTATTGGCTATTTGCATGGTCAATTACTCCTATAAGTTTGTAATGGCCATCCTGCTTACCCCGGTTATCTATTTCCTGGAAAGGAGAATGGAAAAATATTTCGGGTCAGCCACTACCAGACAACTGAAACTGGCTGCCATGGGTAGGGAGGAAGAATAAAAAATAGCATGGTCGCCTATCATTGTATGGCCAACAATAGTAAAAAAAACAGATCACCAATAAACGGGCATCCGTTCGCATTAGAGCGCAATTTTTTATAATTTTCAGTTGTAAAAAAAGGACATGGACTACATAGACTATTACAAAATTTTGGGGGTGGAAAAGACCGCGACTCCGGAACAGATCAAATCAGCCTACAGGAAAATGGCACGAAAATATCATCCTGACGTAAACGCGAAGGATCCGGAAGCCCAAAAGAAATTTCAGCAGGTAAATGAAGCAAACGAAGTCCTGAGTGATCCTGACAAGCGCAAGAAATATGACCAATACGGCGCTGACTGGAAACACGCCGAGCAGTATGAAAAAGCCCGGCAGCAACAAGGCTCCGGCTCCAACCCGTACGGTTACAACTCCGGGGAAGATTCCTTTACTTATGAAGATGGCGGGGATTTTTCAGATTTCTTTCAGTCATTTTTCGGAGGGGGCAGTCAACGCGCCAATGGCAGACAGCGTCAATACCGGGGACAAGATTATAATTCCGAGCTGCACATTAATCTGTCCGATGCATACACCACCCATCAGCAGATATTAAATATCGGCAGCAAGCAGGTACGCATCACCATACCGGCAGGCATAGAAAACGGACAAACCATTAGGTTAAGGGGTTATGGAGCCGATGGAGTAAACAACGGACCTAAGGGTGATTTGTATCTTACTTTTATCATCAATAATAATACCCCCTTCAATCGCATAGGAGATGATCTGGAGCTAACCGTCAATATGGATCTTTACACCGCCGTACTGGGCGGAGAGGTAATGGTAGAAACCATGAATGGCAAGGTGAAACTTAAAGTGCCACCCGGTACACAAAACGGTGTTAAAACCCGGCTGAAAGGAAAAGGCTTCCCGGTATATAAAAAAGAGGGCACATTCGGAGATCTCTACGTGACGTACCAGGTATTGCTGCCCACACACCTGACCGACAAACAAAAAGAACTTTTTGAAGAACTGAAAAACCTGTCTCTTAAAAACTGACAACCATGGAAAAAGCATTGTACCTCTCTTTTGAAGAATGCTGCGTGCATTACCAGGTCGAAGCTACGTTCATAGAAGCACTCGAAGCACATGGCCTGGTAGAAGCCCAAACAATGGGACAGCAAAAATTCATCGCTCACGATCATCTTACCGACCTGGAGCGTTTCATTACCATGCATTACGAGCTGGACATCAACATAGAAGGCATCGAAGTGGTTAGCCGGCTACTGCGGCAAATGGAATCCATGCAAAATGAGTTACGAAGTCTCAGAAACAGACTGGAGGAATAGCATTAATTTTGTCTCTTACTATGTCCGAGCGAATCGAAAAATTAAAATCTTTTTTAGCGCAGTCTCCTGACGATTGTTTCCTAAATCATGCTCTTGCACTCGAATATGTGAAACTGCAGGAGGATGACGCGGCAAGGAAACTGTTTGAGAAGAACCGGGCCTTTGATGTAAATTATATAGCCACCTATTACCATCTTGGAAAACTCCTGGAGCGGGTCGGCAGAGTCGATGAAGCCATTGCGGTGTATGAAGATGGCATGCAGGCAGCCAGGGCGGCAGGCGATCAGCATAGTTATAATGAATTGCAGGGAGCCTACGAAGATCTGGTGTATTGACGCCATACATCTTGTCCGATAACTCGTAGCCAGTTCGCCAACCCGCTATACAAGCGTCTGTTTTTATTAGTACCTGCTTTTTGACCAGTACCGGTTTTTGATTTTAAAATTTAGATGCAGCCTCCATGTCACTTCAAAAAAAATTTACGGATCACTATATAAAAAACCGTTGGATGAATACGGCACAACCTGTATTGTTAGCCGTCAGTGGTGGCAGAGACAGCATGGTAATGGCCGACCTGTTCCTAAAATCGGGAAGAAATTTTGCGCTGGCGCATTGCAACTTTCAGCTTCGCGGAACAGATGCCGATGCAGACGAAATTCTGGTAAAAAACTGGTGCCTTCAACATAACATAACCTTTTTTGTAAATCATTTTGAAACAAAAAAAATAGCTTCAGAATGGAAGAAAGGTATACAGGAAACAGCCCGTGACCTGCGTTACGATTGGTTTCAAAGACTGTGTGATACGCACAACTTCTCTTATATCGCCACGGCACACCATGCTAATGATTCGGTAGAAACCCTGCTCATCAACCTGTTTAAAGGAACGGGGATGAACGGACTACGGGGTATCCCGGTTCAGAACGGGAATATTATCCGACCACTTTTGTTCGCAACCCGATCGGTAATTGATGAATATGCAAAAGATCATCATATCCCTTATAGAGATGATGCAAGCAACGGGGATGATAAATACCTGAGAAATGGGATACGGCTTAACATTATCCCGGCAATCGAACGCTACTTTCCTCATGCAGGTGAGCATATGCATGACAGCATCCAACGTTTTTCTCAGGGTTACGAGATCTACCAGAAAGCTGTAACGGAGAAGATAAAAAAGCTGAAAGAGCAGCGGGGCAAAGATTATTACATCCCTATACTAAAATTGAAACGTGAGCCGTCGCTTGAAACAATATGCTACGAGCTTTTCAAATCCTATGGATTTTCAGGCGCTCAAGTCCTGCAACTCCTAGAGTTGATACAGGCCGAAAGCGGGAAGTTCATGGTGTCTTCGTCTCATAAGATTATTAAAGACAGGGATTTTCTGATCCTGACAACACTGCAAACAGAAACGACAGATATCGTTCCGATAAATGATTTACCCGGGGACGTAGCCCTTGACGGAAAAAGTTTCCATCTTTCTAAAATCGTTACGCCGGGTACAATTCCGACCTCTCCTGCCGTTGCATATATAGATATGGCATCCATAGAATTTCCCCTGTTATTGCGCAAATGGCGCCAGGGTGATTATTTCTACCCTCTTGGTATGGGGATGAAAAAGAAGAAGCTGGGACGTTTTTTTATTGATCAGAAAATTCCCCTACACGAAAAAGAACAAGTCTGGGTGCTGGAGTCCAACAAAAAAATTGCCTGGGTCAGTGGGTTAAGGCTGGATGAGCGCTTTAAGATCACAGAAAAAACAACGGATGTTTTAAAGATTGAAATGCGGATCCATTAATTGACGCAGGAACAATGCTCCGTGAGACGGCTCGAAAATCAGGGTAAATACAAAACCGAAAACAGCACCGTAAAAATGTGCATCGTGATTGATATTATCCCCGCCTTTCTTCGCCATATAAACCGAATACGCCAGGTATACTACTGCGAAAATAATAGCGGGAACCGGTATAAACCATATCTGGATAGTTTCCCAGGGAGCAAAATAGATGAATGCAAACAATACCGCAGCTACCCCACCCGATGCTCCCAGCGAGCGATAATAGGCGTCATTCCTATGACTGAAAAAGGAAGGTAATGACGCAACTATGATACCCGCTATATACAGCACGATGTAGTAAAATTTCGGAATACCCATCATATAATAGATCATCTCTACATTTCTACCGAAAAAATAAAGTGTGAACATATTAAATATCAGATGCATCCAGTCCGCATGAATAAAGCCGGAGGTCAGCAGGCGATAATACTCTTTGGGATGTGTCATTTGGCGAGGCCAAAGGATCAGATCGTTTAACAGGTTCGAGTTATTGAAAGCGTAAATAGAAACCAGGGCTGTGATAATAATGAGGACAAGCGTGATGCTCATGGAAAGGTTTTAAACAACGAATATAGGGGATTATGAATGATGGTAGGGCGAATTGTGAAGAATGCTGAATGCACGGTAGACTTGCTCTGCCACTATCAGCCGGACCAACTGATGTGGGAAAACGAGCTTAGATAAAGACCAGGTTTGCTTTGCCTGCTGCTTGACTACATCCGATACACCATATGCGCCGCCGATCAATATCACCAACGTTTTCACGCTCTCATTCATCCATTGCTGAAACTGCTGCGCCCATTGCGTTGAACTTAGTTGTTTCCCGTTTTCATCCAGAAGGATAAGATAATGATGTGCTTTCAGCTTTTTAAGGATGAGTTCTTCTTCCTGTTTTTTAATCGCCTCTATCGACGCCGGTGTTTTTTTTAAGGGAGGTATAATACATAACTCTATAGTGTTATAGGGTTTGATTTTTTGAAAAAAATACTTCACCCCATCTTCTATAAAAGACTCATTTATCTTGCCGATAGTCCATATTTCAATATGCATAATAGAAAGTGGGGCAAAGCTAAAAAAACAAAAATTCTGTTTTGGAAATTTCAAGGCAGTTATTATCTTTGCACTCCCAAACAAGGGAATGGCTTCGTAGCTCAACTGAATAGAGCATCTGACTACGGATCAGAAGGTTTCAGGTTTGAATCCTGACGAGGTCACTGAAAGGGACTTTTCAAATTTTATTTTGGAGAGTCCCTTTTCTTTATACTGAACCCTTAGTACTGTTACAAAGTAGTGATATTATTTCCTTGTTTTTTTTATGATTTGAAAAGTATTGTTAGAAACCCTCAATTTCTCAGAGAATACCAAACGAACTTGTCTGCAGCTCACGTGTGATTGGCTGAAGGCTATATAAGAATCATATAACACCTGTTTAGGCATTAGCTTTTTCCAAATAAAACGGGGTGGATCTGTGCAGATCCACCCCGTTAAATATTTCAATAAAACTTTACTGCTTCGTCACTTTTAGCGTCTGCTGGTGGTGAGTATCTACATATTTGATCATGTACACACCGCTTGCCAGTCCGCTTATGTTGATCTGCTGGTCCGTGCCGCTCATCGTCAGTGTCCGGAGCACTTTGCCTGTCAGGTCCGTCAAGAACACTTTCGCATCCGTGCCCTGAACTCCATGGACTCGCACGCGTACCACATCCGTCGCCGGATTCGGGAACGCTTCCACTTCGAAGGCATCACCACCCGTCACAAACGCTTTCACTACATCGCTGTACGTAAACGTGCCGTTCTTGTCATACATCTTCAACCGG
>DATJDL010000008.1:0-150470 GCA_035497455.1 Flavipsychrobacter sp.
GCTGAAATTAATGTGTTCCCTAACCCGATGGTTGGTAACAACATTAATATTACCTTTACCAACGTAAAAAATGGTGCGTATGATCTTCAGATCGTCAATATGGCGGGCGCTGTAGTGAAAACGATGCCGATCCAACATGAAGGTTCTAAAACATACACCGTAAATCTGGCAACTCAACTTCCTGCCGGTATCTACAATGTGTCTGTAAAAGATAACAGCGGTAAAGTGGTTCACACACAACAAGTAGTGAAACAATAACATGCAGCCCCTGGGCTAAAGAGTAAAGGATTATTTAACCAAGACATAAAATAATAACCACAATGAAAATGAATATCAAAAAAGTAACAACGTTGAAGAAGGCGTTCTTTACTGTGGCTATCCTGGCACTGCCTGCGCTGTGCTACGCCGCTCCCCCGGATCCGGGTGGTGATCCTGATGAACCGGTACCTGTAGATGGCGGGATCTCCCTGCTTGTAGCTGCCGGTGTAGGATATGGCGCGAAAAAGCTGCATGACGCTAAGAAAAACAAAGAAGCGAAAAAGATGGAAGCTTAATCACTCCATGTTTCCAATTCATAAAAAAGCTGTTTCAGAAATGAAACAGCTTTTTTAGTTGACCTATTTAGGTATTCCAATGGATCCCTTCATTTTTTTGTAGATCACCTCATACTTCAACCTGTTTACCCGTTCATAACAGGCAAACGTATTATTTGCCATATTCCTCTGATATCCCCGTTCTGAAGATCATCTGGTAAACGGGCTGAATTTTTTACCAGTCAGACGGTATAGTCTGGGAAACACGCCCATGTTTACCATTCGCTGCTGAGGGCATAAAATAAGGCTTTACAAATGCGAAGCGTGGGTATTCTTTCGCATTATAAAGCCTTTATTAACAGGAATCGCTTTCTATTTATTAGTTGCCGGTGTAAAGCGCGTCACAGTATTTTCTACCGGCTGTACGGACTGCAAATAGGCGAAGATCGCTTTCAGGTCCTGTTCCGTCATCCCTGCATACATTGTCCACGGCATCACTGTCTGAAATGCATCTTGTTCCAGTTTTTGGGGCACATAGCCCGAGTCATTACGTGGAGTATAGGATTTGAACCTGTTGATAAATGCCTGTTCGTTCCATGCTGCAATGCCCGTAGCATGTGGTGTAATGTTAGCAGACCGGGCGATAGATCCATCCGGGTATTGAAACTCCATCCCCCCGGCAAAAGGCTGACCTACAAACTGTCCTTTTTCCTGTTTAGTATGGCAATCATAACAACTCGCAGCCGTTACCAGGTATTTTCCATATGCCTTCAAGTCGGATGATTCTGGAATGGGTTGAAAATTAGCTTTATGCGGGATCGTATTCATGATAAAATTCATCGGGAAATCTGCAGCAGAATTTCCTGTCTTGTTCTGAATAGGTTTGAGGGTACGAATGTAAGCGATCACTGATCTGATATCTTCTTCATCCAGTTGTCCGAAGTTGTTATAAGGCATAACGGGGAACAAAGCCCTTCCGTCTTTTGCCACGCCACAAGTGATGGCACGAATCAATTCCCCATCTGTGTAGCCCGAGATATTGGCAGGTGTGATATTAGGTGCTACGAATTTGCCGGGGAAACCCAGTTTCTGGTCAAATAGCTCCCCTCCCATTCCCTCGGTCCCTGCTATAGGCGGACCTGCAAAAAGACTCCAGTCGCGTTTGGAGTGACAGTCGATACAAACCATTACGTGATTGGCCAGGTATTTGCCCCGTTCTATACGCTCCGGGGTCCTCTCAATAGTGAGGTTAGCTGCCTCACCGACATCAGGTAACGCCATCTTTACATATGCAAGTAGTGATGCAACTCCTGCTACGACGATAAGCAAAATAATAATAGCGGTCTTGAATATTTTTCGCTTCATAATTTATAACCATTTAGGGGGTAGGCTGTTAAATTATAAAACAATCGCATTAAAACAAATAGCTTATTATCATTGATAGTGTGAGAGGATTACTTAAAGGAATAGGCCTTCACATATTTCGTTTCAATCTTGTCCTTTGTAGCTTGTACCCAGTAATACTCATAGAAAAGCGGGTCCTTGTTCCCATAGCGGAAGCCGATGATATAGGAATAGGGCTCTTTCCCTTTTTTCAACACCGGGATTATTTTTTCCGTTCCTCCCCGGGGAAAAGTGATTTGCGTCACGGCGTCATTTTCCCCGTACCGGATCTGAACATCATATGTACCTTGCCGGGTATATTCATTGGCCACCAGCTTTACGGAGAAATAGCGTTCATTCAAGGCATCAGGAACACGCATGCTATCCGCCAGCAGCACGGTGCCCGGTACTAAAGGCTTTACCTCTTCCTCCACTTCCACTTCAGGCGTTCCTTTTGAAGGTTCCGTCTGGCAGGCACAAAACCCTGCCAGAAAACTTATTAAGAGGATGGTATTTTTCATGGCTGCGAAAATAAGCCTCAAAACTGATTTACCGCTAATCCGATACGTCCCATCTCATCAGGTATTTTACGCTTCTTGTGTACAGAGGAGCCAAATGTTCCGGCTCAAAATGACAACCTGTTTATCCTATTAAAAAATTACTTTTATCCTTCCAAAAGTTAATTCAAGAATGAAAAAATACTCCATTTACATGATGGCATTAATAGGAATGCAGTCCCTGATGACGGGCTGCGGGGATAAAGGCAGCAGCTCATCAGAAACTACGGACACGTTAAATGCGCCTTCCGTATCCAGCGGCTATGATTCTACGTTCAGAGTAGAAGCGGAGGCATTTGCGGACATCCAGATGCTGCGCTACCAGATACCTGGCTGGGAGGAACTGACGGCTAAGCAAAAGGAAATGGCCTATTATCTATACGAAGCAGCATTATGCGGCCGCGATATCATCTTCGATCAAAAAAGTAAGTATGGCCTGATGCTGCGCAAGACGCTGGATGCAGCCTACACTACTTACAAAGGGGATAAAAATACCGAAGACTGGAAAAAATTCGAAGAATACTGCGCCCGCTTTTGGTTCAGTCATGGTAATCATCATCATTACGGGAATGAAAAGTTTTTCCCTGCATGCAGTTACGAATATTTTGCCGGGGTCGTGAAAAATTGTGATGTAACCCAGCTTCCCATGGAGCAGGGTGAAAATGTAGAAACATTCCTGGCAAAGATCAAACCGATAGTGTATGATCCTAAAATAGAACCTAAGCTGGTGGATCTCCGTGCCAATATCGACAATGTAGCGGCCTCTTCCGTAAACTTTTATGAAGGTGTAACGCAGAAAGAAGTGGAAGATTTCTATTCGAAGTTCGATACTGCCTATAATGCACCCAGCTGGGGACTGAACAGCAAAACCATGAAGGAAAATGGAGTGGTAGTAGAAAAGGTGTGGAAAGTGGGAGGTATGTACTCACAGGCGATTGAGCGCATCGTAGGGTGGCTTGAAAAAGCCAGCAAAGTCGCTGAGAACGATCAGCAAAAGAAAGCGTTGGATCTTTTGATACAGTTTTACCGCAGCGGCGACCTGAAAACTTTTGATGACTATAGTATTGCCTGGGCGCAAGATGTCAACTCGCGACTGGATGTCGTGAACGGTTTTATCGAAGTGTACCTTGACCCGATTGGTAAAAAAGGAAGTTTTGAAAGCGTAGTATCCATGAAAGACCTGGAAGCTACCAAGCGTATCTCCGCCATTGCTCAAAATGCACAGTGGTTTGAGGATAATTCGCCTTTGATGCCCGATCATAAAAAGAAAACAGTAAAAGGTATTACCGCTAAAGCCATTACGGTTATTACAGAAAGCGGGGATGCAGCGCCTTCTACGCCGATTGGCGTGAACCTGCCGAATGCCGATTGGATTCGTAAAGACTTTGGTTCTAAATCGGTTTCCCTGAGCAATATTATTCACTCTTATAATGTAGCGAGCGAAAAAAGCGGGATGCTGGATGAGTTTGCTTTAAATGATACTGTAAAGCAACGCGCCCGTCAATATGGCAACCTGGCTTCTGACCTGCATACGGATATGCACGAGTGCATCGGTCATGCATCCGGACAGATCAACCCCGGCGTGGAAACCACCGATAAGACGTTGAAAAACTATGCTTCCTGCCTGGAAGAAGCCCGGGCCGACCTGGTAGGTCTTTACTATGCGACAGATCCCAAACTGGTGGAAATAGGCGTTGCGCCCAGCACCGAAGTAGGTAAGGCGGAATACGACAACTATATGATGAACGGCCTGATGACGCAATTGACCCGGTTAAAACTGGGAGATAACATCGAGGAAGCACACATGCGCAACCGGCAATTGGTAGCAAAATGGGCTTTTGAAAAAGGTAAGGCAGAAAAGGTAACGGAACTGGTGCAGAAAGACGGTAAAACCTATGTACGCATAAATGACTACGACAAGCTTCGCAAATTATTCGGGGACTTACTTCGCGAGATCCAACGGATCAAATCGGAAGGAGATTTCGCAGCAGGAAAGAACCTGGTAGAAACTTATGGTGTGAAAGTAGACCAGAAATTACACAAGGAAATTCTGGCCCGCTATGCGAAGCTGAACATTAAGCCTTACAGAGGGTTCATTCAACCACGATTGGTGCCAACGCTGAATGGAGATAAGGTAACGGATGTGAAAGTAGAATACCCTACCAGCTTCTATGAGCAAATGATAGAGTATGGTAAGAAGTATTCTTATTTACCGGTCAAGAATTAATTTTTTTAATAAAGATCAGTTTAAAGGTGTTGTCTGAATAATGGCAACACCTTTTTACTTTTGCCCTCGAATGAAAACCATCCAGGATCTCAAAATAATCTTCCTCGGCACACCTGATTTTGCTGTTGCTTCACTTGATGCCCTGATACAGGCAGGAATGAATGTTATTGCAGTGGTCACTGCGCCGGATAAGCCATCCGGGCGCGGCCTGCAATTGCAATCTTCTGCTGTAAAAAAACATGCGGAATCCAACAGCATTCGCGTACTACAACCTGTAAAACTGAAAGACCCCTCTTTCGTTGACGAGCTGAAATCGTTGCATGCCGATCTGCAGGTAGTAGTAGCTTTCCGTATGCTTCCTGAAATTGTGTGGAATATGCCGCCTATGGGCACTATCAATGTTCATGCTTCCCTTCTGCCGCAATACCGTGGCGCAGCTCCCATCAACTGGGCCGTGATAAACGGTGAAAAAGATACAGGTGTTACCACGTTCAAGCTAAAACATGAAATAGACACCGGAGATATTTTGTTGCAGGCGCATGTTCCCATCCTTCCCGAAGACAATGCCGGCACCTTACATGATAAGCTCATGCTGGAGGGAGCGAAGTTGCTGGTAAAAACGGTAGAAGGCCTGACAGATGATACGATCCGGGAAGTGCCACAATCGAATATATCTGCAACATTGCAGCACGCACCTAAGCTCTTCAAAGAGGATATGTGTATTAACTGGAACAGACCGGTGAATGCAATTCATCAGCTTATTCGCGGACTGTCCCCCTCCCCTGCAGCCTTTACCGTCTTAAAAGGCAAGCAGCTCAAAGTCTATCAGGCACATACCGAACCAGGAGCAACCAATGCAGATGCAGGCGAGTTTGATACAGACCATAAAACGTACCTGCGTTTCGCAGCAAGAGATGGTTGGGTATATATAGATGAACTGCAACTGGAAGGGAAAAAGCGTATGCAGGTGGTCGAGTTCCTAAAAGGGTTCAGGTAATTGCTGAAGTGTATGGCGAGATTGCCTGATAGCATTCCTGTGCTGAACGGTGCATCGCCACAGCAGATTCATTGTCATGCTGCAGCCCGGGAAAATAATCAATTCACTGCTTCGTGGACCAGGTCAAATGTCAGGATAAACGTCGTGCCTTTGTTAAGCTTGCTCTCGAAGCCGACCGTGCCATTCAGCAGCTCTACATATTTCGCTACAATGTGTAAACCCAGTCCCGTTCCCTGTATGGTACTTACGTTAGCACCACGGAAGAAGCGCTGAAATAAATGAGCCTGGTCTTCTTCAGATATCCCTATACCCTGATCCGTGACCTGCAGACAAAGTTTTGTTGCCGACAGATTTGTTTCCACCAGGATGGTATCCCGTTCCTTCGAAAATTTGATGGCGTTTGACACGAGGTTCATCAGCATATGGCGAAGCAGTGAAGGGTCGAAACGCAGATGATCTACTCCTTTATGACGATAGTGAATGGATTGCCCTGTTTTTAAGATCGAGTTGAGTTCCCCGATGAGGGCCTGAATGGTCTGCGGAAGATCCATATCCAGGATGCGCACCTGTATCTTATTCTCTTCTATTCTCCCTACAGAAAGGAAGTCATTCAGGATATCGTTCAATCCATTAACAGAGCTGATAATACGCTGCACATGTTTTTCGCGCTTGGGCTGTTCCTCTGTTTTCTGGTATTGTGATACAAGGTAGATGGATGAGAGAATCGTGCTTAACGGCGTTCGGAATTCATGTGAGGCCATGGACACAAACCTCGATTTCAGCTCGTTCAGTTCTCGTTCAGTAGCCAGCGCTTCTTCCAGCGACTGGGTGCGTTCCTTCACTTTTTCCTCCAATTCGGCATTAAGCTGTACAAGCGCCTGCTCTGATTGCTTACGGATCGTAATATCACTTACAAAGGCAATACTGAATTGGCCTTCGTCATTCCGGTAAGTACTGAGGCTTACTTCTACCGGAAATTCGGAACCGTCTTTTTTTACAGCAAAGAGATCCATACCGGTACCCATCGGTCGGCTATGCGGGTTATGTTGGTGGTAATCGTCTCTGTATTGGATATGCCGATCGCGGTAGCGATGTGGGATAAGGATTTCAATTTTCTTACCCACCAGTTCATCCAGGGTATAGCCAAATTGCGTCTGTGCAAATTGGTTGACAAGAAGAATGTCTCCTTCGTTATTGACGATAATAATACCGATCGCTGCATTGTTGAACAAGGCAGTGAATTCATATTTTTTACTGTCGGGCATGTGGTTAAAGATAGAGAACTGTGATGGGGATGGCAAAATTAATCCCGGCATTGAGGTTCTCCGATTTACCACCAATTTCCTCATCTATGCGAGGCACCACTATGTATAGTGTTCCTTTATTCAACTAAATTTCTCAAATTCGGGTTCTCAAACTGATTTATCATGTACACCTACCTGGCACTCGGCGATTCGTATACTATTGGTGAACTGGTACCCTTAAAGGAAAATTTCCCGCATCAATTGGTGGAGCTGCTCCATACTGAAAAAATAGAAGTGGCTGCACCCGTTATCGTCGCCAAAACAGGCTGGACCACAGATGAGCTGGCAATGGCAATACGGGAGGAAGGCATTAAGGAAACGTTTTCCTTCGTGACACTTTTAATAGGTGTCAATAACCAATACAGGGGACGAGAAGTGGAGAATTACCGGGAGGAATTTACGAATCTCCTGAATCAGGCAATTGTATTTGCCAACGGTCATACACAGCATGTTTTTGTAGTATCCATTCCCGACTGGGGTGTTACACCTTTTGCCGAGGGTAAAGACAGGGAGTCTATCGCCCAACAAATAGACGCCTACAATGCGGTTAATAAGGAAATTTCTCTGGCACACAGGGTAAATTGGCTGGATATCACCGACAGCACCCGGATAAATGCCCCTGATGCAACGTTCCTGGCAGAGGATGGTTTACATCCATCGGGAAAAGAGTATCGTGTATGGGCAAAACGACTAGTACCAATGGTGGAAAAATCACTAAGAGGATAACACGCTGCTATAAGTACATCGCTATTTTACTGTAGATATCTTCTTTCTTGTACGGCTTGGTTATAAAGTCATTCATCCCACTCGCCAATACTTTATTTTTTGTTTCGGGAAATGCATCAGCTGTTACGGCTATTATTGGCACATCAGGATTAAGCGTAGCGGATTCTTTAGAACGTATATGACGGGTTGCTTCTATGCCATCCATCACCGGCATCTGCAAATCCATCAAGACAACATCAACGTTTTTTTCCTTTAAAATAGACAAGGCTACCTGTCCGTTTTCTGCTATCATATGATTTACACGGGCATCCGTTAGAATTTTCTTAAGGAGTACCTGGTTCAATTGATTATCTTCTACTATCAATACGGTGACGCCGGAAATATCCGGGAGGCTCGTATCGCCTGTATCCCTGTGTTGCAGAATTTCTTTATCGACAACTTTAAATGGCAATTCTACCGTAAATTTCGAGCCGACACCTTCCTTACTTTCCAGATATATCTTACCATTTTTCAGTGTTACCAGTTCTTTGGTAATAGCCAGTCCCAACCCTGTCCCGCCAAATTTCCTTGAGACATTGGAGAAGGCCTGGACGAAGCTTTCAAACACGGTTTCAATTTTACTTTGTGGAATGCCAATACCTGTATCTTCTATTTCAAACTTCAATACCAAAGCGTGTTCATCTTTTGTGAGAAGCGAAATGTTGACCTCTACCGTTCCCATTTGGGTAAACTTGATCGCATTGCCGACGAGATTGATCATGATCTGATTTAACCTGTAAGGGTCACCCGTCACCATCCGGGGAACATTTTTTTCAAGCTTTACGCTGTAATGTACTTTTTTCTTTTGCGCCCGTATCTCAAACATTTTTTGCAGTTCCTCCATCTGGTTGTAAAGATCGAAGGGTATCTGTTCCAACTCTATTTTACCTGCATCCAGCCTACCATAGCTTAGAATGTCATTTATCAATACCAATAGGTTCTCTGAAGAGTGCTTTATTGATTTTAAATAATCTGTAACCTCTTCCGGAAATTCACGTTCCAGGAGAAGGTCTGTAAACCCGATAATGGCATTCATGGGCGTACGTATCTCATGGCTTACGGCTGATAAAAAGTTAGACTTTACTTTTAACGCCTCTTCGGCGGCCTGTTTCGCTTCAAGCAGTTCCTGTTGTGCCTTTTTCTTTTCTGTAATGTCTTTTATTAATACGGAAATATGTCTTTTATCCGGGTCTGCAGCTTTAATAACATTAAATCGTGCAATGAAAATACGATCGTTGTAGGGCGAACCGTATTCTACTTCTAACGGTTTACCTGTCTGCTGGACTTCCAGAGCAGCAGCCAACAATTTTTCGCCTATAGGTGAAGGCATATAATCCACCGTTCTTTTATACATAAACTGTTCCCTTTCCATCCAAAACACCGATTCATCTGCTGCCCAGGCATTAATAATATATCCCTCGCTGTTCAGCTCAAAAACAAGATCATCCATAGATGAAATGAAAGCCTCCATGTAATTGCTCAGGTATTTCTGGCTGATAAAACCTTCTGTAAAATGAGCGAAATTCATATTCACCAAATCATAGAACCTCTTCACATCTTCTTTTTTCAATTGATCTCCCCATACAGTTTTAGCCAGCTCATAGAATTTTTTGTTCATAAAAGATATAGTGATTGGAGTACCTAAATAATGGCCTTATTTATATAATTATGCTTTTTCTTATTTTTTGTTCAAACGTAAAGAAACAAATAGCTTTTCCAGTTTTTCCTTTTTTACAATCTTTTGCTTTTGGATCCCAGTGGCGATGATCCTTTTTTCAACTTTAGCCTCATAGCTTGTTACAATTTCATTTCCGTTTATCTCCACGATTTCAGCCGTAAAGATCACCTCTTCGCCTTCCACCGCCGGCGATATATGTTCTACAGTGATGCCTGTACCTATCCCTTCTTCGTCGCTCTCTTTCATTTCTAGTACAAATAGTCTCCCACTCCATTCTGCATCCCGTGCCAGTGAAAAGGTAGAATAAACCGGGTGAACTTCTCCGGCGGAAAAACGTGCAAAATCTTGAGAAGTAATTGTATGTGTATATGTCTTTTTGTCTCCTTTAGAAAACGTCAGAATCATACAACAAATTAATGCAAAAACATTCACGTATTGTTATAAGAACTATTTTAGCAGGAATGCGTAAATTTGCGCTCTATAGTGAAGAGATTTTTGGTCATACCGCTTCTGTTCTTGTATATGGTCGCGACGTCAGGCGTTATCGTGCATTTACATTATTGCGGGGAGGAGGTAGCTTCCTGGGCACTCAATAATAGCGGAGACGGATGCGAAGATGATCTGTGTGGTGAAGGCACAAAGAAAGAAACCGGCTGCTGCAAGGATAAAGTAGTGACTTCAAAATTGTCGGTCGAACAGCTGGCTATCGCACAATTCAAGTTGAATTTTACGCAGCGGTTCGTACTTCCTGACAATCCATTTTATTTTATTGATCATTCCTGCCCGGATTTCTCTGAAATCAGGGAGTTTACGTACCAGGCTAATGCACCGCCAGGCAATTGGCAATTCACCCCTCTTTACAAGCTATACTCTTCTCTTACTTATTACGGATAACAAGGGCTGCAGCGCTATTTGTGCTTTTTTTTATAAGTCCTGAATAGCCTGCTAAAAAATGCAGCGCAATTTTCGGAACAGCAAAAGCATAATTCAGCAGCAACAGTAAAAAAACAACGTTGGCGCGGTACTTCGGAATGAGGTAATGATAACCTGGCCGAAGAACAATAGCGTTAGTAAGTATTCCATGATTCGTAATAAATAATTCAAAAAATGAAACATATCCTTATAATAATCACCATCATTCTATCTCCTTTCTTTTCTTTTGCCCAAAACAGTATAAAAACGGAGAAAATAAAGGTAGAAGGTAATTGCTCAATGTGTAAAAAACGTATAGAGAACGCAGCCTATGTAAAAGGTGTAAAACGTGCCGATTGGAACGTGGAAGACCAAACGCTGACAGTAGTTTATAATACCGCTAAAACGTCTTCTGAAATCATTCAGCAATGTATTGCCAAAGCAGGACACAACGCCGAAAATGTAGCAGCCCTAGAAGCTGACTATGAAAAATTGCCGGCATGTTGTCATTATAAAACAAACCTGGATAAACACTAAACCGCAGATTAATGAAAAAAAATAGCAAACGCATGATGCTATTGGCGGCGATATGTGTGATGTCGAGTGATGTCGTAGTGGCACAGGATACTACACAGAAAAAAGACTTGGATGAGGTCATTATTCGCCAACGGCAAAAAACAACAACTATCAGCACCTTAGGTGCCCAGAAAACAGAAAAGATCAGCAGCCGCGAACTATTGAAATCTGCATGCTGTAATCTCAGTGAGAGTTTTGAAACTACCCCCTCCGTGGATGTAGGTTTTACAGATGCAGTATCGGGTTATAAGCAAATTCAGATGTTGGGATTAGCAAGCGCTTATACAGCGATTACGAGAGAAAACATTCCGGATAACCGGGGTCTCGCGTCCTACACCGGGCTCACATTTACTCCGGGAAGTTTTGTGGAAAGTATGCAATTGAGCAAAGGTACTGGCAGCGTGGTCAATGGGTTTGAAAGTGTGGCCGGGCAGATCAACGTGGAATGGCGTAAGCCGTTTGAAGAAAAAGAAGAAAAATGGCATTTCAACCTATATCAGAACACCCAGGCGCGAACAGAAGGAAATATCGTACATCGTGTTCAGCTCCATAAAAACCTTTCAACCAATATATTCCTGCATGGCAAGTCGCAGTGGATGAAGTTCGACCAGAATAACGACGGCTTTTTAGATCAGCCGCTGGACAAACAGTTTGTAGGCGCCAACAGATGGTTTTGGTTCGGCCCGAAAGGCTGGGAGGTGCAGGCGGGGGTAAAAGCAGTGTATGTGGAGAATGTGGGCGGACAAACGAATTATGAAAAGGGCATGAAGCAGGACCTGGATAGGCCTTGGGGATTTGAGCTGAACATGAAACGCGTGGAAACGTGGGCGAAAATAGGACACGTATTTACCGGCAAAACGGCAACGAGCATAGGCTTGCAGCTATCAGGAGTATATCATTCACAAGATTCCAGGTATGGACTCACGAATTATGACGCCACGCAAAAAAGCTTTTATGCGAACCTGATCTACCAAACGATACTGGGCAATACGAATCATGTGATCAAAATGGGTCTCAGCAACCTGATTGATAACTATAATGAGACGATGTACACGACGCGGTACCAAAGGCAGGAAATTGTGCCGGGTGCTTTTGCAGAATATACCTATAATGCATCTGATAAGTTTAATGTGGTTGCGGGTTTACGCGGCGACTACCACAATATCTTCGGGGCCTTTGCTACACCCCGTTTGCACGTTCGCTATGCTGCGGCAGCACGTTCAGTTTTTCGTGCATCGGTAGGCAGGGCACAGCGCACGGCCAACATCTTTGCCGAAAATATGAGCTACATGGCCAGCGGCAGAGGTTTCGTGATCAATCGTCCGGCGGAGGGAAAAGCATATGGAATGAATCCGGAAGTGGCTTGGAACTACGGGATCAACTTTACACAGAAGTTTCAGCTTAATTATCGCGACGGGTCTTTTAGCACCGATTATTACTACACCGATTTCAAAAACCAGATCGTAGCCGATCTTTATTCCGATGCTCATACTGTTCAGTTTTATAATCTGAACGGGCGCTCGTTCGCGCATAGCTTCCAGGCGCAACTGGATTATGAAGTGATTCGTAACCTGGATGTGCGTCTTGCCTATCGCTGGTATGATGTGAAGACGACGTACAACGGCGTATTAAAAGAAAAGCCGCTGATTTCTGCACACCGGGCTTTTGCCAATATTGGCTATGAAACCAGAAATCACTGGAAGTTTGACTATACTCTTAATTGGATAGGCAGTAAGCTGGTGCCGGAAAGACATTCTCATACTAATGATCGTGATGAATATTATTCACCTTCCTATGTGCTGATGAATGCGCAGATCAGCAAGACCTGGAAAGACATTTTTGAAATATACCTCGGTGCCGAAAACCTGAATAATTTTATGATGCATCATCCAATCACGGCTGCAGCCGATCCCTACAACGCAGATTTTGATGCATCACTGATCTGGGGACCGGTAATGGGAAGAAACATTTATGCCGGTTTCCGGTATAAGATCTTTTAGATACTATCCGGCATATGGTTGAAATGGATCTTAGGTTCCGGGCTGGAAAAAATGGGTTAGGCTTCAGTGGCGTTGGCACCATGCATCAGTAAGCTGCTATGCCGGGTTCTCCTATTCTAGAAAACAGTTTTGCGTTTGGGTCGCGGCATCGCCGCGGCCCAAAACATTTATACTATATTTACTCCATCTTACACAGTGCTGATATCGCTTCATTTGCTCCGGATTTCGGAATGACAGGCAGCGATAACGACCGACTCGTCCGTTCAGTTTCAGGATTCTATACAACCTGTTATCTTTGCCGCTTTACATGGACATTCAGCTCAACAGAACGGAACGGGATATCCTGGAGAGGATAGCAGCTACCGCACAGCAAATGAACACAGAAGCGTATCTTATAGGGGGCTTTGTGCGCGATAAATTGCTGGCCCGCAGCACGAAAGATGCCGATATCGTTTGCGTGGGAGATGGCATTGAACTGGCGCACCAGGTAGCCAATACATTTCAGCCAAAACCTAAAGTTTCTTTCTTTAAGAACTATGGCACTGCCCATTTCAGGATTCATCATTTCGATGTGGAGTTTGTAGGAGCCCGCAAAGAATCTTACCAGGCACATTCCCGCAATCCCGAAGTGACAACCGGCTCGCTTGACGACGATCAAAAAAGAAGGGATTTTACCATCAATGCACTGGCGATCAGTTTAAATAAAAAGGATTATGGAAACCTGCTGGATCCTTTCAACGGCGTTCAGGATTTGGATAACAAAGTCATCCGTACGCCGCTCGATCCGGACATTACTTTCTCTGATGACCCCTTGCGAATGATGCGTGCCATTCGTTTCGCCACACAGCTCCAATTCAACATTCACCCTGAAACGTTTGAAGCGATCGTACGGAATCACCAACGTATTAAGATCATTACTCAGGAACGCGTTACCGATGAGCTTAATAAAATCATACTCAGCAAGAAGCCTTCCATAGGATTTGATTTGCTCTACCGGAGCGGTTTGCTGCAACATTTCTTTCCGCAGATGAGTGACCTCTCCGGTGCCGAGTATATTGATGGCAAAGGGCACAAAGACAACTTCTATCATACACTGCAGGTATTGGACAACGTAGCCTATCGCAGTGACAAGCTATGGCTTCGCTGGGCTGCCATATTGCATGATATTGGCAAGCCCGCTACCAAGCGCTTTGAACAGGGACATGGCTGGACATTCCACGGTCATGAAGTGGTGGGAGAACGTATGACACCCAAGATCTTTCGCCAGCTGAAGTTGCCGCAACAAGAGAACATGAAGTACGTGGCGAAACTGGTGGCGCTTCATCTTCGTCCGATCAGCTTATCCAAGGATGAAGTGACGGACAGTGCCATGCGTCGTTTGCTATTTGATGCCGGGGAGGATCTGGATGACCTGATGATTCTTTGTGAAAGTGATATCACGTCCAAAAACAAAACAAAAGTGCGCCGCTTCCTGGACAATTTCGAACATGTGAAGGAACGGCTGCTGGAAGTAGAAGAGAAAGATAAAATACGAAACTGGCAACCGCCGATTGACGGAGACATGATCATGAAGACCTTTGGTCTGAAACCCTGCCGGGAAGTAGGTTTTATCAAGACCGCAGTACGTGAAGCAATATTAGATGGTGTGATAACCAATGACTATGAGGCCGCCTTTTCATTTATGCTGGAAAAAGCGAAGGAGTTAGGACTGGAAGGAAATAAGCGTATTTAATTTATACATTAATAGTGATGTAAAAGAATAAACGATGGGAAGTATTAGCAAAGCTTCATGATCCCTTCCCTATTTCATATTAAAAACGAAAGAGCCCCGAAAATGCGGGGCTCTTTTATGCTAGACAGTTGTAAGATTAATATTCCGTGTTTTCAGCAGACCATGTAGCCCAGCCTGAAGTCCAGTCATTCGTACCATCAAATGCACCGCGATAAGAAACGTTGTCCATACCCGCTACAGCCATAGCACCTGTCAATGCAGGAGAACCTGCTTTCAACAAAAAGTTGGGTGTACCGTTAGGAGTTGAAACTGCCGCAGAGAATTTATTAGGATCCATCAACAATGCATCTTCAGCATTTGCCAGTTCGGTAGTAGCTGTAGCAGCATACCACGCAGCAGCACCTGACCATGTAGAAGCACTTTTGAATTTCGTAGGGCAACCTGCAATGATGTTGTTCATGAATTTCAACGTACCTGCTTCAGCATTCAAAGAAGTGGCTGTACCTTTTGAATCATCAATATAAAGACCGATCGGGAAACCTACGAAGATAGAGTTGTAGATGCTTTGACTGGAGTTACGACGGATCTGTGCACCATGCTGGAAGTTAGCATTGATACCACTTGTAGAGTTACCCGCAGTGATAGGTCCAACTATGGTCATGTTAGAGAATACTGACTTGGTTTTAGGTTCGTTCACAGAGCCGTTGGCATCGTTATCAGATTCAAAGCCATTTGAACCGGAAACGTCAGCGATAGTTTTCACGCGTTGAGCCAGACCAAATTGAATCTTTCCGGAGAAGCCGAAGTCTGTATCGAAATCATCATCCCAGGTGTAAGAAGCGATCAGGTGTTTACAGTTTACAGTTCCGCCAAACCACTCAAAAGCATCATCACCTGAACGATATACCTGTACATAATCAATAGTAGTACCTGCACCTACACCACCCATGGTCAGACCATTGATCTCATTGTCCGGAGTGAAAGCAGTACCGGCAAACTCAATTCTTACATATTTCAATATGCCTGAATTATCGTTCACATCACTACCACCATACCAGATATAATCTTTTTCATTACCACCGGAAGTCGGAGTAAGACCCCCTTCGATCTTAGCTTCTTTATCCGCAGGATTAATCGGAGCTTTACCCAACAGGATCAAACCACCCCAATCGCCCTGAGAGCGCGCACCGGCAGCAAAAGAAGACGTAAAAATGATAGGTTTTGATGCTGTACCTTCTGCATGGATCTTTGCACCGCGTGTAATTACCAAGGTACCTTTAGATGCTTTATCACCCGTGATTACAGTTCCAGGTTCGATAGTAAGGGTTACGCCGCTTTTCACATATACAAAACCTTTCAACAAGTACTTTTTGCTTGCAGAAAGCGTAGTATTGGCAGAGATGTCACCGGAAAGGGTGACGATCTTACTGGTAGTATCGGTAGTATCAACAGGAACAGGGTCGTTGTCGTTTTGTTTACATGACATTGTGGAAAACATACTGAACGCAAGTAATCCGTAAATGATCTTTTTCATGATGTTGTTTTTTTCGTTTTATATTTTTTGCGAAATTATCTGGAGGATGTAACGGCATTGTTACCGCTACATTATGCATGTGTTAACTGTTAGAACTTGTAGGTATAGGTAAGAGAGAAGGTTGTACCGGGTCTGTATTGCTGGAATACCCAATCCTTTTGGTTGTCAATTTGCTGGTTGGAGATCGTTTGCTTCACAAACTTTCCATCACTATCCTGATCAAAATAATAACGGTAAGGGTTGCTGAGAATATCTTTCACATTTAGCCTGAATTCACTTCTCTTGTTTACCGCATAGCTTGCCTGGAAGTCTAAAAGATTACGCGGGCTTTCATATACGTTTCCGAGACGTCCTTGTCCTACGTAATACAATCTTTGTCCTATCACGTTGTAGAGTACGTTCAGGTTCAGCTTACCTTCCATACCAGCATAACTCAAAGAAGCGTTGATGGTATAAGGAGACTGACCGGATAATTGACGTTCGTCAATAGCCTTCGCAGCTACGTTCTGGAAAGAATCCATTTTCACTACGGATTTGATGTAAGCCGCATTTACATAAAAGCTCATATCCTTCAAAAAGGAGTTCTCTGAAATGAATCCCAGACTCTTCCTGATTTCAGCTTCTACACCGATGTTACGTGCGGACTTGTAGTTCATAGGTTTCACATCATAGCTGCTGTTGTCACCATAGATATAATTCTCCAAAGTGTTTGTGAACTGCTTATAGAATACAGATGCTGAAAGGATCTCACCAGGATTCGGGAACCACTCATAGCGCAAGTCGAAATTATCAATCAGGCTGCGCTGAAGATCCGGGTTACCATTTACCACCGCATTCATTTCATAGTCGTAGTAAGACATAGGTGCCACTTCTCTTAATTCAGGACGTGCTACACTTCTGAAATACGAAGCACGGATATTAGCTTTTTCAGTGAGGCTGTAGGAGAAGTTAGCAGACGGAAGCAGGTCATTCCACACCGGGTTAACATGAACGGCACCTGTACGGTTGCGCAGGTCCAATGAGTACGATTCAAAACGGGCGCCCCATACCAATCTCAGTTTATCAGTAAACTTATTGTCGAACATGGCATAACCTGCAAGTGTGGTGGCGGTTGCTTTGTATGCATCGTCATCACTTGTGATGTCCTCCAGTCTGTAAACACCGCTGTTAATAACATCTGCCGAATACAAATGTTCTAAATCTCTTGTCCGGTCTTCATTGTTTGCATTAGGAGCCAGGTAATCATATGTTGGTCCAAGGTACCTGTTATAAAAATCACGTGTACGCTGCTGACCAAATACGCCGACTTTTAAACTGTTCTTATTATTAAACATTTTGAAAGGCAGGGCGTAGTAAGCGCTTCCGTTATAAATGTCTTCATTCAAGTAGCTGAACAACCTGTTATTGGCTTTACCCAAAGTTGTATTATCTGCATAGTATGCGTTATCACCTGTAGAAAGACTGGTGCTGTAGGCTACTTTCCGTTGATCGGGTTGATCGTTGATCACGTTATTGAAAGAAAGCAACCAACCAAATTTGCTCTGTCCTTTTCCTAATTGATGCTCTCCTTCCAGTGATGTTTTTAACAATGACTTTTGTACAAGGTCAAATGCATAATAGCGTACATTGGCAGAGGTACCTATATTGTATCCTTCTCTATAAAGGAAGTTGTCATCAAAGATCCGGTTGTAAAGGGATTTGAAAAGTATTTTATTACCTCCGAAGTAGTAACCAACATTCAATAATGCGCCCAGGTTAGTGGAATAGTTATATACATTATCGACTACGTTCAGGTTGTCATATTGTCTCAGCAGGCTGGGTTTAATATTCTCCGTATGGTTGTAGGTGATGGCTGCAGAAAAACCGAGCTTGTTGCTGTTCTTGAGCGCATAAGCGCGCCCCATGGCTGCCTGAAGGTTAATGCCCGGCAGTGCTGTATGTTCTTTTACGGTAAAATTATTATTAAGGCTATTCAAGGCTACAATGCTTTGCTGTCTTGTAAGCCCTTGTACAGATTGCTGAGAAGGGAAGTTAGAAGGCATCTTTCTCGCACCATCGTCAAAACCAAGAAAATCCGTAGAGCTACGATAACCGGACTTAAACACCTTACCCGTGGAAGCGGTGTTGTAAGATGTACCCAGACTGATTGTGTTGTAATTTTTATCCGGAGTTTCCTTGGTAAGGATATTAATAACACCTCCGGCAAAATCACCCGGAAGGTCCGGTGTAGCAGATTTGGTGATCACGATATTATCAATCATCGCTGAAGGAATAATATCAAATGAAAACGCCTTTCTGTTGGGCTCGGTACTTGGCAATATCGCATTATCTATCAGAGCCGTATTGTAGCGGTCGCTCAAGCCTCTTACAATCACAAATTTGTTATCCTGGATCGTTGTTCCGCTCACGCGCTTCAACACTTCACCCGTGCTGCGATCCGGTGACCTCCTGATCACATCAGCCGATATGCCATCCGATACGCTCGCGGCATTTTTTTGAATGGTATAAAGCGCACTGATATTTTCTTTCTTCAACGAAGAGCGAACTACCACTTCTTTCAATGTTTGCGAGCTACCGGCTTCTTTTATGGTAACATTCGCCGTAGTTACTTCCTCCCCCTTTACTACAACCCCTTCTATTTCTTTAGTGGTATAACCCAGATATTTTACTTCCAATACATAGCTGCCATCTGCAATGTCTATCACATAGTTTCCATCCACATCACTTACAGATCCTTTTTCAGTGTTTTTAACGGTGATCACCGCACCAATAACCGTTTCACCTGTTTTTTCATCAGTGATTTTCCCGGTTATTTTTCCTGCAAAAGCCTGTGTCATCATTATTACACACAGTAAAAGCATCGAAATAAAACGCATACATTTCTAATTTGCCGCAAAAGTCCAACGCCAATGTTATCATCTGTTTAAGCCAATGTTACGCCTGTGATAATTGAATGTTACGTGAATATTAACTCTTACTTTATTGTTAGCGATTCATTGTTTTTAAATTATTTTTTAACTAAGGGTTTTGAAGTTTAATTAGTCAAATCATTACTATACATGTCTCCACGTTCAGCATGCACGCTTTGCGCGGTGTATATTTCGCTTCCTTATTCTACTTTTGAAGCATGAATACGCGCCAGCTGTTTCTTAACCATGTAGCACAAACTTCGCCTGCTCCCATAGCCTTGCATATCGTAAAAGCAGAAGGCAATTACCTGATTGACGCGAATGGCAAGAAATACCTGGATCTTATCGGGGGTATCAGCGTATGCAATGTCGGACATGGAAATAGTAACGTGATTGATGCGGTAAAAAAACAGGCTGAGGATTATATGCATATTATGGTCTATGGGGAACTCATACAATCTCCGCAGGTGGAATATGCGCAGCTTCTCACGCAGCATTTACCGGAGCATCTTAACAGTGTCTACTTTACCAATTCCGGCGCAGAAGCCGTAGAAGGCGCTATAAAACTTGCCCGCAGGGTAACCGGCAAGACTGACATCATCGCCTGCAACAAAAGCTATCATGGCTCTACCACAGGGGCTCTCAGTATTATCGGTGATGAATACTGGAGAAATGCTTTTCGTCCGCTCCTGCCCGGTATCTGGCATTACGACTATAACGCAGCAGAGCTTATAGATGCGATCGATGAACATACCGCTTGTGTCATCATTGAGACCGTACAGGCAGAAGCAGGTATTATAGAGCCACATCCCGGCTGGTTGAAAAGATTAAGATCTAAATGTGATGCAATGGGCTCCCTTCTTGTATTGGACGAAATTCAATGCGGGTTTGGACGAACGGGTAAGCTCTGGGGATTTGAGCACTTTGACGTGCAACCGGATATCCTATTGTTGGGCAAAGCATTAGGTGGCGGCATGCCCTTAGGAGCCTTTATATCTTCCGTACACCATATGAATATGCTCACCGAAAATCCGGTGCTGGGACATATTACCACCTTTGGCGGACACCCGGTGAGCTGTGCAGCCGGAAAGGCCGCTATGAATTATTTACTTACAGAAAATCTGATGGGGTCAGCAGATCAGAAAGGTGTGCTTTTTGCAGAATTGCTCCATCACGCTGCCATCAAAGCGGTACGACATAAAGGATTATTGATGGCAATAGAATTGGATAATAGCGAGAATGTAATGCAAACTTTAGCCCGTTGCCTGGATAAAGGACTGTTTTCTGACTGGTTTTTATTTGCACCCGAATGTATCAGAATCGCGCCCCCTCTTACCATTACCGCAGAAGAAATTAAAACAGCCTGCGAAATCATCACAAGCTGTTTATAGCTACGCTAAGAATTAGCGATAAATATAGCCGAATACGCCATTCGGTTTCTATTTTAAATGTACACGAAGCATCCAGGCCATTTTTTCATGTGCCCGCAATACATCCGTCAGAAAATCGGAGGTTCCCACGTCATTGTATTGTTCGTCACATTTGTCTATTGATTCTCTTAAAGAACGTATATGTGTTTCATGATCTTCTGCCAGAATGCGCAGCATCTCTTTGTCAGAAGTGCCCTCTGTCATATGTTCTTTCAATCTTGAAAGATCTGAGAATCCTTTCAAAGACCCCAGGGCAAAGAAACCCAGATTACGAATGCGTTCTGCTACCTCGTCAATGATGGATTCAATTTCTTTATACTGCTTTTCAAACAACTCATGCAGCGGACCGAAACTCATGCCCTCTACATTCCAGTGAAAATTACGTGTCTTGATGTAGAGTACATGCAGGTCTGCAAGGCAAGCTTGCAACAATTGGGAGATATTCTTGAGGTTTGATGCGGAGATGCCGATGTCAATGGTTTCGGCTTTAGTGGCTTTTACCGGGGTTGTGGTTTTTGATGACTTTGCCATGTTCTTTTCATTTTAATATAAGACAAATAGTATTCAGGAAGTCACACACAACAATCATTCCAACGCTCGAAAAATCACCACGTTAGCTTTTCCATCTGCTTGAAAAATGTTTTTTCCTTGGTACCGATCTCCACCAGTAATGCGCTGAGTTCGTCAAAGGATACCAAATCTGATTTCCGGTCTTTCATATTACGCGCAGCACTGTAAGCGAAGTTTCTCCATTGGTCACCTATACGGGTCAGCTGCTGCGACATTTCCTGCAAATCGTCCCGTTTCAGCAAAACACCTGCCTCCTGCAAAAATGCCGCATGCAGGTAGCGAAATCCGGCACCACCTGTTCCGATCTCTTCCTGCATCCGTATAATGTTGCCCAAGTAGAGTGCAGCTTTCCGTTGTGTATATTTTTGAGGATAGTCTTTGATCTTTTTTGCCAAGAGAAAGATCGCATTATTCCCAAACCAGGGAAGCGGCGGTGAGAGCATGAAAAAATTGGTTTGCTTCACCCCCTGCTGAATAGCTTTGGCAAAATCAATGTTTTTAGGCGTCTGGGTGATATAATACATAAACCCCTTCGGCTCCGGTGTTCCTTTCGCGAATCGTGCTTTAGCAAGATCCTCGGGCAGAATCTGGGTAGCTACCTCCATGACAGGATCACTGATATTATACATTCCGTCTTGCTTTCCAAAGGAAACAAGATTATGGGCGTTAAAATGAAAACGAAAAGCTTCCGGCAGATAGGGAAGATAATACACGCTGCTGAGCATCCCCGCAGGCTTACCTGCCGAAAGAACACTGTCTAAAGCTCTCATGGCTTTATCAGGTGAACTGAATTTTTCCGTATGGATCTTGATGTCAAGGCGCTGGGTAACACGTTTGAAAATGGCTCCCGGCCAGGTCCTGAAAGTAGTACCCGGTGTCCCGTTTACCTTTACAAAAGGCAGGTGGGCAAAGAACATTCCGGCTCCGATACCAAAAGCCAGGGGTTCGGTAATGTGTATACCTTCATGCTGCAACAGGTTGGCTGTAACACCGCTCTCGCAATGCGCATGCTGGTGGTGTATGAAATCGATCTTACTCACGTAGCTATTTTGACTTGCCGAAATTAATCAGCTCTGCTGTAGAAATTTCAAATATTTCTGCGTATTTGTCGAGCATTTTTTGGTTTAATTTTTTAAATACCGCTGGTTTCATATGGCGCCTTACCTGCCATTGCCACTTCCCTGCATACCGTGCAAGAATAGAAATATCCATTAATTTCCTGAGCATAAAGTAAGCAATGGGGCTTTGCTCTCCCCTTCTCACCAGCTCTTCCATTTCTTTCAACTCTTCTTCTATAGCCTCCCAGGCTTGCCTTGTAGCTACATTCTCTGCTTCCCAACCCGCCGAGTTAATGCCGGTATAGTTTCCATGCTCGTCTACCGCGTATACGAGCTTTTTTATTTTGTCCTTATCCTTATAACCCATCGCATCCTGCGGCACTTCGTTAACATCCATGATTTTTTAAAGATATAAAGAGCAAATGTAAAAGGCAACGCGGAAACGAAAAATGAAGATAAATACGTGTATTCCCAGCATCTTATAAAAGATGCCATCAAAACATCTTCGGTGCGTTCAAATATCATTTGTATTTCTCAATGATCACCTGGCATGTAGCAGCGATCATTTCATAAACAGGGACATATCCTCTTTCATCGCCATACCAGGGATCCGGAACGGATTCATTCAGTCCCGGTTTCAGTTCATTGAGAAACAGGTCCAGGTTGTCGATCTTATCGCTAGATCCGGCATTACTCAAAATAATGTCATATACGTCACCGGACATGGCATAAACTTTATCGAATTGACGCAGATCAGACATTTGAAATCTTCGTGCACGCTGCATGGAAATATCCACACCATTGGACAGGCATATTTTCCGGGAGTACTTATGGGGCGCTTCGCCGATATGATAGGACTCTGTTCCTGCCGAAGCCACTTCCCAGTCCAGTTGATGCTCGCGAATATAATTTCTCATCACACCTTCGGCAATGGGTGAGCGGCAAATGTTGCCCAGACAAACAAAAAGAATGCGCATGGAAGCAAAACTATATCAATCCTGATTCAATACGATAGTTGCCACCAGCTCTCGCACGGTTGTGACACCGCCGATACAGCCCTGCAGTGTCCTGATTATCTCTTTATCATTCAAAAGTTTTTTACTCGCCTTTTTCGCCAGTGTGGGATTCTTTTTTTGCAAAGCCATGAACACATAGACCCTAACTGCCGCATTTTTGTGAGACAATAAAGCTTGTAGCTCTTTCTCCGTTGCTGTTTCAAGTAAGCGTTTATAGTTCTTATATTGCTTCGATGCGGAGCCGGCAAATCCTACATATTCTGATTCGAATTTGTTGATAAGGGTTATACGCTTCACGATATCACGGGTATCAGTACCACCGGACTGCCCGAAACCGGTAAAAAACATAAAAACAGATACCCAAAAAATAATGACGTGCTTTTTCATAATATGAGAATCTCCCAACGACAAAGATCCCATAAACCGAAGGAAAATAACTGCAAATTCGGGGTAAAGAGTTTGGTTATATTTGCAGACATAAATAAAAATGTTACTTCAGCGTGGGAATCGTTAGAAAAACTATAACTAACCTTTTGGGGTTGGAAAAAGAGAGACAACAAGGGTATCCAAAAGAGTTTCTGGATATGTATCAGATTTGCAAGCCTTATACAATGACTTCTATGGAACGAATGTTTGCATTGTACCAGGCTACTCATAATATTCTGGATAACCGACTGGAAGGCGACTTGGTGGAATGCGGCGTATGGAAGGGCGGAAGTTCGTTGATGATGGCGCTTATTTTAAAATCCAGAAATATCAGCGACAAGACATTGTTTCTTTATGATACATACGAAGGGATGAGCGCTCCCACCGCAGACGACGTGGAGTATAGCGGGAAACCCGCCAGTGATTTGCTGGCACAGGCAAAGATTGAAGTGCAGGAGTCTGTATGGTGCTACTCCTCCATTGATGAGGTAAAACAAAACCTGTTACTATCCGGTTTGCCGGCAAGCCAGGTAGTATTCGTAAAAGGGAAAGTAGAAGATACCATCACGGAAAAAAACCATAAAAAAATAGCACTATTACGGTTGGATACGGACTGGTACGAATCTACCAAACATGAGATGGTCTTTTTGTACCCCGCGTTGGTATCGAAGGGGGTTTTGATTATAGACGACTACGGTCATTGGCAGGGTTCTCAAAAAGCAGTAGATGAATACTTCGCCAATGAAGATTATAAACCACTTTTAAACCGAATAGACTATACCGGAAGGTTAGCTATCAAGCCATAAAATGCACACGCCTAAGTTTCCGAATTTTAGCCAGTTTGATACCTATATTGTTCGTAACGAGCTTAACTATTTCATCCAGTCAAAAAGAGACGCTTTCCGGGGGGATATTTTAGATATAGGTTGTGGCCGGATGCCCTATAAAGACTGGATACAAAAGAATACCGGCGCAGCCTCTTATACCGGCTTAGATATATACAATCCTATTTATAATGATGATGTTTTTAAACCCGACATGTATTGGGATGGAGTGACTATCCCCGTTGAAAAGGAACTTTATGACACTGCTATGCTCATAGAAGTATTAGAGCATTGTGAGTACCCCGAAAAGGTAATAGCTGAAGCCTGGCGAATTTTAAAACCAGGAGGTAAGCTTATTTTTTCCGTTCCCTTTATATTCTACTACCATGATGTTCCCTACGATTTTAGCCGTTTCAGTTTCTACAAATTGAAAAGCCTGTTTCGGGATGCAGGGTTTACTACAGAAGACATATTCGGATACGGGAATTGGAACTCCGCTCTTGCCCATTTCTGGAGTTTATGGATCAAAAGAAGCCCGCTGCCCAAAGTTTTTCGCTTTATATGCTACCTGCTGGGATTACCGCTTTATATGCTGCTTTACAGGAAAAAAGAGGTGCTATCCAACTTACCCCTGCATGCCATTGCCATAGGTCACTTTGGTGTTGTAACGAAAATAAAATAATGAAAGCAAGCCTCTATTCTCTTTTTACATTCAAGCGGTACATTGAGCAGATCTTGATGTTCCCGTTTGTATTATTAGGGAAGCTGTATGCCGGATTTAAACCACTACACGAAGAATTCGATGTTTTTCTTTTCTTTCCCAATTACAGTATCGGAGGAGCAGAACGCATCAATGCAGAAGTCGTCAATGCGCTTCCGGACAAAAAACTGATCATTTATTTTACCAAAAGATCTCATAACGATGGGATGCTGCATTTTTTCAGAAGACCCAATGTTACGATAAAAGAGATTGGCAATTATACAGGGAATAAATACGTCTACTTTCTGAATTTGGTCTGGCGTGGCATTATTGCGTCTTACATCAATAATCAAAAAAAAACGCCCAAGGTATTTGTCGGTCAGTGCAATTTTGGTTATAAACTTACACCGCATCTAAAGCGAAGCATTCCCGTTGTGGAATTGATCCACGTACATGAACCACCATTCCTGTGGGTTTGGGCTCCATTCTTGAAATTTATCCATACGCGTATCATCGTGGGCGATGCTTTTAAAACCACGTTTGAAAACGTGCATAAAACGTACGGCATCCCGATACACTATATGGATAAATATCGGGTCATACGATATTGCCTGGAATATACGCCGGAGACTTTGTTAAGAAAGAGTTTCAGCATGCCGTTAAAGGTCTATTATGCCGGGCGGGGCGGGCATCAAAAGCGTCTCTGGATACTATTTAAGATTATTGAAAAATGCCGGATGCTGGATCTTCCCCTGCAATTTTCCCTAGCCGGTTCTTTTGAAAATGAAGTACCGGAAGACCTGGCGAAAGATGGCACTTATATCGGGAAGCTAAAAGGCGGTGAAGCGATGTACAATTTTCATAAGGGACATGATATCCTGCTGATGACCTCCGCTTTTGAAGGATTCCCGGTGGTGATCATGGAAGCTATGTCTTTCGGATCTCCTGTCATCGCCCCCCCTGTAGATGCCATACCTGAAAACATTCAACATGAGTACAACGGTTTCATTATTGACGAATACATTGATGAAGCCAAAATGGTGGATAATGCAGTGAGCATTTTGCAATCCATCATAGCGGACCCATCCAGGCTGCAACGTATTTCCGAGAATGCTTTTGATACGATCGTTACCAAGTTCTCAAAAGAAAAATTTATTCTTGCATACCGGGAATTATTAGCCTAATGCTTACCGGAAAAACCATTTCTTTGATGCCAGGATCCAATGACAAATCAGAACGCAAAAAGGTATTGGTGATCACCTTTTACTGGCCTCCTGCCGGAGGAATCACTGTACTGCGTTGCCTGAAACTGGTAAAGTACCTGCGAAATTTTGGCTGGGAGCCTGTTGTTTTCACTGTAGATAACCCCTCCTATCAATTCATCGATCTTAATAATGAAAAAGATATTCCCGAAGGGCTGGAAGTAATCAAAGGAAAGATTTTTGACCCTACCGAGCTTTTTAAAAGAATAAGTGGCAGAAAGAAAAAAGAGGCTTTGGTAAATATCACGAACCTTACCGATAAAAAGCATAGCTGGATTGATAAAATAGGCATCTGGATAAGAGGCAACTTTTTTATTCCCGATGCCCGGATGCTTTGGATCAAGCCCTCCGTAAAGGCTCTCGGCACCTATCTCCAACATCATCATATCGATGCGATTTTTACCGATGGACCACCTCATACTAATACAGTGATCGGCATGAAACTTGCTGAAAAATTCGGAATACCCTGGCTGGCGGATTTTCAGGATCCGTGGACGCAGGTAGACTATTATCAGGAAATGATGATCGGAGACCGGGCGCACCGCACTCATTCCCGGATGGAACAAAACGTATTTCGGACAGCCCGGAAAATCACTATTGCCAGTCCTACCTGGAAACGAGACCTGGAAAGCATAGGGGCAAAAAACGTATCGGTATTTTACTACGGGTATGATGAAGCCGATTTTGCAGGATATGAGAAAAACTCAACAGGAATTTTCAAGATTTTTCATGGGGGGCTCCTGGGAAATGATCGAAACCCTACTGTATTATTTGAAGCGATTCGCGAGATCATACTGGAGCAGCCTTCCTGGAAAGAACATATTGCCATCCGGTTTGCCGGTCAGGTAGATCATGCAGTAAAGCGATCTGTAGAAGTAAATGGGCTGGAGGCTAACACCCTCTACTTGGGGCAAATCCCGAGGGAAGAAATCCTGGAAAACTATGCAGATAGCGCTTTATTATTGCTGCCTATTAACCGGGCCGCAAATGCCCAGGGAAGAATTCCGGGAAAGCTCTATGAGTACCTGCGTGCCCAAACACCTATCCTGGTTTTTGGTCCGGATGACGGCGACGTTAAGGCAATTGTAGAATCGAAACAATTGGGTGTATCTTTTGACTATTCTACGCCTGTTTCGGTCTTGAAAGACTATTTACTACCACTAATGAAAGCCTTTTTTGCGGGTGAAAGCATGTCGGTGAATGCTGATGTGTCCGAATTTTCCAATGAGAATCAAACCCTGAATATCGCCCGGTATTTAGATGAAATTACCTGATCGTAATTTTTTCATTTTCCCATGAATACGTATTGGATCAGGTTGGCCCCCATTTGCAAGGCTTGCAAACGCTTTTGCGGGTTGTCATTATGGACTTCCGTATCTTCCCATCCGTCTCCCAGATCCGTTTCTGATGAATAATAGCATACAAGCCTTCCTTTGTAGATCAATCCATATCCTTTAGGCGGCTTATTATCATGCTCGTGGATCTTGGGCAACCCATTTGCGAAATCGAATTTCTGATGATAGACAGGATGACTAAAGGGCAATTCCTGCAAGCTCAGTTCGGGAAATACTTTTTTTAAAGCTGGCCTTACGTATTCGTCCAGACCATAATTGTCATCTATATGCAAAAAGCCACCTGCTTCCAGATAATTGCGTAGGTTTTGTGCTTCGCCGTCTGTGAGCGTCCACCGTCCATGCCCTGTCATGTGTATAAAGGGATAGTTGAACAGTTCAGGGCTCGCTACTTCTACCTGAGCCTCTTTAGTGTCAAATTTTGTTTTAAGTTGTTGATTGCAAAACGAAGCAAGATTCTTTAATGCTGTAGGATTGGCATACCAGTCCCCACCTCCGCCATAAACTAATAGGGCCAGTTTCATTTGTTGCGCGTTTGCAACAATGCAGCCCATAGCCAGAATTATGAAAACAAGTTTTCTCATATATTGCTCATATTAAAATAAGCGCAAACGGACATGGCAGCCGTTTCAGTACGCAGCCTGTTCATCCCCAAATTTATACCCTTAAATCCGTTTTCCACTGCCAATAAGATTTCATCTTTGGTAAAATCGCCTTCCGGACCTATCAAAAACACCGTATCTTTTTCCTGCTCAAAAAAATCATAAACCGGTTGACGGTCGAACTCAATGTCGCAATGAGCGATGCACTGCTGCGGAGTATTGCTATGGGCGCTGATGACAGAGGCTATAGATGCAGGATCTTTCAGTTCCGGCAGATAATACTGTTTACTTTGCAACATAGCAGACACCAGAATATTACGCCAGCGTTCTTCTTTAGGATGGAATTTTTCAGTACGTGTACTCATTACGGGCTGTATACTGGCAATTCCCAGCTCGGTTGCCTTTTCCAGCAGCCATTCGTTGCGGCTGGCATTCTTGGTAAATGCCACACACAAGTGGAGACAAGGTTGTTTCGGTTTGAATTTCTCTATCGAATTGATGCTGACCACACAGGTCTTCTTTGATGCGGACTGGATCGTGACAGTAGCCACACCACCGCAGCCATCAGTTAGTTGCAAGGTCTCACCCGCTTGCATGCGCAGTACCTGCACAATATGTTTTACGAGGTCACCTTCCAAAGAAAGAAGATGGGCTTTACTGTAATCCTCAGGAAAGTAAAAAATGGGATATTCCATTGATAAAGCAATTTACTACGGAAAAGCACTTAAAACAAAAGAGGTTGCAGCGTGGCAACCTCTTTTGTTTATAATAATCAGGAATTTATTATTTAATTACACTCAAACGTTGAGTTTGACTTCCTGATTCTGTTTGGATTTTTACATTGTAGATACCGGAAGGCAAGTTAGCGGTGTTGATAGTGAACTTGCGGGAACCAGCCTGTACGTTTTCGTTAGCAATGTTTGCTACTACACGACCTGTCAGGTCTACTACCTGGATGGTTACATTGGTTGCGTTAACAGCATCAAATTGCAACGTAGCTGCATCTGTCGCAGGATTAGGATAGATGCTAATGCCAGGCATATGGACTACGTCATCAACAGAAGTAGTGGCATTCGATACAAGATTAAAATTATCCAGGAATGCCAGGTTACCATATGCGGAAGTCGCTTTAATCTTGATAAATACGTTCGGGTCTTTATAGTTACTTAACAAAGCAATTTCATGTCTCCAGTCTGCTGAAGAAGCAGGAACAAATTGACCTGAACTTATTGCTGCATGCGTCGAAAGAGCACTGCCGGATTTTGTCCAAACAGAACCCCAGGTTACACCACAATCTTTAGAAGCAAATACTTCAAGCTTATCATTTTCCGTTCCGCTGTATTGTGCATAGGCCACATCAAATTCAAAAGCAGGATTAGTCGTCGCGCCGGTATTAAAATTGCTTAGAATCAACTCAGAAGTAGTCCCTGGTTGATTGTTGTAGAAATCCACGATAGCTACTTTTGAAGGCGTACCGCTAATGCCGGTTACAGCTGTTCCTCCATAGAAAAAGATCATATCGGAAGTGCTGGTAATCCTCGCTGGGAAATCGGTAGTGGCAGCTTCCATATCCTCGCTATAGGGTGCAGCAGCGGCACTCGCAGAAGACATGACAGCAAAGTTCTGGTTGCCCAACGTGTTGTTAGAAACTTTAGCATCACTTGTTACATCTACTTCAAACTGGAAAGGACCCGATTGTGTAAAGGCAGGCATTGTAACATCCTGAATAGCCCATGGCGCTAATGTCCCCGTCCAGGTCTGGGTAGATACAACAGTAGAACCGCTGTATACCTTTAATGTAGCGCTGGTCAGGTTAGAAGCACCGTAGTTCTGAAATCGAATGGTAGGTGTAGCCTGGCAATAAAACGGAGCGTTAGGTTGATCGATATCCACCACTTTGGCATCTACTGTAGCAGAAGGTGCGTAATTAGGCGTTACATTAAGGTAATCTGTCCAGAAAGTTTCTCCACCCATTGCAGAACTGAATCCCGCAAACTGATCATAAACGATCCGGTCACGCCCAATCACTGTAAATGTAGGAAATCCACCATCCAGATAAGCGTCTCTTACGTTTGTCGGGGGATTGTCAATGATCGGATAAAGCGTGCCGGTTACCCAGTCTCCTTGCGTATAAGTAGCTCCCGATCCGCCCGCTGGTCCGTATAGCTGAGCCGTGGTATTACCGGATTCACCTTCCAGAAAAATTACCATGATCTTTTTAGGAGTCGTAGTCCCGCTTGGTCCGTACTTGGTCATCAGGTTGTTAAACTGGTGCGTTTGATGCATGCTCCAACATGGACCACACCATGCAGCAGATTCATCAATGATCACCGTATAGCCTGAATCCAATAATGTGTATAAGGAATACGTCACCCCGTTAATATCCGGGAGTGAAAAATCCACCGCAAGGTCACCTTTTTTTAACGCTGCGTCTGCGCTGGTGGCCAACGTAGTGATTGCTGCAGCTGCAAGTAATAGTTTTTTCATGTACAATTTTTATTTAGGATAAACCACTAATCTACGTACATCCGGTCTAAAAAACAAGGAAAGCCGCTACCTGTGGTAGCTTTTTTTTGAGTAAAAACACTTATAAAAGAAAAGGTCGCCTTGAGGCGACCTTTTCTTTTATAAAAACATTCAAAAAGAATTATTTCACCACGCTCAAACGTTGAGTTTGGCTGCCTGATTCTGTTTGAATTTTTACATTGTAGATACCGGAAGGCAAGTTAGCGGTGTTGATAGTGAACTTGCGGGAACCAGCCTGTACGTTTTCGTTAGCAACGTTTGCTACTACACGACCTGTCAGGTCTACCACTTGGATAGAAACGCTGGTAGCTTTAATAGCATCGAATTGCAACGTAGCGGCATCTGTTGTTGGATTAGGGTAGATGCTGATGGAATTTTTAGCGATTACGTCATCAACAGCAGTAGTAGTGCTTACGTTGAAATTATCAATCCATGCATAGCTTGGGCTACCAGTAGGAGAGGTCGTAGCTACAAATTTCAAGAACAGGTTGTTGTTCTTAGGAAGTGGAGCTGTTTTTGTTGCCCAATCGCCACCTGCTGCAGGAAGGAAGAAACTTGAAGGCACTCCTGGTTTGGTAACCAAAGTAGATCCTGTTCCAACCCATGCAGATTGCCAAGTAGCACCGCAATCGATTGAAGATAACAATTCAAGCTTATCAGTTGCTGCAGTTGCTTTAGCTTGGTAAGCCAGGTCAAAAGCAAATGTAGGAGCAGAAGCTGTAGCTGTATTATAATTACCAAGCATTACTTCACTCTTGAAACTAGCTGCATTGTTTTGATAAAGTACAGCAAGACAGTTTGTAGCCTGGTTATTAGATCCGATAACAGTAATAGGCACACCACCGGAAGAAAGAGCGGCAGACATACCATACATATCACCACCATTACCATCTAAAACAAATTTGGTTGGTATAGCAGTTCCTGCTGATTGGAAATCCTGAACATATGGAGCCGTAGTTGCCTGAGAAGCAGCAATTACATTCAAATTGGTTACAGTGAGGCTGTTATTAGCAGCATTCGCATCACCCGTTACTGTTACTTCGAATTTGTAAGGACCAGCCTGGCTGAAGGTTGGCATTTGTACGTCCTGAGTAGCATATTTAGTTAAGCTACCTGTCCAGTTTTGAGTTGCAATAGTGGTAGAACCAGACAATACCTTCAACGTAGCAGAGGTAATGGTTTGGTTACCATAGTTTTGGAATCTGATCTTTGGATTTGCATTACAAAGGAAAACATCAGAAATCGTATAATCTACGATTTTAGCATCGGTAGTAGTGGATGGTCCGTAGTTTGGTGCCGTAGTAAGGTATTTTGTCCAGAAAGCTTCTGTACCCATAGTGGAACTATATCCTGCAAATTGATCGTAAACGATTCTGTCGCGTCCGATTACCGTGAAGGTAGGGAAACCACCATCCAGATAAGCGTTCCTAACATTTGTCGGAGGATTATCGATAAAAGGATAGTTTTCACCACTCACCCAATCACCTTGTGTAGTAGTGGCATAGCTTCCCGTACTTGCAGCTGGACCATATAATTGAGCTGTAGTATTGGTACTTTCTCCTTCAATAAAAATTACCATGATTTTCTTTGCACTTACAGTGCCGGCAGGACCATATTTAGCAATCAAGTTATTGAATTGCCCGCTTTGGTGCATGCTCCAGCATGGACCGCACCATGCGGCTGATTCGTCAATGATCACCGTATAACCTGAATCCAGATAAGCGAACAAATGTTGCTGATTGCCCTTAATATCATTGAGGGTAAAGTCAACGGCAAGGTCACCTTTTTTTAACGCTGCGTCTGCGCTGGTGACTAGCGTAGTTACGGCTGCAGCTGCGAGTAATAATTTTTTCATGTTCACTAAAGTTTTTTTTTAAACGTTGACAACGAAAATAAGTTTTTTTATTTCAAAAATCATAATACAGCACATTTTTTTTTCAAAAAACAGTGACAATTCTTTAATGTACAATTCGTACCTTCGCGCCGCGAAATTTATTTTTCGCTCGGGGTGCCTGAACAGAAAGGCTGAGATTATACCCGCTGAACCTGGACCGGGTAATGCCGGTTAGGGAATGTAGATACAATCATCTTCATTCTTCAAAAACGTAATAGCTGTTGCCCGGGACCCTCTTGTCATCAGCTCTATATCGTCTTGAGGAAGCGCTGTTCCGACCGCCACGGTATGGATTCTAAACATTTTTAAAGATTCAAATCTTATGTACAGCACGAAACAGTTGCTAGCAATCGGTTCAATGATTTTGACCTGCAATGCTTTTGCTCAAACCGCGGATACCACACAGCAAAACCTGCTGTTAGTAGAAGTCCGTTCGATACGCGCCGGTACGAATGCGCCGTTTACTAAAACCGAACTCAGTCAAAAAGACATTGAGAAGCAAAACCTGGGACAAGACATTCCCTATTTACTACAGTATACTCCTTCGGTCGTGTCGTTCTCAGATGCAGGAGCCGGTGTAGGTTACACGGGTCTGCGTGTGAGGGGTACTGATGGCACCCGTATCAATGTAACGCTCAATGGTATACCGGTAAATGACGCAGAGTCGCAGGGAACCTTCTTCGTTAATTTTCCGGACCTGTCGTCCTCCACCAATTCCATACAGCTGCAACGTGGTGCCGGGACCTCCACCAACGGTGCCGGTGCGTTTGGCGCAACGATGAGCATCAGCAATACGCTGCAAATGGATACTGCGGGTGCAGAGATCAATACCAGCTTCGGGTCATTTAATACCTGGAAGAATACCGTAAAACTGGGTAGCGGTCTGCTTAAAAACGGGTTGCAGTTCGACCTGCGGTTATCCCGCATCAGCTCGGACGGTTTCAGGGACCGCTCTGCTTCTGATCTGAAAGCCCTGCAATTGCTTACGGGCTGGAAAGTATCTGATCGTACTTCGCTTCGCTTCATGCTTATGACAGGGAACGAAAAAACACAACAGGCCTGGAATGGCGTACATGAGGCACAACTTACCGGCAATACTCCCGATCTGATGCGTCATTACCAACACAATCAATACGCGGTCTATTTCACCCCACAGGATTCCGTGAATCTGTTTTCCTCCGATCCGCGCAAGTACAACTATTTCACCTATAAAAATCAAACAGACAATTACAGGCAAGATTATTACCAGCTCTTCCTGGATCATCATTTCAATCCTTACCTCAGCCTGAATATTGCTGCATTCATGACACGCGGAAAGGGTTACTACGAAGAATATAAACCGTATGAAGACTACGAAGATTACGGCTTGCAAAATGTAGTGCACGGTGAAGATACCGTTACCACCAGCGACATCATTCGCCAGCTTTGGCTGGACAATTACTTCTATGGAGGCACCTTCTCTCTTCAATATGCAAAAAAGAATACCCAACTGACGTTGGGCGGAGCGCTCACACAGTATAACGGTAAACACTACGGATTCGTCAAATGGGCACAACAAGGCGGTGTACCCAATGATTATGAATGGTATCACCTTCCTGTTCAAAAAAATGACTTCAACATCTATGCGAAAGCGCAACATACACTTCAGGAAAACTTAATCCTGTTCGGTGATCTGCAACTGCGTTCCTTGTCTTATAACATTCACGGCTTCCGTAAAAATCCGGGTATAGATGTAAACGCCAATTACACGTTCTTCAACCCTAAAGCGGGTATTACTTATTTACTCACCCATACGGCAACCGAAAAGCAAAAACTGTATGCTTCTGTTGCGTTCGCAAACAAAGAACCTAACAGGGATGATTTTGAAGCTTCACCTGATAAACTGCCTGAACCTGAAACGTTAACCGACGTGGAAGCAGGATATGAATGGAATACACAAAAATGGTCGGCCAGTGTAAATGCCTATTACATGCGTTACAAAAACCAGCTTATCCTAACCGGGAAGATCAATGATGTGGGAGCCTACACACGCACCAACGTACCGGAAAGCTATCGCGCAGGGATAGAGTTGCAAGCCGGCATCGCGCCGTTCAGCTGGCTTCGTTTCAATGCAAATGCTACGTTCTCCCGTAACAAGATCATCAACTTCAATGAGTATGTGGACAACTGGGATTCAGGTATGCAGGACTCGATCCATCGCGGAACCACGGACATTGCTTTTTCACCCAATGTCATTGCAGCGGGCACGCTGACCATTATACCGTTTTCACAACATGCTAAGGCAAAATCCCTTGAAATAGACCTGCTTGGAAAATATGTCGGGAAACAATATCTCGACAATACAGGCAAAGAGAACAGGGCGATGGCATCTTATTTTGTAAATGACATTCGCCTGCGCTATACCGCCGCTTTCCGTCCGTTCAAAGAACTCAATTTCATGTTGGGGCTCAACAATGTGCTCAATAAAAAATACTCCGCCAACGGATATACCTACGCGTATACTTACGAAGGCACAGCTTATACCGACAATTACTACTTCCCGCAAGCAGGTTTCAACTGGATGCTGGGCGTGAATATGAAATTTTAAGTAAGAGCATTAGATTTTTGGGTGTCGTCGTCATGATTACTATAAAGCACTAGTGGCGTTGGCACCCTTCATCCGGACGATCTACTATGCAGCCTTTTTGTAAGGCTTATGAAACAAAAGGGGCTGCTATAGAATGTCTCAACTCCATGTCTGGCAGGATCAACCGGCAGATAGACAACCGTAGCGAATAATAGAATAAATACAACCACGTTGTCCCGTAACCCGTTAAGCAAAACAAGTGAAAAAGCACTTTTGCAGAGGTTCACTCCACTCTCCCGCCGGGTACCTAACCTATTATCAAATTCCTATCTTCGCGGCATGAATGCAAACAAACGCGTTTACGACAACGTACTACAAACCATAGGCAACACGCCTCTTATCAGACTCAATAAAGTAACTGCGGACCTACCTTGCCCTGTTTATGCCAAGGTGGATTTTTTTAACCCGGGCAATTCCATCAAAGATCGCATGGCGGTGAAGATGCTGGAAGTAGCGGAGCAGGAAGGTAAGATCAAACCAGGCGGCACTATTATAGAGGGTACGTCCGGCAACACCGGTATGGGCTTGGCGCTTGCAGCTATCATTAAAGGATACAAATGTATTTTCACGACGACCGATAAGCAATCGAAAGAAAAAATAGATATACTCAAAGCCGTAGGAGCCGAAGTAATCGTATGCCCCACCAACGTGGAACCGGAAGATCCGCGTTCCTATTATTCCGTCTCCAAACGGCTGGCGAAGGAAGTACCTAACAGCTGGTATGTAAACCAGTACGACAACCTTGCCAACCGGCAGGCACATTATGAAACGACCGCACCGGAGATCTGGGAACAAACAGAAGGAAAGGTGACCCATGTAGTGGTAGCCTCCGGTACAGGCGGCACCATCACCGGGCTGGGTATGTTCATGAAAGAAAAAAATCCGGGTGTGAAGATGTGGGCGATAGATAGTTATGGTTCACTCCTTAAAAAATGGTTTGAAACGGGCGAACTGGATATGGGTGAAGTCTATCCTTATATTTCGGAAGGTTTTGGTGAAGATTTTCTTCCGGAAAACTACATCAAAGACGTGATCGATCATTTTGAAAAAGTAACCGATAAAGACGGTGCAGTGATGGCACGTCGCATTGCTAAAGAAGAGGGACTTTTTGTAGGCTATTCCGCAGGCTCTGTCATAGCGGGGTTAAAACAACTGAAAGATCAGCTCAAACCTACGGACCTGGTTGTCGTGATCTTCCACGATCACGGTAGTCGTTATGTAGGCAAGATCTATAATGATGAGTGGATGATGGATCGAGGGTTCCTGGACGTGGATACCGTAAAGGATCTGATAGGGGGATTGGGCAAAAGAAGACTGGTGACGATAGATGAAGCAGCAAAAGTGACGGATGCCCTGCAACTCATGAAGAAGTACGATATTGAGCAGATACCGGTGATGAAAGCCGGGGAAATAACCGGAGCTATCACCCAATCCGGCTTGTTTAAGAAGCTGATTGAAAACAGCGATGTAAAAGACTTTAATATTGCTGACGTGATGGAAGCAACGCTTCCTGTGGTAGAAATGACTACGCCGCTGGAACGCCTTTCGAATTATATCAATAAAGATAACGGAGCCGTTTTATCAAAAGACGATAGCGGTGAATACCATATTCTTACCAAGTACGACATTTTGAATGCGTTCAGCAAATAGCCCGTAAAAAATGCGTCGTTAGCAGTTAGAGCTATTTGTTTACGGATGTGCTTTTATACGGGTCGCGGCTTCGCCGCGACCCGTGCCGGTTGTCAAAAGAGTAGTTGCTCAAAATACTGGAGCAGAGTATTTTCAACGCCTGATATGTCTCCCGACCTTAGGGGTAACACGCCAAACAAAAAACGACTTTAATTCCGGCAATTGATCCTAAGCATCAAAATGTATCAATTTTAATTTTTGAGTTTTACTTTTAACCTTGTCATGACTCACGAAACACTAAGCGAATTTTGCCTTCAGTTTCCCGGGGCTGCCGAAGGCATAAAATGGGAAGACCATACCTGCTTTATGGTTGCAGAAAAAATATTCTGCATGACAGGAATGAACAGCAGCAGTGCGGTGAATATAAAAACGACTCCTGAAGATTTTGAGTTGCTCACCGAGCGTGACGGGATCACCCAGGCGCCCTATATGGCTCGCAATCAATGGATCTCTATTCAAAAACGCAATGCCTTAAAGTCGGATGAGTGGAAATATTATCTTACCCGGTCTTATGAGCTTATCAGATCCAAGCTGACTAAAAAACAACAAGCGGAACTTCAATAATCAATAGAATGGTTTAATAAAAACAAACCGTCCGGGTTCACCATCTTTCACCGGTTCTTCCCTAATCCGCCAAAAAGGTTATTTTTGCCGTTACCAATAAGAATTTTAACGCATGACGATAGCCATCCTGATCATCCTTGCCTACCTCATCGGTTCTATCCCAACAGCAGTATGGGTGAGCAAAAAATGGTTCGGAATAGACATCCGTGAACATGGGAGCGGAAATGCAGGTGCCACGAATACGTTCCGGGTGCTTGGCAAAAAAGCAGGCTCTTTTGTCATGTTTGTGGATATGCTGAAGGGATTTCTTGCAGTTAAACTCTCGCTCCTTTCCGAATTTTCCTGGACAAGTGAAGCGATCACCAACCTGCAGGTATGTTTGGGCCTGGCAGCAGTGGTGGGTCATATCTTCCCTGTCTGGGCAAACTTCCGCGGAGGAAAAGGAATTGCGACCTTATTCGGTATGATACTCGGCATTCAGCCCCTGGTAGCCGTAATGCTGATAGGCGTTTTCCTGCTCATGCTCTATCTCACACAATATGTTTCCTTAAGCTCCATCAGTGCCAGCATTGCATTTCCGGTACTGATCCTTTTCATCTTTCGCGAACCGGAGATCAGTTATCGGGTATTTGCCATTGCCACGGCCTGTCTGGTCGTACTTACCCACCACAAAAATATCAACCGGCTATTGCAAGGCAATGAAAATAAAGTGCCGCTTTTTAAAAAGAAAAAGGACAGAAAGTAAGTCCAGGTTAACCTTTTTACTCTCCACCCGACCCTGCGATTCAACACTTTCTTCGCTGTCCTGCTCATCCCCGGACAATCCTATGTATAAATAGAGATAACGAGTGGTGTATGTCGCCTCTATTCTTTGCTCCATCCGACCTCCTCCGATCAACGGTGCCACCGCCGCTGAGGTTCCATATGAATTCAAAGATGATTCTCACAAAACATTAAAACAGGGCAAGCCCCACATTCCAGCCCAGCCACCCCGTCGTACTATTCCCCAGATGCTGACTTCCCTGATCCGGTACCGGAGAGCGGTAGTACTTCGGAAAGCTGCTTTGATCAGAGACATATATATTATAAGCAGGCCCTCCGAATATGGAAAAGAAGGGGGTAAACTGGTAGCTGAGATGGAGTGAAACCCGGTTCAGTAAATTAGCATGTTCCCAGTCGCCCAGGTAGAGATGCTGTAGGGTAAGTTCGGGATCTACAGAGAGCTTTTTGCTTAGTTTGTAAGAAGCCCCAAGACCTGCACCAAACGTCCAGGATCGTTGCAGGTTACCCGTATTCATTCCTGCAAAAAGAATCGTGTAAATATGACGTGTACCGGTTTTCAAGCCGAGATTAAGATGTGCTACCTCGGTATTGTAAACAGCCAGTTTGTGATAGCCGTTTTTACAGATATTGATCAGTCCGATGCTATAACCATCCGAACTGTCGCTAACATTGATCAGCCCGATCTGTAGACCTTTCAGCTTTTTGGTGTAATTGAAAACTCCTGAAAGCTGCACACCATCCACTTCCTCATCGGTAATGTTGGCCACACCGGCTAATTGTAAGCCTCTTGATTTGTTGCGCACATAATTGACTACTCCTCCGATCTGAACACCCACCATATTGCTGTCGACATAGTTGGCAACACCACCGATCTGTACCGATTTTAAACTCCCTGCTACGTGATTATGAACGCCCCCGATCTGCACGCCATTAACGTCATTTAAGCTCAGGTTGGAGACTCCGGCGATCTGTAAACCTTTCGTGGTACCCCCTACCATATTGAACAATCCTGCTATCTGCAAATACTGCATGTCTTTCCGGACAATATTGAACAGGCTGCCTATTTCTACGCCGTTAATGCCGGCACTGTAACCGCCCAGCACATTAAGTGACGCCTTATTGATCACCTGCGAATTAAAACTACCGTGTGTACCCAAGCCCGGTGTAAGGGAGATCTGAAACGGCTTATCTACAAAAAACTTTCCGACGTTTACGCTCTGTACTTTTTGTTTAGACGAAAGAAAAGCTTTACCGATCCAGGTGTCTTCTATGCGTTTGCCATTACGGACCGTCACCGTATCCAACGTGTAATCGCGCGGTACTATTTTCACGGTCACCTCCTGATCCAGCCCGGGGTTTACCGGTATAAAGGCATCGTTATAAGAGAGTTTGCTTACATTCAGGTTCATCACACCCGGGCGTCCTTTAAAACGCATCCGGAAATACCCCTCTGCATCCGTAAGTGTCGAAACAAGCAGTTGCGGTTCATACACACTGGCTTCACTCAATCGTTCACCGGTCGCTTCATCCACCACATAGCCGCTTACATACCAAAACCGGCTGTCATCTGCCGACTGCAGGATGATGTATTTATCACGCTCTTTAAAAGACATACGCTCACCGAAAATCAGGTGCAAAGTTTGTTTTACCGTTTTATTCTGAGCCGTGATCGTGATCAGGCTATCGGTTCGGATAATACTGGTGTTATACGAGAACTCGGCACCGGTTTGCCGGGTAATGCTTTCAAGAATCGCTACAACAGGCTGCTGTTTTGCCTGGATGGTAATGATCTTATTCAGGTAAATTTGAGCACTCGCTCTATGAACAAATAAAAAACTAAACAACAATAAATAATAACGCATGGAAAATGCTTGTTTATTTTAAACGGATTTGGTTTTGATCTCTTTCTACGGTGATATTGAAGGTTTCGCCGATGACGAGCAGTATTTTTTCCAAAGACTCATCATGAAAGGTAGCCGTGAGGGGTAAATTGCTGAGTTTATTATTAGCGATCACGATGTTCTTGCCATAGGCCTGGTTCAACACATCTACCAGTCGGTAAAGCGGCGTACCATTACATACGAACTCTTTGGTACGGTAGTAGTTATACAACTGGTCTTCATTCTTTTGCTTTACGGGATCATTCCGGTCTGCCCATACCACAGCACTTTCATTCGGATTTAATACGACACTGTTTTCGTTTTTAGAAACTTCCACCACACCCGTTGCTACGATGACCTCCGTCCGTTCCGCTGAGCTTCTGACATTAAAACTCGTACCGACCACTTTGATGCGCGATTGGTTGGCGGCTATAATAAACGGTTTTGATTTATCCGGTGCCACATCAAAAAAAGCTTCCCCACTTAGCTGCACATTACGCTCGTTACCTTTGAATTCTTCAGGATATTGTACTGAACTGTTCTTGTTGAGCGTCACGACACTTCCATCGGGTAAGGTCTGCGTTAATACCTCCTCCTGCGATTGCACGACGAGCATTTCTGGTGACCTGTTCCAGGTAAAGTAGGACCATCCTATCGCTATCAGCAATAAAAGGCCTGCGGCTATCCGGATATAAGACGGTTTAAAAACTATTGTCTTCTTTTTGCCCGCCTCTTCATAAGCTATACGTTGCTGCAAACGTTGCCAGGCATCATTTTCATCTATGGTCGTTTCAGCTGTAAATTTTTTGCTGCTGTTCCATATCAGTTTTAATTGCGCAAAATGCTTTTTATTCTCTGCTGCTGCTTCCAGCCAGTCCTGCACATACTTATCTTCCTGTGCATTCGTTTCACCCAGCAGATGCTTGACCAGCAAATCTTCTATCATGTAATTGTCATTCATGTCTTTCGATGCACATTTAGTTCATTAATAAAAAAAACAGAAGGGTTGCGGGCAAATGATCCGCCAGTTTCAGCCGCAGGATCTTCAACGCCTTCCCCATTTGGTTTTCTATGGTCTTCACTGACAAATTCATCCTGTCCGCTATTTCCCTGTATTTCAATCCTTCGAACCGGCTCATTTGAAAAATAGCCCTGCATTGCTCCGGCAGGTCCCGTAGCGCTTTATCCAGGTTTTTCTCCAGTTCATTCAGTGCCAGTTTTTGAGTCGGGGCGTCCTCTCCTTCTCCCTGTACAGCCATGTAGGAATTGTAGGCCGATTTCACTTTGCTGTGTTTGATATGGTTTAAACATTCATTGTGAACAGCCCGGTACAAATACGCTGTAATAGAGATTTCCACTATCAGTTCCTTATTTTTCTCCCACAGCTTGCAGAATACATTCTGCACCATTTCTTCTGCCATCGCCTGGTCACTCAGCAGGGTATAGGCGTACGCATGTAATCTCCTGAAATGAGATTTGAACACCTGTTCAAACTGCGTGTGAACAGACAGCGTTGTGGTCATCCTGCTTTCTTGCATACTCAGGGGTACGTGTAAGGAATCAAAGATAATAGCTTGCAATGCCTTTTTAGAGTAAGACAACCCAAACAGATTTTACCCCTATGCGGGAAAGATTTTTTTGTTTGTACGACAAAATTACCTCCATGGGTTTCTCAACCTTTAATAATAAATCCTTCTCGTTCCATATATTATAAAATGTCTATTTTTGTTATAGATCGTCACATCAATAATTTTCACCCTTTTTAAAAACGAACTGCAAAAAATGAAAAATAAGTTTGCCATTTTCGTATTCATGCTGTTTACCTGCACCAACATTTCCATAGCACAAACAGCAAAGCTCTCTCCAACAGCGGTCCTTCTTTTCAAAAATGTAAAATCCAAGCTCACTATAATCGAAAAAAACGCGATTGCCGCCAATTTAGGTTTCGTTCTGGCGCCCGACCGGCAAAGCTTTGCCCAGGATAAAGCATCCCTTGAATATCCTTTTACAGCCGAAGTATATCCTACTGACCTTAACAATGATGGCACGGAAGAGCTATTCGTCAGCTTTGGCAACAGCTATACATCGGGGGCAACCGGCGCATCTATCGTATTGTATATTAAAGGCGCGACAGGTGCATACCATGCCAACCTGGGTTTCCCCGGAACCTTACCGGATGTAATCAGCAGTACTAATAAAGGTTATCCGGACCTGGTGATCGGCGGACCCGGCTTTTCTTTTCCTATCTGGCGATGGAAGGGATCAGAATATGTACTTCACAAAACGATCAATGACAGGCAACTGACCGCCATGAAGCTAAAAAATGTAGCAGATTACAGCCGGCAATATCAAAACACACTTAAATAACCAGATTTCAGAATATAGTTGTCCTAAAAGAAAAAGCGCCTCAACAGGCGCTTTAACAATCTATCATAGGGAGGTGAACATGTTATTGTTTGATCCATCGCTGTACAGGAAATCCGTTGACTTTTATAAAATATACTCCTGCAGGCAGATCTCGAATATCAATGCCTGTACCGGCTAAGATCAAAGCCGTTTTGACAACGCGTCCCTGCATATTGGTGAAAACAACCGTTTCAGGACTATCCAAATGGCGACGGGTATCGATCGTGATCTGCGATGTAGCCGGGTTAGGATAAATGCTCAGATTATCGTTACCTGTCGAAAAAACGACGCTGGCTACATTGCTATAGACAGGATTTTCTCCCGGCGCCACCATACGAAGACGGTAAAATAGCTTACCTGTTATAGTAATTGGCTTATCAGTAATACTATACGCTTCGGCGCGATACGTTTTTATGTTTTTTATCGTTGTAAAATCGATCCCGTTTTCGCTGCGTTGCACCTCCAGGTCAGCCATCCCCGTCCCTTCGGTCTTCCATGAAAGACTCACCTCATTGCCGGATAAACGTTCGGCAGATAAATCAGCCGCCTTCAAACTCAGGACCACCGGGTGTTCAAACGCACCGATATCAATAGCACTACCCTCCATACGGGGCAAGCCGTCGTTACAGGTATCTGCATATAAATTGCCGCCTGCCGAATTATAAAGTGCGTCATTGCCTGCATCGATCATCGGGCTGCTGGCTTGCAAAAACCAGGTCCCGGTTGAGAAAAGAGGATCGCTATCCAAATTTCCTGAGCTATCTATACCATAACCGGTCTGCCAGTTATTACTTCCGCCTGCGCCCCACACATTGCTAAATGCAAACACAGGGCTGCCGCCGCCCGCATTCAATATATTATCTCCTGCATTTCTGACAATACTGTTGGTAATGCGCGGACTGTTGATCGTATCGTAAAATCCTGAGCCATAAGGTGCCAGGTTATTTACAATCGTAGCGTTGGTGATGATAGAAAAACCGTTTGACTCGCAATAAAACGCACCACCACGAAGGGACGCACTGTTTTCAGCAATAAGAGCATTGGTCAGTTTAGGATAGCTATGCGGGACATTGGTACCGTTGGGAGTGATATAAAATCCGCCACCATTCGCAGCGCTGTTACCACTTACTGTCAGGTTCTTAAAGACCGGACTGCTTCCCCAGATGTAAAGCCCGCCCCCTCTGCCAACGGCACTATTGTTGGAGATGGTAGCGTTGACAAATACCGGCTGAATACCTAAAGAGCTATTGATAATGTACAACCCGCCTGCACCGGCCACGGTCGTTGCTCCTAAAGACTTATTGCCTGCGATGGTGACATTCGTAAACACCGGTGAAGCATTGGAAATGCAATAAGCGCCACCGCCTGTCGTATTGGCGATATTTCCGCTGATCAAACAGTTGGTAAATGTCGGGATACAAAATTGTGCAGCGCTGCCCGTTGTGCCTGTCACGTATACACCACCGCCATTATTGGCTATATTTCCTTTTATGTACACCTCTATAAATGTAGGACTGCAAAGCTGGTTATAGATACCACCACCCGTTGTAGCGCCCCCTGTGCCGCCTGTCGTGGCGCAGGCACCTGTGATCGTAACACCATTCAATACAGCGGTGCTGTTGAGGGCATCCGCAGTTACATGATTGAATACCCGAAAAGCATTGTCCGTTTTGTTTACGGTAAGCGTGGTATCTCCTGGAACATCATCACCCAACAGATCACCTGTCAGAACGGTTTCGTTAGTTGTATGCAATAAGGCTGTATCCCGCTCAGATAAATAAGACTCCGAGCCGGCAAATCCACCATATACTTCTACATTGTTTTTAAGTTTAAAACAAACTGACCGCCCCGTTCCATTGCCGGTGGGTTTGTATACACCCTTCTCTATCCAAACCTGGTCTCCTGTAGTGGCGGCACTCATTGCAGCCTGTAACGTTTCAAATGCGGTGAGCCAGCTTTGTCCGTTGTTGGCATCACTTCCCAGGTTACTTACATAGTAAACCGTGGCTTGGGACAAAGCAGGCATACCGTAAATAAAAAGCGCACCAAGTATTATTTTTTTCATTCAGAATGATTTAGAAATTTCGGCGCGAAGCTAGGAATGCTCACTATCCTGCTTTATCAAAATCAGGAAATAAATTAGTAGAATGAGTAAATAACGATGCAGTTGCAGATCTATCTTGCTGGAAGACCCTCATTAATATGAGTAAGAAGAGTCTTGCAGCACATGCTATAATTTCCTCCGTTCGCTGATTAACTTTACACATAAAGTAGATAGTATGAGCATTCTTGCGGAAGTAGCAGACGGTATAAAAATGGTGGCGGAAGCGATCAAAAATATCCGGGATATACATGAAGGCATCAAAGATGGGAAAAGCTATTTTGAAAAATCACACCCGGAGATCAGGAAAGACGTAGCCGCTATGTGCATGGAAATGAGCAAAACCTGCAACGCGATCTCAACAGCATCAGCATTGCTTACTCACTATCGCTTCAATGCGTCCCCCGGTGTAATAGACAGCGAACCAACACGGTTTAACGATTATTTCATCCGTTACAAAACGGATCAACAGGAAGCTGAAAAACTGATCCTGTCACTGAAAGGACATTGCAGCATCATACGGGACCATGCTGAAAAAATAGGTCAGGGTAGCATCAGTCATTTCTGGAGCTTGCTGGGATTCCAATCACAGCAACGACAAAATGAATTACAGGCTCTTCTCCAAAAGATCTACGATGATGAGCGGGATTTTCATAACATAGTGTATAAAATGGCACGCAGCCTTGGATTGGCAGTGGAAGATATCACCGAAGAACTATCGGAAAACGGGATGTTACATTCTTCCAAAGTGCCGGATGCAGCTGCAAAACTGGCAGCTTATTCTCAAGTTTTTAAAGAACTTGAAAAACTGGCAGCCACCTCGCGGGACGAATTGGAAAAGACCATCCAAAGTATGACCTAGGAAGTGTCTTTGGGCTACATTAGCCCCTCTCATCTCATGGCATTTGTTTTTTAACTTCTTTTTTATCATTCAGGCATTCTAGTTGATTGAGTTTAACACTATCATAAATCATTTAGAAAATAATTTTGAATAACAAAAAAGGAGAAAATCAATTATGAAACTCAAACTAATCCCCGTTGTACTCACAGCTGCGATTACTTCTGTGTTCACTATCATTATCGCGGCCCATTTTCAAGATCAGCTTCCCTTTGCTTCGCAGCGAGCCCGCAATGTTCCCGTCAACTATGCCAATTATAAGTTCACAGGAGCCAGCAGTATTCCGCCTGCAGATTTTGAACAGGCAGCCAGCGCGTCGGTACAGGCTGTCGTACATATCAAAACGCAAACTAAGGGCCGCACCGTAGCCGCCAGGAATAACAACGATTTTTTTGAACAGTTTTTCGGACCTCAGCAATATTATCTGCCGCCGCAAATGGGTTCAGGATCCGGAGTAGTAGTTTCTCCGGATGGGATTATCGTTACCAACTACCACGTAGTCAGTAATACAGACAAAGTCACTGTAACTTTTAATGACCGGTTTACGGCAGAAGCGAAAGTAGTGGCAAAAGACGCGTCAACGGATATAGCCTTGCTGAAAGTAGAAGAACATAACCTCCCTTATATGGAATTCGGCAACTCAGATAATGTGCGGTTGGGGCAATGGGTACTTGCGGTGGGTTATCCCCTTACGTTGGACGCTACCGTGACAGCGGGAATTGTGAGTGCCAAGAGCCGTGCTATCGGCATTAACCGTACACAATCGGCCTCAGCCATCGAAAGTTTTATTCAGACTGACGCGGCGGTAAATCCCGGTAACAGCGGGGGAGCACTTGTGAACACACAGGGTCAGTTGATCGGCATCAACTCCGCGATCGCCTCGCCTACAGGTTCTTATGCAGGCTATTCTTATGCTATTCCCTCCAACCTTGTGAAAAAGGTAGTGGAGGATCTCACCAAGTTCGGCACGGTGCAACGTGCTTACCTGGGAGTGCAATTACTCGGCAAGCAATATGGCAATGAAGTATCCAAATCAAGAAGCGAAGGAGTGTTTGTAGCGGATGCGCCGGGCAATGGCGGAGCTTATCAGGCAGGCATCCGCAAAGGAGACTATATCATCCGGATCAACAATATCAATGTAAATTCCGAACCGGAGCTATTGGAACAAGTCGCTCGTTTCAAGCCGGGTGACAATGTAAGTGTTACCTACCTGCGTGATAACAAAGAATACAATACAACCGTGCAATTGAAAAATATCAGCGGTACGACAGCTATGGTCAAAGGGCAGATGGCAAATGCCTCACAGCTGTTGGGAGCCAGCATGCGTCCGCTTACAGATGAAGAAAGAAGCAAATATGGTGTAGAAACGGGCGTATTGGTAACCGGCATTTCAAACGGTATTATCGCCAGACAGACCACCATGAAGAAGGGCTTTATTATTACCCGTGCGAATGATGACGAAGTGCAAAATGCGGACGACCTCCAGAAAGTAATAGAACAGACCGGTAGTGTAAAACTCGCTGGCTTTTATCCCGGCACCAATGCAGTTTTCTATTATGGCATCCGTGTAGATGAGGACGAAATAAGGGAATAACTTTCTATATATCATACGATAAAGGCACTAAAAAAATGGGTGTAAGACCTAAAAATTAGTGCCTTCTGTATTTTTAATAACAGCCATTTAAGGATGGGGCAACAACTCATTAACAATAAAAAACCTATGTATGAATGCGCTAAAACGTATTCATTTACTTTTTAGAATGACTATCTTTGCCAGCCAAATTATTTAAGAAATAGTGAGACCTGTATATATTACGCGCCTTTCCAAATTTTTGCCTAATGATCCGGTAGCGAATGATGAAATGGAAAAAGTGCTTGGAATGGTGAACGATAAACCTTCAAAAGCCCGCGCCATTGTATTGAGAAACAATGGTATCAAAACCCGATATTATGCTTTTCGTGATGGCAAACTGACTCACACCAACGCACAAATGTGTGCCATCGCCATCAAAGCACTATTTGATGACAATAAGAAGATTGAAAATCTTCAATTGATCACTGCCGGAACGACTTCTCCGGAACAACTTTTACCGAACCATGCTGCTATGGTGCACGGAGAATTGGGTATTCAGCGCGTAGAACTCTCCTCTCATGCAGGAGCCTGCTGCAGCAGTATACAAGGGCTGAAATATGCCTACATGAGCATAGGGAGTGGCATGTCTGAAATGGCAGCTAGTGTAGGATCAGAGCGGATGTCTGCCTGGATGCACGCTTCCCGCTTCCAACCGGAAGCAGAAAACCTGAGTAAATTAGAGGAGAATCCTATACTTGCTTTTGAAAAAGAATTCTTAAGATGGATGCTCAGTGACGGTGCCAGTGCTGCCCTGCTGGAACCAACACCCAACAAGGAGGGGCTTTCGCTTAAAATAGAATGGCTGGAAATTACCTCTTTCGCTAACGAAATAGAAACCTGCATGTATGCCGGCGCATCCAAAAACGGAGATAAGCATATGCAGGGCTGGAACGACATGGACACTGTGCAATGGACCGAGGAAAGCGTGTTCGCATTAAAACAGGATACGCGTTTGCTGGGTGAAAACATTGTGCCGAAAGGGGGGGAATATCTCGCAGAACTGGTAAAAAAACACAACCTGAAAAGCGAGGAGATCGACTATTTCCTGCCGCACATGTCCAGCGAGTATTTCAAGCACCAGATCGATGAGCACTTGAAAAGAACCGGCATTCATATTCCTTATGAAAAATGGTTTTACAACCTCACCAAAGTCGGCAATGTAGGTGCAGCTTCTACCTTTATCATGTTGGAAGAGCTTTTTTATAGTGGAAAACTAAAGAAAGGCGACCGCCTCCTGGTGATGGTACCCGAAAGCGCCCGCTTCTCCTATGCTTACATCTATCTTACCGTAGTATAACACCCTTATGGCAGAGAAGCCCCGCATCCTGGTACTTTATTATACGCAAAGCGGACAATTAAAAGATATACTCGACAGTGTTCTTCAAAACATCCAAAACGATGTCGAGATTGACTTTGCAGAAATCAAGGCGCAAACGGCTTTTCCTTTTCCGTGGAGCGCCCATGCTTTTTTTGATGCGATGCCCGAAACGGTACAGCATTTACCGGCACCGATCCGTCCGCTGCCACAGGAAATTTACAGCAAGCATTATGACCTCGTGATCCTGGGATACCAGCCTTGGTTTCTCAATCCTTCGCAGCCGGTCACGGCCTTCCTGCAAAGTGAACATGCCCGTGTACTGGACGGGAAAAAAGTAGTGACCGTTATCGGTTGTCGAAATATGTGGCTTCATGCGCAGGAGAAGGTGAAAGAATACCTGTTAAAACGAAATGCAAAACTGGTGGGAAATATCTCCCTGTTTGATACCAATCCTAATATCATTTCCACACTCACCGTTATCCGTTGGGCATTCTCCGGTCAAAAAGAGGCATCCCGCTGGTTGCCCGCTGCAGGGGTACAGGAAAAAGACGTAAAAGAAGCATCGCGTTTCGGAAAGATCATTCTAAACGCCCTGCAACAAAAAAGCTTCGATTCCTTTCATGGCAAATTGCTCGAAGCGAATGCTATCTCGTTAAATCCGGGATTGGTCCTTTTGGAACAAAGAGGTATCAAGAACTTTCATACCTGGTCAAAATTCATCCGCGAAAAGGGCGGACCCGGCGACCTGAGCCGCAAAGGACGTGTGACCTTGTTTAAACGATTGCTGATCGTTGCCATTTTCATACTTTCTCCTATTAGCTCCTTGTCCGCCTTCATCAAATTACAATTGCACAAAAAACGACTTTCCAAAGACGTAGTATACTTCAAAGGCGTGGGCTACGAAAGTGGAAGGATCTAAAGGGTATTTTTCAAGAGGTTTTTAGTAGCCGGGCGACAACTACGCTATATAGCCCAAGTGGCGTTGATACCATGCATCCGAGAATTTCTATTTCCAAATTTCATAAAAAAAGCTGACCTCATAATGGGTCAGCTTTTTAAAATCAGGTTGCCTGTACTATTTAATGTTGTATTTCAATCCCATATTGTAAAGAAGAAAGGCCCATTTATCGGCTTGTTCTTCTATCACCATAGCAGTAGGCTTTCCGGCACCATGACCTGCTTTCGTTTCAATACGGATGAGCGTGGGGTTGCTGCAGGTTTGTCCTTCCTGCAGGGCAGCTGCAAACTTGAAGGAATGCGCAGGAACCACCCGATCATCATGATCGCCGGTCAACACCATAGTTGCAGGATAGCATTGTTTCTTCACATTATGTACGGGCGAATATTTGTACAGGTAGTCAAACATCTCCTTACTATCTTCGGCCGTGCCGTAATCATAAGCCCATCCGGCACCAGCGGTAAACTTATGGTAGCGTAGCATATCCAAAACACCTACTGCAGGAAAACATACTTTGAACAGATCAGGACGCTGTGTTAAACAGGCTCCTACCAATAGCCCGCCATTGGACCCTCCTGAAATCGCCAGGTATTCCTTTGAGGTATAGTTCTCTTTGATGAGGTACTCCGCTGCCGCTATGAAATCGTCAAACACGTTTTGCTTCTTCATTTTAGTTCCAGCATTATGCCATGCATCACCGTACTCGCCACCGCCGCGGATATTAGCAACTGCATACACTCCCCCGTTCTCCATGAAGATCATATTACTCACGCTGAAGGACGGGGTAATACTCACATTAAACCCTCCGTAAGCATAAAGCATTGTTGCATTCTTGCCGGTTAACAGCATGCCTTTTTTATACGTGATGATCATAGGAATTTTGGTGCCGTCTTTTGTCGTGTAAAACACTTGCTTGCTTTCATACTGGGTGGGATCAAATTTTACTGCAGGCTTTTTATAAACGGATGATTTTCCGGTTGTGATATCATACTTAAAAATAGTAGAAGGATAATTGTAGGAAGTAAAGGAATAATACGTCACTTTCTCAGTTTCCTTTCCGCCGAAACCACCGGCCGTCCCCAATCCCGGCAGTGATATTTCCTTTTCCTTTTTGCCGTTCAGATCATACTGAAACACTTGTGACACCGCATCTTTGAGGTATTGTGCAAATATCTTTTTACCGCACATACTTACCGACAACGGGAACTTGCCTTCAGGGATCAGATCTTTCCAGTTTTCAGGTTTGGGATCAGCAGCATCCACCACGACCACTCTACGATTTGGGGCATCCTTATTCGTTTGTATGAACAATCTTCCGTTATCCGAGTAAATAATTTCCTGCTCATGATCGAATCCGGTAATGATCGGAATAAGCGGAGCCTTACTCATAGTCAGGTTACGCAGGTACAACTCATTGCCATACGTTGCATTAGCAGCTGTGATCACCAGGAAATGCTGATCTTCGGTGACATATCCGCCTACATAGCGACGTGGCATATCATCGCCACCGAATACCAGGGCGTCATCCGCTTGGGACGTGCCTATCTTGTGGTAATAAAGCTTGTGCACTTCTGTTTTCCCGGATAGTTTACTCCCTTCTTTCGGCTTATCGTAGCTGCTGTAATAAAAGCCCTCATTTCCCTTCCAGGATACACCACTGAATTTGATGTCTGTGAGCGTATCATCCAGCTGCTTTTTTGTAGCACTATGGAGAAGTATGATCTTGGTCCAGTCGCTCCCTCCTTCAGAAATCTGGTAGGCGCACAGTGAGCCATCTTTTGAGAAGCTGATACCCGCTAATGATGTTGTACCGTCAGTAGAAAATTTGTTTGGATCCAGGAACACTTCCGGTTGCCCGTTTCCTTGCTGACGGTAAAGAACGGATTGGTTCTGAAGCCCGTTATTTTTATAGAAATACGTGAATTCCCCTTCGTTGAAAGGTGCTGAGAACTTCTCATAATTCCATATTTCGGTCAACCGCTTTCTTATGGCATCTCTGAATGGAATTCTTGATAGATATCCATTGGTAGCTGTGTTCTCGCGTTTGATCCAGTCTTTGGTCTCGGCGCTATTGTCATCTTCCAGCCATCGATAGGGATCAGATACTTTTACACCAAAAAATTCGTCCACCTGATTTCCTTTTTTTGTAACCGGGTAGTCACCGGTAAATTGCTGTGCTTGCAGAGTGTTGCTCATCAGTAACAGTATGGTAATTGCTTTAACAGAAACCTTGAAATGCATACTTGGTAAGTTTGTAGGAATGTAAAATAAGTATTCCTTTTTAAAACCTTCAAACGGCCCGTAGAAAAGCACCCTGTCTAGCAGGGTATGGCAATACCTGTAAATATGTATTTGAAATACCTGAATAAATGCAGGTTATGACTGTAAGAAGGGTATTCTTAAAAATCCTCCTATCTTTGCAGCCTCATGTCTGATGCCATTCGCCACGAGTGCGGGTTAGCTTATATACGCCTGCTGAAACCATTGGCTTACTACCACCGAAAATACGGAACAGCTTTTTACGGACTTAATAAACTGTACCTGCTTATGGAAAAGCAGCACAACCGCGGACAGGACGGTGCAGGTATTGCTTCTGTAAAATTGAACATTCCGCCGGGCCACCAGTTTATGTACCGTCAGCGGCAAAGCGGATCGGGTGCTATTGCTGCCATTTTCCAAAACCTGAGTGCTGAGGTAGCCGAAATGGAAAAAATGTATCCCGACCTGCGGAAGCATCCCGGGCTGATGAAGGGTTATATGCGCTTTATGGGTGAATGTCTTATGGGGCATTTGCGCTACGGGACGCAGGGCAAAAATAACGTCGAATTTTGTCATCCTTTTCTAAAGCCTAACATCAGTCCTGTACGTAATTTGGCAATGGCAGGTAACTTTAACCTGGTAAACACAGATGAATTGTTTTCCCTGTTAGACGCACACCCTACCACTACCATGCGTGAAAGTGACCTGGGGGCGATGATAGAAATGATACATTATTATCTGTGTATGGCAGATGACACCGACCCGGAACATCTCAACCTGGAAGGCGTGCTCAAACAAGCTACCGCCCATTTCGACGGAGGATATGTTTGCGGCGGCCTGGTAGGAAATGGAGATAGTTTCATCATGCGGGATGCCAATGGTATCCGCCCAGCATTTTACTACAAGGATGATGAAGTGATCGTAGCTGCATCGGAACGCCCGGCCATCATGACCAGCTTCAACGTAGACTTTGAAAACGTAAAAGAACTCCAGCCGGGGCACGCCATTATCGTTAAGAACGACGGTTCATTCAGCAATCCGGAAATCTTACCCGCGAGAGAATTAAAAGCCTGTAGCTTCGAACGTATCTACTTCTCCAGAGGAAGTGATGCCGAAATCTATAAAGAACGGATGAAGTTGGGAAGCAACCTCGCAGGCAAAGTATTGCAGGCCGTTAATAATGATCTCAAAAACACCATCGTTTCCTTTATCCCGAATACGGCAGAAACTGCTTTCTATGGTCTGATCAAAGGACTGGAAGATTATTTGAACGAAACAAAAATTCAAAAAATCCTTTCTAAGAATCTTTCTGAAGAAGAAATGCATGATCTGCTGCAACGCAGGGTCAGGATTGAAAAAATTGCGATCAAGGACGTGAAAATGCGCACGTTCATTACCGAAGATGCTTCCCGGAATGAAATGGTGCAGCACGTTTATGACATAACTTACGGAACTGTAAATAAAGATGTCGATACGTTAGTTGTCATTGATGACTCTATCGTAAGGGGTACAACGCTAAAGGAAAGCATCATAAAAATGCTGGACAGGCTTTCTCCTAAAAAAATAATAGTGGTTTCATCGGCACCCCAGATCCGTTTCCCGGATTGCTATGGCATCGACATGAGCCGCATGGGAGATTTCATTGCATTCCAGGCCGCTGTAGAGCTTCTGAAAGAGACTCACCAGGCACATATTCTCGAAGATACCTATCAAAAATGTTTACAGGCGGAAGGGGATAACCATCTGAAAGAACAGAATTTCGTAAAAGCTATTTACGAGCCTTTTACGGCAGAAGAAATCAGTAAGAAAATCGCAGAAATGCTTCGACCTGCAGATGTGAAGGCAGACGTGGATATTATTTATCAGTCGATTGAAGGCTTATACGATGCTTGTCCTAAAAACAAAGGAGATTGGTATTTCACCGGCAACTACCCGACACCGGGCGGAAACCGCGTGGCCAACCGCGCCTTTATGAATTACATGGAGCGCAAAGAAGGAAGAGGCTATTAAGAGAACAGTTTCGGTATGATACCAGAAGCGCACAGTCGATACGGTTGTGCGTTTTTTTTGTACTGTTTACAGTCATGGAATAATTTGGGAAGATATATAAATTACGTTGGGCGGTCAGGAGGTCTTAGTCCGCTGGTAATTTTTCCACCAGATAAACCCGATAGACCCCAACGCCAACAAAGGAAATGCCGCCAGATAGAGAATTCCATTGTTTAAACCTTTGGCTGATTTATCTCCTAACTCTGATGCAGTTTTGGTGCATACCGAACAACCCTGCGCATAACTTGCTACCACCGTTATCAGTATAAAGCAAAAACTCAGGAGCCATTTTTTCATGGTACAAATTTACCGATAAAAATGATGTATTACTGGTAGTAAGGTGATATCATCAGGTAGACGATGACGCCGGTAATGCTCACATACAGCCATAAGGGGAAGGTATAACGCGCCAGCTTTTTATGTTTTGCATACTCGCCTGTAAGCGAACGATAAGCAGTAAAAAGAATAAACGGAAGAATGATAGCTGCTAAAAAAATATGGGTGATCAGGATGAAAAAGTAGAGGTACCTGATATTTCCTTCCCCGCCAAACTTCGTATCTCCTGAAAGTAAATGGTGCGCAATATAGGATACCAGGAATAGTACTGAAAGTAAGATCGCTCCCAGCATAATATTCTTATGCACCACAAAGCTCTTATTCTTAACCGCTATGAAGGCTGCCACCAGCAATACACTTACTAATGAATTGATAACGGCATTGATCAAAGCAAAAATGTGTATGTCGAAGCCCAGATCCACATCCAGCTTCACTTTGGATAAAATCACTACGGCTGCAAACACAACAAAGGAAACGGTAAAAATGAATAACCTCGCTTGCTTGTCGTTTTTCTTTAATACAGGCTTCAAACTCATTGGTTTATTTTTTTTCTTTTTTTATTCTCCATGGAAAGGAGCGATATATCATAGGCACACTGGCTGATGGCGGCGGTATCCAACCCGTCATAATATCCGCGTATATAACGCTCCTGATCCAGTACGATGATCTTCTGGCTGTGAATAAAATCGTTGGGGTCGCCATCACCATCTTGCAGGGACAGACCCAACTCGTTCCTGGCATAATCGTAGATCTTGGTTTTATCGCCCGTCAAAAACCACCACCTGTCATGATTGACACCATATTGATCAGCATATGCACGTAAGGCCGGAACATTGTCTCGCTGAGGATCTACCGTAATGGAGATCAGCTGTACATCGCCTTCCAGGTTCGTTTCACGTTTGGGATTTTTCCGAAATGCCCGTTGCAGCATTTTCATATGGCTGGTCAACTTGGGACAAACGGATGGGCAGGATGCAAAGAAGAAATCAACAATTAAAATCTTTCCCTTTAACTCCCGGTTCAGAGAGATCGTATCACCCAGCTGATTCAACAGTTCAATATCTTTAACCTGGTGAAAAATGGAATCTCCACCTTCTACTTTATCTACCCTATAATAATGGGGCATCTTTATGTGGTCTTTTCGTAACAACTTAGCCACCACATAAAAAGATAGCGGCAGCATCAGTGCCACCGCTAATCCTAATATAAATTTTCCGCCGGATTTCTTCTTATCAGTCATTTAATAAAACTAGAAAGGCAATACAAGACACTATCTCATGGGCGCAGTCGTGTTCATGTGCAACCAAAAACTTCCGTCTGCAAGGAATGCTATAATGAACCAAATAAATAATGTCAAAGGAATCAGGATCAAAACGATGAAGTTTTTTAACTCATCGCCTAAGTGCATGAATATCGCTACGATATAACCTGCTTTGAAAAGTGTAAGAGCCAGGAAGAAAAAGGCAACCAAGGCCTTGGGCATAGCATGACTAAAGAACATCCCTATGACCACTTCTATTACGGTTACAGCCAGCAGGATCCAAAATACTTTCCAGATTCTTCCGATCTGTTTTTTGCTGTCGGCAGATCTTACATCATGATTAAAATGATGATTCATCACTCCGGAATAAAGCTTCGACTGATCGCCTTCGTAATACTGTTGATTAGAATCGCTAGGATGATGTTGAGACATTTATGCTATTTTTTTTGAATTTTAATTTTTGAACTTTTTTTTCCGCCATCGTGAGAGGTCGGATTACAACAAGTAGAAGCAGGTAAATACAAATACCCATACCAGATCTACAAAGTGCCAGTACAACCCGATTTTCTCCACCATCTCGTAGTGTCCGCGATTGTCATAAGTTCCATTTACGGTATTGATCAATGCTAAGATAAGCAATACCACACCACTAGCTACGTGGCCGCCATGGAAACCTGTGATGGTAAAGAAATAATTATAAAAATCATGGGTGGATTGTAATCCTGCCCCGGTAGCAAATGTGGCATCCCCGACCGCCTTGTCATTAAATAATCCTTTGAAAGCTTCGATGGGTGTGGTAATATCCGTAAAAGAGCCCCACCATGCACCTTGATGATGTAAGTGCGTCCATTCCCAAGCCTGGCAACCGAGGAAGCAGATACCGCCTACAATGGTCCAGAGAAGCCATTTAGTAACACCTGCACGATCTCCGTAATGCCCGGCGTGCACCGCCAACACCATGGTTACCGAACTCATGATCAGAATAAAGGTCATTAAACTCACAAAAAGCAAGGGCAAATTGGCATGTCCCATAAACGGAAATGCGTGGAATACCTTATTAGGATCTGGCCATACTGTACTGAAAAAACGCGTAGTACCGTAAGAAATCAAAAAAGCTCCAAATGTAAAAGCATCTGAAAGGAGAAAGAACCACATCATCATCTTGCCATAGCTCACATTAAAAGGTGAGCGCCCGCCACCCCAAACTTTCTGTTCCGTAGTTACTGCTGCTGCGTGTTGTGCCATAGAATTGTAAAAAAAATAAATTGGCTGTAAATTTCTAAAAGATTTTACTGATTTACTAGAAAGAAGACAAATAAATAAATCCACAATATATCTACAAAGTGCCAATAGGCACCTACGATCTCTAATCCGGTAGCGCTGTACACCTTTACCCTCTTACGAAAAGCCCTGAAAAACACGATGGCCAACGCTATGATTCCCCCTAAAATATGTAACAGGTGTAGCCCGGCTATAATAAAAAGAAAAGACTCACTCGGATTACCATCTACCCTTACCGGGTAAATATTCTCCCTGGAAACCCCATTTTCTCTCACATACTGTACATCGCCATCGAAAACTACCGTTTGAGGCTGCTGGTACAGCTCATAAAATCCTGAGAACTGAAGGGCTCCGAAAAGGACCCCTAAAACTAAAGTGATAGTGATCAATAATTTAAATTGGGGAATAGCTCTTTGCCTGAACGCCCGCAATCCCAATACGAATGTAACACTGCTTAACAGGATCGCAGCAGTAGAAACCCAAAAAACGACCGGTAAGTGAAAACTGCGCCAGTTACCCTGTGCCTGTCTTACCATATAAGCACTCGTAAGCCCTGCAAACATCATGGCAATACTTGCCATGGCTATCCACAAAGCAAACTTGTGAGGATGCAATCTCCTTGATTTCGCCGCACTCGTCATAAATCCCTCCATTTATTAATTACAATTTGTCAAACAATAACGCCAGCAAAACTACCGGCAGATAGATAAAAGATGTAAACATCACGGTCTTGGCGGCTTTGTGGTCATTTTTTCTATAAAAATTAAAAGAAGCTATAAAGTACAAAAGACCGCAGGCCATGCTGATCCACATACCTACATTCCCAGTCATATTTACCAAACGGGGCATGATAACCAAGGGTATCAGCACAATACTATAAAACATGCATTGTAACCCGGTAAAACGGGTTTTCCCCAAACGGGATGGCAGCATCCGAATGCCTGCTTTTTCATAATCTTCAAAACCCACCCAGGCTATCGCCCAAAAATGAGGAAACTGCCAGAAAAACTGGATCAGGAACAAGATCCAGCCGCCCACACTCGCCGCTCCTAAACTATTGGTAGCTGCCACCCAGCCGATCAAGGGTGGCAAAGCACCCGGGATCGCACCGATCAAAACTGCCACAGAATGTACCTTTTTCATGGGTGTATAGGCAAATGCATAGAGCAGCAGGGACAAGAAACTCAAGATACCGGCAAGCGGGTTAAAAAAATAACCCAGTAAAAAAGCACCGCTCAAGCCGGTTAAGGCGGCAAAAAGCCAGGCCTCCGATGCGTTCATCCTGCCATCCGGCATAGGGCGCAGCATTGTCCGCTTCATGTGCTTGTCGGAATATCTTTCCAATATCTGATTGATGGTATTTGCTCCACCGGTCACCAGCATACCACCGGCAAACAGCATGATCACTTCCTTCCAGGCAAACTGCACTCCGGGAGCCAGCAGATAACCCACCACGCTGGAGAAAACCACCATAAAACTCAGGTTCGGCTTCATCAGCATACCATAGTCTTTCACTCGTTCGGTGAGTAATATCGCGTCTTTTGCTTTTATGGGCTGTTCTTGCAACATCATTCTCTTTTCTGTAAGGTGGTAAAAGTGCCGCAAAGGTAGTAAACAGCGGGGAAGATTTTTGCATCTGGCCCATTTACTACTATTGAGTAGCACGGTACTATATCTTACGGGCTCTCCGCTCCGTTACAGTCATCACTCAATTCAAAAAGATTATTCTTTCGGTAGTCAATGTAACTTCCCTGCTTTACCTTAGAAAATAATTTTGAAATCTCCATGAAAATCGTTCTACTCATCTTTACGCTATTATCATGTCAAAACTTATACGCTCAAAGAAGTGATCAAGCTTATGATTCTTCCCTGGCAAAATCACTTGGGGCAGATGATTACGGTATGAAAATGTACGTATTCGTTCTCCTAAAAACGGGGAGTAAAACTATTGAGAATAAAACAGTACGCGATAGCCTGTTCTCCGGACACCTGGCTAATATCAACCGGCTGGCAGATGAGGGCAAATTGGTGGTAGCCGGGCCCTTTGCGAAAAACGAGCTTTCTTACAGGGGTATTTTTATTCTTAATGTAAAAACCGAAGAAGAGGCCAAAGCGCTGCTGGAAACAGACCCTGCAATTAAGGAAAATTTACTGCATCCTGAGATCGTCAAATGGTACGGTTCGGCAGCATTACCCACTTACCTGGAAACACACAAGAAGATAGAAAAACAACATACTAAATGATTCGTGCTTTTTTGTTATTACTGCTATCAGCCAGCATGAACCTAACCTTGGCTCAAAAACCTTTTGTACTAGGTACCGTCAGGGAATTGTCCTCCAAAATCCTGAACGAAACCCGGACGCTCAACATCTATCTTCCCGAAGGATATAATGAAAACGATACAGCCCGGTATCCTGTTGTTTATCTTTTAGACGGCAGCGCCGATGAAGATTTTATTCATGTAGTCGGACTTTACCAATTCAACAGCTTTTCGTGGATAGATCGTGTACCTCCATCTATAGTCGTAGGCATAGCAACCATAGATCGAAAACGCGATTATACATTTCCTTCTTCTAATGCAGAAGACAAGAAATTACTTCCTTCATCCGGAGGTTCTCAAAAATTCATACAGTTCATAGAGAAGGAATTGCAACCTCATATCGAACAAACGTTCCGCACCAATAAGCATCGAACGTTGATAGGACAATCACTGGGCGGATTGCTTGCTACAGAAATCCTCCTGACGAAGCCTCAGCTTTTTGAAGATTATATCATCATTAGTCCGAGCCTTTGGTGGGACAATGGATCCTTACTGGATATCGGGTCAGCCGTCTACCGGCGGGAATTCGACTTGCCGCTGCATATTTATTTGGGGGTGGGTAAAGAAGGTGTAACACCCGGCAAAAATCCACGGGTGATGGAAGTAGACTGCAACCTGCTTGCAGAAAAACTTCGTCACTCAAAAAGTAAATCGGTACAGATATTTTTTGACTATCTGCCGGAAGAAGACCATGCCACTATCGGTCACCAGGCTGTTTTCAATGCTTTGCGCTTACTGCATCCTAAACCCATTAAAAAAGAGTAATCGTCTTATGGCTGGTAAGCATACACCACTTCATAGCTTGCCTTTTTCAACTCCCGGGATAGTTCCCCTACGTTCAAATCTTCTTTTTGAGGGGTAGGTTCACATACGGAGTATTGAGAGCCTTGGTAAATAATAGGTTTCCCCACCGGTTTATCAAATTTCACGGCTATGGTGATGTGTTCCGGAAAAGCCAAAACGATCATCGGCAGGTTATAAATTTCCTTCACTAAATAGAAGAATAAAGCCGAACGGTCCTCGCAATCACTATAGTCATACAAAAGAGTCTGTTCAGGCGAAAAACGTCTTTCTTTTCCGAAATTTTGACGATCGGTCTCATAAAGAAATGCGTATCGGGTGAATCGCATTAAATAGTCTACGCCTTCTTGCTGACTCATTTTTTCCGTGTATTGTTTCAGCGCCGGGATCAATGTACTGTAAGTGCCACTGCTCAGGGGCATATCGAAATAAGCCTGGTAGTCGGTAACCGGATAATTGGCGAAAAGAACTTTAATCTGCTTGTTCACTTTAACCTTAAAGCGGTACTCATTATTATAATAGCTGAATTCCAGGTTTTTATCCGAGTAATCTTCCGCCCTGAAATCGGGTAAATGTGTGATCTTATAAGAAAAAGGATGTACGCTTTCCGGATGATTGACTCCTAAGCGTTCAAAATGCTCTTTTTCAAAATTGACGCTTCCGTAATCGTGGTAGTTAAGACATACATATTGTTTTCCATTCATCAGATGCGTAGGAATGTCATAAATGGCGTCGTCGCTTTGGACATAGAACAAGAGCTTTTTAGGTGATACAGACAGGGTGGCATCGTAACCGGTTTTACACATCAGGTACCATTTGTAAAGCGTGTAACGGTTATAATTGGTAGATTTAGGACTGATATGCTGTGCCGTACGGCGAACGAGTTGATAAAATAACCAATCATCCGGCTTGTCTTTTACTTTGTATGCGTTCAGCGCTGCTATTACCTCGCTGTAATCAGCCACTTCCATCTCGTCGTAAAAACGCTCTATAGCTTCCACCGTAAGCGGAGCCTCAAACTCCACATAACGGGCAGTATCGTAACTAAACGAAACTGTCTCACCGCAAAAATCAAAAGAAACCGCTACCCTGTTGGCAAACATCATGTTGCTCATTAGCAATAAAAGCCCTAATAATATGTAATATGGCTTCTTCACTGACAGAAAGAATTTCTACCTAAATTTAAGAAAACTTAACGATAAAATAATATTGAAATGTTACTCCCATGCAAAAAGCGGCAACCCTAAGGGTTGCCGCTTGCATATTTTTCTTTATATCCTTAGTAAGGAACTACTTCAAAATCAAAATGCCCTTTTGTCAGGATGGTTCCCATAGGCTTGTCGGCAAATACATAGTATAAGCGGTGGCAACCTGAAGGAAGGTTTAATTTCCTGGCGTTATAGATAGGGACAGACAGTGTATCATCTACACCTGAACTGTTTACTTCCCAACTGTAGTAGGTATTGTGCCCTTCAGTAGGCAAATAAACAATGAGATTGGTTGCTACATTAGGTTTATAACGTATTACAGGATCATACCCGACACTGTTATTATAAAGTTTGTTGGCAGTGATATGCAGATAACTGAGCACGTTGGCAGCAGGGGCACTCGGTATAGAGGCATAGTCCTTTAGAAAGATCACTTCTTCCGGTTCACTGTACGCCTCAAATATTCCATCATCGGTAGCGTCATCGCATGTAACCGGCCTGAAACGGGGGTTTAAATCTTCTTTCTTTGCGCACGAAAACACCAAAGTTGAAATGGCAGCTATGAATAGGAATTTCTTCATTTTTCTAATCGGATAAAAAAATTGATGCGGTAAGGTATAAAAGAATGTGTAAAAAAATAAACAAACAGCACGAAAAATTTTAGCGCTTATTGTGTGTAGGAGCGCTTACCGGGAGGCGGTTGATAATTCTGTTTTTTATTATGTGGCATCTTTTTCTGGTAATGCTGCTGCGTACCATCACCATCTTTGCCCGAGGCTTCAAAATCTTTCCGGAAAACGAGTTCGTCACCGACGTAGTCTTCCGTCCTTATCATATGTCCGGTTTGTGGGTCAAAGTATTGCCAGATTCCATGGCGTATGGACCCGCTTTCCGTTGAAAGTATCCGGTAACTTTCCAACAGGGTTTCGGGATCGGTCACCACTATCGTGTCATATTTTTTCTGCGGATCGAGCGCCAGGTAATTTCCGGTGCAATACAATTTCCCCATTTCAAAATACTTCACCTCACCATGCAGCATACCGTTTTTATAAGACTCGATGGACAGAAGGTCACTGGTTTCTTTTTCCATTTTGTACCATTTGCCTACACGTTTGCCATGCTGATAGCTGCCGAATTCAATCGTACCCGGCTCTCCCATACGGGCTGTAGTGGAAAAATACCACATACCATGTTTTTTCCCTTTTTCATCTGACTGGTTTACAGGCAATTTTTCTTCATTGCCTTCCTGCCCGAAAAGAACACCATGGGTAGTACTGAAAACCACCAGCCAACAAACTATTTTAAGGATAAGATGCAATAGATCGGCTTAAAAATTACACGGCGAAAGATGTGCCGCAGCCACAGGTGCTGCTGGCATTCGGATTTTTGAAGGTAAATCCACGGGCGTTCAGTCCATGTTCAAAATTCACTTCCATCCCCATGAGATAGATGCCGTGCGCTTTTTTCATCACTACAGGCACGCCTGCAATCTGATACAACTCGTCATCTTCTTCCATTTTATCAAACCCCAATACATAGCTAAGCCCGGAACAACCTCCTCCTTTCACGCCCACGCGCAGGTATTGGTCTGCTTCAAATCCAGGTTCGTTCATTAACCTTTTCACTTCTGACACGGCTTCTTCTGTGAGTACTACAGGTGCTGCGCTATTTGCTTGTTCTATTTGCATCGGTTTTCAAAATATGAATAACACAAAAATAACCCAGATTGACCCGCTTACCAAAAAGCAGTTATTATGCGAGTATAATTTTAATGTATTGGTTTTCCTGCAACATCAAAACACGCGCGATAATACACCTGCTATCCTAAACCTTCTCCATCGTGTTGTATTCGAATCATTCAAAAATACTAGCCAACATTATTTACATTTGCAGCCTGAAAAACGCAAACCTATGGCAGAAGCATTAGATATGATCATCGAGGAAGCAGCGCAGCAAATGAAACGTGCAATTTCACACCTGGAAGCTGAACTGGCAAAAATACGCGCAGGTAAAGCCAACCCAGTGATTTTGGATGGCATTTTTGTTGAGTATTACGGTGCCCCCACGGCCCTTGCCCAGGTAGCGAATGTGACTGTAGCTGACGCGCGGACTTTATCTATACAACCCTGGGAAAAAAACATGCTGGGACCTATAGAAAAAGCCATTATTGCATCTAATATCGGTCTTAACCCTCAAAATGACGGAAATATTATCCGTCTTTTCCTGCCACCACTCACCGAAGAGCGCCGGAAGGAACTGGTGAAACGTGTGAATGGCGAAGGAGAACAGGCAAAAGTATCTGTACGGAGCATTCGGAGAGAGGCTATTGAACAAATCAAAAAAGAACAAAAGGACGGGCTAAGCGAAGATGTGGCTAAAGAAGGGGAAGTGCGTGTTCAGGGCATTACTGATAAATTTATAGTATTGGTAGATCAACATTGCAAAGACAAGGACAAAGAAATCATGACTATCTAAGTCTGCATTGTCCCGGTTAGACACCATTAAGATTCCCTACGCATCGTTTGTTTTCTGACGATTGGGTTTCTTCTAATATAGCGCTGTGTTTATGAGTGAATTACACAAGAATATATTACTGCTATTTTCCATTCCTATTTACGCGATCCTCATTCCGCTGGAGATCTTGCTGAGCAATTTCCACGGTTCGAAATTTTACTCTTGGAAGGAAACTGTGATGAATGTGTACCTGAATCTGACAAATGCAGGAATTGATCTTTTATTACGTGGCCTTGCATTTGGCGTACTTATTTTCTTTTCTCAATTTGCTTTCATCCACCAGTGGAATCCTTTCCTGTACTGGCTTTTTCTCTTTCTGTTTGAAGATGCGCTGTTTTGGCTGGAACATTTTGTAGATCATCATGTACGTTTTTTTTGGGCGGTACACGTGACCCATCATTCTTCTGAAGAGTACAACCTGACTACCGGCTTCCGGTCTTCGGTATTTATGCCATTTTACCGCTACCTGTATTTCATACCGCTGGCTTTGATTGGCTTCAAACCGCTGGACATACTTTTCATGTATGCCATTACCCAAACTTATGGCATACTGGTGCATACACAATCCGTTAAAAAACTACCGGGATGGGTAGAATATATTTTTGTGACGCCTTCGCACCATCGTGTACACCACGCCAGCAATATCCCTTATCTGGATAAAAATATGGGCATGTGCCTCATCATCTGGGATAGGCTATTCGGCACGTTTGCAAATGAACTACCGAACGAAAAACCCGTTTACGGGCTTACCAAAAAGCTTGATGATCCTCATCATCCTGTAAAGATTATTTTTCATGAATGGCAGGCAATGAGTAAAGACATGCAAAAAAGCACTTCCTTTACCAACAAGCTTTGTTATCTTTTCAAACCTCCGGGCTGGAGCCACGATGGAAGCAGCAAGACAACAAAACAAATCCGGGAAATGCAACAGCGTGAATCCTAGCCCCAGATAAAATCTACCGTTTTTTTACAATCCGGATGCAAGCTTAAGAATACAGGACAAGTGACTGCTGCATGTTCCAGTATTTTCTGCTCCTTCTCACTGTAATGTTTCTCTTGTGGAAAAATCACCTTTACTTTGATCTCACCAATTTTGCGCGGACTTTCAGTCATGATCTTCTCCACTTCGCAAACGACACCTTCTATATTCATCCCGTGTGTGTTGGCTGCGATGCCCATGATCGTGCACATACAAGATGCCAACGCCGTGGCTACCAGGTCGGTCGGTGAAAAACGTTCACCTTTTCCTTTATTGTCAACCGGCGCATCAGTTTCTATGGTATTGCCTGATTTCAGATGAGTAGCAACTGTACGCAAATTGCCTTCGTATATTACTTTGGATGTCATGGGAAGGATTATAATTCAGATGCTAAGGTAGGAAGATGTTTGATAGATAGGGAAGGACCTCTGTAGGATGCTTATTATAAAATAATGGCACAAAGTGAATTAAAAACTGTCCGTCAAACCCTGATGAATGCAATGGGCAGGTTTTTGTAAATATTGTGACAGACAAAAGACAAAAGAATATCATTTATTCTGTAACTTACATGTTCCAAAAAAATGACAAAGTTTTTTCGACACCTGCTTATTTGTGCATTAATAACCTGTACGACAGCTTCGTATGCTCAAATTACGTTGTCTTCGGAAGTGGATTCTTCGGCAAAGACAGCTCCCAAACGCGTTGTACCGAAAAGGCCCAAGCCGATCGACAGGGAGTTTAGCGTAGGCGCCCGGTTGAATACGGATGGGTGGAGTCTTTTTGCAGATAAAGGCTATGTGATGAGCGAAGAAAAAGAAAGCGAGAAATTCTATAACATACGGTTATTCCAGCTGGAGATCACCGAACACCGCCATGCAAAGGAGATTAAAGGAACGAACACCGGCGGCTATATCGGTGAAAAACCAAGACCTTATAAATTCGGCAAAGTCAATAGCTTTTATGCCTTGAAATTGGGTTATGGATTTAGAAAGTTACTTGCCGGCAAGCCCGATCCGGGAACTGTTTCTATACATTGGGTATACGGAGGTGGTTTGTCTGTAGGATTTTTAAAGCCTTATTACCTGGATATTTATCATGCCAATAACGAGGGACCGCAGCCTACGCGCTACCAGGATGAGCCGGACATGTTCCTCACCATGAGCCGCATTGCAGGAAGAAGCGGTTTTTTCGAAGGAATCGGGCAAACCAAGATTGTTCCGGGCATCCATGCTAAAACAGCCTTGCATTTTGACTTTGCTGCATTCCGTAAGCGCAAACTGGCGATAGAAACGGGTTTAAATGCCGAGCTTTATACGCAGAAGATTGAATTAATGGCGTTAGTAAAATCTTATCCTTTCTTACTTAATGGCTATATAGCCGTGCAATTTGGCAATCGCAAATGATGATCGTAATTTGCAGATCATTATGCAAGAGTTACCCGTAATAAATGCGCAGGTCGCGAATGGAGAAACCAAGGTGAAAAAGCCGGACTGGCTTCGCGTTAAACTGCCTATTGGTGAAAGTTATCGCCACGTGCGAGGGTTGGTGGATACGCATAAGCTTCATACTATCTGCGAGAGCGGTAATTGCCCGAACATGGGCGAATGCTGGGGTGAAGGCACGGCCACCTTTATGATCCTGGGCAATATCTGCACCCGCTCCTGCGGTTTTTGTGCGGTGGCTACCGGCAGACCGGAGCCTGTCGACTGGGATGAACCTCAACGGGTAGCTGAAGCCATTTATCTGATGAAAGTAAAACATGCCGTTATTACTTCTGTAGACAGGGACGAACTGAAGGACGGAGGCTCCATCATCTGGGCAAATACGATCAAAGCCGTTCGCGCATTAAATCCTGATACGACATTAGAAACCCTGATCCCGGATTTCAGAGGACAATGGGAAAACCTGGAGCGTATTATAGAAGTAGCGCCGGAAGTGGTTTCCCACAACCTGGAAACGGTAGAAAGACTCACCCGTAAGGTAAGAATACAAGCAAAATACCACCGCAGTCTGGAGGTGATACGCCGCCTGAAAGACGGAGGCATGCGCACAAAAAGCGGCATTATGCTGGGCCTGGGCGAGACAAAAGAAGAGGTATTGCAAAGCCTGCAGGATCTTAAAGACAATGGCTGCGATGTGGTAACACTCGGACAGTACCTGCAACCTACACAACGCCATCTCAGCGTCATGCGATTTGTTCACCCGGACGAATTTGCATTCTACAAAGAAGAAGGGTATAAAATAGGCTTGGATTATGTAGAAAGCGGCCCGTTGGTTCGTTCTTCTTACCACAGTGAGCGCCATGTGATACAGGGTGAAGGAAGACGCACCTGGGAAATGAGTAAGACTGCATAAGCAGGAACACTATCTTTTAAATAATCCTTTCCTTTTTTTATTTGAAGGAGCCGCAGAAGTGTCTGCAGCTACAACCCTGGTAGCTTCATCTACAGCGGCGTCCGCCTGTTTCCCTTTGCTGCGTAACCTGATCTTTACATTACCATCATCACCATTTACCGCTTGCAGGTGTATCACGATACCTTTCATATTGCGCGTTTTGCGTTCATCATCGTCGATAATGTGTTCATCCTTTTTAGGGTTGCGAAGCGGTACATCTACCCTTATATCTGTGCCTTTGTTCTTTAGTCCATAAACTCCTTCCACGTTCAGATTGATCGCACTGCTTTCGATGTACATGGGGTTGATGGTGATCTTATCCCCGGAAAGTATAAGTGTATTTTTCAGATCACTGAAAGTAATGTTATCCAGATGGCGGCTGCGAAAGACAAATTTGCTGATGTTTTTTATAGGATCGAAATTGACTAATGCACCATTCTGCAGGTTAAAATCTACAGCACCATGCATAGAACCCGGAATGATCTTACCGGCATCTGAAATAGTGACTTTCATATCTGCCGATGCAGTGAGTTGTCCTTTTATGTTTTTGTCGGTGATGGCATCCTGACCAAAGTTTTCAAGAGCTGTAAAGAATTGCGTTACATCCACCTTGGTGATCGCTGTGTTAAGCGTCACTGCGTTGGCTTGTCCGGACTGATCTATAATGGCGTTGAAAGCAACATTACCGCCTGAATTCCGAACCGACACACTATTGAGCCGGATAGCCGTTTCCGTCATACTCACATCTGCTTTAATGTCGGTTGCCAGGAATTTCTTGTATTGCAGTTTACCTACCACCAGGTTCAAATGCAGGTTGCTTTTATCTAAGATTGCATCCAACTGTCCTGCTGCTTTCTGCAAGTTTTTACCGCCCTGGGTCTTAGTAACTGTTGTGATTTTTTGCCGTTTACTGAGTAATGACTGGAATTCCTCCAAATTGACGGAGGAGCTCTTAGCACGTAGATCCAACACTATTTTTGCAGGATCTACATAGTAAAGATTCAGAAAGTTCAGCATACTCCCTTCCAGGTACAACACACTGGTCTTTGCCTGTACTTTCGAGTTTCTTAAATACAGATCACTGCCTGTAAAATCTAAATGAATAGTACTGTTGGTAAATGTAAGATTGCGCGGCAGGTAGGTCATGGTTAATCCGGTCACCTTGACAAAACCTTTAATATACGGCGCTCTGGGATCATTTATTTTCAAGCCACCACGGTAAAACACGTTGATGCTTCCGTTGCCTTTTGAAATGTTTACCAGGTTCGTGGGAACTATCTGATTGATCTTCGAAAGCGGGAAATCACTCGTGATATGCGCTGCTATCAATGGGTCTATCAAATCCACTACGCTCAGAGAATCGGCAGTAAAAGCTATGTCATTCCATTTACCGGTGAGTTTAGGTACAGCAATCACAGAGTTGCGGTCATTTCTTGTAAAAGCCGGGTTAGCGTTGTTGACAAAAGAACCTTCCATATTGCAATTTGTAATCTTACCTCCGGGCGTGGTCATCTCATTATCCTTTACAATCCATTTCACATTCACCAACGGATCACCACGTTTTACCAATGACCCGGCGATCAAGGCTCTTGCCTGAATGTCCTCTTCAAAATCCAGGGACTTCAATTTGCCCTGTATATTCTCAGATAACATGGAACGGGCTTCCCTGAACGGGATAGCATCTACTATAAGTTCTACCCTGAATGTTTGTACGGTATCCAAATTGAATTGTGCTCTGAAATTCACCTCTACGTCATCTACCTTTACATCTTGTGCGGGAATAGTAAGCACTTTTTTATTTTCGTTGAAACCAAGGTCCAAAGAAGTTTGTACCTGTTTGTTTTTTATAAAACTTCCATTGTGCGTATTGAATGCGAATTCCTTTACCAATGCATCTATATCAACCTGGGCATTCCATCCCGTATCGTTATAAAACAACTCGCTGACAACTTTATCCACGGCAAAGTGGAACCGTTTTTTCTTGGATAGATTGTCCAGCTTGAAATCTACGTCCGTAAGAGTAAGGTGATTGATTCGAGGTTGTGCTTTCGAAGTATTATTCGCTGTATCAGGCGTTTGCTTCAGCCTGAAAATATCGGCATTGCTATACCCGGTACTGTCTACATAAAGATAAATCCGGGCATTTTCAATATTCACATCTTTGATCTTCGGCTTACCCTTCAACAGGGAAAAGGCATCCACTGCCACATAGATATTCTTTGCCACTAACAGGTCTTTTTTATGAACATGCCAAAGGCTGTCACGCAACGCCACGTTCTTCAGCGATATGGCTACTCCCGGAAACCCTCTTAATAACGTAGGGTCCATTTCTTCGATAGTGAGTTTACCGGTTAAATTATCGTTGAGTTGAGATGTCACATCCTGGAGGATACCTTTTTTATTAAAATGCACATAAGCAGCCAACCCTAACCATAAAATCACTATCAATCCGAAAAAAGCAGTAAAGACGATGAAGGTAATCTTCAACCAACGAGGCATATTAAGACGTTTTAGTGAGCGGTTTATCCGAAAGTTAAGAAAATCATACGGTGTTGCCATCAGACAATGCTGTATGAGCTACCGGTTTTAAAATTCCACCGGATACTATGGCTCTACATTAATGAATATGGCGAATCAACGCCCATTTACTTTTATATTTAGGCAAGGTCCGGCGGCTGTATTTTTTTGCCTTTTACATTTTTCATTTTACCTTTCACCCATGTCCGAAAAGAAATTTGTTACTGATTCCAACATTGAGATCAAGGCCATATATGACCAACCCTCCGGCATGAATGAAACACCGGGTGATTATCCTTTCACCCGTGGTGTGCATAAAGCCATGTACCGGGACAAGCTTTGGACCATGCGTCAGTACGCAGGTTTCAGCACGGCAGAAGAGAGCAACAAACGATATCACTATCTGCTCGGACAGGGGGTGATGGGCTTATCCGTTGCATTCGACCTTCCTACACAGATAGGCTATGATTCCGATCATGCTATGGCAGAAGGGGAAGTAGGGAAAGTAGGCGTTGCTATAGATTCGCTGGAAGACATGGAACTTCTTTTTCAAGGTATCAAACTGGAAGAAGTCTCTACTTCCATGACCATCAATGCTACCGGGTTTATCCTGCTTGCCTTATACATTGCCTTAGCAAAAAAACAAGGCGCTGATCTCCGTAAGATATCCGGCACCATTCAAAATGATATCTTAAAAGAATACGCGGCACGCGGCACTTATATATATCCACCTCAGCCCTCCATGCGGCTGATCACCGATATTTTTGAATATTGCAGCAAGGAAGTCCCGAAGTGGAATACAATCTCTATCTCGGGTTATCATATCCGCGAAGCAGGTTCTACAGCGGTGCAAGAACTTGCTTTTACATTAGCCAATGGAAAAGCTTACCTGAAAGCGGCTATAGAAAAGGGCTTAGACATTAACGTATTTGCACAGCGCCTGTCGTTCTTTTTCAATGCCCATAATAATCTTTTTGAGGAAATAGCTAAGTTCCGCGCAGCCAGGAGAATGTGGGCAGAGATCACCCGATCGCTCGGTGCAACAGAACCCAAAGCACAAATGCTGCGTTTCCATACTCAAACAGGAGGCAGCACCCTTACCGCACAGCAGCCCCGCAATAATATTACGCGTGTCACCCTGCAAGCCCTGAGTGCTGTGTTAGGGGGTACCCAATCATTGCATACCAACGGTTACGACGAAGCATTATCCTTACCTACAGAAGAAGCGGCTACCATTGCCCTGCGTACGCAACAGATCATTGCCTTCGAAAGCGGTGTAACACAAACCGTAGATCCTTTGGCCGGTTCTTATTTTGTAGAAGAACTGACTAACGAAGTAGAAGCAGCCGCCAAAAAACTAATGGATAAGATAGACGTCATGGGCGGTGCGGTTAAAGCCATTGAACAACATTTTATCCAGGATGAAATAGCACGTGCGGCGTATGCTTATAATAAAAGCATTGAAGACGGGGAAAAGATCATAGTAGGGGTTAATAAATTCACGGCTAAGGAAACGGAAGCGGCACCGGTGTTCAAAATAGATGATTCAATTCGTGTCGTACAGTCGGAAAAACTGGCTAAGCTTCGTGCTAAAAGAGATCATGCAAAAGCTACGGCTTGTATTGCAACGCTTCAGGAAAAAGCAAGGACCAATGAAAACCTCATGCCCCTGGTGGTAGAAGCTGTAGAGAATTATTGCACGCTCGGTGAAATTGCCGATGCGCTACGAAGTGTATGGGGAGAGTATGCAGGGTAATTTATTGTTTAGGCAATAAATGTATTTACCGCCACAGGCTATAGCCGACTGAAAGGCCGGTATATCTCAGCCTGGTTTTGAAATCGGAGGTTTCCTGTGGTTGATGAGCGTATAGGCTATAGGATTGTAACACCCGTAACAAGAATTTTTTCTTGTATCGAAATTGAATATTGAAGGATAAAGCCACGTCAAATAAAAAAAAGTCTGCCCAGTAGGCATTGTAGCTCGCGAATCGATTTTCACCGGCCAATAATTTGATATCCGGTTTCCTGTCATATTCCTGTATGGTCACTTCTCCGCTGGAATAACTGTTGGTGAAATGCCCTTTTTGCCGGGCAGTGAACGCGAAACCATAATCCATCCCCGTTGCCAAAGAAAGAGATGCATTACGGGAAACCTGATGCTGGTAGGTAACGGTTACAGGTATCCGGATATAGTCGATGGAAGTACGGGTATTGTTTTCATAGCGATGAAATGTCTGATTGGGATAAATGGTTTTATCAACAAATACCTGTCTGTATCCTCTTCTTGCATATCCGACGCCTGTTTCAATGCCTGTTCCATGAGACACTGGCTTATTGAATCGTACATCAAAATGAGGAGTAACGACAGGAAAAAATTTAGAGGAAGTTTCTTTGGGATAATCTGCATTAAAGGAAATAGGTTGCCCTTTGCTTTTTACATAAGATACACCACCTCCCGCAAAAACGGATATAGATGCTTTTTGAGCATAAGACTTAAAGTAAAATAGCACTGATAAGAAGTATAAGGCTTTGTTCATACTGACCATAACGTATAATGAAACCCGAAAATTATCCGGCAACCTGCTTTGCCAAGCATCCGGAGTGCACGCGTTACGGTATCATGACCCGCTTTTCGGCTCCTTTCTTTCTCTTCTCCTCCAGAGCCCAGGCACTATGCCATACCTTATTATAACTCTTTATTCCGTCATTTTGATGATGCAACTTTAAATACCCGTCATACAAAGCCCCGGAATAGTCACTGAAATCGGAATCATATTTTTTTCGCATGGCTTTCAAATCTTCGAGATGTGCCAGGGTTTGTGTATTGAGTTGTTCTTTCAACTGTTTTGCCAGTACTGAGTCTTTCATCATCAATCGCCGGTGGGTATAAAGCCATATATTAAAATAAGAGGAATAGCGAAACACCTTATCCGGAGTTTGAGTGCCGACGGCATATGCGAGTAAATTTGCATCGTCCTCCGCAGCAATTCCTTGCTGGTGTGCCATCTCATGGCAAATTACAAATGGCAGCATAAACGGAGGAAGATTCCTGTTGATCTGGGCTTCGCCCGTAAATGGGTTATAGTAACCCTGTATTCGCATATACTGCATCAGGTTCCCGAACAGCGATGCCTTTGCAATGGTCGGTGTAGAACGCGGGTGTGTGTAGTTTTTATAATAGGATTTGGCGCGTTGATCTAATTCTTTAAAGCTCAGCGAATCATACGAAACACTATATTCATTTATTTTACTGATCAGAAATTTATCAAAGGCAATAAGTGTACTGTCCCGCCGTGTCGTTTCCTCGGGCAGTTGCCAGTAAGCGGAAAGAGAAGATTTATAATAGTTACCGCCCCAACCCAAAAGAAACACCACATACACCGTCCCGATAACCACCAGGCTGTACATAAAGGAATGTACGAATCTGTTACTGTTCTGCCTGAAGCTCTTAAGGAAATAGACCCATTTGCCTGCTGTATAGAGTATCCAGCCCAAACCCAACACATATAAGATATCTCCTACACTAAAAGGCACCACTCCAAACACTATATTTCTAAAACTCTGGAAAGGTTTAAAAACATAATCAGCATACCAGCTTACCACGCGGGAGTTGCCGGGCAGCAGAAACTGCACGATAGAGAGTAAGGCTACGAGTAGCCCAATCCAGATCAGTCTTTTTTTATAACTCTTCGATATCACCATTTTTGATCCTATGAAAATCCGCAATCTGTCGGGATTGGCAAAAATCAATTTATAAGCCTATCCGTTCTGCATTCCTTATCATAACAGTGTGAGCATTCATTCAGCAGTTATGAATTATACCAGGCGATTTCTTAACCTTCCTGCAACACAGCTTTCTGGCTTAGACGAATTGCATTATAGGTATCTTTGCCTTTTCTAAAAATAAATATTTGATACTGTTATGCCGAAAAACAACGGTTTATTTTTCATAATTTTTGGTTTAATTTTTTCGTTTTCTGCCTGTAAAAGCGATAAGCAGGAAGACATAAAGGGGGGCGGGCGACCCAAAGACATCAAAGCGGAGGCATATGTGCTCAAGTCCGAATCGTTTCAACAAGAGTATAAAACAAGCGGCACCTTACTCGCAAATGAAGAGATAGAAATCCATCCCGAGATCACCGGCCGGGTAACAAAAATCCATTTTCAGGAGGGCAGTTTCGTTCGCCAGGGACAAACCCTAGTGACGCTGTTTGATGCCGATATCCTGGCACAAATTCAGAAACTCAAAAAGCAGAAAGCACTCCAGCAAAAACTGATGGAACGCCAAAAAGAACTGGTAACTATCGGGGGTATCAGCCAGCAGGATTACGAAACCACACAAACCGGCATCGCCACTATTGAAGCTGATATTTCGATACAGGAAGCGCAACTGCGCCGTACCAAGATCATTGCTCCTTTCGATGGCATTGTAGGCATTCGCAGCATCAGCAACGGAGCCATCATTTCCCCTACCACTACCATCGCCTTGTTAAAACAGATCAATCCGCTAAAGATGGACTTTTTCGTGCCAGAACAATATCATTCCTATCTGCAAACGGGCAAATCGGTTTTCTTCACGGTAGCAGGTGTGCAGGAAAATAAAACAGGAACCATAAGAACAATAGATCCTGCCGCAGATGCTGCCACCCGGACTATCCGGGTAAGAGCCTTAGTACCCAACCCCGGCAAAGACCTGGTTGCAGGATCTTTTGCCGAAGTAAAAATCCCATTTGAAAGCAGCACCGAGGCCTTGCTGATACCCACACAAGCCGTAATACCTACTACACGGGATAAAAAAGTGGCTTTGGTAAAAAACGGGAAAGCAGAATTTGTAACAGTAGAATTAGGAATGCGCACGGAAGATAAAGTGGAAGTCCTAAAGGGATTGCAAAGTGGTGATACTATCCTCACTACGGGATTGATGCAGGTGAAACCCGGGATGGATGTGACCATTACGAAAGTGAAAGGCTAATTATTTTCAGAAGATGAAATCATTTAACGTTCCAGTACATTATAGAAGTCCGCTGGTAACTGCCATAAAAAAGCAGCGTAAGGAAGCGGACAAAATGAAAAAAGACTTTAATCCTACCGTTCTTGCTATTGGTTCATTACAAATAATACTGGCACGGCACTTTGGTTTTTGCTATGGTGTTGAAAACGCTATAGAAATCGCATTTCGTGCGGTGGCAGAGAACCCGGGAAAGCGTGTTTTTTTACTCAGCGAGATGATCCACAACCCCGGTGTAAATGCAGATCTGCAAGCATTAGGCGTAGCATTTATTATGGACACTTCCGGCAACCTCCTTATTGACTGGGATGAGCTGACAGAAAAGGATATCGTCATCGTACCGGCTTTCGGAACCACCCTGGAACTGGAAGAACGATTGAGAGCCAAGAATATTGAACCATCTCATTACGAAACCACCTGTCCGTTTGTGGAAAAAGTATGGAACCGTGCTGAGAAGATAGGAAAAGAGGGGTATACGATCGTGGTGCACGGAAAGCCCAAACATGAAGAAACCCGCGCTACTTTTTCGCATAGCAGGGCACATACCCCTACAGTAGTGGTTAAAGATATGAGTGAGGCAGCACATCTGGCTAAGTTCATCACAGGAGCCCTACCTGCAGAACGTTTTTTCGAAGATTTTAAAGGGCAGTTTTCCGAGGGGTTTAGTGTGACTGACGACCTGCAACGGATCGGGGTGGTGAACCAGACTACGATGCTGGCAAGCGAAACACAAGGCATCTCCGATTATCTGAAACAAGTGATGATCACACATTATCAATTGGCACCGGAAGATATCGCCAGTCGTTTTGCAGACACGCGTGATACACTTTGCTATGCTACCAACGACAATCAAAGCGCTGTACAAACCATGCTTCAAACGGAAGCTGATCTCGCGCTGGTCATCGGCGGATACAATAGTTCCAACACATCACACCTGGTAGAACTTTGCGAGGAAAAACTACCCACTTATTTTATCAAAAACGAAAATTGCATTGTGTCAAAAGATGAAGTGCATCATTTTGACCTCCATATGCACCGGGAACGCACCACCCAACCTTTTTTACCAAAAAAGGACCCTCTACGAGTAATCATAACGTCTGGGGCTTCCTGCCCCGATGCGCTGGTAGAGCGCGTGATCGAAAGACTGGCCTGGCTTACAGGGAATAAAGACGAATGGGAAAAGCTGGAAGCCGAGTGGGCGGAACTTTAAAACGTTCAGTCCAGACTGTTTGCTTTTATTTGGCCCGCAAGAAATTTTAAGAGTATTATGATTCCTCCTGCCTCACACAAAAACCTAACCTGCAATACGTTAGGATTTTTCTGTATCTTGTCAAGCCCCGAACCTTTATTATAACAGTTTATCTACATTTAAAGGGAGGGGTTATGGGTATCTTTGTACCGGAATAGCGTAATTTATTAATCTGTGATCGAGCGTATGAAAAAATTAGTGGTTTGTAAAATAGCTCTTCTGTTTTTTGCACTTACGTACCAGTTGCTAATGGTTAAACAAGTGAGTGCACATACCGTGGTTTCCGCTACGGATGTGGAGCGATATATAGCAAACATTTACGGGCAATTTGATTTCAAAGGGAGTGAAAAGCTTTCTTATGATGTCTTTGAAAAGGCATACAAAGGGTATATGAACTTGCGGAATGCAGGCAAGCTCAATAAAAACAAAGATCTGCTCACCGTGGTAGACTTTACAAAGTCGTCTACAAAAAAAAGAATGTGGGTATTTGATCTTAAAACCCAAAAACTGCTGATCAACGATTATGTAGCACACGGACAAGGCTCCGGTGAAGAGTTTGCCACCGTGTTTTCCAACACGGAAAATTCGCATCAAAGTTCACTGGGTTTCTATGTGACGGGCGAAATTTATAATGGAGAGCATGGTGCTTCGTTACGCTTGCACGGTATGGACAACGGTTATAACTCGGCAGCGTTTGACCGTGCCATAGTAGTACATGGTGCAGACTATGTTTGTACCGATTTCATCAGAGCTCAAAACCGGTTGGGCAGAAGTTGGGGTTGCCCCGCTGTATCCAACCAAGTGGTTAAAAAGCTCATCAATACGGTGGAGAACGGTACCTGCCTGTTCATCTATGCGGCAGATAAAAAATACCTTGCTAAAGCCTATTGGCTGAACAAGAAAATCGATTTTCTGCCGGAAGAAAACATGCTGCAGGATTTGCTGGCTCTGAATGCAAACAAGAGAAAGGACCTGGAACTGGTATATGACGTGAGTGCTGCTGACCTAGCACCGGAAGGTGCACGCGTTGTGGCATTCAATACACCCAGCACCAAACCTGTATTACCACCGTTACCATTTATTTGGAAAGTGCTGCCATAAGTTTTGCATCTCGGTTGTAAAAATCGCGTGCGAAGCGAATATGATTTCCCGTTCCGTCGTCATAAGCCGTAAGGTAAAGGATGTGAACGGGAATTTTATTTTTGAGGGTTTCAAATTTGGTTTTATGCGTACTAATGAGACTGTCGATTTTCTCCTGCTGGTAGTCCCTTCCTTCTATTTCATTAAGAATATACTTGGCGAGCTCCTGCGGATGATGCAAGCGGATACACCCTGAACTCCGTGCCCTGTCAAATTTCTCAAAATCTTCGCGATGGGGCGTATCGTGCATGTAGATATCCCACTTATTGGGAAAATTAAATTTCACATAGCCCAATGCATTACTATGTCCCGGAGGCTGGCGGAAAAAATAACGCCTGTAATTGCCCCCTGTAACGGCGGAGGCGTCAACCCGTTTTCCTTTGGCATCAAACGCTTCCAGGCCTTTTTTGCGCAGGTACGCTCCTCCACTACGCATCACCCCAGGCACCACATCTTTCTTCAAAATAGTAGGCGGCACACCCCAGGGAGGATTAAAAACAACATTAGCCATTTCGGCATTTAACACCGGTGTTTGACGGGAAGGCTTGCCTACTACCACGTTCATTTTGATAGCTGTATTATTTCCTCTTACCAGTTTCATTTCCATTGTAGGGATGTTCACTATGACATATTCCTCACCTAAAGATTGCGGCAGCCAGCGCATCCGTTCCAGATTAGCACTGATAAGTTTCACCATATCCGAAGGTGATTTACGGAGCTTTCCCAGCGTAGTACTGTCCAGCTTTCCTGTCCGCTTCAATCCGAAATACTGCTGATATGCCTGGATTTTAGAGGCGGCACCGTAAAGCGTATCGCTGATGGAATTCAGCCAGGGGGCTTCTAAAGCTATGACGGAGGCTGCATTGCTATCTGAAGACGGATCTGCAGACAATGCTTTTCTCAGCGTTATAAGACTATCGTTTTGAGATAAAGTCTTATAATGTGCCAGCGAGGTTCTCATCAGAGCATACTCATGCAATTTGCTCCTATAGCTGTCAAGAGAAGGATACTCGCCGGCCTTCAATACAGTAAGCAGGGAGGTGGTATTCCATACGGTATCATTTGCATGAAACCACAGACTGTCAACAGACCGCGGAGCAATCATACCCATCAGCAATTCCCGCGAAGCCCTGAGGTAATTGCCGGTTAACCCTGTGTCCAGTGATATGACATCCCCCACCTCAACTACCTCAGATGTTTTGTAGGCATCCAGTTGTTTTTTTAGGGAAGCAAGGTGATAGCGTTCCGGATCTATACCATCCGTAGAAACATTTTCCAGGTCTTTGATCAGCTTTTCAGCGTACGCGGTTTTACCATTTGCCGAAAGCCAAATGGGAGCAAACTCATGCGTGTTATAAAGGGAGTAAATTCTATCCCGGATCATGCTATTCTTTGACCTGCCGGAATCTGTGCCGACAGGCTGTAACGCCGGTTTCAGCCGCGTCGAAAACGATTTAGCATCAAATTTATTATCAGAAAAAACAGAAGAAACAGAGGAAGATGGGGATGTGTCTTCGTTACAGGAAAATAACAGGCACAATACCACTGATGTGGCTGACAGGATAAAATATTTTTTCATAAAACAGGTAGAGAGGTTGCTGTAACGCAGTAGTAATATTAACCTTAAATTTCGAGTTCTTTGATCGGATCCCAAAATTTTTTGGCGAAATCCACCACTTTATCCTGTTCTATTTTTATACCTTCTTTTTCGAGAAGCTCCTGCATTTTTGTCGGGGTATCAAAATGATGCTTGCCGGTAAGCAACCCGGAACTATTCACTACACGATGGGCCGGCACCTTGGGCTTTAATCCGACGCAATGGTTCATGGCATATCCCACCAATCTAGCACCCGATTTGGAGCCTATGGCTGCAGCAACAGCACCATAGGAGGTCACCCTACCTTTAGGCACCAAACGAACGATCTCGTAGATATGTTCGTAAGCACTCGCTTTGTCAACTGCCTTTTTCATGTTGTTTTCTTTCTTCCAGCAACCGGCTGCGCTTGGGCTCCGGTACATTTTTATAATCGTAGGGGCAATTCCTGCATCCGTTGCCACAACAGTAGCCACGCTTCAGCAGGTATTCAGCTGTAAATACCACATAGCCGTCATTATTGAAATAATAGCCCAAGTCGTCGTCCTCATCATTCCTGTTCGGCATGTTCGTTTTTCTTTTTTTCAGGAATGAAAACGGGTTTATCAGCGAGTGAGAAGCTGATATAATAGATGGTCCTGCCGTCTGCAAGATGCATCTTTTCGTAAAAGGTTTGTATAGCGAGTGCTCCCGTTGCCTTTCCTGTACCGTAGATATCAATTATATTTTCGTGGATGGTACAACCCTGCTCCCGGATACTTTCCAGGGTAAAATCGTACAGCTCTTTACTGTCCGTTTTTAAATGAATGATACCTCCGTCCTTTAAAACCTGTTGGTATTCCTTTAAGAAACGTGCGTGGGTAAGCCGGTTTTTGGCTTTGGAATCCCGCAGGAAGGGATCAGGAAAAATGATCCATATCTCAGCTACTTCATTTTTGTTAAAATAATGGGTGAGCTGCTGGATCTGCGCACGCAGGAACGCCACGTTATCCAGCTTTTCAGCCAAAGCGATTTTAGCCCCTATATAAATGCGGTTTCCTTTTACATCTACACCGATAAAGTTCCGGTTTTTATGTTCCCTGCCCAGACCCACGCTGTATTCTCCTTTACCACAAGCCAGTTCCAGCGTAATGGGATGATCGTTTTTAAAATAATCCTTCCAGTTCCCTTTCATCCCTACCGGGTTCTGAAGAACGTTAGAAAATCCCTTAATTGCCTCGAAGCGTACCAGTTTTTTTTGACCCATATATTGCAAAGATAAAATGCGGCTTTACTATGTGAACGATCATTATTCTGTAATTTTGAAAATTGTAACTTTCACCTATGAAGAAATATGTGTTGCTGCCGATAGGATTGCTGTTTTCGGCTTTATGGTTCAGCAGTTTTGAAAACGGGATTACCAGCTTTGGATTGAACAGGACAGGGTCTACAGGCGGGTTGGCTACCTGCGGAGATAGTGTGACACATTGCCATAGCACTACCTCAACAGCTGTACCTATACTCAGTGTTATTTTAATGGATGGAGCGCAAGTAGTTTCTAATGGCATTTATCACCCGGGAAGAACATATCGCATCGAAGTAAAAGGTGGTATTTCAAGCAGCTCTAGTTTATATCCTGTTTATGGGTTCCAGTTTACTGCGGGAACTGTTAATGATGGCTCATTTACTTTGATAGGCAATGATTTAAAAAGCACATTTATTAACACGATACAGTTCATTGAACACAAGCAACCGATAGCGCCGGTTGGCAATAACTATCAATCTTATTTTTACTGGACCGCCCCGCCTCCGGGCGCCGGTACGATCAATTTTTATTGTACCATGCTAATAGGCAACGGAGATCATGCGGTTACAGGTGATCATTCTAAAAATGTAATTGTCAGCTTTCAGGAAGGAGCACCCACCGGAGTTGCGGACCTGGATAACAGCGTAGAAGTTAACATACATCCGAGCCCTGCAGTAGATTTTGCTAATATCACGATCGCAACCGATAAGCCGGGCGATTATTCTATCCGTGTTTTTGATCTTTCAGGCAAAGAAGTGCATAAAGAATCGTTACAGGTAGGAACAGAGAAAAAGAACGTCCGCCTGAATACTGCTGCATGGCAAAGCGGGCTTTATTTTGTTGAAGTAGAGAGCAGCCAGGGACGTAGGTTGATGAAGATAGTGAAGCAATAGTGCTCTTCTTATAATCAGGGTAGACCAGTGAAAGCATACTTCCGTTTGCAATTGAAAATCATGAACAGGCGGTTATCCGATTTTGGTGTACATCCGGCCTTGGGTTACCTGATCCTGTCGGTCTTGTTTGTTATTCTTTCCGAGCTTGTTTTTAGAAGAACAGTCTTCGCCCCTTACCTGTACGTGCTTGTTGGCAGCGCTATTTCCACGGGATTGGGTGAATCCAAACGGAATGATTTTCTAAAACTGATCTTTCACCAGAATACGTACCGGCAACTGCGCATTATAGAAAACGCTTTGCTGGTATTGCCTTTCAGTATTTTCCTATTGTACAAGGGATTAGTTCTATCGACCATTTTATTAATGGTTCTTACCTCCGTATTGGCCCTTCTCCGACTCAATGCTCCGAGCTCCCTCGTTATTCCAACCCCGTTTAACAAAAGACCTTTTGAGTTTTTGGTAGGTTTTAGAAATGTTTTTCCTTTGGTACTGGCAGCATACGGTATTACCCTTGTAGCCATCCGCATGGATAATTTTAATCTGGGTGTATTTGCCCTCGGAGTTGTTTTTCTTACCAGCTGTACTTTTTATTTAAAACCTGAAAATGAATATTATGTATGGGTATTCAGGAAGAATGCAGCCGGTTTTTTATTAAGCAAATTCAAAACCGCTTTAGGCTACGTCATGTTACTTTCGCTACCTATTGCTGTTGCGTTGGCCTCTTTTTATCCCGAAAGAATACCGGGTTTATTGCTCGTCATAACTATAGGCAGTAGTTTTTTATTGAGTGTGATTGCCGCCAAGTACGCATCTTATCCGAATGAAATGAATGTGCCGCATTTCCTGTTGGTAGCCATCTGCATTTCCTTTCCGCCACTCATGGTGGTGTTAATACCTTATTTCTTCATGAAATCTTTAAAGCGACTAAAAAGCATACTCGGATGATCACAGTAGAGAATCTTTCAAAATCCTATGGCGATCAGGAAGTGCTTAAAGGTATTTCGCGGTGTTTTGATACAGGAAAAGTGTATGGCATCATAGGTGAAAACGGTGCGGGAAAAACCAGCCTGTTTCGCTGTATAGCCGGGCTGGAAACGTATACAGGACATATATACTCATCGCATACGCCGCTCAAAAATCACCTGGGTTTACTGCTAACAGACCCGTTCTTCTTTACTAAAATAACCGGACAGGAGTATCTAAAACTGGTATGCCAGGCAAGAGGAAAGGAAATAAAGAATCTGGAAGAAAAAAACATATTCGCACTTCCGTTAAACCGGTATGCCTCTACCTACTCCACCGGTATGAAAAAGAAACTGGCATTACTGGGTATTCTTTTGCAAAACAATGATTATTTTATTTTGGATGAGCCTTATAACGGCGTGGATATTCAAAGCAATATCATCATCTCGGAGATCATACTGAAACTGAAGCAAAGCGGTAAAACAGTCCTGATCTCATCTCATATATTTTCCACGCTCAGTGACACGTGCGATGAGATATTATTGCTGAAAGAAGGAAGGTTTACGCGAACGGTGACGAAAAATGAGTTCAGCTTGCTGGAACAGGAGATGAAGAATACCCTGGTGGACAAACGTATCGACAACTTGTGGGAGTTCTAAAAAAATGATAGTCATTACGTTGCTGATCCAATAGAAAAGTCCCGGATCATTTCTCATCCGGGACTTTGAAAAAACATTTGCAGTATTATTAATCTATAGCCTTGGCGTCCTCAATTAAAACACTGGCTTTATTGTTTAATATTTCCACAAAACCACCTGTAATTTCATACATTTCGGTGTTATTATTTTTATCCTTCAGGATCTTCATTTTCCCTTTCCCCAACGCTGCGATCATGGGTGCGTGATTCTCCAGGATTTCAAAAGAGCCTTGCACGCCCGGCAACTGAATGCCATAAACGTTACCGCTGTATATTTTATGTTCGGGTGTTAAGATATCTAATTGCATGTTGCAAATTCAAAATTCAAAATTCAAAAAACACTCTTGCCCTCAGGAAGTCAGCTAGTTTTTAGCTTGTTCCATCAGTTTCTTGCCCTTAGCGATCGCATCGTCAATGGTACCTACCAGGTTGAATGCTGCTTCCGGATATTCATCTACCTCACCATCCATGATCATGTTAAAACCACGGATCGTTTCTTCGATCGGCACCAATACCCCTTTCAAACCGGTAAACTGTTCTGCCACGTGGAAAGGTTGTGACAGGAAACGTTGCACTTTACGAGCGCGGGATACTGTTTGTTTATCTTCTTCACTCAATTCATCCATACCGAGGATGGCGATGATATCCTGAAGTTCTTTATAACGCTGAAGAATCAGTTTCACACGGTTAGCACAGTTGTAGTGTGCATCGCCTACGATAGCCGGTGTCAGGATACGGGAAGTAGAATCCAACGGATCCACTGCGGGATAGATACCCAGATCCGCAATCTTGCGGGATAATACTGTAGTGGCATCCAGGTGCGCAAAGGTAGTCGCAGGAGCCGGATCGGTAAGGTCATCCGCAGGTACATACACCGCCTGTACGGAAGTAATGGAACCGGATTTAGTAGAGGTGATACGCTCTTGCATCAAACCCATTTCTGTCGCCAATGTAGGCTGATAACCCACCGCTGAAGGCATACGTCCCAAAAGCGCAGACACCTCAGAACCCGCTTGTGTAAAACGGAAGATATTATCAACGAAGAAAAGAATGTCTTTCCCCTTGCCTGTACCATCTCCATCACGGAAATATTCCGCCATAGTAAGACCGGAAAGCGCCACGCGGGCACGGGCTCCGGGAGGTTCATTCATCTGACCGAATACGAAGGTGGCTTTACTTTCTTTCAGTTCCTCAGCATTTACAGTTGACAGATCCCATCCGCCTTCTTCCATACTATGCAAGAATTTCTCGCCGTATTTTACGATGCCCGCCTCGATCATCTCGCGCATCAGGTCATTTCCTTCACGGGTACGCTCTCCCACACCTGCAAATACGGAAAGACCACCGTGTCCTTTAGCGATGTTATTAATAAGCTCCTGGATCAATACGGTTTTACCTACGCCCGCACCACCGAACAAACCGATCTTACCCCCTTTAGCATAAGGTTCAATGAGGTCAATAACCTTAATACCTGTGAAAAGCACTTCTGTAGCTGTAGAAAGATCTTCAAATCGGGGAGGCTTAGCATGTATCGGGCGGCCATTTGTTTTATCCGGCTGAGGCAAACCATCAATGGCATCACCCGTTACGTTGAAAAGACGGCCATAGATCTGGTCACCTGTAGGCATAGCTATTGCTTTTCCGGTATCTACCACATCCATACCACGCACCAAACCTTCTGTACCGTCCATTGCTACCGTACGCACGCTATCTTCACCCAGGTGCTGTTGCACTTCCAGTACCAGCTTATCCCCGTTTTCGCGCGTCAGCTCCAATGCGTTATAGATTTCAGGGAGTTTATTGTCGCCTGAAAAGTGTACGTCCACTACCGGACCGATGATTTGTTTGATTTTACCAACGTTTGGCATACTATAAATTAAAAAGTCAAAAGTTAAACGTCAAAAAAACAAAGAAAGATATTAATGAATACAATAACCTTTCCTCAAATTTTGCGCAAAGGTAATGGTACATCACGAAAATGCAAAGAAGAATATACGTGTCGCGGATTTCTTTTTAGGGGTCAAAACCTGGCAACAGAAATTCCATCGATCAAACTCACATTGTTATAAAATCGTATACCCTTTACATCTCATGAAGAAATCCGGTCATTTTTAAAGACTTCGCTAAACGTGGTAACAATGCTAAATTCCCGAACTGCCATGCGTCGCGACCAAAAAATCCCTTAAATTGCCTTATGCCGCAATGGGCTTTGTGAATGCTATGAATAACTACGACTGGCTTATTTCTAAAATAGATGCTTTTACACGCAAATATTATGCAAATCAACTGCTTCGCGGCAGCCTGATCCTTGCTATTTGTGCCTTGTTTTTTATCCTGACAGTAAGTATTGGAGAATATTATCTGTACATGCCTGTCTGGGTACGCCTGCTACTCGTCAGCTTCTTTTTGCTGGCCGGATTGTTTGCACTGATTCGCTGGGTAGCCATACCGCTCAGTAAAATGGCTAAAATGGGAAAGATCATCTCCCATGAGCAAGCTGCGCAAATGATCGGCAGGCATTTTCCGGAGATCAGCGACAAGCTGTTGAATATTTTACAGCTCAAAAAGCAAAATGACGGTGCAGGTAGCCGGGACCTGATACTTGCGAGCATTGATCAGAAAGCCAGTCAACTTTCGGTTTTACCTATCGCGTCGGCCGTAGATCTTGGGAAAAACCGAAAATACCTGCCTTACCTTCTTCCCCTCGTAGTCATCGGCATTGTCATCATGATTTTTTCGCCCAGTATTTTCATCGATGCCTCCGAACGCTTACTGCAACCAACAAAAGCGTTTGAAAAGCCGGCTCCTTTTCAATTTGTGGTACTAAGTGAGCCAATGCATGCTATACGGAACGGCGACTTTGTGTTGAAAGTGAAAACGACAGGAAATTCCCTACCGGGCGAAATGTCCATTGAAATAGGCGACGACAACATACCGATGCAGCCGGTAGAGAAAAATTTGTTTCAATATACTTTTAGAAATGTAACAGACCCTATCAGCTTCCGGCTATTCGCTGCAGGCTTCTATTCCGGCACCATCAAATTGAATGTTGTGCAGAAACCTGTTATTAAAGCCCTGAAAATACAACTCGATTATCCTGCCTATACGGGAAGAAAAGATGAAATACGCGAAAGCCTCGGAGACATGACAGTTCCTGCCGGCACTACTGTCCGCTGGGGATTGATGGCAGCATACACGGACGAAGCTTTTATAAAATTTGCCGCAGGGGAAAACATTCCTTTGCAACACAATGGAAATATGTTTGGATACGCTGCGCACTTCATGAATGACACCAGCTATGCGATTACATTGGGCAACAAACAATCAGGCATAAAAGAAAGTTACCATTATCAGGTGCAAGTAACACCGGATCAATATCCGGTGATTCAATTGCAGGAATTCCGGGACAGTGTTTCGGGAAAACAGATCTTGCTGAATGGAACGGCGGGTGATGATTACGGCATCCTGCGTGTCTTATTTCATTATCAGATTACTAATGAAAAAAATCAAACCCTATCGTCCAAATCCATACCATTAAAAAGTACCGGCGGTGCCATGACAGCTTTCCAGCACTACTTCGATGTAGGCATGCTGCAACTTCAACCCGGACAGAAGATCTCTTACTATATAGAAGCATGGGATAACGACGGCGTGCAGGGCAGCAAGGCGGCCAGGAGCGAGGTAATGAGTTACCAGATGTTCGATGCTAACCAATTAGACAGTGCAATTCATGCGAATGCACAACAGATCAATTCCGGGCTGAGCAATAGCTCTCAACAAACCAAAGAATTACAGAATGAGTTGAAGGACATGCAAAGCAAAATGCTTCAAAGTGATAAAATGGACTGGGAGCAACAACAAAACCTGCAGGAGCTCATGAAAAAACAGGAAGAGATGAAGCAAAACCTGGAGAATACGAAGAAACGTTTTGAAGAACAGATTCAACAGAGCAAGCAAAAAGAATACAGCGAAGATGTAAGAGAAAAACAGGAAGATCTGCAAAAGCAAATGGATAATGTGTTGAACAAGGAATTGCAGGAAATGATGAAGAAGCTGCAGGAGATGATGGCAAAACTCAATAAAGAAAATGCCATGCAACAAATGAAGGAAATGGAGCAGCAAAACAAGCTTTTGAATATGGATGTGGATCGCATGAAAGAGCTGATGAAAAAGCTGGAAATGCAGATGCGCATGGAAGACATGGCCAACAAAGCGGAAAAGCTTGCGGAAAAGCAAATGGATCTAAAAAGCGAAACGGATCAGCATAAAAAAGAGAACGACGCGCTTGGCAAAGAACAACATGATCTGAAAAAGGAATTGGACGACATGTTAAAAAAGGAGATGGGAGAGATGAAGGAGTTGAACAAGCAGATGCCGCCCCAACAGCAACAGGACCTGGGCGATATGCAAAAATCCGGTAGTGATGCGCAACAGAATATGCAGCAAAGCGAACAGCAGCTCAATCAAAATCAATCAGGAAAATCCAGTGAGCAACAAAGTAAGGCAGCTCAAAATTTGCAGCAAATGGCACAGTCTTTACGTAGTGCTGCCAATGGCATGAGCATGCAGCAGGTAGAGATTGACATTAAAGCGGTACGCCAGGTGCTTACCAATTTAATGCGCTTGTCGTTCGACCAGGAAGATCTCATGGGTAAAGTACGGGTGACTTCCCCGACAGTACAGGGCTATCTTAGAAATCAGCAGGAGCAGAACAGGCTGCATAGTAATTCTTATATGATCCGTGACAGCTTGTATTCACTCAGTAAAAGGCTTTTTAAGCTGGCTCCCAGCATCAATAAAGAAACCAGCGAGTTGGAGAAAAACATGCAACTGACACTCGATGCTATGGAACAACGACGCGTTAGTGAAGCGATTACCAAGCAGCAATACATTATGATGCGCACCAATAATCTCGCGCTCATGCTCAATGAAACATTAAGCAACCTGATGCAGATGCAAAGCCAGATGATGAAGGAGGGTGAAAAACAAGGAAGTTGCCAAAAACCAGGAGGAAAAACGCCTAAACCCGGCGCCGGTAAACAACTGAGTGACATCATTACCGAACAACAGCAGATCGGGAATGCGATGCAGCAAATGAAAGATGCACAACAAAAAAGCCAGGGGCAACAGGGACAAAAACCGGGTGAACAACAAGGGCAAAAACCCGGACAGAAACCCGGACAACAGCCAGGTGAGGGCAGTGAGGGTGAAAACGGCAATGCCGAGCAGCTGGCTCGTATGGCGGCACAGCAATCTGCCTTACGCAAGCAACTGCAAGAATTACAAAGCCTGCTCAATAGCAAGGGTCTGGGAAATGCCAGGGAACTACGCGACGTACAGGATAAAATGGATAAGAACGAGACAGACCTGGTGAACAGGAGGCTGACCAGTGAGATGATGATGCGGCAGAAGGAAATTCTCACCCGGTTGCTGCAAACGGAAAAAGCACTGCGTGAACAGGATCAGGATGACAAACGATCCTCTAAAAACCCGCAAGAACTTGCCCGTGTTGTACCGCCGGAATTACAACATTATATGCAAGATCAAAAATCGTTGCTGGATTTCTACAAAACAGTACCGCCTCAATTAAAACCCTACTATCGCAACATAGTGGAATCTTATTATAAACTGCTGGGCAATATAACGACCAACTAAGGCGTTTCTCATAAAAATGCGAGTGTATTTACGGTAAGCAGTTTTTATAACTCTTTGTGGCATAATTGTTTTATTACAATTTCTAACCATTTCAGCATTTTCGCTGTCTTTTATATGGCAGAAGTGCGACTGGGTAAATATACCTAGTAATATATTTTTATAAATGTTGCTTTTAAAAAATAAATTAGTATTTTTCAGAATAAAAACTTCCATTCTTCACATTCAAAATTGACAATCTATGATTTTTCAACGTACTTACCGTTACAAGACTGTGATGCCTATTGAAGAGATTAGAAATAAATTAGTAGGGAAGCATATTGAGACCCATCATCTCGATTTCGAGATATCCGAAAAAAATGGAATGCTTCGTATTATTCCTCATGCTGAAATGGAAGCGGGAGTAAAAACACTTCCGATCACTCACGTGGATCTTAAAGGAAACAGCTCAAACACCAATTTGAAAATCAGCGCAAAAATGCGTCGGATTGATTCCGGAGGACCTTATCTGATTGCTATTTTCTGTTTATTCATGGTTATCGCCGCTGCAATGTTCTTCATGGCAGGCAATGCGGAATATCGAATGTATGGTTACATATTAGGGGGAGTAGGTCTCGGTATTTTCATCATCTTTTGGCTAAAGATGGAAACGGGGTATTTTGACTATGTGCGAAAAATAAGAGATTATATAAAGAAAGAAACCTCAGCGTCGTAAGCTGTAAATAGTCGTTTATACAAAATGCCAATCTATTCTGGGAAAGTATCAAAGTGCTATTCCGAATTTATTTTCAAGCATTTTCCTCCTGTATTCGAATATACCATGCAAGCGCTTCTTGATCATCAATGTGTTTGCCAGGCTGCCTATCATCCCCATAGGCGGTTTGTAGGTTATCATATCGCTCATTAGCACATGGTTGCCCATGTCGGTCAGCTTATGCTGGTGATGCCACAGCTTGTAAGGTCCTATGCGCTGTTCGTCCACGAAGTATTCCCTGTCCCTTACATGCGTTATTTCCGTAAGCCAAAGGGTCTTAATCCCTAGCAACGGTTTAAGTGTATAGCTGATGATCATGCCACTGTAAATCTTATCTTCCAGCTCCTTGGTGGTAATCTCAAACCCCATGGAAGGTGGCGTAATAGACCGCAGGTTGTGTGGATTGGATATAAAATCCCAAACCACGTCCAGCTTTTGCGGTATCTTTTGCTCGGAAAAAAGATGGTATACAGCCATAGAATGAAGGTAGTGATAAATAGTTTTTAAAGATGGAAACAAATAACCGCTATTGAATTCCGGGGATTTGCCCTGTTAATTGTTCTTGCCCCCCAACATGGGTACAAAGGAGAAATCGCCCAGTATATCTTCCGTTACATTTCCATCCGCATCCTTTTTGATACGGTACATCTTCTGTCCGCTGTCATCACCTACGGGTATTACGGCTATACCTTTCGGTTTCAATTGCTCGATCAGTTTAGGGGGTACATAAGGTGCTGCTGCCGTTACGATTACCTTATCAAAAGGAGCGTAAGATGCCATCCCCTCATACCCATCCCCGTAATGGCGTTTGATGCTTGGATATCGTTTCAAAAAGAAAAATTTACCTACAAAATCAAAAAGTTCACGCTGGCGTTCTATGGTATGTACCGTAGCCCCCATCTCAGCCAGCACACAACTTTGATAAGCACTGCCGGTTCCGATTTCCAACACTTTGTCGAACTTTTTGATCTCCAGCAGTTGAGATTGGTATGCCACAGTGTAAGGTTGAGATATCGTTTGCCCGGCAGCTATGGGAAATGCCCTATCTTCATAAGCAATATGCTGAAAAGCGGTATCCAGAAAAAAATGACGCGGTATCTTTTCTATGGCAGCCAGTACCGTATTATCCGAAATTCCCTTCTCTTTCAGCTGTTCTACCAGTTTCTTCCTGAGTCCTTTATATTTATAGTTATCTTCTTGTTCTAGGCTTTGCAACATGCTCGTAAAAATACTACATGCCACGGCAAATAGAGAATGATGAAAACAGGAATGTGTTTTGTTTTTCCTAAGCGGGACCAAGTAAAAAGAACCATTCTGCTAAAAACTGATATTTCATAAGCGGCAGCTTCCTCCAACTGAAATATCAAAAAAGGGACTTTATTTCCAGCGCATAGCCAGTCCGAAACCTATTCCGCCATTGGGCAGGGCTACCGGTTGCATTTTGAGGGATATGTCGCGGGAAATATCGAATTCCTTGAGATGGGCGAATACCACCGCATCCAGTATTTGAAGGGTATACCCTACGGCGGTAAGTAAGCCGGTCATATCCAACCAGCGTTTATACTCATTTTGCAGGTATTGTATCTCTTCTGTGGTTCTAAGCGGCTCTTTATCTATAGTAGCCGGGTCATTGTCGATACGTGCAATATAAGCCTGGCGGTATTTTCGGTAGTTTTTCTGGTTGTTCACGAAGAAATAAACTGCAGCTCCTGCGCCGGCATAGATCAGCGGAATTTTCCAGTATTGCTTATTGTAAAGCTGACCTGCACCGGGAAGAATGGCAGAATAGAGCCCAGCTTTTTTTGCATTGGGTTGTTTTTCCGTGGGACTGTATTCTTTATTGGCTTCCGTATTCGGCAGATTTTTTACTTCATTTTGCTTGGCTATGGCGGAATCAGGTATCACTTGCTTCATTGATGTATCGGGCACAGCCTGTGCAAGCGACAGCTCACCACTGAGTAGAAAGCATAGAATCAGAAGTATGGAGCGGATGCCGGACAAAGATGTGGATGTTTTAATGGCGCGAAATTAAGGTAGTTTTCATTAGTCTTCTTCTTCGCCATACATATCCGTTATCCGGTCTTTGTATTTTTCTTCTATCACCTTTCGCCTCAGTTTTAAGGAAGGCGTCATCTCACCCCTGTCTATCGTCCATTCATTTTCCAGGAAGCGGAATTTTTTCACTTGTTCTACATGACTGAATTCTTTATTGTACTTATTGAGTTCCTCCCTCACCAGGTAACGTACTTCTTTCATTTCTATCAGGTCTCTGTTGGAAGCGGGCACTGTAATGCCTTTTTCTTTTAAGTAGCTTCTCACATTCGAAAATGCCGGAACTATAAGTGCGCTTACGAATTTCTTTCCCGCACCTGTCACCAGGATCTGTTCTATGTAAAGGCTCTCCTTCATTTTATTTTCCAGGAGTTGCGGTGCCACATATTTGCCGCCGGAGGTCTTAAAGATCTCCTTTTTCCGGTCCGTTATTTTTAAGAACCGGTTTTCTATCCATGTTCCGATATCTCCTGTGTGAAACCAACCGCCTGTAATGGCTTCCGCGGTAAGTTGTGGGTTTTTATAATACCCCAGCATAATATTGTTTCCCCGTGCAAGGATCTCCCCATCGGGAGCGAGCTTCACCTCCACGTTCTGTATCACCGGACCGATCGTTCCGATACGCCGGTCTTTACTTACAAACTTGTTTACTGAAATTACAGGGGAGGTTTCTGTAAGACCATAACCTTCCATAATGGTGATCTTTGCAGCGGAGAAAATACGGATCAATCTTACCTGGCAGGCGGCCGACCCGGTGACGATCGCTTTAACATTTCCGCCTAAGGCTTCTCGCCATTTACTAAAGATCAATCGGTTGGCAATGGCAAGCTGGAACCGGTACCACAGGCTTCCCTTATTAATATTATCATATTTCTTTGCCAGCTCCAATGCCCAGAAGAACAGCTTTCTTTTAATCCCCTGCAGCTCCGATCCTTTTGCATATATTTTTTCATAGACTTTCTCCAGCAGGCGGGGTACGGTGGTAAAAACAATCGGTTTTACCTCTTTAAGATTGTCGCCAATAGTTTCCATGCTTTGTGCATAATAAATAGCTACAGCCGCGTGGATATATATGTAGGTAATCGTGCGTTCAAAAATATGATTGAGTGGCAGGAAGCTGAGCACCCTTGAATCCTTTTCCGCAAACCAAAATTCCGGCATGCAATCCTTGATATTACTCACGATATTTTTATGGGTGAGCATCACGCCTTTGGGATTACCCGTGGTGCCGGAGGTATAGATGATTGTTGCCAACGTGTTTTCGGTAATATTTGTCGCTTTCTCCTGGTTAAAATCGGCCGCACTTTCCAGTAATGTTTTCCAGTGCTGTACCCCTTCTACTTCATCAAAGGAAAAGACATGTTTTATGGATGATACTTTTGAAAAAGACGGGGCAAATCGCTTATGTAGTTCCTTATCTGCTACAAAAACAATGTGTATACCTGCTTCTTCTAAAATATACTCCATATCGTGAAAACTGACCGTAGGGTAAACCGGTGTTAATACAGCCCCGCTCAATTGTGCTCCGAGGTCAGCTATGATCCATTCCGGACGATTCGGTGAAACAATGGCTATTTTCTCCTGGGTTTCGGGGGTGCTCAAATCTTCACTGATGCCCAATGCAGCTAAACCGGCAGCCAGTTGTTTGGCATAGATCCATACTTCTTTACAGCTATACGTTTTCCACTCTCCATTTTCTTTTGCAGCCAGCATGACACTATCGGGTTCATCTATGCTTCGCTTTTCCACAATGTCAAATAAGCGTGTTATCATGTATTAAATATACTGAAAAGACGACAGACAAGTTTTCTATAAAGTAAGAGTTGAAAGGGAATTAACCTCTCAGGGATGTCTGCTTGGTAAACAGCAACAGATAAACTATCACAAAAAGCATGGAGGTGACAGTCGATGCCAGGACTTTAAGCAGCAGGTAGCCGATATTGGAAAGGCTCCACATTTCTATGGAGAAAAAAACCAAGTGATGGATCAGCAGGAGAAAAACACTGTAAGTGAGAAAAGGCACCCATCCCATATTTTTTACACCAGGCACCTGTGTCCCATATTCCGAGAGGTTTTTGGGCAGCAATGCATTAAGTACATTCGTGCGGAGGTAAGCGATCAGCACGCAGGCAAAGGCGTGCATCCCTGCGGTGTTATTGAATGCATCAACGGTAAGGCCGGTAAAGAATCCGACAGCGAGAAGCAACCAAACCGGGGTTTGCAAGGGTAATAACAGGATGAATAACGGATAGATCATAGGCACAAACACGGGAAATCCCTGGGGTTGTGTCCACCAGCGTAAAATGATCTTATCCAACACCTGCGTTTGAATCAGGATGAAAATGCAAAACTTAAAAAACTGTCTTACGTTAGGATGCATTTACTTTTTGGAATTGGTATTGGTGGTTATTACAGTAGAATCTTCCAGTTTCAGGCGTTCTTTCATTTTCGTATTTTCCACGACATACACGTACGGTAAGTTGCGAAAGTTGGTGGCCGACTTTAAATAAAGATATTGCAGGTTATTTTTCTTCACGGTCTTCTTTTTCACCACCCTGCCTATCAGTACGTCCGGCGGGAAAAATGAATAGCTTGTTGTAAATATGCTGTCACCGATTTTTACAGGAATTTGCTGCGGTATCTCTTCCATCACCAACAGGTCAGGCTTGCCTTCATCCCACATGACAGAACCGATAGTTCCGTCTTTAAGCTGAGCACTTACCTTTTGTTTTACATTGAGAATAGACAGCGCAGCCGAAAAGTTATCAGAAACATAGATGACCCTTCCCACGGCGCCAGTGCCGGATATCACCGCCATATTCTTACGGATCCCCTGTTTATAACCACGGTTTAAGGTGATATAGTTGTTCGTGGCTGCAATGGAGTTTTTCACCACTCGCGCGGTTCTGTAAATATAGTTGGCATATTGAATGACTTGTGTAGAATCTTTCGGTGCTATCACCCTTGCCACTACGCTATCGCCCAGCGTATCATAGGTATGTTTATTCACCGCCAAAGCTGCCTGTAAACGGGCATTTTCCTTTAACAGGGAATCGTTTATGGATTTTAAACTGAAGTAGTAGGCCACACTTTCTCCTTTTTGTGAAATAAGCCCTACCACTGCGTTGGAAGAACTCAGGATGTCGTTACCCTGCAGCATATTGGTACGTGAAATGAGGATCAGACATACTATTTCGAATACCAGGAATAGTATAAGATTCGAAAAACGACGTAAGAAAATAATGAAATTGCCCACCGGTTGTTTTCTAATACGGATTTAACACGGGTGTAAAATGGGATTGAACTTTAGAAAACTGCTATTTCATCAGGAACGGTAGTTTGCTTGTATTTTTCAAAGCCATGCCGGTACCCCGTACTACTGCACGCAACGGATCATCTGCCACGTGAACAGGCAGTTTAATTTTATGGGAAATTCTCTTATCCAAGCCCCTGAGCAATGCCCCGCCGCCCGTCAGATAAAGTCCTCTGCGGTAAATATCCGCGGCCAGTTCAGGAGGTGTGCTTTCTAACGCCTTCAGGATGGCCTCTTCTATTTTGAAAATGGATTTGTCAAGTGCCTCTGCTACTTCCTGGTAAGAAACCTGGATCTGTTTAGGAATACCGGTTACAAGATCTCTCCCGTTCACGGCAATATCATCCGGCGCATCGTCTTCCAGGTCTTTTAATGCCGACCCCACATGGATTTTGATTTGTTCTGCTGTACGTTCTCCGATCATCAGACTGTGATAACGGCGCATGGCTTCCATGATATCTGCTGTAAACTCATCACCGGCAATACGGATAGACTGATCGCAAACGATCCCACCCAACGAGATCACAGAAATACCGGTGGTGCCGCCGCCGATGTCAATGATCATATTTCCGGTCGGTTCTTCCACATCTATACCAATCCCCAAGGCAGCCGCCATAGGTTCATGGATCATATAGACCTCCTTGGCACCCGCCTGTTCTGCAGAGTCACGCACCGCTCTTTTTTCCACTTCGGTAATGCTGGAGGGTATGCAGATGACCATTTTCCAGCTAGGTGGGAATAATGGCTTTTTAGGATAGACCAGTTTGATCATCTCGCGCAGCATCCCTTCCGCAGCATCGAAATCCGCGATCACGCCATCTTTCAGCGGGCGAATCGTTTTAAGATGCTCATGCGTTTTTTCATGCATCATCATCGCCTTTTTTCCCACAGCAACGATCTTATTGCTATTGCGATCACGTGCTACGATAGAAGGCTCATCCACCACTACCTGGTCGTTATGAATAATTAATGTATTAGCAGTGCCGAGATCTATGGCTATTTCCTGCGTTAAAAAGTTGAACAATCCCATGTTTTTCGTTGCCTAAAGGCTAGCAAATTGTGAAAAAATTACCGTGTGTGCGAATTTATAAATTGTTTTAACGTCTTCTTACCAACATTTTTAATCTGCTCAAAAAAGGATACCTCCGCGCAATTGTGAAGTCCATTAGTGGAAGTAGAATATTCGCCGCAGATGAATGATGCCTACGTCTTAGCAGCGCTGATAAGCGATGGTAGCATCACCATGAAACACAACGCAGTATATATAAAAAGCGATGGTTGCTATTTCCATTACCTTTTACTTCCGGCTATTATTTTCATCAAACATCTATCCTGGCATACTTTGCATGGCTCTCGATGAACTCACGACGCGGTGCTACTTCATCACCCATCAGCATGGCGAAGATACGGTCTGCCTCGGCTGCACTTTCTATCGTTACCTGCTTCAACGTTCGAGTTCCGGGATTCATGGTAGTTTCCCAAAGCTGCTCTGCATTCATTTCACCAAGACCCTTGTATCGCTGGATGTGTACACTGTCTTCCTTACCGTTTGCCAACTGTTCTACATATTTTTTGCGATCTTCCTCGTCCCAGGCATAGATAGCTTCTTTACCCTTCTTCACCAAATACAAGGGAGGCTGTGCCAGATATACATAACCCTGCTCTACCAGCTCCTTCATATATCGGAAAAAGAAGGTGAGGATTAATGTAGCAATGTGAGAACCATCCACATCGGCATCGGTCATGATAATAATCTTATGATAACGAAGCTTCGCCAGGTTCAATGCTTTAGGATCTTCGGGAGTACCCATGGAGACACCAAGCGCCGTAAACATGTTCTTGATTTCCTCATTTTCATAGATCTTGTGTTCCTGTGCTTTTTCTACGTTCAATATTTTACCCCGCAAAGGGAGTATTGCCTGGAAGGTGCGGTCGCGACCTTGTTTAGCGGTGCCACCTGCCGAATCACCTTCTACCAGATACAGTTCACAACGTTCAGGATCGCGGTCGGAGCAGTCAGCCAGTTTGCCGGGCATACCACCACCGGTCAATACGCTTTTCCGTTGCACCAGCTCACGGGCTTTGCGAGCCGCAGCACGGGCTTGTGCCGCAAGAATCACCTTATCAATAATAAGTTTCGCTTCTTTGGGATGTTCCTCCAGGTAGGCTTCCAAAACACGGCTTACACATACATCTACCACGCCCATCACTTCATTATTCCCCAGTTTGGTCTTTGTTTGCCCTTCGAACTGAGGCTCCGGTACTTTCACCGAGATCACGGCACTTAAACCTTCGCGAAAGTCATCGCCTACAATGTCCACTTTTGCTCTTTCAAACAGTTTGTTTTTATCCCCATAAGCTTTAAAAACACGAGTGATAGAACGGCGGAAACCTGCTACGTGCGTCCCCCCTTCAATCGTGTTGATATTATTTACGTATGAGAAAATGTGTTCGCTATAGGACGTATTATAGCTGAGCGCGACATCTACCGCAACATTGCTATCTGCATCATGCGTTTCTACAAAGATGGGGGTTGGTAATAAAGAATTACGATTAGCATTACGATCCAGCATTTCCACAAATTCCACTATACCGCCCTGGCTGTAAAATTCTTCGGATACAGGAGTTTCCGCTTCGCCCTCAACAGCTTCTCTTTCATCGGTTAAGGTAATACGGATGCCTTTGTTCAGGTATGATAATTCACGCAGTCTGCCAGCCAGTATTTCGCGGCTATACACTGCATGAAGAAAAATACTGCTGTCGGGCAGAAAATGCTGCAGGGTACCGCGTTTGTCAGACGTGCCTATTTCCCTAACCGGGTATAAAGGAATACCTTTTTCATACTCTTGCTCAAAGATCTTCCCTTCACGAAACACGGTCGTATGTAAATGGCTGCTCAAAGCATTTACGCAACTCACTCCTACTCCATGCAACCCGCCCGAAACCTTATAGCTGTCTTTATCAAATTTACCACCGGCATGTAACACTGTCATCACCACCTCCAGGGCACTACGCCCCTCTTTGGGATGAATGCCCGTAGGAATCCCCCGCCCGTCATCCTGAACACTTATCGAGTTGTCAGCATGTATGGTGACAAATATATTTTTACAATGTCCTGCAAGAGCCTCATCGATCGAGTTATCTACTACTTCATATACCAGGTGGTGCAATCCTTTCACTCCAATATCACCAATGTACATAGCGGGGCGCTTACGCACCGCTTCCAAACCTTCCAATACCTGAATGCTGCCAGCGTCGTACGCTGACGTTGGCGCTTTTAAAACTTCATTTTCTGTGCTCATAAATTCCTTTAAATCCGAAGTGTTTTCTTTGAAGAAATTTTATAAAAAAAGCCACCTTCGAAACCGTGGCCATGCATGTTCTAATTTGCTAGAAACAACCACGCAAAGTTACCGAAATATCCCCTCATAAACAAATAAAACACCAATTGTGGGAACGTGGTGAATAAGTTGATTTAAAAAGGGTTCAAATGGTTTTTGGGGCGGAGATTTTACCCTATGAATAAGTTTTTACAGTCGTGGAATTTTCCCGTTTTTGGTCTCACTACCCCGGAGTTGTCACAACAAAATTCAATAGTGTTGCTTCCCAGGATACTTCTATTTTTGCCGTGATCAAACGTTGGCGTCTATAAGTTGATATTTCTGCACGCCTGAAGGAAGATAACTATCCAATGCATGATAGATCTTCATGTTGATATCATGTTTGACCCCTGTTAGTGTATGGCCCTCAGGCAAGGGATCGGGCAGGTTGTAAATGACACTCAGCGCAAAAGAATTTTCATTGAAAGCGTCCAGCAACACATCCCGCTTTTCGGTGAGTATGGACTGTTGTTTTAGCATCTCTTCCAGGGAAGCAATAAGATTTTGCAACTCGCTGTACGGCACGCCGTATTGGATGCTGACCATCACCTTCACCCGCCGGCTTTGCCTTTCTGTAAGATTTTCAAGGTTATCTCCGACAATATTTTTGTTCGGGATGATATACTCTGATCCATCCACACTGCGCAGCCTGGTACTCCGGAAACCTACGCGCTCCACCTTACCTTCATAAGTGCCTATCCGGATACTATCTCCGGTACGAAAAGGCTTATCCGTAAGGATCGTAAACGATGCGAAAAAATTCTCAACACTTTCTTTAGCAGCCAGGGCTATCGCTACTCCCCCTATTCCCAAACCGGTAACCAGTGCCGGTATATTCACACTGAAGACAGTGCCCAATATCCAAAAAATCCCGATTGTCCATACAAGGATTTTCACAACTTCCTTGACTAATGGAAAGAGCTGTTCTCTTTCACGGTTGTCATCTTCAAATGCCTTATTGATCAGGATGTGAAAAACGAAATCGAAGATGCGGGAAATGACCAGGGTGATGAAGATAATGATCAGCAGCAGGAACAGCTTATCTACACCATCTATCAATCGTACTGCATACTTCGCTTTCCCGGTCTCACCAAAGCGGCTGAAAACACTTGTATTCAGCAGTACCGTGAGTTGATTGATCGCTATAAAAAACAGGATAGTGGTGAGCAATAACTCCAAAGGACGATGCAACAATGCTTTGAACGTGCCGGCAAATTTCCTGTCCGAAAACCGGTTGGCTATCAGCCCTACGAATTTTGTAAGAAGATGGGCCAGCGGTTTCTTCAGCAAAATGGCAAACAGAATGATGCCTGCGCACCACACAATATGAATGACCGGTTCACCCCCAATCTTTATTCCTGATAATGAGTTTAGATAATTCATCTATACCGAAACATTAAAATCCCTCAATGCCTCATTAAGGCTGGTTTTAAGGTCTGTTGATGCTTTACGCTGGCCGATAATCAACGCACAACTCACACCGTACTCGCCCGCAGCAAATTGCTTGTTATACGTACCCGGGATGACCACACTTCTGGCTGGCACACGGCCTTTATACTCTACAGGTGTTGCCCCGCTTACATCGATAATCTTCGTGGATTGCGTCAGCACTACATTAGCTCCTAATACTGCTTCACTTTCTACTACGACCCCTTCCACTACGATACATCTTGAACCAATAAAGCAGCCGTCTTCCACAATTACCGGAGATGCCTGCAAAGGCTCCAAAACTCCGCCTATTCCTACTCCTCCACTCAGGTGCACCCCCCTACCTATCTGTGCACATGAACCCACTGTAGCCCAGGTATCTACCATAGTTCCTTCATCTACAAACGCTCCTATATTTACATAAGACGGCATGAGCACCACATTTTTTGCAAGGTAAGCGCCATAACGTGCCACAGCATGAGGCACAGCACGCACACCCATGGAGGCATAGTCCTTCTTCAACAGCATTTTATCATAAAACTCAAACGGTTCAACTTCCCAGGTCTGCATTTGCTGAATGCCGAAATACAGGAGGATAGCCTGCTTTACCCATTCATTTACCTTCCAGCCATCTGCACCCGGCTCTGCTACGCGCAGTCTGCCTTTATCTACTTCTTCTATGACTGCTCTCACGGTATCTTTATAGCTCTCTTCTTTTAATAGTTCCCTGTTGATAAATGCTTCTTGTATACGTTGTTGTAAGTTGTGCATGAATAAAATATTTCTGCTGCGAAAATAATAAAGCGTACGATGGCATTTTTGAAAAAAAATTTAAAAGAAATTTGGAGAAATAAATTCGGTGCTTATCTTTGCACTCCGTTTGGAAGCATAGCTCAGCTGGTTTAGAGCATCTGCCTTACAAGCAGAGGGTCCGCGGTTCGATCCCGTGTGCTTCCACCAACAAAATCAAGGGTTTCAGACTGTTCAGTTTGAAACCTTTTTTCATTCGTGCTATCACTGAGTTTTTAGCCAGTGGCACGTATTCCAATTTACTTTTTACACCTGCAAATTCTGTTTCAAGGTAGATGTGATATAATATGAGGGATCATTTTTATTCACGGTTTTGAAGGGACGTTTATAGTTAATACAAATTGGCGGGGCAGTTCCCGAGAAATTACAGGTTCTGCACCTGATTTTCCTCGCCGACATACATCGGATCAAAATACGAATAGTAACCTACCCGGGATAGCCGCTAAATTCCAGCATTTTCGGCTGCACACAGTAATTTTCCGTAAACCTGTTTTTGAATTTATCGGTCATTCCTGCCTTGCGGATAACTAAAGCCAAAGGATCCAAACTTAGGTTTAAACCGATAAACCTGTCCCAATTTTTGTGCAGGTGGAAATTGTGCATTGATAGTACCGGGAACGAATCTCCATACAATCGTAACTAGCAAATAAGTTTTTTGCACTCATACCCCTTTTATATAAGAATAATTTAATGAAAAAATCCTTATTCCATACCGTTAAAACACCCGGACAAAATCCGCTCTTCCCACCGTTGAATTTGTTGTATGAGATGTACTCTTGTTCACCCATATGCACTTACTATTACCTATCAAAAAATGGTTCGGTATGACCGAACATGAATGGAAAGCTCTTTTTGCACATTTTTTCCATCCGAGGCGATGGACCGAGGTGATCCTGTGCGTTGTGACGACTTTGCTGACCTCGGTCAAACTCGCAGGGGCTTTGTCAGGGTTTGCCCATAGATTTTACCGATTCATGGTGCAGCATGATGAAACTTTCGCCTTATTTCTAAGGCGTACAGCTTATGCGGATTGCCAGAATCATCCAAGCAATCGTGATCACCTTCTATTACCCTATTACCGGCGAAAACATAGCAGTACGTCATCCCGAAGCTACGCCTGAATTATTCACATTTAAAATCGATACTCACATGCGAAAAAAAATCCTATTCTTTATCGGGCTGTCTGGCTTAACGGCAAGCCTGGCCATTCTGTCATTTTCTGCCTGCGCCCAAAAATCGCCTTGTAAGTATTTAAAGCAAAGTACAGATCCTTTTACCAAAAAAGTAACGGGCAGCGCTTATATGGCTGTGGGCGCAGGACTTGCAGGACGCGAGTTGATCCTGCAGGAAAGTGAAGGCAAATATTACCTCACAGCCCGCATCACTTACTCTACAGATTTTGCTGATGTTCCTTTTAAGAAAACTGATAAGGTAAGCATCATGCTCGCAAGTAATGAATTAATAGAAATAAGCCCGAAAGAAGATGTAACACCTAACGTCATCCGGATGTTGGATGTGCCTATACGCCAGTGGATCGTAAACAGTGAAGTGCCTAAATCAACCTACGAAAAAATGGCGAACTCCCAGATAACAGCCATAAAGTATACTTTCAACGGAAGTGACTATCACCTGGCGGAATTGAAGGACAGGCAGACAAAGAAAATTATGGAAACTGCGGCTTGTATGCTGGCTAATCAATAGTCTTTTAAAAACAACGATTTTTTACAATTAAAACCATAGAACAATGAAACATTTAATTAAAGCATCCCTGGTGGCATTACTCACCATTACCGCGTTCGGAAGCTGCAAAAACTGCGCAAAATGTCATGCTGATGTCATGGGCATAAAAGGGCCTGAACAAGAAATATGCGGAGATCAGCTGGAACAGGCAAAGAAAACACCGGGAATGATCTGTGAGTAGAATGGCTATTGCAGCCTTGCTGTTATGTTATCTCATATTGGCAAGGCTGCAAATATTATTACATCACACTGCTTTTTTGTATGCTATTGCACGCTTGGGATACATCATTAGTCCACAAACATCAGCTAATCATCATAAACAAACTTGCCGTACCAATTATCAAACAAGAAAATCAGCTATGCGCATCGTTTTAGTCCTAGTTAACCTCGTAAATAATTCACGTAAACGGCAGTTTTAGCAGGTTAGCTTCAGCCCATTGTGGACAGGAAAGCGTTTTAAATCAAGCAAGATGTCTCCTGTTTTTCATAGGATCTTCAGCCGTTCCTCTTCCAGATCAATCTGGTAAAGTTGCCTGCGAATTATTTCTTCGTCAATAGAAGGATCTTTATTGAGTTCCGTGAGGTATTGACGCTGGCTTTCGAGCAGCTCAATAAATATTGCCTTTGTTTTTTCGTTCATCCATCCATCATCAGCGGCTTTCGTTTTTTCTTCCCAATGACGAAGCAGTTTCTCCATCCCGGCATGGTCATGCAGTTCATTATCATACTTGTTTTTAAGAAAACGATAGATGTGTTCCTTCAGTCCCACTTTTATTTTTTGCTTCATTTTTTCTTCTGACTCTTCTGCAAACCCGTCAAATAAACCACTACGCCTTATGATATAAGGCAAGGTAAGCCCTTGTAAGAGCAACGTCAGCAATATGACAACAAAAGTGATAAACAGGATCAGATTCCGGTACGGGAAAGCCGTGCCATCAGCTAAAGTCACCGGTATAGCCAATGCTGCTGCCAGCGACACTACTCCCCGCATACCTGTCCAACCCAGCAAGAGCGGCATCAGTAGCCGTGTTTTATTGGATGCCGCGCGCGGCGCTACGCTGGGGCGAAAAATAAGCGTGGCAATCATAGCTGCATACGCACTGATAATTCTAGCTGCGATCAAAACACCGGTTACTAAAACGCCATAGCCAATGGCAGTGTCCAGCGGTATACCTTTGGCACGTAACCCTGCTACGATTTCCGGAAGCTCAAGACCAATCAATAAAAACACGATACCATTGAGGATAAATACAAAACTCTCCCACACACTGAAACCTCTGATGCGGCTGGCACTGTTTAAAAAAGACAATTGCCTGTTTGCCATAAACAATCCGCCGCTCACTACTGCCAATACACCTGAACTGTGTAGCTGTTCTGCCATCCAATACATAAAGTAAGGTTCAATGAGAGTAAGGGCTATATCGGAAGGCGCATCTGTAGGCAGACGTTTGTGCAACTCTACAAATATCCAGGCAAGTAACAAACCGATACCCGCACCTCCAATCACCATCCATAAAAAGCTGAACGTGGCTTCCTGCCAGATGAACTGCCCGGTACCCACAGCCACCAATGCAAAGCGAAAGATAATAAGCGAGGAGGCATCATTCAACAGGCTTTCCCCTTCTAATATGGCTGCTGTGGATTTAGGAATCTTTACAAATTTCATAATAGCGCCCGTACTTACGGCATCCGGTGGCGATACAATACCTCCCAATAAAAACCCAAGTGCAATAGTAAACCCGGGAATGAATGAGTTGGTAATAACGGCTACAGAAAGCGCGGTGAAAAATACCACCAGGAAAGCAAAACTACCGATGATCCGCCACCACTTTTTCATCTCTTTAAAGGAGATAGACCATGCGGCTTCAAATAGCAGGGGCGGCAGGAATATAAAGAAGATAAGATCCGGATGGATCTTTACGGCTGGCAATCCGGGTATAAAACTGATCAGCAAACCTGCCACCACCAATAGTATCGGATAAGCAATTTTCAGTTTGGCAGCGCCTATTTCCAAAAGCACGATGGCTGCTATCATGGTCAATAAGAAAGGTAATAGCGTATGCATTTAAAGGTTGTTTCTTATGTTATTTAAATAGTACGGCTCACCGCCACACATTTACTTACCAATAATACGCATTCACTGCGTCAAAAATGCTGGGGTTCAGCTAAAGAGTATACTGCCACTCTTACCTCAATAGAACAAATGTATAGCCTATCCCAGCTTCTAGGCCGCTACACCATTAAGGCAAATGCGCACGACGCGGTGGTACTAAAAGCACATAGCTGTTGTCTTATTCTAAGAAATAAAAACCCGGTTGCTGTAAGCAACCGGGTTTTTCTATAACAAGGTGAGCGCTTTTTATGCGAGTTTCTTCAATTCTTTGATACGTTCTTCTTTATCTACCTCCTGGGCAAGTTTACCGCTCTTATCCATATCTACCAACACAGGAGCTGCCACCCAGATAGAAGAGAACGTCCCGGTAATCACACCGATCAGCATTGCAAATGCAAAACCTCTTGTGACCTCTCCACCCACTACAAAGAGAATCAATACCACCAGGAATACCGTAAGCGATGTCATTACCGTACGCGGAAGCGTATCGTTGATGGCACGATTTACAACAGAAGTTTTGTCTTCTCCCGGATTCTTACGGAAATACTCACGAATACGATCGAACACGATTATGGTATCGTTCATAGAGAACCCGATAACGGTCAGAACGGCTGCGATGAAGTGCTGATCGATTTCCAGTGCAAAAGGTACTTTGCCTCGGAAGAAAGAAAACACCGCCAATGTAGCGCACACGTTAAATATGAGTGATACAAACGTACCTACAGAATATTGCCATTTGCGGAAACGCACAAATATATAGATCGAGATAGCAATAAGCGAGAGAATCGTAGCCCATTTTGCCCCGTCTATCAGGTCATCCGAAATAGTAGGTAATACCGTTTGAGAGCTTTGCACATACTTGCTGCCGAATTGTTCCAATGAAACATTAGACGGTACAAAGCCTTCTTTCGTCAAGCCTTCATACAATTTCTGTTGTACTTGCTTTTCCACTTCCATACCGGAAGTCTTTATCATATACGCCGTGGTGATATTCACCTGGTTGTCGGTTCCGATAGTTTTTACAATAGGATATTCACCAAAATAACCGTGGAGTTTCTCCCTGATATCGGCTACTTTATACTCTTTGTCGAATTTCACGGTATAGCTGCGGCCACCGGCAAACTCAACGCCGTAATCAAATCCATTGAACAATGATGCAGCACCTGCAAGTACAATAATTGCAGAGATAGCATAAGTGATTTTGCGCATTTTCAGGAAGTTGAAATTCGCTCTTTGGAATACTGCCCTGGAAATAGGTGTAAAATAGGTGAAGTGACGTCCTTTGCTCGTCCAGATATCTTTGATCAAACGGGAAACCAGGATACCGCAGAAAAGGGATATAGAGATACTTAAAATCTGTGTGGTAGCAAAACCCAGTACAGGGCCTAAACCGAAACCAAAAAGAATAAATGCCGTGATCAACTGTGCAATGTGACCATCCAATACAGGCGCATAAGAACGCTTGTACCCATCTACGATAGCTTGTTCATGAGATTTACCAATTGCCAGCTCTTCCTTGATACGCTCAAAGATCAATACGTGCGCATCTACTGCCATACCGATACCTAACACCAAACCTGCGATACCCGGTAAGGTAAGTGTAGCATGAAGTGCCGAAAGGACACCTACCGTAAACAATAAGTTGAGCGTAAGAGAAATGTTAGCCACCCATCCGCTGCTTGCATAATAAACAAGCATCAATACGAAGATGGCAATGAAGGAAAGAATGATAGCGTTAAAGCCGGATGCAATAGATTCTGCGCCCAATGTAGGACCTACCACTTGCTCTTGTACAATGCGCGCAGGAGCAGGGAGTTTACCGGATTTCAAAATATTAGCAAGGTCGGTGGCTTCTTCCGTGGTAAAACTACCGCTGATAGACGTACGTCCGCCTGCAATTTCACCATTTACAATAGGAGAAGAATATACTTTATCATCCAACACCACCGCTACATAGCGCCCCACGTTATCACCTGTCATTTTCTTCCAAAGACGACCACCCATAGCATCCATTTCCATAGATACCTCAGGTTGCCCGTTTACGGGGTTGAAATCGGCACGGGCTTCAGTCACGCGATCACCTTCCAGTTTGGCGGTGCCGCCTGATGCGGTTTTGATTGCGTATAACGCTAAAGGTGCATTAGCACTTTTAGCTTTTTTATCTTCTGCTCCGTAAAGGAATTTTACTGTATTAGGGAATTTATTTCTAACAACATTCTCATTCAAATAGGCATTCAGCTTAGCCGTATCTTGTTTTGCCACATAGCCGATTACCGGGCTCGGGTTGTTTGCCAGTTCTTCAGGGATATACAGCATGGAGCGGATAGGATATTTCAAACGAGCTTCTTCTGCTGCCAAAGCATTAGAATCTTTCGTACCGGCTGCACCGGGAGTAGTTGTCGTTGCCGGTTTGTCTTTTCCTAAAAGAGAAGCCAGACTTCCTGTATCATTTCCTGTTTTCTTCGTTGTATCATTTACGTCTGCAGAAGCTACAGCGTTGGTGGTGTCATCTGTTTTTACAGAAGTATCTGCTTTGCCGCCTGAAAGTTGAGTGGAAAGTGCGGTTTCAGCAGCTAAAATACCGCCATAGATCTCCTGATTGGTATAGGTTTCGAAAAACTGGAGCTTTGCAGTAGCCTGAAGGAAGTTTCTTACACGTTCAGGATTACGGACACCTGCAAGTTCCACCGTGATGATCCCTTTGTTTTCATCCAGGTTTACGTTGGGTTGCGCTACACCAAATTTATCAATACGCGTAAGCAATACTTTATGGGTACGGCCGATCGCATCTTTACCTTCTTTACGAATCTTGGAAAGAACCTGCTCATTGGTTGAAGTAAGTGTGATTTCTTTTTCAGAGGGTTTTGTGAAAAGATAAGCCAGTTTTGTGCCCGGGTTATTTTTTTCGAAAGCCTGTCCGAAAAGTGTTACGAAATCTGCCTGGCTGTTTGCCTTTGCTTTATCTGCATCAGCTATTGCCTTATTCAGTGCCGCGTCTTTCGGATTGTTGGACATAGAACGCACCAACTCATCCAGGCTTACCTCCAGTGTCACGTTCATACCTCCCTGCAGATCCAGCCCCAGATTCAGCTCCTGTTCTTTTACCTGCTGGAAGGTGTATTTCTTTAAGCCTAAAAAATTATAAACAGTAACGCCTTGCATACTGTCTGTAATTTTTTCTGTGCGGGCATCCACCAGGTCTTCCCATTCATTGCCTTTAGCTTCCGGGTGCTCCAGGCGCACCAGTTTTTCAGCTTGTTTTGTAGCTTTTTCTTCTACATTGCGAGCAATGAAAGTAAACGAAAGTTGATACAATGAGATGAGAATAAGCGCCGCGGTAAAAAACTTTACCAACCCTTTTAGTTGCATAGGTGTACTGAAATTATAATGATATGTAAAATTTTAAAGTGGGCAAAGATAGGATTTAATGTAAAAAAATGAGTATTACGCCAGAATTATTCAAAATAAAAGGAAAATGCATTTTAGAAACGCTTTCTTTAGCATTTCATTAATAAACGATTATATTTACAATCTGTACAAATTTTATAGACTAACAACTCCAACTATGTTGAGAAAATTTACCTTTCTTGCACTACTGGTATCTATTTCATTAAATGCCTTTTCACAGTATTGCGGTTTTGACAAAATTAAAAGGGATGCGATGGCGGCAGATCCCGTCTTTGCAAAAAACGTAAAACAGTTGAATGACGACATCCAGCAGTATTTACAAAACCATCCCAAGCAAAAAATTATCAATACGGGAAACGGCGTGGTTTATGAGATCCCTGTAGTAGTACACATCATTCATGCAGGGGGTGCTGTCGGAACGAATTACAATCCGACCGATGCTGCTATCAATTCCATGATCAATTACCTGAATCAAACCTATGCTGCTACTTGGCCAAGTTATCCCGGACCTACAGCAGGAGGCACAAAAATCCCTATCCAGTTTGCGCTGGCTAAACGAGATACGAATTGCGCGGCCACATCAGGCATTGTGCGTGTGGACGGGAGCAGCCTCGCCGGATACTCAGCAAATGGTATGGCACACAACTCCGGTTCCGGTGCTTCTGAAGTGGCGGTAAAAGGATTAAGCAGATGGCCACGTTCGGAATACTACAATATCTGGGTCGTTAATAAAATTGACGGACAGGATGGATTCAACAGCAGCGGAAGCTTTACCGCAGGTTTTGCCTGGCTGCCAGGTGCAAATGCCAATATAGACGGAACCGTCATGCTGGCTTATACCGTTCAATCCGGCGATAATACATTACCTCATGAAATGGCACATGCGCTTTCTGTTTACCACACGTTTAACGGAGATGATCCTACCAACAGCGGTCCGCCATACAGCTGTCCGCCCAATGCCAATTGTGTTACCGATGGCGATTTCGTTTGTGATACCGATCCGCATATCAGAACCTTATTTACCTGTCCTACAGGACCTAATGCCTGTAACGGTGGTACACCGCTTACTGCAGTAGTACATAATATGATGGACTATTCCAACTGTCCGGACCGCTTTACCCAGGGACAGGCAGACAGGATGATAGCCGCACTGACAACGGCTGCTACCAGAAGAAGCCTTATCAGTTCTATGGGAGGTACTGCTTTGGGAACCAGTGCCGCTACGGCTTGTATCCCAGCGGGTATTTCAAGTCCTTCGGGGAACGCAGGTGTGCTAGGCGTAAAGATCAATGATGCTACAATGACCTATATGTGGGTAAGTTCTTCCGGTTATACGGGTGATGGGAATAAGTTTTATGTAGACAATTCCTGTAAACACATGGTGGAGCTTACTGCAGGGAACAGTTATGACTTTACGGTAAACACCGGTGGCGGTGCCCAGAAAGTAAAAATATACGTGGATTATAACAACGATGGTACCTTCCAGGCCAGTGAAGAGATCCACAATTATACCGGCACCCAGTCATCTCACACATTCTCCTACCTGGTACCTACTGTGCTTACAGTACCTTCACTTATCAGCTGCGCTCCATTGCGTATGCGTGTGGTAGCGGATAACTCAACAAGCATTACGGCTTGTGGCCAGCTTACTAACGGACAGGCAGAAGATTATACCCTGATGATCCGCGGCGGCGGTGCTTCTTCAGGCACGGTGAATGTCGCGATTACACAAGGCAGCAATCCTTCTTGTCCCGGTTCCCTGATAACCTTTAAGGCTACACCCGGTGCAGGATTGACGAACGCTACATATGAATGGATGGTGAATGGAGGAACTACAGGAATTACAGCTGATAGCTTTACTTCTTCTACACTTGCCAATAACGATGTGGTTACCGTAAAGATGAAATTTGTCGGTGCCTGTGGCTTCGACAGCGTGATATCGACGGGCATCGTGATACAAAGAGGCACTTTCCCTACGGCAGTTTCCATTGCAGTACAATCCGGTGTTAACCCGGGCTGCGCTAACCAAACCTTACTATTTAAAGCTACTCCTACAAACGGGGGAACTACACCTGTTTATGTTTGGAAGGTCAATGGAAATGTTGTCGGCACTAACAGCGACACGTTCTCTGCCATATTAAATAATGGTGCTGTTGTAACGGCAGACATCACATCTAATTCCCCGTGCGCAAGTCCTGTTACGGCCACATCCAACAACATTACGATTTCCCATGTTAAACTGACTGCCAATATCACGGCTACTGCCAGCACATTGTTGACTTGTGCAGGCACCCCGGTTACTTTTACGGCAAACCTTACCGATGGCGGCAATAATCCTCAGTATAGCTGGTATATAAATAATGTTCTGGTTCCAGGTGCAACGCTTCCAACATTTACGACGAGCACCTTGGTCAATAAAGATGTGGTGTACGCGGTATTTACGGCTACGGATGCCTGTGTATCGAATGCAACCGATACCAGCAATAAGATCACAATGGATGTAGCTCCTACCGACACCCCTACTGTTGTGGTGGCTATTACAAAAGGCAGCAACCCCGGCTGTTTGGATTCGCTGATAGAATTTACCGCTACCGTTACCAAACACGGAACGAATCCGGATTGGAGATGGTACCTGAATGGTGCACAAGTAACCACCGGATTGATCTACAGCTCCAACACCTTGAAATCCGGAGATATTGTAACCTTTACTTCTACCGCTACAGATACATTCTGTTATACCCAACGGTCTATTAGTATCAACAACACGATGGCATTGTTCAGTACGCCGCAGCCGCCGTTTATTTCTTTAATCGGAAATGCATTGGTATCCAATCTCTCTGGGCCGGTTCAATGGTTTGGTCCACGCGGGCTGATTGCGGGTGCCACAGGACAGACCTATTATCCGGATACGATCGGAACCTATTATGCGGTATCTAACAACAATGGTTGCTACTCTGCTCCGTCCAACAAGCTATTGATCTCCCTGTTGGATATTGCTGAAATCGACCTGAAAAATGTAAAACTTTACCCGAATCCTACTTCAGGGCTACTGACTATTGAATGGACAGCGCCAACAGACGCGAGGGTGAATATCTATAATCTTGCTGGTCAGGGCTTGTATTATGAAGATATCAAAGGCAAAACCGTGACTACACTTGATCTGTCCCGCTTCATTGATGGTGTGTACTATATTGTATTACACGGAAAAGAAGGTAAAATCGGTACGTTGCCGATCGTACTGAAACGACAATAAATCCTCTTAAACTTGATAATCTGCAAAGCCTGTGCATTTTTGTACAGGCTTTGTCTTTGCTGTAGTATTTTTGCATCACTGGCTCTTTCAGGAAAATGGTAACCCGGACTAAACAGATCGCCCGTTCATGGAAACCGTAGAGCTAAAATTTGAACAACAACCATGCGCATAGACATCATCACGGTTCTCCCGGAGTTATTAGACAGCCCTTTCAGCCATTCCATCATGAAACGGGCACAGGCAAAAGGCTTGTTGGAAGTACATTTGCATAATCTCCGTGATTTCACACCTTATAAACACGGCAAGGTAGATGACTACCAGTTTGGTGGTGGCGCCGGGATGGTCATGATGCCCGAACCCTTATCGATAGCGATTGAAAAGCTGAAGGCAGAGAGAGAATACGACGAAATTATTTATATGACTCCGGATGGCGAGCGGCTGAATCAAAAAACAGCTAACCAACTCTCGCTTAAAACGAACATCATCATCATTTGCGGGCATTATAAAGGGGTGGATGAGCGGGTAAGGCAACATTATGTCACCCGGGAAATATCTATCGGTGATTATGTACTCAGTGGAGGCGAATTAGCAGCCGCTGTAGTAGTAGATGCCATCGGGCGACTGATCCCGGGAGTATTAAATGATGAAACATCCGCTTTGTCAGATTCATTTCAGGACAACTTGCTGGCGCCGCCGGTTTATACACGCCCTGCCGAATGGAATGGCATGAAAATACCGGAGGTATTGTTGAGCGGTGACCCTAAAAAAGTAGACGAATGGAGGCATGAAATGTCCTTAAAACGCACCAGGGAACGTCGCCCGGATCTTCTGGAAGAAGAGGAACGATAATAAATGCAGATTTTTTTTGAAATACAGTAATTCACGCTTACCTTTGCCGTCCCAAATTTCAATTCAAGATGAACGCAGTAGAATTTGTACATGAGCAGCTATCCGGCAAAAAAGAATTTCCAAAATTCAAAGCCGGCGACAATGTGACTGTTAACTATAAAATCATTGAAGGTGCCAAAGAACGTATCCAGTCGTTCAAAGGAGATGTTATCAAACGTCAGGGCACAGGTGCCACACAATCTTTCACTGTTCGTAAGATCTCTGATGGCGTTGGCGTAGAGCGTTTATTCCCGCTTTACTCTCCAAACATCGAATCTATCCAACTGCACAAAGTAGGTCGTGTACGTCGTGCTAAATTGTTCTACCTACGTGAGCGTAGCGGTAAATCTGCTCGTATCAAGGAGAAAAAACAAGTAGTGGGCGGTACGAAAAAGGGCGCTAAAAAAGCTGCTGCTGCTGCTGCTCCGGCACCCGCACCAACGCCCGAAGCATAAAACTTCAACTTTTTTCTAATAAAAACCCCAAACTCAATAGCTTGGGGTTTTTGTCATTTCTGCTACTATTACTGTTTCAGACTTCTTATGATGTAGCTTTCCCGAGTAGTGCGTGTCTTCAAAAGAACTATATTAAACAGAAGTGTGTCTCCCCGAAAATACAGGAACCCTACTTCGCCTGGCGCTTCGGATTCCGGCTAATATAACTGCCGCTGGCATCAAAAGACAGGAATGTTTCTTCAAAAACAGAAATCACATCGGTTGCGGAATCCGTGACCCGAAGCAGGTTCACCGTTCCATGCAGGAGAGAAGATATTCTATTGGAAAAGGTCTGAAATATACCAGTGGAATCCTTATAAGAGCGGGTCCTACTGTAGAGACTGTCCAATAAGGTATAATTGGCAGATAATGTATCTGAAAAATCCTGCTTACTGGTATCATTGACTGCGGGATTCCCGGAAGATCGTGGCTCCTTATTGCAGGAATAGCTAACCATGCAAAGCACGCAAGCAATGTATAAAGAGCGCTTTCATATAAAATAAGACTTCAACAGCAATACTATTAATACAAGGACCGGCTATTCATATTGTCTTTTTTCAGGAAATATACTGCAAGCACGGTCATTCATGTCAAAAGATAATGATCATTCGTAATAACCTTACCGCGGATTCATCAACCTGGAATTCTGTCATTTCCCCGGATTATTGCTTCAGACTGTTTATACTAAAACTTTCCTGCATAGTTTGCATTAGATGAAGTGCGTCAAACCGGAGCGTATCTCCCCGGAAATAAAGGAATCCGACATCACCGAACCGGCGTAGATTCCGCGTGATGTAACTGCCGCCGGTATCATAGGGAACAAACGTTTCTCCGAAAACAAAAATGGTATCGGTTGCAGCAGCAGTTACCTGGAGCAGGTGCACTGTGCCCTGTAAGGGAAACGATGTTTTATTGGAAAAAGTCTGAAATTGCCCGTTTGAATCCACATAATACCCACTTAGTGTATAGCTGCTATCCAATAAAGTATAGTGGGCAGATACAGTGTCGGTGGAATGGTGCGTATTGGTATCATTTCCCGTAGGGTTCTGAGAAGATTTAGGCTCTTTATTACAGGAGCAATTTAAAAGATTTAAAGTTGCAAACAGGATTAACAGATATCTCATAGCAGAAGTATTATCACCGGCTCCATCACCTAATTTCAATTCTTATTTCCTATATGTTTTCGCCTTACAGCTTGTATGGAAAAAAACTCCTGATAGGTTTTCATGAGGTTCAAGACCTGAAATGTGATTGTATCTTTTTGAAAAAAAAGATACCCAACTGAACCCCTACGGTGGCGCAAATACCTGCAGATATAACTATCAAACGTATCACCCCTTTGATTATACTTAAACGGGACAAAGGTTTGCCCAAAAACCAAAATGGTATCACTTATCGAATCTCTTATCCTTAGCAGCGTAGCATTGCCGGTCAATGCAAGAACGGTGGTTTTTGAAAAAGGTTGCCTGACTCCGTTTGAATCAATGTAAGAACTAGATAGCCGATAAAAGCTATCGAGAAGTTTGTAACTCGTCAAAAATGTATCCGGTAAATATAAATCGGGGGTGGTAGCTTTTGAAGATTGCGGCTCCTTTTTACAGGAATAACAAATAATGCAAAGCATGCAACCGACGTATAATATTTCTTTCATAATAAAGATCAACAATAAAGTTATAAAACAAAAGAGCAATACATCTCTATTCAATTCTCACCTTGATATAAAACGAAAATCAGCTATTCGTATTGTGTTTTTGAAAATATTACAGTCCATTTCTGAAATTCAAAAAATGCTGTCACCACCATAGACTTATACCGATATATAAATACGGAATTTCACTTCTGTAATCACGGCGTCAAACTTATACGTTAAACCTATCCTGACTAGCCTGCATTCAATGGAGTCCGGAACGCGTCTCCCGGAACTATCGAAATCTTAAATCGTTTATAGCCTGTATCATAGAAGTGAACGCTTCCCTGAAAACAGAAATCGTAACAGGTATATAGAAACCTATCAACCTGTTAACTTGTAAACATACTCTGTTGCCCGACCCGTCGCCAATCAACCAATCCCCCTATATTTGCTAACGTGAGTTTTCTCTATCCCTTATTTTTGTTGGCAGGTCTATCTATAGGCATTCCCATACTCATACACCTATTTAACCTTCGCCGTTATAAAACGGTTTATTTTCCGCATACGCGTTTTTTAAAGAATATTCAGCTTCGCTCCCAAAAACAATCGCAAGTGCGTTATAAATGGCTGCTGGCAATGCGTATCTTATTTTTACTGTCGCTGGTGTTGGCCTTTGCACAACCTTTTTTTCAAAACAGCAAGAAAGACGCAGGTGTAAAGGGATTACAGGTGCTCTACATAGATAATTCGGCTTCTATGTCCGTAAAGAAAGGAGCCAGAACACTACTGGAGATAGCCAAAGAAAACGCGGGCGAACAATTAAAGCAGGCATCTGCGGGAAGCAGGTTTTTATTGCTTACAAATGACCGACCGGTTTCTTACCAGCCTCTGCCTCCTGAAAAAGCAAGAGCTATCTTGAGCCGTATCGATTTTTCTTCTTCATCAAAAAATGTATCACAACTGTTGCATACGATACAGGGGATAATGCAAGCCGAAACTTTCCCTCGTGCCGATCTCTATTATTATTCCGACTTTCAAAAGAATACATTCCCCGGTGTACCTGATAATAAAGAACTGGCAAATATTGATTTCCACGGGATGCCTGTACGGAGTGACGTAATGGCAAATGTATTCATTGATACCGTGCTGCTTACTTCGCCAGTACTGCAACAGGGTGCAGATAATCAACTTGTTGTTATCTCGAAGTTTACGGGTAATGTGCCTAAAGAAATGCCTGTCCTGCAACTCATAATCAACGGACAGGTGAAAAGCGCTGGTTCATTGCATTTTAATGAAAGGAACGAAAGCATGGACACGCTTAGTTTTCAGGTAAATGATGCCGGCTGGCAGCAAATAAGCCTGGTTATCAACGATGCTGTTCAATTTGATGACACCTTCCGTGTGGCGGCTAAAAGTAACAGCAATATGGCTGTGCTGGTTTTGAATGAGAATCAGACCAATCCCTTCTTACAGGCTGCATTCAGGGCTTACGACGGCTTGAAAATGGATAATCGTCAGCTCCATGAAACTGTAGATTGGAAACAGTACAATCTCATTATCCTTCATGGGATCACTCAATTAAACGAATCGCTTTCCAAGCAACTGGCCGGGGCGTTGCAACAAGGACAGAGCGTAGCGGTTTTCCCGGGAAGAACGACAAATTTTAGTGCGATCAATACGGAGCTTTCAAAAGTTTTACCCCTTCAACTAACGGGAATGGACACGGTTTCGCAGCTCGCAACAAATTTGCAACAAGGAAGTGACCTGGTGAGGGATATTTTCGACCGCATACCGGAGAATGTACAACTGCCTCAGGTGAATTGGCACTATCGCGTGCGTGCGGGTCTCAGCGCCAATCAACAAGCCGTTATCAGCTTCAGAAACGGAGACCCTTTATTGGCTCAATATTCGCCGGCACGTGGTAAGCTGTACCTGCTTACCACTGCTGCTGCTATACAAGCCGGCAATTTCCCAACCAGTTATTTTTTCGCACCTTTTCTATACCAAATGACAACCCAGTCGCAAACGGGAAATGTATTTGCCGCCACGGCAGGGACCGAGCATCCTATTTTTATCTCTCTTCCCAATACCGGTGAACGAAATATGGTTCATGTCTATAATAAAAATGATTTGGATCTCATACCGCCACAGCGTGTAAGCGGAGCCGGCTTGGACATATTCGCCGGAAAGGTCTTGACACAGGCAGGTTTTTACCAACTTGCCTCACCTGGCAATGACACAGTACATATAGCCCTGAATGAAGATCGCAAAGAATCGCAACTGGAGCTTTGGGACCTGGCACAGCTACGTGGTGAGTGGAAAGGTGAAGGGATCTCCTGGTCGGAGGCTAATGAAACGGTAAGCGATGTCATGGACAAGCGCGGTAGTTTTCCGCTCTGGAAATTATGTGTGGCTTTTGCGTTGCTCCTTCTTGCAGCAGAGACCTATTTATTGACGGCTCGTTCTGCTAAGCAAACGCTGGTAAAGTAAAGGAGTGCCTATTATCTTACTTATTCTTCTTAAAAACATCTTTCCCTTTACGAGCTGAATGCCTGTCTCTGCTGTTTGCAGGCTATCGAGCCACCTGCCGAAAAACAAAAAGGCAGTCAGCCTGCCTTTCAAAAAATTATGGGTGAACTTTTCCTACACAGGGTTCTTTTTATAAAAAAGTGTGCTGCAGTTATCTTTTCTGAAAATTTGCCCTGCATGCTCCTGCAATATGGCACCGGATATGGCCTGATAGCGCTCCAGCTCAGTGTTCATCAGATTCGCATCTCCTAACAGCTCATAAAATGCCAGATTGTTGGCACGCGACAGCAGGCTCATATCTTCAAATTCGATCATTGCCTCAATCTTATTTTTAGCCTTTTCCAATTCCTCCTCTGTAACACCTTTCTCTGCAAGTAAGTTTATCTCCCGTTCGATGGCACTGTCAGCTTCTTCCAAAGTTCTTCCGTCTGTCAACTTTCCTTCTATCACGAACAAGCCGGGGTCCAGGCTACCTGTATGATAACAATTGATACCACTAAATAGTTTTTCTTCCTTTACAAGTCGCTGGTGCAGTCTTGACGCCAATCCATTACCCATAATTTCCGTAATAAGATCTGCCGAATAATACTGTGGTTGCATTCTGCCTGCTATATGCCAGACTTTATAAATAGCGTCGAGAGGTACAGCCGCTTCTATCGTCATCAACCTTGCTTCTGTTTGCACCTTTTCTTGTGGCAACCGGCGGTCATACTTCTCTCCCACAGGGATATCTCCAAACCACTTTTCTGTAAGTGCTTTGACCTGATCTGATGTCACATCTCCCGCAACACACAGCACTGCATGATTGGGCCGATAATGTTTGAAAAAGAAATTTTTCACGTCGTCCAATTGGGCTTCTTCAATATGCTTCAACTCCTTGCCGATTGTCATCCATTGATAAGGATGGGACTGGTACGCTAAGCTCCGCAGGTGCTTCCATGCGTCGCCATACGGCTTATTGATGTAATGCTCCTTAAATTCTTCACCGACTACTTTTCGTTGTACATCCAGGCTTTTTTCACTGAAAGCCAGGCTTTTCATGCGATCGCTTTCCAGCCAAAATGCGGTTTCAATATTTTCTTTTGGCAACTGGATATAGTAGTTCGTAATATCATTGGTCGTGTAGGCATTATTCTCACCACCCGCCATTTGTAACGGTTCGTCATATTCAGGAATATTTATGGAGCCGCCAAACATGAGATGTTCAAATAAATGTGCAAAGCCGGTACGCTGCGGATCTTCATCTCTTGCCCCCACATCGTACAAGACATTTACGGCCACCATCGGGGTATTTGTATCCTGGTGCACTATCACCCTCAATCCGTTCTCCAGTGTAAATTTTTCAAAATTGATCATAAAAACAAGGTCAAAATAGTATTATGTAAATCAGGGGTAACAAGGAATAATTATTCCAGATCCCTTTTAAAATGCCATCTTTCAGAAATTTGTACATGACGAAAGCGTCTATTCGTCAACAATTCCTACCGCTTGACAGCGATAAAACGGGTTAAATCGGACCTTAATTTTCCTTAAGGTTTTTATCTACACCGGCAGTCAGATTCTCTTTTTCGATTTTACCTTTTCGCAGCGGGTTAGCCGTATTTTCTGCGTATTGCTGGCGTTGTTTCAGCAAATCTATTGCCTGAAAAATCGCTTCACGAAAAGATGTTTCATCAGCCAGGTTTTTCCCGGCAATATCAAATGCAGTTCCATGGTCCGGTGAGGTGCGCACTACAGGCAATCCTGCTGTGAAGTTGACACCTTCACCCTGTGCTAATGTTTTAAATGGTATCAGACCTTGATCATGGTACATTGCCAGGACAGCATCAAAATGCTTATAGCTTCCGCGAGCGAAAAATGCGTCAGCACTAAACGGTCCAAAGACCAGGTGACCTTGTTGCTGTAATGCATCTATCACGGGCTTAATGACTGTCTTTTCTTCATCACCTATCTGTCCCTCATCACCGGCATGTGGGTTCAAACCCAATACGGCTATTTTAGGTTTATCAATACCAAAATCCTTTACTAAACTTTCACGCAGCAATTGAAGTTTTGACACTAATAATTCCTTGGTGATGGCAGCAGCTATCTTAGAAACGGGGATGTGTTCCGTCACCAATGCTACTCTTAAACCCTGGTGATACAAGAGCATTAATACATCTTTTGCCCCGAATTTGTCTTTCAAAAAAGGAGTGTGTCCTGTATAGTTAAAGTCTGCTATTTGCGTATTGCCTTTATGAATAGGCGCAGTGACTAAAGCATCTATCTGCCCGTCTTTAAGGCACTGTGTAGCTACCTGCAGGGATCGCACAGCATATTTTCCTCCTGTTTCAGTAAGCGCACCGGGTTGCAGGGGTACTTCTTCTTCCCAGCAATTAAATACATTAGGTTGTTTCGGATTGAGTTTGGAAAAATCCTTTGTACTTGAAAAGTTAAAAGGTGTTTCTTCTACGATCCGGCGATAGTAGTTGATCAACTTATTGGAAGCGAAAATTACAGGTGTGCAAAGTTCCAAAATGCGATTATCGGAGAAAGTCTTGATAATCAATTCCGGTCCTATGCCATTGATGTCTCCTGTGGTAATACCTATGATTGGCTTTTCCATTTTAATATGGGATGTCTGAGAAAACTTGGGTTTAACAAAATACGCTTCGTCAAAAAGCTAAACGTGTTTGCAAATCTAACACTTACCGCATTCAATCCGCGGATTTTGCCGCTTGTAACGAGCATTTAATTACTTTGACATCCACAAAAAACAAAGGCTGTTTCCACAAAGAAACAGCCTTCAACAATATCTATCGGGTCCTATGCGAGTGTGATGCTCTCATCCAGGTACACATCCTGAATGGTATTCAACAGTTCAACGCCCACATTCATATCTTTCTGGAATGCCTTACGACCACTTATTAAGCCCATACCACCCGCACGTTTGTTCACCACTGCTGTCATTACGGCTTCAGCCATATCAGATGCTCCTTTAGATTCTCCGCCTGAGTTGATAAGCCCCACACGTCCCATGTAACAATTTGCCACCTGGTAACGGCATAGATCGATCGGATGATCTGTAGTCAACTCTTCGTATACTTTCTTATGTGTTTTTCCGAAGCTTAATGCATTGTAGCCCCCGTTATTGGTAGGTAATTTCTGTTTGATAATGTCAGCCTGGATGGTTACCCCTAAATGGTTTGCCTGGCCTGTAAGATCTGCAGCGGTATGGTAATCCACTCCATCTTTCTTAAAACCACCATTGCGGAGATAGCACCATAGTACAGTAGCCATTCCCAATTCGTGTGCATATTCAAAAGCTTTCGCTACTTCTACAATCTGCCGTGCGCTTTCATCAGAACCGAAATAAATGGTTGCACCTACAGCCGTAGCACCCATATTCCATGCATCCTTTATAGTGCCGAACATGATCTGATCAAAACGATTAGGATAAGAGATAAATTCGTTGTGATTGATCTTTACGATAAACGGAATTTTGTGCGCATATTTACGGGCCACAGCACCTAACACACCGTAAGTCGATGCAACAGCATTGCAACCGCCTTCAATAGCTAATTTCACAATATTTTCAGGATCAAAATAGATAGGATTAGGGGCGAATGAAGCACCGGCACTATGTTCGATACCCTGATCTACAGGAAGGATAGATACATACCCGGTGTTAGCCAAACGGCCGTTACCCATCAATGCCTGGATGCTGCGGAGAGTTTGTATATTCCGATTGGAATCGATCCATACTTTATCCAGAGCGTCTGCAGCGGGGGTATGAAGAGCTGTTTTATTAATAGTCTTACATTCGTGACCCAGATAATATTCAGCTTTGTCGGCTAGTAGTTCCTGTATTTTTTGAGATGCCATAAAGGAGTAAATTTTTAAAAAAGTTTTGCAAAGGTAAGGATTGAAGTCCGAAAAATGTATATGTGTTTAAAGGATTGCAATTTGGGAACAATGGAAAGAGCAGGTTACGATATTCGTCTTTACCAGACAGCGCTTAACCTAGCGGATCAGTTTATTTCCTGTCGCTTATTTAATTCATGCAGTATTCTTGATTGAACGGATTTTAACGCACTTTCCTCCAATTGCAATTTCGGACGGGTAAAATTAAGATCGTCTGCTGTATTGATGGGAAGCAAGTGCATATGTGCATGCGGAACTTCCAAACCAATAACACTGATGCCACATCTTTTGCAGTCAAATGCCGCTTCAATAGCTTTTGCTACCGGCTTGGCAAAGAGGAGCCATTTACTAAGAAGCTCTTCTTCTACATCAAAAATTTTATCCACTTCTGTTTTAGGAACTATCAATACATGCCCCTCAAGCAACGGGAACACGTCTAAAAAAGCTAAAAAATCATCATTTTCGGCAATTTTATAGCTTGGTATTTCACCGGAAATAATTTTTGTGAAGATGCTTGCCATTTTATCCTGGTTTATATTGATATTTCTTCAATTTTAAATTTCAGTATCCCCGCCGGAACGGTTATCTCCGCCACTTCCCCGACAAGTTTACCAAGCAGGCCCTTTCCGATAGGCGATGTCACTGATATTTTACCGGATTTCAAGTCTGCCTCCGATTCGGAAACCAATTGATAGGTGAATGACTTTTTAGTAGCTGTATTGGTCACCTTTACTTTACTAAGTATAGATGCTTTACTGGTATCTATATCTTTCACATCAATAACACGTGCACTGGCCAATGCAGCTTCCAGCTGTGCCACTTTAGCTTCATGCATACCCTGAGCCTCTTTAGCCGCATCATATTCCGCGTTCTCCTTTAGATCCCCTTTTTCCCTTGCTTCCTTTATGGCATCTGCAATTTCCGCTCTTCCAGTAGATTTCAAATAAGCCAGTTCTTCTCTCATTTGATCAAGTGTCGCTTGTGTTACGTAGTTTAATCCGGACATGTTTATCTGAATTTTGTATCAAAAAAATAAAAAAAATAACAACGCTCCCGGATCTCAGAAGCGTTGCCAAGTTCAAAGATAATAAAATTATTCTGCGGTTTCGGTGTCTTTCGCTCTCTCGCGTGTCATGAAACGAAGGGCTACTACATGCACACCATTTGCAGGACGTTGTGTTGGTCTGAAAGAATAATCCAAAGCTAATGTCGGACCGTTCTTTCCGATAGGAGATTGTATAGTAGCTCCTGCACTGAATCCTGTATAGAATGTACTTGGTGTTTCCATATTGCGAATATCTTTTTCATGACGATATGCGCCACGCACCATGAACATTTCCCTGAAGGAATATTCCACCCCAAAGCCAAAATAATCGTTCAAAAATGAATTGGATGTAAATGAAGCCATTAGTGAGGCCCGATGTTTAGGTAAATCTGTTTCGTTTTGCAACTTATTTTCATCCAGGTATAGATCATAGGCGACTGAAAAGTTCAAATAAGTAGGCATTTCAAACTTTTCAGTGGGGGTACGCATACTCATCTGGTCCGAGGAGTTTGTTCCCTCCGGCAGCTCGGCTTCCACCGCGAAACCGGAACCTGAAAAGCGCATATTGGTTCCGATATTTCTCAATGTAACACCAAAGTGAAAATTATCGCGTTTACCGGTAACATAGTGCACACCGGCATCAAAACACGCTCCATTTGCTTTTATATCCGCAATTTGTTCGGAAACAAATGTACCGCTAATACCGGCGTAGATATTCTCGTTAAATTCTTTTGCAAATCCCAAGGTAGCATTCAGAAACTGAGGTTTGTAGCTACCAACTCCTCCGGTCGGCATATCCCAGGTAGTGATGGTAATATCCTCAAAGCCCATAGACATAAGATTAAATCCTAATACCCCAAAATTTCCGACTTTTTGGGCAAGAGCAAAATTATTCACCGATACACCGGAACCGCTTAGCATCTCCGTCCTAGCTAAACCAATTTCTGTATTTTTCGTGTAAGCTAAGCCAGCAATATTCACTTTCATGGCCTCGACCCCGCTTACTTTCGCGGAGTTAATACCAAAAAGCCCTGTAGACTGTCCCCACGGATTGATCAGAAGCTCAGAAGCTCCGGCCTGACCTGTACGATCTTTGTTACCGGCAAACGATTCGGTTACCATACCGGCAAACACCAAGACTACTCCAAATTTTATAAATAACTTCTTCATAAATATCTTTTGATTTATGGTATATAAATCCCGGGAATATTGTATTCAACTATTCCCGGAACTCTTACTCAAATTAATAATTGGTTATATCTACAGGGCGCATTGCACCAAACCATTTGATTACCTTTTCACCGATACCATCTGCTTTCACATGAATCAGATACATACCACTAGCTATAGGTAAGCTTTTAGCATTTCTGATATCCCAATCTATATAAGGTAGTTCATCATCCTTGGTCAACTTGCGTACAAGAGAACCGTCCATAGAATAGATATGAATTGTAGCTTTATGAGGTAAGTTAATGATACGCACCCTTGTATCAAGCCTGTTTCTTTCATAACCGTTATATGCATAATACGGGTTCGGAACTACATGCATCAAATCCAGAAGTTGCTTTTTATCAGCAGCGTACGGATTGTTTGCATCGGATAGCTTGGTAGGAGCCAAATCCGTAGTAGTGAACTGGTACTTAGGATAACCCGGCACGTTAAATGCGTTATCCGGAGTCACCGTATTAGGCAAGTAATAGTTATAAGGTCTTGAAACACGGAATCTCAACCGGGTCGTAGTGGGTATCAATCCGTCTTTCACGGGCAGCATTGGGACAAATTGATTAGACACTGGTATACCTGCCCACATTACGGAGTCAAATACCTTACTGCCTACTTGCAGCCCACCGCCTTTGAGGATCGTAGCAATATTTTCGCAACCATCATAACGGGAATTAGAAACATATACGAAATGGCGACCCCCGAATACGGATAATCCATTCTGATCAATAATAGTTGAACTCGGATTCCATAACATATCTCTACCATTATGCGATTTCAAATAAGAATCTTCGCCAAAGAATACGTTCAAACGCTCTCCGGTCTCCTGGTTAACAGCATAGCCAGGGAAATAAGAGAATCCTTCTTCCGTATCATCATATATAGGAGCTCCTGAATTATCTACCTGCAAATTCCAGGATTTATGCCTGCGCATAGAGAATTTCGGTGCAAGTCCTTCACTTAATGTAGGACTTCCATTATCATCAGAAGTTTCCAACACGACGCAACGGGACCATTTAGATTTGTCAGACGTAAATACGATATCCACACTTTGAATATAGTTGATCAATACCGGTGAGGTACCATATTTAACCCCGAATCCGCAACCTGCTCTGTTTTCAAATGCCGCCAGAGCATAAGGAGCCCAGCTCTTAGCCACTAAAGGATCGGAGGTAAACATGTTCTCATAATACTGGTTCGTATCCGCATTAGGTCTTCTATCATCATAACTACAAACAGTATTAGCGGGTGATTCCGTATAACTGCCGCTACGGATCCAGTTCAGTGGTGAGGTTTGTTCTGCATCAGGAACACCTGCTAACCAGGATTGAGTTGGATTATCATAGGTTACATCTGAAGTAATAAGTCCCGATTTAAAGTTCTCATCAATATCGTCGCCGGGAAGGTTCGTTTGTCTGATAGCCAATGACAAACCATAATTCGACAATATCTGCTCATTAAATTGGTCTATATTCCTTTCGCTGTAAACAGTCTGAGAAATATCGCCGTCCTTAACAAGCGCCCATTTGGCATTTGCCCCTTTAATACCACGTTGATCCGTATAGGCGAAATCAAGAGGTTTTGCAGGATCCGGAATCATATACAATTTCCATGTACCCGGCTGAACCTTCAAAGGATCCACTACTTTAACAGTGACAGGACCTTTACCAATCTGGTAGATCGGTTGTGCAGATTGATAATTATTAGCTGCCAGCAACGCGTCTTCTTCAGACACAGAATGCATCTGTAAATCATTTCCGCCATTTCCCTGACCTTCTAACCGCGTAATTACAACGCCTGTACCATAATCTGAATTAATATCTGTTCCCATGTTGCCATTAGCCTGATTAGGCATAGCTGCAATAATAGTAGCACCTAATGCAGACACACCGGGGCCATGACCGCTCTCAAGGTAGGCTCTGTCCTGCGATGAATCAGCAGAAGACGTAGAGAATTGTCTGAAATTATTATATGCATAGGCGATGGCAATATAATAGTAGGTCTTATAGTTTACCAGACGTTTATCTTCTCCTTCAGCGAAGGCATCTTCCGTTAGTTGGAAACTATGCACGATACCGGAATCCTTTCCATCTACCTTAATAACGGGTGTATAACAGTCATCGCATCCTTTAATATCAATATTCTTAGTGTAATTCACGATTTGAGAAACACCATTCTTCACGTCACACTGGAATACTTCACGGGCAGCAGTAACATCCAATACACCTGCTTCATTAAAGATCTGAGCCGGCGTAATCAATGCATTTCTCAACTGGAATACACGATAGCCTTCGAATCTATATTTAGATGCTGAATCCGAGAATCCGAGGTTTTTAGCTTTACGAGAAAAAACGGTGTATTTCAGAGAATCATCAGAACCGAATTTCTCCATGAAGTTGGTGCTAATCGGATCATTCTGGAAGTAGAAAATCAACTTTCTATCCAGTTCGCGATGTGTCATCTTAGGACTTTCCGGTCCTTCAATAGTTCTGAAGTTGTTATCAAACAATTCCTGAATAAGGTCATCAGCCACTTTAATTTTACCAAATGTATTACCGGCACTACATCCGCCTGCATTGGCCACCCAGGTAGCACCAATAATGATATTGTTCACATCACCTGGCTCCAAACGGAACGGACCTGCGGAGTGAATAAAACGACGATCACCAGGAGCATTCTTACAAACACACTCTGACCATTGATTATTGCCGTTCATTTCTCCATTAAAAACGAATCTAACGGGACCACCGTCACCTAAACCATCACATTTTTGCCCTGAGCCGATAAAATCATTCACAAACAATCCACCAAATCTACGTGATCCTGTCATGTAGAAATAAAACTCAACACCATTACTTGGATCCTGAATTTCTGCCGGGGGAGAACCAGCGCCAATATTACTAAAGTAAGTAAATGCCTGCATTTTCAACAACTCAAACGTATCATTTCCGGTAACTGCGCTTTTGAATCTGCGCTTAGGTCCTATAAAGAAATCCACACCTACCATAGGGGGATTTTCGCCATAAGAAGTCGGCTCACCGTTACCATCTGTATTATCGGCATTATACATGATTCCTAAACCTCTGGCTGTGTCACAACCAATATAGTCATCTTGCGCAAAGCCTAAATCTGCATCCGTCCAGGTAGCCATATAGGCACTGTCCAACGTCAGACCGGCACGGTTGATCACCCGATAATTATAAAAAGTGGCATCGTTCAAAAAGTCTTTTGAAGAGAATGCAAAAGCACTGGTTTGAATTTCCAAACCTATCGATTCTGTTTTAGTCTGCAGCTTTTGATTACCGCGGTCATTAAATACCCACCAGATCATCTGATCCCCTCTACCGGGTGTATCCATGTTCGGGTATTCGCCGGATTCAGGATTATACACGCCATCACCGTTCAAATCAATAAATGACGCATAATCTCTATCATCCATCACCAGGATAGAACCATCTGCACCTCTTGCTTTCCTTGTGTTATTGTTAAGGCGTACCCCCACATTTGCACCCAGACCATTACCTCTTGCAGGCCATTCATATATTACTCTGAAACGCTCATCCTGTGCTGAACCAGCAAAGTCAGACAGTTGTCTGAATTCGTTGATCAGTGTACGATCCACCTTCCAAAAGCGATCCCATGCGTTACAGGTAGCAGCGCTGATCTCGTAACTGCCATTATTGTCATTCAAAGGACCAGGCCAATAGTCATTACCATCACCACGAAATGTCTGGGCAGCTACTTTCAATGATCCGTTTTGTAATCCCGCAGTCCAACAAGATCCCGCGTACAATGAATTTTTTCTGGAGCCTTTAGGGACTTCATAAGCAGCGTTACGCGTACCCTGATCCCACCACATATCACCACCAGTCATTACTCTCGCTCTAACGTTATTGATATCCAAATCAATCACGGCAGTCGCAGGCGTACAACCTGCAGCCGTCTTCATTATGCTCTTCTGTACCGGCCGGCTGGTACCAGTTGGCAACGCGTACAGCGATCCGGAGATACCGACCAGAGCCAAAGCCAGAAAACCAATTCTATACTTATTCATCATAGCCAATTAAATTAGTTTGAATATTTTAATTAAAAGTTTACTTGTAATCCTATATTAACTGTCCTTGGGTTGTTCAGGTTGGCTGGATTCATATTATTCAGACGATACAAATCAGTATAGGATTGCGTATTTACCTGTTGGTTTGCAATTTGCTGTCCCGCATCGGAAGCCAGGAATCCATCATCATCAGGACGACCAGTATAGCGGAACACGTCCAGTACATCTCTTGTATTCAAGAGATTTTGGATATACACAAATGCCATCAAACCAAGCGATTTTCTTTTAGCTGCATCATCATCACCTTTCTTACCAAAATAAATGTCAAATTGTTTGTCAACACGTAAATCCATCATATAGTGCCAAGGAAGACGTGAATTCTGAACACCACCTATGATGGTAGTGCTACCGGAGATAGCATTCAAACGTCTTGTATATGGCTCCCCGCTACGTGCTCTGAAGATCAGGTTTGCGCCTGCATTTTCCAGAATATGGCTTTTTCCTACCAATGGACCTTCTCCCTTGTCAAATCTATAATCGATATTAGCATTCAAGATATGACGGGAATCGATATTAAGCGGATACGTAAACCTCAAATTAGGTAAAGATGCGCCAATAAGGTTCTGTAACAATCCACCTGTCGCAACGGTACCATCTGTTCTGCCGCCGTTTCCATCTTGCGCATTGGATGCTGTACCCTCTGCGAACTGAAGTGAGTAGCTGATAAATGCACTTACGTGATTAACTCTGCGTAAATCATATTTAAACAAAAACCCTTTGGTAGTAGAAAAGTCCCTGTTGCCGTATGTATAATAGGTAGTAGGCCATGCATATAAATAAGGACGTACCTGAATCATATCCTTACGCTCTTTATAAAAGCCCGTAACAGTAACAGCAGAATATTTATTAAGTGCTTGTTGGAAACCTAGTTCATAATCAAACATTTTCTCAGGCTTCAAATTCGGATTAGCGATAATGTTTGAAGCATTTTGCTGCAGGTAATAATAATCATAAGGAGTGGCATAAATCTGACCTGCTTCCTTAGGGCGTTGTACGATCACATCGTAGTGCGCGTAGAACATAGATTGATCGGCAATAGGGAACGTGAAGGAGAAACGCGGCATTACATTCACCTGTGGCTTATAATCAGTAAATGACGAATTAGGATTATAAGATGAGTCTCTCATTGTCAATGCTCTCGCAGAGCTACCTGTCTGACCATTATTACGTTGTAAAAACGGTTGAGGAGGAATACCACCGGTATATAAATCAGAAATCAATTTAGGATCTGCTAACGGGCGTCCGTAAGGATCAAACCAATCATCTCCGTTACGATACCCTACAATTTCAGGAGTTACTGAAGAGTTATCTTTTACATACACTACATATTCGCTACCCATATTAGTAGGATTAGTACCTCCGTTAAGGTAGTTTACAGCGCCAGGATTAGAACCTACTGTGTGAACTTCATAAAGAGAATAAGGATCCTTTAGCACTTTGGTATTGGCATCAAAACGTTCCACACGAACACCAATGTCAAATCTGGTATTATTGGCAAGTTCGAATCCATCCATAATATACCCTGCAATGTAGTTGGGGCGGAAGGCACCGACTTCACGGGTATAATTCCCGTTCTCATCCTTCTTAGTAAACCAGTCATTAAAATTCACCTGTCCGTTTACTCTCTTTCCTGTATAATCGTATCCATAGTAATTTATAAAACTACTACCCTGGTTCAATAACTCATCAGGTGAAAACATATCTAAGGAGAAAAGAGACGGATCCATGTTATCGACATTCAAATAGTCCAGACCATTGGGATCTAAGCCCATCTTCGTACGAAGATTTTTGCTGAATGTGGATTGAACCCCGGCATCAAAACGGCGTTCATAAAAAACCGTATCATTAGACCCAATAATTACCTCTCCGTTCTGTACTTGTTCTTTGGTATATTTAATTCCGTTCTTTACATAAGTAGGTTTGTCAAAATCAAAGCTTAAAAGATGTTGATTAGCACTCAAACGCATCACATTCCAGATGCTTACATCTCCGGATCTGTTGAAAGAATAGAATCTTTCCGAACGTTGCTGATAATACAACCCAAACTCAATAGCATGTCTTGTTTTTCCTGCCTGCAAATCGAAAGATGCATCTACATTAAATGCAAACTGCTCTTCATTGCTATAATTGAACCCAGTAAGCGTTCTGCCTACATTGAAGTAACTGGAGTAAATATTACTCGGTTGCTGGCCATTTAGCAATCCACGACTTTGTTGTAATTCATCTAAGGTAAGAGGACTGTTACTACCCCTTATGTCAAATACTGTTTTTGTATAATTTGAAAGATAAGGATTATCACCACTTGACTGGAAATTAATCCCGTTTTGAGCATTATATGTACTCGGACCGGTCATGATAATTCCGAGCGTACTATCATAAGTCAGGTTATTGTATATGGTATCGAAATTGATATCATATTTTCCCAGGTAGTTATACAAAAAAGGATTCTGCTTGTGATTCGGATCAGAAAGTTCCATATGATTTACCTGATAATCAGCCTGTACGGAATAGTAAGCATTAGAAATAGTAGGCGGTTTTGCACCTTCTTCAGGATTCAAATTTGGTTTACCTAAACGCTGTGTAAATCTCAGGAAGCCTCTGGCGTTGTAAAATTTACGTGCAGGCATAGCTTCAGGGGCAAACAAAGAATAAGCGCGGCTATAATCTCTGTATTTTGAATAGGAAAAGTTACCCCCTGCAGTAATATTAGCATTATCAGTTACCTGGTAGTCTATCTTGGCATTCACTTTCGCATTTTGATTCTCAGCATTAACACGCTGCTTACGTACCTCCAGGTCATTCATCGTAACATTTTCAGCTGCGTATACGAGAGTAGGGGTACTGCCACTTCCTCCGGGAACCGCTACAAGCGGGCGTTCACGCATAGAATTCAGCACATCCTCCTTTACTACATAGTTATCATAAAAATTAGGATTATTATCAGCATCATATTGATATTGTCCACCGATAGCATATCCTAAAAGCGGTCTGCTATTTCCTGAGCTGTCTCTCTTTTTCAAAAGCGGCCCGGACAAGTTAAATGAAATCAGATTGTGATTATATCCGTCAACAGAATGTTCAGCACGTACATCTCCCATAGTTTTAGGTGACGGACCACGGGTAGTGATACTCACCACACCACCGGTAGCATCCCCAAACTTGGCACGAAGACCGGAAGTAGAAACGGACATCTGCTCAATTGCACCCGGAGCAAAGTTAGTTGCATCCGCACCATTTACCTGGATACCATCTATTATATATAAGGTACCGCTTGTACGGCCGCCGCCCAAACTCAATGCTGCACCATTTTTTTGCTGATAGGTACCTGCACTAAGAGAGGCAATATCATTTGTATTGATAGTTGCCATCTTTTTAATCTGGTCGCCGGTAAAAGTAGTAGTGGTTGGTGGCTTACCTTTATCAATAAGAGGAACCTTATACTCTATTACGTTCACCTCAGTTCTTTCATTAGATGCGACCTTCAGGTTAAAATTCTGATAAGTTGTACGATCAGGTGTCACCTGAACCTTCGTCAGAAGTATCTCTTGGTAGCCGGTAAATTTTACTGATATCTGATATTCAGTGCTCGGATTGAGCGGTTTTATGATGTATTTACCATCTTCATCTGTGGCAGCACCACCTCTCACGGTTCCACCCAGGCTCACCTCTACTATCGCACCGATTACAGGCTGTTTTGTCTCGTCATAGACAGTGCCTTGAATGGCACCCGATTGAGCATACACACTTCCCGCGGCAGCGACTAAAACGAGTAAGAATAAATAACGTAACGACCTAACCATATTCTTAATTAATGTTTTATTAACGTAACGAAAGGGTAAAGATAAAATTTCCTGTTAAAAGTAAACACGTTCACAATTTTTTTTGTCAGAGAAATGTAGATATTTTATTTTCTTACACGTATGTGACAATCCTTTCTAATAAGATTTTGCTCATTTTGTAAAGTGCTTCTTGTGTATAACCCGCTATGTGAGGGGTCAGCACGGCATTGGGGAGGGTTGCAATATGCATAAATATTTCCCTAACATCAGGACTCATCTTCTCCAGGGGTTCTTCATCAAAGACATCCAGGCACACGCCTTTTAGCTTGCCGGTCTGTAAGCCCTCCCTTAAAGCCTGAATTTCTACCACATTTCCGCGCGATGTATTTATTAATATAATAGGTTTTTGAAATCTGGACAGCATTTCTTTATTGAAATAATGAAGAGTGTCGTACCTCAATGGCACATGGAAACTCAAAATATCCGCCTGTTCATATATCCGTTGCAAATCTTCACAAAAATCGATATCTTCATCTGTCGCATCCTGTTTGTATTTATCATATACTAAAATGTCGACATCAAATCCCCGCAGTTTTTTCGCGAAGGCCTTTCCTGTATGCCCGTATCCTATAATACCGATCGTCTTTCCTTCCAGTTCCATTCCCCTGTTTTCTTCACGCAGCCACTCCTGGTTTTTTAGTTCGATATTGCTTACCACTATTTTCCTGGTCAGCGCCAGGAGCATTCCCAGCGCATGTTCACCTACAGCATTGGCATTACCATCGGGACTGCTAAAACAAGCGATCCCTTTACGTTCTGCATATTCCACGTCTATCACCTCCATACCAGAGCCCATTCTGCCTATCCATTTCAGTGAAGACGCCGCATCTATCAACTCCTTATTTAACAATAATCTGGTAGACGTAATAATGCCTTCCACATCGCTTAACCGCGCAGTGGCGGATCTTTGCGAAATATCAAGCGCTACAACCAATTCATATCCCATGCCGAGCAATCCTTCTTTCAGCAAGGGGTGTATGGGCGCTGCCTGTAACACTTTTCGCTTCATGGATTCCATTGTTTATATATGTTCACGAAATCTTCCACTGAAAGCTGTTCTGCACGCTTCGTCATAATCTCCTGGGAAAGCATATCGGGCATCAACGTCCCCCGCCAGGCATTACGCAGGGTTTTTCTTCTTTGATTGAAGGCTGCTTTTACTAATTGTATAAATTTCTTTTTATCGGCTATCTGATGCGGGTTACGGATATTGGTAAACCGAACTACCCCGCTTTTCACTTTGGGCGGCGGTGTAAAACAATTCTCATGAACATCGAAAAGATAAGTAACCTTAAAAAATGCCTGTGTCAGGACACTTAAAATACCATAGAGTTTAGATCCCGGCTTCTCGGCTATCCGCTGCGCTACTTCTTTCTGAAACATCCCTATTACTTCATCCACCTGTTCTTCCCAATCCAGCATTTTAAACATGATAGGAGATGAGATGTTATAAGGGAAATTCCCTACAACACTAAAATGCGTATTAAAAGGCTGGGTGGCTTTTAATATGTCTGAATGAATGATCTTATCCGCCATTACCGGGTATTCACGCAAGAGGTATTGAACTTTCTCCCCATCTATCTCTATGGCTTTATATTCTATTCCTTCCTCCTCTACCAGGTATTTGCTCAAGGCTCCCCCGCCAGGTCCCACCTCCAGCAGTTTCATGCCTTTGGTCTTTGTTATCGAAGCGATGATCTTCCTGCAGATATTTTCATCATGCAGGAAATGCTGCCCCAGGCTTTTTTTAAGTGTGTATTGCATTATTGCAAAAGTCAAAACTGGGCAGGCATTTTCCAAAAAAGCTTTGGGATAAGAAAATTCCTCTACTTCCCTGATTCTATCTTTTAAAAGACTTGTCGTCATGGAATGGGTTATAAAGGACCGATACGCTCAAAAAATGAATTATTATGATTAAAAAAAAACACCGGAAATATTTAAAAAAATAATGAATTAAATTTCTATAATTTTATAGGAGAAATTTTTGCCCGCTGAAGCGTTCTTTTATCTACCTACCTTCTCCTACAGTATCCCTATTTTTTTATTTTACCTGATCAGATTGCTTACTTAAACATAGTTTTTGTTATGTCAGACAAAAAATACCGTCGTCGAGACTTCCTGCAAAAAGTTGCTAACAGGGAAGAAGAAGAAATTTTAACTACGGAGAATGACCCGTTGTTTCAGAAATTCGCCCGGAAAAACCTGTCGGAGAAACGTGTGTATTCGCCTGAAGCTGAAAAAGACGAGCATACAGCTGCACGGATAGGAAATGTGACTACTGGACTAAACCCATACGCCGGCACATGGAGTGAAAGAGAGGTCTTGCATTTGCTGCGCCGCACCGGATTTGGAGCTACGCCTGCCCAGGTTGCCTCCTATCTTGCCATGGGTGTGTCTAACGCAGTAGATACCCTATGCATATTTCCTAGTACACCCTCAGCCCCCTCAGCTACGCCGCTCAACCACTACCAGGGAGCTTACGTGGATCCTAACATTGCATTAGGCAATAGCTGGACAAGCGATAACCTGAGTTACGGCTCTCTGAATACAAGTTTACACCAAAGCATCAACAGTCAAAGGCAGAATAGCCTTATCTATTGGACATGGGGCGTGTGGCTGAATGACGCGGGAGGTATTCGCGAGAAGATGGTACAATTCTGGTATCATTTTATACCGGTGGATTTCGATGATGTGCGAAGCCTCGTGAGTAATTCGGCTACCATGTGCAACGACTACATGAGCTATTTCCGGAACAATGCTTTGGGAAATTTTAAAACAATCATCAAAGATATTGCGAAGCAGCCTGCCATGCTCTATTATCTGGGAAATCACTACAGTACGGCTACTGCACCCAATGAAAACTTTGCCAGAGAATTACTGGAGCTTTTCACTATGGGCAAAGATCCTGTGCAGAACTATACAGAGCCTGATATACAAGAAGCGGCAAAAGTATTTTCGGGTTGGAGATTATCCAGTTCGATAAACCCCTACCCTTTTGTTGTTGCTTTCAATTCGACCTTCCATAATACATCCAACAAAACATTCTCTTCCAATTTTGGTCCGACTACGATCACGGGCTTGAGCGGAGCATCCGGTGCTACCGAATTTGATGCATTCTTTAATATGCTATTCAATTATCAGGCTGTGACTATCTCGAAATACATCTGCCGAAGGCTTTACCGTTATTTTGTTTATTATGATATAGATGTAAACGTAGAGACGAACGTCATTGTGCCTCTTGCTGCCGCATTGGTGACCAACAACTGGAACATGGCTCCTATTGTAAAAATGCTGCTGAAGAGCGATCATTTTTATGATATGGCCAACCGTGGTGTGATGATCAAAAGTCCTTTTGATCTCGTAGCAGGAACCTTGCGCACCTTTAACGTCAACACCACTCCTGCAACAGGCACTTCACAGCTCACCAATCAATATACGATCTGGTCCAATCTCAACAGCCAGACAAAAAACAACATGGAGCAGGCGATGGGTTTGGTACCCAACGTTTCGGGCTGGAAAGCTTATTACCAGGATCCTACCTATTACCAAAACTGGATCAACTCGAACACCATCCAGAAACGATCCGGCTACATGACTTCGCTGCTCAACGGATATACCACAGGTAGCACATCTATCAAAATAGACCCCATCGCGTTCGTTCAGCAGTTTCCCAATACCACTCTACAAAATCCGGATTTGCTGGTGGATATGGTTGTCTTGTATTTACTGCCGGTAGATCTTACTCCGACCTACAAAGACACACTCAAAACGCAAAACCTGCTGAACAACCAAACCAATAACAACTATTGGACCGTTGCATGGAACGATTACGCGAATAATCCTACGAATACTTCCTATAAGAATACGGTGACCACCCGGCTCAAGGCATTACTCTCCGCTATACTTCAACTTGCAGAATATCAATTAATGTAAAATCCAACACAGATGAAACGCAGAAAATTTTTACAAAACTCAGCGATGGCTTCTTTGCCACTTTTTTTGCAAGGATTACCGGTATTTGCAGGCAGAGGGTTATCCAATCCGTTGTTAGACAACCTGGCGAAGACGACCAACTCTTGTAATAAGATACTCGTGGTCGTGCAACTAAATGGAGGTAACGATGGGCTGAACATGGTCATTAACCTTGACCGATACACGGAACTCACCAATGCAAGACCCAACATTCTGATTCCTTCGGCAAATGTATTGTCTCTCAATGGCAGTACCACCACAGGCTTGCATCCATCCATGGCGGGTATTCAAAACTTATACAACAATGGGAAGATCAAAATAGTGCAGGGCGTGTCTTATCCTAACCCCAATTACAGTCATTTTCATGCCCAGGATATTTGGTACACAGCCTCCAATCCGGCTGTTGACACAGGCTGGCTGGGACGCGAACTCGATGTTACATTTCCCGGTTATCCGGCAGGCTACCCCAACCCGACGGATCAGGACCCTCCGGCGATACAGATAGGAGGGTCGTTGCCGCTATCCCTGCAGGGAGCCAGTATCAACATGGGTTACAATGTCCAGAACCCTGCTGCGTTGCTGAATGTTGTCAACTCTACGTCGGCACCGGCACCGGTCAGTGATTACGGTACTGAGCTTACCTTTCTGCGCCTGATGAAAGACCAAAGCAATGCCTACACAGCGCGCATCACTACAGCTTACAATGCACAGAATACCCAATCCACCCAATATGCTGCTTCAGGAAATTCACTTTCTGATCAGTTGAAGATCGTAGCGCGCCTTATCGGCGGGGGACTTACCACACCGGTTTACATTGTCAATCACTCTGACAGTTTTGATACCCATGTGGGACAGGTATCTTCTACCAGTACCACCACAGGTTCTCATGCAGACAGCCTGGCCAAGTTTTCGGTAGCGGTAGCTGCTTTTCATCATGATCTTACTTTAATGAATAAAAGCAGCAATGTTTGTGGTATGACGTTTAGCGAATTTGGCAGGAGAGTGAAAAGCAACACCAGCACCGGCACGGATCATGGTACGGCTGCCCCGGTTATCTTCTTTGGCGACGGTGTGGATCCGGGTATACTGGGCACTTCGCCGGTGCTGCCGGCAGTAGCAACCGCCAGCACACAGGTCCCTACGCAATTTGACTTCCGGGAACTCTATGCATCTGTCATGCAGCAATGGTTATGTTTATCTCCTACTGCAAGCAATGCAGTATTAGGCGGCACTTTCGCCACGCAACCGATCTTTACATCTACCCCATTGAGCCTGTCTTCCATCGATCTTTCCGGTGCTATAGAATACAATGAAGCCAAGCTTCATTTTGTGGTGAATGATAACCAGCGTTACGATAAGTTCATCGTGCAGTATTCCTTTGATGCAACAGACTACACAGATTGCGGCACTATCCGGCAACTAAATGAGCAGGTAACTGCCGGATATGATTATTTGGATCAACGAAGAAACGCTCATGAAGTCTATTACCGCATCCTGGGCATTACCAAACAAAATGCTCCTAAGTTCTCCAATACCATAAGACTTGTAAGCGGTGGCAAAGCGCAGAAGCTCCGTGTGTATCCCAACCCCGTGAAGAACTATACCCTAAACATCGAATTCTTCCAGCCGGTGCATGCCTCCGTACAAATAATCATCTACGGCAGCCTTGGTGAAAAACTCTACTACAACCAGCTCAATCCCAATGGGGGTAAGATCATTACGTTCAAAACATCAGACATGTTCGAATCTCAACATCCTTACTTATTGAAGATCATGTACGGGCATGATGAAGTGACGGAGAAGATCCTGTTTGAGTAAGATTATTGTCCGGACGGGAAATGACGATGAGACTTAGTGGCGATGGCACTGTTCATCGGAAAAATACTATTGTACTTTACTTCAGGAGAACTGTTTTTGTGTAGAAGGATCAGGTTCTGTATAAGCGGCACGTTTCTTTTACCGGTTTTTGTATATTGAACGGAAGTATTATGGTCATGGAAACTTATTTTGAAGATGTAGAGCGACTGGCATTAGCCGCATTCTTGGGAGCGTTAGTGGGCTTGGAACGTGAATTGAAGGGAAAGGAAGCAGGACTGAGAACGATCATGCTTGTGTCGCTGGGTTCGGCGTTGTTTACCATTGTTTCCTATCGCATGTCCTATCAGCTGACCGGCAGGATGGAAGATTACACCCGTATTGCATCTTATATTGTCAGTGGTATAGGGTTTCTATGTGCGGGACTGATCTTTAAATCTGACAATGGCGTGCAGGGCCTCACCACTGCCACGAGCGTATGGGCGGTAACGGCTATAGGTATGGCGGCGGGTTGCGGGTTGTATATTATCGCCTTGGCAGCCACAGCACTTTGCATTATCATCCTTCTCTTTATTAATGTTTTCGAACGTTATCTCGAAAAGATAAAGTTGCATCGAACATACTATTTAAAGACCAGGGAGCGGATGACAGAAGCCATATTATTACAAGATTACTTTACCGATTCACAACTGACGTTATTAAAAACCGAAGCGATGCGGGACAATGATCTCAATGTATTTCGCATCAACCTAAGAGGCACTAAAAGCAAGCATGATGTACTTGTAAAAAGATTAATGCTTAATACCGATATTATCACATTGAGGTATTAATAAATTCCCTTACCTGACCCAGGAAAACCCGGCTTTGCATGCCAGAATACCCAAAATCACACTCAGCAGGCTATATATTAATGCAGTAGAGAACAGTTGCTTCTGCAAAAGCGATACGTTCTCAAAGGCGAAGGCCGAAAATGTCGTAAATCCACCGCAGAATCCCGTAGTAAGCAATAATAACCAATTCCCTTGCATCCACTGGTGTTTTTCTGCCATCCCTACAAACAAGCCCATAAGAAAACAGCCCGCAATATTGATGGAGAAAGTGGCTACGGGGGAAATGAAATGATAAGAAGCCATCCATTTGGAAATACCAAAACGCAAAATGCTGCCCATCGCTCCTCCAAGACCTACTAAGGCAAATGACTTGATCATCGAGTAAAGGTAATGGTATTGCAATTTCTTTGCCCCGACCCTATTTATAGTAACAGCACATTCATTATCTGAAATGCACCGCTCATTTTCCACTGGCAGTTATACATTATCAATACATCTATATTGCACTCAATCATTCCGGGAAAAAGTATTACTATTGTCTTCATATCATTAATACCTTACATTAATTACATCCCCCTTATGCCTGCGATAAAATTTAACATCGTCACATTACTCTTGCTTGTGTTTCTCTCATTCAATAGCCCTAGCTTGTATGCGCAGTCTTGCCCCATCCAGGGAGGTGCCGTGGCTTTTAAAAGTGGCTCGGAACTAACAACTGAAATAAAAAATCAACTTCATTCGCTTGCCGAGGATCTGAGGGCTTTCCCGGATTGCAGGGTCGTGGTGCAGGGCAATGGTAGCACTACAAAGGGAGTGCAGCAGCTCGGCTGGGAGAGAGCCACCAACATTATCACGTTTCTAAACGATACGGAAAATATATCGCGGGACCGTTTAATTATTATGATCGGAGGTGCCGGAGATGATAGCGAAGCCACTTATCGGGCAGCAAGCGATGGAGAAACCGGACCTGCAAGCATCCCACCTCCATATCCGCAATCCCGGCATTAATTAACTAGACAGGCACTTATACTTTTGGCACGTATCACCACCCTTCTCCCTATAAAAACTATATACTGCCAGCATGAAAAAGTTCCTTATACTATTCCTTATTTTTTTACCTGAATTGAGTACCGCACAGGTACGCCCTGGTAAAATTCGGGTCGATTCGCTCCTGGTCTTACTGCCGGCAGCTAAGGATGATACTTCAAAGGTAAATATACTGAACCGGGTTTCAGATGCCCTTTATCTTGCGTATCCGGATAGTGCTCTTGTCTATGCAAACAACGCCTTGTTTCTCGCGAAAAAAGCCGGTTGGAAAAGAGGGATAGGTTTGGCCTATAACAGTGCCGGCAACTGCTTTGTACGAAAAGCGGCTTTCCCCCAGGCCTTCGAATCCTATTATCATGCGCTGCATGTCTTTGAAGAACTGGGCGATTTAGACTATTCAGGTATCGTATCAGGAAATATAGGCACCGTCTATTTTGATCAGAAGGAATATAATAAAGCGCTGGAATATTTCTCTAAAAGCCTTAAAAGTGCTCAGGCAAGCAATAATAAAATAGGTGAGTTGCAGGCGTACGGGAATATCGGCAATGTGTATTATATACAAGCCAGGTATGCAGATGCTTTGACTTATATGCAGCAGGCACTCAGCATTGCAACAACACTGAACGAAACAAGGGGGATACTGAACCAAATGACCAGTATTGGAAATGTGTACTCTGCTATGGGGAAAAACAAGGAGGCTATAGCCTGGTATTCCAAATCACTGACCGGTGCAAAAAGCTATGGTGACCAACAAATGGTGGCTGCCAATGAAGGAAATATCGGGGAGAGCTATCTCGACATGGCGAAAGATAGTGCAATAAACCCGGCGGAAAAGGCTGCCTATATCGTAGAAGCCGTCAACTATTTGCAACTCGGCATTTCAGCAGCACGACAGATATCCTACAATATTGCCGTGCTGGATTTTTTGCAAACCCTCAGTGAAGCCTATGTACTTAGTCATAATTACAAAGGGGCACTTACTGCTTATCAGCAATATACCGCACTCAAAGACTCCACATTCAACATTGAGAATAGCCTGAAGATAGCTAGTCTTGAGACCAAGCGTAAGCTGGCACTTAAAGATAAAGACATTCAAATATCCCGGTTAGCCCTGGCCAAAAAGCGTAATGAACGGTGGGGTTTTATCGCCGGCATCATACTCCTGCTCGGTACTATGGCTGTATTGTTTAGAAGCTATCACCAGGAGAAAAACTCAAACCATCTCTTATCCAAAGAGAAAAAAAGAAGTGATGATCTCCTGCTCAATATATTGCCGGCAGAAGTAGCGGAGGAGCTGAAACAAACCGGCGTTGCAGAAGCAAAGCAATTTGACGAAGTAAGCGTTCTCTTCACCGATTTTGTAAACTTCACCGGTCTGTCGGAAAAGCTATCTCCTAAACAGATCGTAGAAGAATTAAATGAATGCTTCACCGCTTTTGACGCTATTATGGAAAAGAACGGATTGGAAAAAATAAAGACCATCGGCGATGCCTACATGGCGGTATGCGGCCTGCCGGTTCGCTCCTCTCTTCATGCAAAAAAAGCAGTGAAAGCGGCGCTGGAGATACGTGATTTCGTCGGAGCCAGGAAGCAGGAAAAACACGCTTTTGAAATACGCATCGGTATCAACAGTGGTCCGGTAGTAGCCGGCATTGTAGGGGTAAAAAAGTTTGCTTATGACATTTGGGGAGATACCGTGAATACTGCGGCAAGAATGGAGCAACATGGCGAGCCGGGTAATATCAACATTTCACATACCACCTACGAATTGATAAAAGACGACTATCCCTGTATCAATCGCGGAAAAATAGCAGCGAAAAACAAGGGGTATATTGAGATGTATTTTGTTGATGCCAACCCGGCTCAAGATACTCCGGCAGCTGCCGGGTCTGTATAAGCGAACCTGTTGTCCTCAACTGTAGAGAACATAGTTGCTCTACCATAACCTGCTGTAACAGCGTTCTTCTAATGAGCTTTCTTTCTATCCAGCGCTTTCTCAGCAGCCTTCACAATATTCTCCTTAGTCAATCCGTATTTTTCCAAAAGCTGGTTAGGTGTTCCGCTTTCCCCAAATGTATCCTGAACAGCCACATACTCATGAGGCACCGGGCACTCGCGGGAAGCCACATTGGCAATACTATCTCCCAAGCCACCGTTTATCTGGTGTTCTTCCGCCGTCACCACACAACCTGTTTTCTTAATGGATTTGATTACCGCTTCTTCATCCAGCGGCTTGATCGTGTGGATGTTGATTAATTCTACTGAAATACCTTTTGCCTCCAGTTCCTTGGCAGCTTCCACTGCCAGCCAAACCAGATGTCCGCAAGCGAAAATGGATACGTCTTTTCCTTCTGCCAACAGCTGCGCTTTACCAATTTCAAATTTTTGATCGGGAGCGGTGAAGTTGGCCCATTTCGGACGACCAAAGCGCAGGTAAACCGGACCTTCATAATCGGCAATAGCGATGGTAGCCGCTTTGGTCTGATTGAAATCACAGGGAACGATCACGGTCATACCCGGGAGCATTTTCATCATACCGATATCTTCCAGTACCTGATGCGTAGCACCATCTTCACCCAGGGTAAGCCCGGCGTGGGAAGCACATATTTTTACATTCTTTCCGCTGTAAGCTACTGACTGGCGTATCTGATCGTAAACACGTGAAGTAGAAAAGTTGGCAAAAGTGGTGGTATAAGGAATTTTGCCGCCGATAGTCAAGCCGGCTGCTACACCGATCATGTTCGCTTCCGCAATACCACATTGGATAAAACGCTCGGGGAATTCTTTGATGAATGCATTCAGCTTCAGCGAACCCGCTAGATCTGCAGTTAGTGCTACAACATTCGGGTTGTTCCTTCCCGCTTCGAGAATGCCTTCACCAAAGCCGGCACGTGTTTCTTTCTCGTCTATTTTGTTTATGGTTGAAATGGACATGGTATTATATCAAAGTGCAAAAGTAAAAATTCAAAAAGAAGTTGCGGGAAAAAATATGCTTTTACATTAGCGTTGGTCCCATTCTCCGGGAAGGATGACCTTGTAGGCGGCGGCGGTGTCGAAATTAAAATAATAGCGATTCCATTCGTTATCACAAAACAACCCAAAGTTGGACACCATACAGCGGGTTGTATTCGGTACACCGTATTGATCTATTTGTTCCTGTTTTAAATAGCTCATGGTTTTTAGTGGCTGTTGTCCTTTTAATGCACTGAGCAAAGCCGTTTCATAGGCTAAGCCCCAGGACAGTAGTAATTTATCTTCCCATTGATCATTTTCATTGATCACCACCAGTTTGTAGGTATTCCAATTATTCATTTTATCTACCACACTTTCCAAAAAACTCACCCGCTGCGTAAATATCCGGGAAGAAAAACCGATATACCCAATCCTTACGGCGAACAGGACAAATAATAATGCGAGTACGTAAGGACGTTTCAACACTGGCAATACAAAATAGACAAAACCCACACTTCCCAGGATTGCGATGGACATCCATTCGCTTTCTATATAAAAAGGCTTGGAAGGATAAAAGGTGAGGCAAATGAGAATGAAATAGAAAAGGCAGCTGATAGACGTATAGATTAGTAATACATACTTTTTCCGCCTAAAAAACTGCACGGCGCCGGCAAGAAAAACAAGCCATAATAGCCAGTAGTTGGTAAATCCGGCATGCCAAAAATCTTTTCCCAGGCTACTTTTAAAAGTTCCCAATACAGCAGGTAATGTTGTATGGGTTATATTATGCAAAAGACCTCCGTCATACCAGTTACTCTGACTTTCCAGAAATTTAAATACACAGATGAGAACAACCCAAAATGCGTAGATGATAGAAATTCTATCGGAGAAAAAATCTTGTTTCGCCAGCACAAAGAATACCCACAGAAACCCAAATGATATCATCACGAGCGGATGGGTATAAATGGCTATAAAAGATAACACTATGAATACGGGTAATGAAATCCACAGGAACTTCCTTCGCTCATCTTTATATTCTCGGTACAAAAAAAACAGCACCCCAAAATCCAGAAACATCCACGCAACACCCTGGTGTACCTCGTTATTCGTCCAGAAATACGTATCACTCACATAGAGCGTGAGATACAACGCAAGCAGAATGGTCAACGGGTATTGTTTTAACCGATACAGTATCCATCCGACAAAAAGGAAGAATAGATTAAAACTTAAAGAATACAGGAGCAGCACCACCTTGATCGGCAAATGCAGTTTGGAAGCAACCAAAGGGAAGAGTTGTGTCACAAATGCTCCATGACGCTCCACTTGCGTCTGCAGACTACCCGAGTTAATGATCTTAAACGCGATGAATGACGCATCGGAGAATAACATTCTTTCTTTGTAGAAGTAAATACTTCCTATCAACAGAATGACAAGCAAACCGATAGCCACCTGGGCTCCTGTTTTCAGGTTGTCATATCTCGTCTTCATTCTATTTGCTAAGATGCATGCTGCGTTCTTTGTACAACGTACGGAACCATGGATCACGCAGGTTTTTGATAAAACGTATGGCCTCACCGGTACTTTTCATCTCCGGTCCGAGTTCCTTATTGACGTTCGGAAACTTGTTAAAACTGAACACCGGCTCTTTTACCGCAAAGCCGTCCAACTTTTGTACCATCTGGAAATCTTTCAATTTCTTTTCACCCAGCATCACTTTAGTGGCTATGTTCAGATAAGGGATGCCATAAGCCTTGGCTATGAATGGCGTCGTGCGACTGGCACGCGGGTTAGCTTCGATAACAAATACTTTTCCGTCCTTAATCGCATACTGTATATTGATCAATCCCCGAATATTTAATGCAAAAGCAATTTTCCTGGCGATATCTACCATTTCATCTACTACCAATGGCGGCAGGTTAAACACGGGCAGTACCGAATGACTGTCCCCGCTATGAATGCCTGCAGGTTCTATATGTTCCATGATGCCCATGATGTGCACATCGTCTCCGTCACATATTGCATCTATTTCTGCTTCCTGACAACGATCGAGGAAATGATCGATCAGGATCTTGTTGCCCGGTAAATGTTTCAATAGGCTAATGACACCGCTTTCCAGTTCTTCATCGTTGATCACGATACGCATTCTTTGACCGCCCAGTACATAGGACGGACGGACCAACACCGGATAACCCACTTGCTCCGCCACTTCTATGGCTTCGTCGGTCGTATAAGCTGTGCCATATTTGGGATAAGGAATATTGAGATCACGGAGCATATCGCTGAACCGTCCGCGATCTTCAGCTATGTCCATATTATCAAAACTGGTTCCAACGATCCGGATGCCTTTTTCACTCAGGCGTTTTGCCAGTTTCAGTGCTGTCTGTCCGCCCAGTTGCACAATCACACCGTCAGGTTGTTCATGTTCAATAATTTCCCAAAGATGCTCCCAATAAACGGGTTCGAAATAGAGCCTGTCGGCAATATCGAAGTCTGTAGAGACCGTTTCAGGGTTACAGTTAACCATGATGGATTCAAAACCACATTCTTTGATCGCCATCAAACCATGCGTACAACAATAATCGAACTCAATACCCTGCCCGATCCGATTAGGACCGGAACCGAGAACGACAATTTTTTTCTTTTTTGACGGTATCGCTTCGTTATGAAGCAAATCTGCTTCAGTTGGTTGTTCAAAGGTGCTGTAGAAATAGGGAGTCTTCGCTTCAAATTCTGCACTGCAGGTGTCCACCATTTTATATACCCTGGTCACGCCAAGGCTCTTGCGATATTCATACACTTCCTCCGGTGTACAATCTTTTACGAGCTCGGCGATCTGTTCATCGCTGAAGCCCATCTTCTTCGCTTCCCAAAGCAGCTCGACAGGTATTTTATCCAGATGTTTGTAACCCGAAATTTTATTCTCAAGCGTTACAATATCCTGTATCTGGTATAAAAACCAACGGTCTATCAGTGTTATTTCGCGAATGGTCTTTATAGAAATCCCGGCAGCAATAGCTTCTTTTATTCTGAATATTCTATCCCATTGCGGACGTTTGATACTTTCCAGGATTTCTTCCGGGCGCATACGTGTCGTACTGATGTGTGAAAGTCCTGTAGCATTGTTTTCCAGGCTTTGACAGGCTTTTTGCAACGCTTCCGGGAAGGTTCTCCCGATAGCCATTACTTCGCCTACCGATTTCATTTGCAAGCCCAGCGTATCATCGGCGCCTTTGAATTTATCGAAGTTCCAACGCGGCATTTTGACGATCACATAATCCAGTGCCGGTTCGAAATAAGCAGAAGTAGTTTGGATGATCGGGTTTTGCAGCTCATCCAGGCTGTAACCTATTGCCAGTTTTGCCGCAATTTTCGCTATCGGGTACCCGGTAGCTTTCGATGCCAGGGCAGACGAGCGGCTTACACGCGGATTAATTTCTATCGCGATAATTTCCTCCGTTTCCGGATTCAGCGCAAACTGAACGTTACATCCCCCGGCAAAATTTCCCAGGTCACGCATCATCATGATGGCCGTATTACGCATCAACTGATAAGCCGTATCACTCAGAGTCATCGCGGGTGCTACCGTGATGCTGTCACCGGTATGGATGCCCATCGGGTCGAAGTTTTCAACCGTACAGATGATCACCACATTATCTTCTTTATCGCGCAGCAACTCCAGTTCAAATTCTTTCCATCCCAACACCGCTTGCTCTACCAGTACTTCATGGATCGGCGATGCGGTCAGACCACGCTCTAATGCAACATCCAATTCTTCTTTATACATCACAAAACCGCCACCTGTACCACCCAGCGTAAAAGAGGGACGGATCACAATCGGCAAACCTATCTCCTGTGCATATTCTTTCCCTTCCAGTAATGAGTTGGCCGTCTTGGCCGTCGCTACAGGGACACCTAAATCTATCATCCACCTGCGGAAAAGTTCACGATCTTCGGCTTTGTCGATGGCTTTAATGTCCACGCCGATGAGGCGTACGTTGTATTTCTCCCAGATACCCAGCTCGTCCACCTCTTTAGCGAGGTTCAGCGCTGTTTGTCCGCCCATGGTAGGGAGTACAGCATCAATCTCGTTCTCCTCCAATATCTCTTCAATGCTTTCCACCGTCAACGGCTTTAGATAAACCCTGTCTGCAACGATAGGGTCCGTCATGATAGTAGCCGGATTAGAGTTAATAAGGACGGTCTTGATCCCTTCCTCACGAAGACTGCGGGCAGCCTGTGATCCCGAGTAATCAAACTCGCAAGCCTGACCAATGATAATAGGACCTGAACCGATGATAAGAACTGATTTGATGGAAGTATCGCGTGGCATATTTTTGAAAGTCAAAGGCAAAACTGAAGGAAATGCAGCTAAACAGGCTTCCTTTATATTTTGCTATGTACAAAAAACGGGCTTTTTACGCCCGAGGTGCAAAATTAGTTTTTTTGAGTAGAAAAACGCACCCATTTTTGAACCGTTTTACTAATTTCCGGAGTTTCTATTCTTTCAAAAACCGCTGTCTCTCCTGCTATACCCACAGCCACAGCGCTCTTTATCCAATAGCAGCGATTCATACCATATTAAAATAAAAAACAGGCTTTCCATACCGGAAAACCTGCTCCAAAAAAACCAAGCAAACAGTCTTAGTTCGTTATTTTAGCGACCTGCACCAGGGCATCACCCTCGCCGAACTCATACAGTGCGGTCCCCCCGTCGATCATGGCTATCAGGAGGTTATTGGTGACAATCACATCATAAAACGTTTCTCCGGAGATCTTTTTTATAAGTACAGGAGATTGTTGATCAGTGATATCGAAAATGTTCAGTCCGGCATTGCCATCACACACATAAAGGCGGTTGCCTTTTACGCCCAGCCCCCAGGGGTTGTTCAATTCCCGGCGACTTACTTCGTAAGGAGAATTGATATTTTTGATATCGTAAACAAGGAGTGCGTTTAAAGTACCGCCACAGGTACTGCCCGAGCGTACGGTTACGTAAGCCACATCCCCATCTGCCACTACCGGATCACAGGCACGTACATGTGAAGCTGTACCCTGGTGGTCGGGCTTGGAAGGATCCTCCAAAGAATACACATACATGGCATCCTGTGAACCGATGAAAAGCATGTCTTTGAACGGATAAATGGTTTCTACGTTTATGCCCACCGTAGTCACATTGTGCAATACGGGTTTTTCCGGGTTAGCCAGAGAATAAGTATAAAGTTTCTGTTCATCCACTACGTACAGATGATTATGGGCAATGGTAAAGCGGGCCAGCGAACCACCCTGTCCGGAGCCGTTCGGAGCCAGTGCGTCGGCGTTCTGAGTTTTAGAACAGCCAGCGAAAAAGATGGTAATACCTATACCCAGTATGATTAGAATATTTTTCATGTTATGTGTTCGTTTCAGCGTGTTTAATACAGACATTTTGGAGAATAAAGAGTTTTCAGTTCCCAGCCGATCACCTCGCCTTTGGAAGGATCAATACATTCAAACCAGCCACGGGAGGCAGGATGATTTTTGTTGAGAAGGTGAAACGCGTCTTTCTTGCGATCTTTCTCTACGATATTATTGAGGTCAGATATATCAAGGCTCACCAGGTCGTTCACATTGTTGGCATACATAACATTTCCCATGATAGACATTTCCTGGCAACCCGGTATCTCAATGAAACTGACTTTCTGCGGATTTTTAGGGTCCGTTATATTAAGAATATGAACCCCTTTTCCCGACTCGATCTGATACAACATTCCGGATTTAATATAAATCTTACCTCCGTTTTCAATAGTACGGGGCGCTGCGCTTTTAATGGCTGTCGCTGATGGTGCATAAACTGGGGCCCAGCCTTCGGTTTGCTTAGGAGGTGTGTTCTCATCGGGATCGAAGGGCGTACAGGAGACTGCGAATGCCATCAAGGCAATGCCACAGTACGTGATAAATTGTAACGTTTTCATTTAACTATGCTGTTTTTGAAAATATTGATTCAGACAAAACTTTGTCGTTTGAGATAGTAGACGATATCCTCCGCTGAAATCTTGGGAATGATTTTATATATTTAGGAAAATACCCAACAAACATTTTCTAACCTTAAAAACAAATTAACATGGGCATTCTTTCATGGATCGTATTTGGATTGATCGCGGGCGCTATCGCGAAGCTACTACACCGGGGGCCAGATCCCGGAGGCTGGATCGTTACCATTATCATAGGCGTATTAGGCGCTATGGTAGGCGGGTGGCTGTTTGGAACTGTATTAGGCTGGGAAACCAGCGGCTGGACTTTAAAGAGTTTTGTTTCGGCGATCGTAGGGGCTATTATTTTATTGGCACTCTACCGCCTGGTTACAAAAAAGAAATCCTGAATAATTTACGGCACGACCAAGTCCTTTTCGAAAGAGAAGGACTTTTTTTGTGGAAATTCCTGCTCAGAACCGTCTCTAATAAAAGGATCATTATTACGTTTCATGTTGTATTTGTCTAACCCCATGTAACCCTTGCACAGAAACCAACACATACACCTCACGGATGAAGAACTCCTTGCCCATTATCAATTGCAAGGAGAAAAAGAATGGTTGGCGCTGTTGCTGCAACGCTACACGTTACTCCTGCTGGGCGTAGCCATGAAATACCTGAAAGACAAACATCTTGCAGAAGATGCGGTACAGCAAATTTTCCTGAAAGCATTTACCCATCTGCCCGAAGGCGAGATTCAGAATTTCAAAGGGTGGTTGTATATTTTGATGCGAAATTATTGTCTGCAGCAACTGCGCAACAAAAGCTATTTTGTGCCGGAAGAACAGGTACAGCATCTGCAGGGAGATGATAACGAAAGGAATGAGGCGTTGGAAAAAGAACGTTCTCTTACCCGGATGCATGAGGCGTTACAGGAGCTTTCCGAGGATCAACGTGTCAGCATCGAATTGTTTTACCTGAAAAAACAAAGTTACCAGCAGATCATGGAGCAAACAGGACTTAACTTTATGCAGGTAAAGAGCTATATTCAGAACGGGAAACGTAATCTCAAGATCATCTTACAGAAAAAACAAAAAGAAAACGGGCAATGAGTGGTTTGCAGGAAATATGGAATGACGGCAAGGGCAAACTGTCTGAGGAAAAGCTGCATGCCTATCTCAGTGGCACCCTTTCTAAAGAGGAGGAATATGAGATCGAATTGTGGCTCAGCGAAGAAAACATGGAAAGCGATGCGCTGGAAGGCTTAAAACAATTACCTGCCGAAGCTACTTATGCTTCCGTTCAGCGACTCAACAAGCAACTCCGTCAACTCACCCATAAAAGAAAACGTCGTAGCCACCTTCTTAAAGAAACTAAATGGGCTTGGTTGGCGGTCGTAATCATTTTAATGCTTACCGTGATGGCGTATTTCCTGTTACATTGGACAAGTAAGTGATTTTAAAATGGGTCTGAAGTACCAAGGCCACTGCAGGCCGGCAACCTTGCTTAAACCATAACCGGCTATTTTACTCAATAATACTAAGTAAGAAACGCAAGAATTGATGTGATCATGATGCTCCCGACCTCAAATTGGCAACACCTCTACAGTAGCTACATTAGTACTACTGTAAAATAGCATATGAACACACTATTGATTTTTTTCTTGTATGTAAAAACCCCTCCCATTGGGAGAGGCTTTACTATTGGCGTTTAAAAAAAACATACTGTTGCAGCTTGATCATTATACTCTAACGGGGTTAAGTATAACATCATCTCTTTTCAAAAACCTGTTGCTTTTCGAAGTCTTTTTCCCTAACACGTACCACATAAGTTCCGGGAGCTAATCCTCTTACATCTACCCTACCATCCGGAGATGGTAACATCTTGTTCCTTACAACCCTGCCAGCCATGTCATATATCACTATTTTAGCGGATTTTAAATCGTCCATGTTTATATGTAACTCATCGGTTGCGGGGTTCGGAAATACGATCACACTGTTTGCTACTGTTATCTCATTTAACTTATTAGGACCTTGCGGTGCATAACGATAACGCATCAAGCTGAATCTTTTCCCCGCTGCTCCCACCCCTTGTGCTCCCCCCACTATAAACTTGCCATTCGGCTGTAGCAACACATCATTTGCATTATCGCCGTTTGCATCCAGTCTTACCGACATTCTGCCTGCATTGCCAAAGGTTATATCCGGTGCTCCTGATGTATCGAATCTTGAAACATAAAATGAATCTTTACCGGATGACTGTATGCTTCCCACTAATAATATTTTTCCGTCTTGCTGTATCGCCATCTTTTCAGCCTTTGCGTTAAAGCTCATATGAGATGTAGTAGCAAAACCGTTGACACCAAAGCTCAGGTCTTTCTGTCCGCTGCTTGTCAGTCGTACTATTGCAGGGCGCTGCGCTATCGACGCAGAGTTATAAAAGACAGAGACCAATATCTTCCCGTTCGGCAACACTTTAAGATCGTGACCTCCCCACATATTATCTCCCTGCACTGCTCCAGGTGCTGCCAGATAGCATACACCATTCATGCCAAAACTGAGGTCTTTGGTTCCATCCGCATTATGACGCGCCACTCCTGAATGCGGCCCATTCAAGACAACGGTCCCCCAGAATTCTCCGGATACCAGTATCTTGCCGTCAGGCTGCAATGCCATGGACACCCCTGTTCCAAATTCGCCAAACTGCACAATGCCATTTGTACCAAAGCTGTTATCAATCGTGCCGTTTGCGTTATAACGTACCAATATGTAATAACTGTCATCGTACTGTGTACCGCAAAGCAATATTTTACCATCCGGCTGAATCAGGATTTTATAGGCATCACATTTTGTTCCTACCTGCGTTGTCACCCTTCCATTTGTACCAAATCCATTGTCTATAGTACCATTTGCATTATACCGTACAAGTAACGTAGACCACGGTGAAAACGGTGCTGTTAAAGCGGTACCTACAGCCAGGATTTTACCGTCGGATTGCAGCGCAACTCCGTTTAGACGATTGTCAATGCCCGAATTCGGCACCATAATTTTCCCACCTGTACCGAAACTATTATCCAGCAACCCGGACGTATCATAGCGGGCCAGTACAAACTGTCCGATCCCCCCCGGTGGTTGACTGTAGCCCCCTGCTATTATTTTATTATCCGGTTGCCGCACGATAGCAGCACAGTGTTCCGCAGATCCATTTACAAAAGTTGTATTGACGATCCCGTATGTTCCAAAAGTGGAATCCAGGTATTGAGCATTTGCATGTATTGCACAAAACACCACGCCCAGGAAAATGCATAGTTTTTTAATCATCTTGAAACGATTTTAGAAAAAAAATGAATGGAATAAAAGCTCCTGCAGGTATTAAGGTTGACGTCGTATGAGTGTAAAATGTTAGGATGATATCAAACTATTATAAAAATAGTTACTTGCTTAGAGGTAGTATGCTATATAATACAGGATTTGGTGTATTCCGGTCACATTATGACACATACTGTGTGCTAAAATAACAACTTGTAGCCCAAAACGGTTGATGAACGACGTGCAGGGTGGTAGCTATTCCCTCAAGTTCAATTTTTACATAGAATAAAAAAGGAGACAGCCAAAACGGCTGTCTCCTTTTCTATTCTATTCAAGTACGGTACTTACTGCTTCGTCACTTTCAGCGTCTGCTGGTGGTTGCTGTCTACATATTTGATCATGTATACACCGTTTGCCAGTCCGCTTACGTTGATCTGCTGGTCCGTGCCGCTCATCGTCAGCGTCCGGAGCACTTTGCCTGTCAGGTCCGTCAAGAACACTTTCGCATCCGTGCCCTGGACTCCATGGACTCGCACGCGTACCACATCCGTCGCCGGATTCGGGAACGCTTCCACTTCGAAGGCATCACCACCCGTCACAAACGCTTTCACTACATCGCTGTACGTAAACGTGCCGTTCTTGTCATACATCTTCAACCGG
>DATJDL010000009.1:0-40689 GCA_035497455.1 Flavipsychrobacter sp.
TAAAAAGTTAGTGGCGAAATGTCCGTTGTAGTCAGTGTTACGATATACGTCATCGTTGCCCTTTGCCTTTGAATTAAAAACAGCTCCGCTAAACATAAAATAATAGCCGTTGCCAAAGTTGCGTTCCAGCGTGAGTTCCAACCCATAGTTATAACCTTTGCCGCTGTTCATCAATGTATCGGGAAATAACCGGGAAAAAGAAGCTCCCTGGTTGAGACCTGAAAAGGATGACCCTGCGCGGGTTTCGATGGGTACGTTGAAGAGGTATTGATAATATACTTCTGTTCGGGCGCGTAGCAGGTTAGAGAAAATATGTTCGTAACCGCCCACAATGTGATGACTCCTGGTAAAACCCACCTTATAATTATGCATCTCGACTTGTGAGTATTGTGGCAGGTGGGCTACATATTGGTATAGCTGCTGCATCTGGCTGTGAAGTCCATAACCGAAGCTCAGTATATCTTGATTGCCGGCTTTCCAACGCAAGCCTAACCGGGGCTCTAAAGACTTGCTTTTGTTGTGGGTCAGGTATTGACTATGCAACCCGATGGTGGCCGTCAGCTGATCCGTAGGACGGAATTTGTACTGTATATATGCCTGTACCAGATCGGTGGTGCCCTGGTAATTGAGCCGCTCCTGCCAGTCTTGACGGGTAGGAGGATATTGCCGGCTGCTGTCTATATAATGGAGCCTGTAAAAATTGTTCATTAAACCGACACGAAACGTATGTTTCGCTCCGATCTTCCTGTTGAGAAACCAATGTGCCACGGTCGTGTTCGTAGTAAAAGCATAATTCAAGATCCTTTTCATGCTGTCCACCCGGAAGTTCGCATCCCGAAATACTTTATCATGTTGTGAGCCCGATTCGCTGAGGGTCTGTCCTACCGTGATTTTGGTGTAGGTATTTTTGTTGATCGTATGGCTGTAAGAGGCACCAGCAATGCCGGTGTTGGTATGGAAATATTGATCGCGGTCGGATTCGCCATAGAGTTCCTGGGAAGGCTCTGTCAACTTGCTCACAATAAGATCGATCTTACTCAGTCCACCGATACCAAACAAGGAGAGATTTCCTTTTTTACCGATAGGGAAATGGAGTTTAAATGCGGCATCCTGGTATGCAGGAACGGAATTGGTGCCGATCTTAATGTTGAGACCATCAAAGAGTTTTAAGGTGGAATAGCGATACGTTACCAGGAATGAAGCACCTGATTTTCGGGAAATAGGTCCTTCTGCCGCAAACTCCGTACCCAAAAAGCCGAATTGTAAAGAGGTCTCGTAGCGTTTATTATTCCCGTTTCGCAGTTTCAGGTCGAACACCCCGGCGGTGGAGTTTCCATAATCAGCAGGAAAAGCGCCGGTGAAAAAGTCGCTGTTGCCAAGTGTCTTGTTGTTCAACATGCTTACCGGCCCGCCGCTCGTACCCGCTACGGCAAAGTGATTGGGATTGGGAATATCGATATCCTCTACCCGCCAAAGCAATCCCTGCGGCGAGTTGCCCCGGATGATAATATCGTTGCGGGAGTCATCCGCTCCCTGTACACCGGCAAAGTTGGAAGCCATTCGTGCCGGATCTGCACGGCTGCCGGCATAGCGTTCGGTTTCCTGCACATCAAAGGTCCTGGTGCTGATGATCGCCATTTCATTAATATGCTCTTTCCGGATCCTGATCTCTACATCGTTCAGCACGTTTATCGATTCCTGCAGGGCAATGTCCAGCACCACTTCCTTGCCGGAGGTAAAAAGGATATTGGAAAGTAGCTGCGTCTCATAACCAGGATAGGTTATATGGACCTGGTGTTTCCCGATGGGGATATCAGGGATGAGGAAATTCCCGTTTGAGTCTGTTACAATTCCGGGGCTGTTTTGCACATCTGTCACGGATACTGTGGCGCCTGTCAATCGTTCATTTGATTCTTTGTCACGCACTGTTCCGCGTAATCGCTGGGTGTGTTGTGCTGTTACCCTGATGGAAAACAATAAAACTAGCAGGACTGCGAAAAAAACCTTATTCATACAGAACTAAAGCTACTGCTTTTGTTTGCAGAAATAAAGCCTGTATAATCAAAGTGTTTTCTGAAAACAGACGCTACTTATCACCCCTGCGTATTGCCCGAAATTCGGAATCACGGTGTAGTGATTCTTATGATAAAGCCGGATCGCTTCAGGCTGTTTTTCACCGGTTTCCAATATACATTGTTGATAGTTCAGCTCCCGGCTCCACGTTTCCAATTCTGCCAGCACTGAAGAAGCAATGCCATTTCCACGGTAAGGCACCAGTACAAACATCCGCTTGATCTCCATCGTCTTTTCATCATAATGCTTGATGGCACCGCAACCTACTGCCACATCATTTTCGTAAGCTACCACCACATGTTTTATGGTATCTGTCTTGTTGAACTGCGCAAAAAAAGCATGGTCCTCTCCATCCCTTATTTTAAGGTCTTTATCCAAAACCGCTACCAGCATTTGAAAGTCGGAATGATTAGAGTCGGTACGTTCGAGACGGATCATGAGAGTTTATGATTTTGATTCAAACTTGTTTTGTAACGATTGCAAGCGCAAAAAGTATTTCCCTAATACATCAAATTCCAGGTTCACTTTGTCACCCGGTTGCAATGTGTTGAAATTGGTATGTTCGTAGGTATAAGGAATGATAGTTACGGTAAATTTTTTCTTCTTTACCTGGAAAGCCGTCAGGCTGACGCCATTGACGCAAATCGAACCTTTCTCTATCATGAGCCCTGCAAAAGCTTTGGGAAACTCAAAGCTGTATAACCAACTGCCGTTTGCCTGCCGCGCAAGGCGGCAGATGCCCGTAGCATCCACATGCCCCTGCACGAAATGACCATCCAGCCGGTCGCCCACTTTCAGCGCGCGTTCCAGGTTGATGCGGTCGCCGGTCTTCCAGTCTGCGATATGGGTCTTCCTGATGGTTTCGGCTACTGCCGTTACCCGGTAGCTATTGCCCGCAATCTCTACAACTGTAAGGCAAATACCGTTGTGTGCTACAGACTGATCTATTTTAAGTTCGGAGGTAATGTCAGAACGCAGCCAAAGCTCCAGGTTGGACTGCTCGTATGTTACGGATTCCACCACGCCGGTGGTTTCAATGATGCCGGTGAACATAGGGGTAGATTATAATTTTATGGCTGTGCCTTTATGAAAATTGATGCCGCTATCGCTTACCACCCGCCATTCTATATAGATGTGGCGGCTGAGGCTGTCGGTTTTTGATTTCGAAAGCGTACCGGTGAGTGTGTCCTGGATCCTGCAAAGCGGTTGACCGAATGCAAATGTCGTATCGTTGAGTTTCAGGGTGGTGTCTGCATAAGCAAGATAAGTGGTTCGTTGTGCAGTGAAGTTGATGTCATTCCCTCCGCAGAATCCTGCCAGCTTAAATTGATTTTTGGAAGTCCGCGTTATGTTTAGTGTATAGGTTTGGAAAGTCCGGTTCGTATCCAGGCTGTTATCCTGAAAGTAAATACTATCGGTAAAACTATAGTTGCCCTCGAAAAGATCGGAAGGAAAGAAACATACGCTGCTATCCTGAGTACCCGGAAAATCCCAGTTATAATTGACTGCCTGCGGGTCATTACAGTATCTTCTTTCCGTAATACGGGGATCTACGGAAGGATTAGGGTCTACCCATTTTTTGCAGGCACTGAAGAGTAGAAAGAACCCGCAACCTGCCACTATATATCTAAAATGTCTCATTAAAAAAGCTGTGTCAACTAATACGGTAATGTATAGAAGTCTGTAAAAATAACTTAAACGCAGAAAATGAAGATTTATTGGTGCCGCCCACTACCTTTGCACAGAGTTAAACCAGCCTTTTCTGTTTTATGAGACAATTTTTTAAGATGTTTTTCGCTTCTGCCCTGGCTATTATTATCACCAGCGCTGTCGTGATCTTTATTATCATCGGGATGATCGTGGGAGCCACAAAATCGGTGACAGAAGAACCTGCGGTTTCTGTAAATGACAATTCAGTGCTCGTGATAGACCTCGACAACACGATCCATGAACAGTCACAGAGCAATTCATTTGCTGCATTAAGCGATGGAAATTCCTTTACGCCAGGACTTTTTGACGTGATCCGCGCTATTGAATTTGCTCAAAAAGATGAACATATAAAAGGGATCCTGCTAAAAGTAGCCGGCTCTCCCAGCGGCTGGGCAACGATGCAACAGGTACGCAGCGCACTCGAAAAATTCAAAGAGAGCAAGAAGTTCATTTTTGCTTATGCTGAAGGCATTACCCAAAAATCATACTATATCGCTAACGTGGCAGATGCAGTCTATCTGAATCCGGTTGGTGGGTTTGAACTAAAAGGACTGGCTTCGCAGATACCTTTCTTTAAAGGCACTTTGAGTAAGCTGGAAGTGCAGCCGGAAATCTTCTATGCTGGTAAATTCAAAAGCGCTACAGAACCTTTCCGGGAGGAAAAGATGAGCGAGCCCAACAAGGTGCAGATAAGAGAATATCAAAATGATATCTGGAATACCTTTTTGTTAACTGTCGCAACCAAAACAGGGGCTGATACGGCTGCTATTCATCAATGGGCAAATACAGGAGCCATCCAGTTTCCTGCGGATGCCGTAAGCAGGAAGCTGGTAAGCGAAGCGTTATACTGGGATGAGGTGGAAGGAAAAATCCGGGAAAAATTGGGCAAAAAAGAAGATGAGAAGATCAATTATCTCGAATTGGATGAATATGCCAACTATGTTCGTACCAAACGTAAAATAGAGGATACCAAGATCGCAGTACTCTTTGCAGAAGGAAGTATTGTTGATGGCGAATCTACCGAAGACTACCAGATCGCTTCTAAAAATATGATCGAAGAGATCCGCCGCATCAAAAAAAATGACAAGGTAAAGGCGGTGGTGTTGCGCATCAATTCCGGCGGGGGAAGTGCTTTGGCTTCTGAAGTGATCCTGAGAGAACTGCAGTTGCTGCATGCAAAAAAACCGCTCATCGTTTCCATGGGAGACGTGGCAGCATCGGGGGGCTATTATATAGCCTGCCAGGCAGATAGTATTTTCGCATTGCCTACTACGCTTACCGGCAGCATCGGCGTGTTTACCATGCTCTTCAACACCGGGAGTCTTTGGAAGAACAAACTGGGTATTACGTTCGATGAAGTGAAAAACAGTGCGTATGCAGATTTTCCTTCGGCTATACGGGCACTTTCTGCGGAGGAAGCGCAACGGATGCAGGCAGGTGTCGATACGATTTATCATACCTTCAAAAGCCGTGTTGCCAAAGCGCGTCATATGAGCATGGAAGCTGTGGACAGTATTGCTCAAGGCCGGGTATGGACAGGTGAAGATGCAAAAGCCATTGGTTTGGTAGACGAATTGGGGGATCTGAACCGTGCTATAGCCAGTGCAGCAAAAAAGGCAAACCTGAAAAGTTACCAGGTGATCACCTATCCCGAACCGATTGATGAATTTCAGTCGATGCTTCGTCGCTTTAAGGGTGCAGGAATTTCTTCTGCCGCTTTAAAAACCATGATGGAAAAAGACTTGGAAGAACATTACGAACTGATAAAGAAAATAAAATCGGTGTACCATATGAATGGCAGGGCTCAAATGGCAATGCCGTTTCAAATGACAGAGGGGCGATAGGCGAAGAAGGACCCTGAAAAAATGTAAGGAATGTCGTAGTCGGAACCCTATTTGACAGGGGCGCTGCTTTAAAAAATAAATATAACTGAATAGTTATAGCTATTAATTAACTAATCAATCATAACTGTTATTATCTATGAGTTTTACCAGCTTCGAAGCCAATCTGGATTATGCACAAAGTCTTGACCAAACTGATATTCTTTTCCCTTTCCGTGAACGCTTTCATTTTCCGCAGCATGAAGGGAAAGATACTATATACTTCTGCGGCAATTCGTTAGGGCTTCAGCCTAAAAGCGTGAGCTATCTTATGCAGCAGGAGCTGGACGACTGGGCAAAATACGGTGTGGAAGGACATTTCCAGGCACGTCATCCTTGGTTCTCCTACCATAAGATTTTTACGGACAGGTTGACGAAAATAGTGGGTGCCCACCCTCATGAAGTAGTGGCTATGAATACGCTGACGGTCAATCTTCATTTGCTGATGCTCTCCTTTTATCGACCCGAAGGGAAGCGCTATAAAATACTGATGGAGGCCGGAGCCTTTCCCTCCGATCAGTATGCCATGGAAACACAGGTACGTATGTATGGTTTCGACCCTGACGATGCCATCATCGAAATGAAACCCAAACATGGTGCTTACATTATAGAAGAAGAGGATATACTGGAAGCCATAGAGCAGGCTGGCGAGACGCTGGCTGTAGTCATGATTGGAGGTGTAAATTACTACACAGGGCAGTTTTTTGATATGAAACGCATCACCGAAGCGGCGCATAGAGCAGGTGCTTATGCCGGTTTCGATCTGGCACATGCAGTAGGCAATATCCCGCTGCAACTGCACGACTGGAATGTCGATTTTGCCTGCTGGTGTTCCTATAAATACCTCAATTCCGGGCCCGGAGCTGTGGGGGGTATTTACGTGCATGAGCATCACGCAAGGAATCCTAAAACATTTCGCCTGGCAGGCTGGTGGGGCAACGATGAAACTACCCGCTTCAAAATGGAAAAAGGATTTGTTCCGGCGAAATCTGCTGAAAGCTGGCAGATGAGTAATGCTCAGGTCTTCAACATGGTGGCACATAATGCCTCACTTGATATTTACGAGAAAGCAGGAATGACCGCTCTTCGGGAGAAGAGTGAATACCTCACTGCCTACCTCGAATTTTTGCTAAATAAACTCGAAAACTTACCCTTTATCATCATTACCCCGACCCACCCGGAAAGACGTGGTTGTCAATTGTCGCTGTTGTTCCAGGATCGGGGCCGCGAAGTGTTTGATCAGCTGACCGCTGCCGGTGTAATAGCCGACTGGCGCGAACCCAATGTGATCCGCATCGCACCCGTGCCGCTTTACAATACCTATGAAGATGTGTATCGCTTCTATGAAATATTAAGTAAGCTGTAAGATTTTTTCCCGGGCCGGATGGAGTTCCGTGAAGCTTCAGTGGCGTTGGCACCATTCATCTGCAGGATGTTTAGCAAACTTTTTTGAAGAGTTAGTTGTAACACCAGTTTATGTGCAACGGGACAAAAGAAATCGGGATGCGTTTGTCTATTCGCATCCCGATTCTTAATTAAAATCAAACACAATTTTCTCCTTTCTGTTTTTACATTACATAAAAACTCTCTTTTCTGCTTTGCTCTACCTCGTCGATGATATGGTATTCATTCAGCATCTGGCGGAGATCGCGCTCTATGTTTTTAGACAACGTCGTCATGGGTGTATCGGTAGGCTTATTGTCAAACGGATCCTGCAAATGAATCGCCATTTTTTCTATCAGCATAAAGGTAGCAGCTATCGCTATAACCATCGGTATCACCATCATCCCGAAATACTCTATCAATGCATAGGGCAGCATCAGGATGAACAGGTTGAGTGCAAAATGAATATAAAGACTGTACGTGGAAGGAAATACCGTGTTCTTGATCCGCTCACACTTACCCATTGAATCACAAAGTCTGCTGATCGTGCGGTCTAATTCCACTTGCTGGTATTCATTGATCCAACCCATATTCAGTGCATACCGGATATCCCGCCCATGCAGTTCCAGTATCGCGGTAGGCACATTCGTATAGCGGGAGAGGTAACTATGTTCATCTTCTATTACATAGCCTTTTACGGATTTCAATGCCGATTGGTTCCGGAGATGGCTTTTCAGCGCATAGTTCCAACCCATTTGGCGACGTATGAATCTTTCCTTGAACTGGATCATCTCCTCTCCTTCAAATTCTGCATTGACAAATGTAAGTATCTGCCTGGCCAGCGTTCTGCTGTCGTTTACTATTGCGCCCCAAATGATACGCGCCTCCCACCACCTGTCATATGCCTGGTTAGACCGGAAGCCTAACAGCAGCGACAATACTGTACCCAGGATCATGGGGACACTTAGCGGTATGGTAATACGTGTAAAGTGGAAGGAATAGTAGAAAAGCGCTACCACCATCGCATAGATACTTACCAGTATCAACCCATATTTTATCTTCCCGATAATGTATTTTAAAGGAATATTATTTTTCTGTAACATAGTTTAGTTCTTCTTTAGGTATAGTCACTTTTTTCAAACTCGACATACTGATTACATTCACATCCGTGTGATGTGCTGCTTTACGGGGGGTGAAATATTTTACAGGTACATTTGTTCGTTCCAATAGAGGTAACATGGTTATGCTTTCTCTAAATGTTTTCTTAAGCACCGTATTGGCAGAAACGGCGACAACGGTTACCTTGTTGGCTTCCAGGTAATTTTTGATGTAGGCAGACGAGTTTCCAAATGCCAGTTCAACCTTTAACTCCGCGATACTGTTAGCGAATTTGTTTTGCAGTACATGACAGGCATCATGAAACTCATCATTTATTTGTTGTTCATACCTCGATTTGGAGCGGCGGAAAGTAAGGAGCTCCGAGATGGAAGTGGGCATGTCTATAAGATGAAACAAAGTTATTTTCACAGGAGCTGTGCCAAATTCTTCCGCGACAGCGCTTACAATGCTCAGGGATGCTATAGAAAAGTCAGTAGGAATGAGTATATGATTCATAATTTCCGATTTTATGATACAAAACTGCGGCCCCGCTTTTAGAAAGCAGTTAGCATGCTGAAAGAATTCAGCAAAAAATCGGTAAGAATCAGGTAAGAAAATTAACCGGGTTTTTACTCGGCCAGCGGAAAACTGATGCGGATCTTAGTTCCGACGTTTTCTTCAGAAGATACTTCCAGCTCGCCTTGATGCATACGGATGATATTACGGGCAAGAGGTAAGCCGATACCGTAACCATTGAACTTCCCGGTGTTGGAGGCCCTGAAAAAAGGCTCATAGATATAAGCAATCTCTTCCCGGGGTATGCCGATACCACTGTCTTCTATAATAATAAAAACTTTGCTTCTGGCGGCGGCGAGTGTTACCTGTACCGGTTGGTTGTCGGAATACTTGCAGGCATTCATGACAATATTGGTCAGTGCTATTTCAAGCAAAGGTTCATTAGCATTAATCACCAGTTTGCGCTCGTCTTCAGGGGCCAGTTCCAGGTTAATGAATACTTTATTGTTGGGTATTCGATCATCTACAATATGTTTCACAGTATAGACCATTTCATCAATCCGGGAACGTTTGAACTCCTGGATCTTTCCGTTATAACCTGTTTGAGCCAGGTGCAGCAGGCTGCTGACGATCTTCTGCAAACGCTCGGCGTCGTGGAGTATGGTTTGGATAGAATGTTGGTACTGCTCCGGTGTACGGGGTTTATTGAGGATATACTCGCTTTCTCCTATTATACCTGTAAGTGGCGTATTAAGCTCGTGGGACGCATTGCTGATGAAATTTTTCTGCGTTTCAAAAGTTGTTTCCAACCGGTCGAGCATATCGTTAAAGGTTTCTTTCAGTTCAGAAAGCTCATCATATTTCCCGGTGATATGCAGGCGCTGGTGCAGCTGGTTGGCCGTAATGCTCTTCAGCTTTTCGTTGATGTGGCCTACCGTGCGCAACATTAATCTTGAGAATATCAACCCTGCTACCAGTGAAAGTAATAGCGCGATCCCTATACTCACTAAGATCACATTTAATGAATTGCGCAAATAAGCAGCCGTAGCCTCATTTCGGGCAGATACTATCACAAAATAACTACCGGCAGGTCTGTTCACATATTGCACAGCAAAATAGGTGCTTTTATGTCGGGCTCTTGCTTTGGTTTCCCGCCTGGCCTGAACAAAAAATGTTTCTCCCAGCGATAATTCCCGGGTAGTATGCTCTATTTCCGCCGGATTATCTCTAACGAGGTATTCTTTTTGCTGGGATAATTTATCCAGGGGAATGTTCCGGAGATGATAGGAATGATCATTGAACTTAAAATCGTCAGAATTGTTTTTTGCAGCAATTGCAGTCCGCAATTCCAGTCGTTTAAAAAAATCTTCAGACGTATTTTGAAGGATCCAGTAATAATCTACAAGACTTACCATCAACACCATCACGATACTGAGTAATGTATAAATAAGTGCTATGCGATATCTCAGTTTCATGCCTCTTCCTTCATGATGTAGCCCATACCGATGACCGTATGGAGCAGTTTATTTTCGTTGTCTTTATCTATTTTTTTCCGAAGATAGTTGACGTAGACATCCACCACTTTCGTATTCATGTTGAAATCAATGCCCCATACATTTTCCAATATGTCCATCCGTGACAGCAGTTTCTTTCTGTTCACCATGAAGTATCTCAACAGCCGGTATTCCGTAGCTGTCAGGTCTATTTTTTCGCCCGCGCGGCTGGCGGTTTTATCCTGTTCATTCAGAATCAGGTCCGCAAACTGAATATGCTCACCTTCCGGTATCGTATAGGGCGTTTCCGGATTTCCCGTGTTTCCGCTTCTGCGTATCAGTGTCCGTATCCTGGCTGTAAGTTCTGCCAGTTTAAAGGGTTTTATCATGTAGTCATCCGCACCACTATCCAACCCGGTCACTATATTCTGTGTGGTACCCAATGCGGTCAACATCAGGATGGGAGACTGGTTATTGGCAAGCCTTAAACGTTTACATATCTCAAGCCCGCTGATCCCTGGCAACATCACATCCAATATCAATAAGTCAAATTCATTCTGCAGTGCCATCTCCAGACCGGATGTTCCATCCGGTGCCACGCTTACTTCATAACCTTCTTCGGCCAGGCTTCTTAACAAAAGCGACGCGACATGCACATCATCTTCTACCACCAGTATTGTATTCATGATGTTTCAAAAATAGCTACTTAAATAAATTTCATGCTAAGCAAGGTTATTAAGGCATGTTAGGATATCTTTTAAAATAGGGTTTCAGTAAAAAATGAGGCAGGCAAAGGTTGCAATTCCAAAGCATTATTGAATGAAAGGCGCTATTCCTTTACAATTTTCATCTCGTTCAGCAGCCAACCGGCATTCCCGAATTTTTCTACAATAAATAAGGTGTACCGTATATCCAGGCTAATGTTGCGGCAAAGATTGGGATCGAAGTAGAGATCGCTCATGGTGCCCTCCCAGATGCGGTCGAAATTGGTACCGATCAATTGTCCTTTGCTGTTGAGTACGGGACTACCGGAGTTTCCGCCTGATGTGTGATTGTCTGCAATGAATGCCAACGGAACGGTACCATTTACGGCCCAGCGTCCATAATCTTTCGCTGCATAAAGATCTTTGAGCTTTTGAGGAGTTTTGAATTCTTCTGCCTGTGGGTTGTCTTTGGCTATCGCTTCATCAAGGTTTGTCTGAAATGAGTAGGGAGCCGGTCCGTCCGGATCAATACCCTTAATTTTCCCATAGGTCAGGCGAAGCGTCAGGTTAGCATCGGGATAAAGTGAATAGGCATTTCGCTCCTTCATTTGAGCCTTGGTGTACAGGCGATTAAAATAGTTTAGTTTTTTGGTGTAAGCAGCCACTAGGGGAGTGACATTGGTTTTCCTGTATTCCTGAATAGCATGGTAAAGTTTCCATGCTTCATCCGCACGGATGGCATTTGCATCTTCTGCGGTTACCACGTCTGCCAGTTCTTTTATTTGTTCCGGATTATCCAGCATAGACCGTTCAAACACGTCGTTTGCCCACGCTTCATAACTATTATTATGCGTTGCCAGGCGTTGTTTAAAATAAGGTGGTATGGCCTGCTGCATTTCAGTCATGTAATAAGGCATTAATGCGGTGAACAGGTGTTTATCGGTCGCCGCATCATAATCTTTATAAAAACCTCCCAATGATTTTGCCAGTTTTTTTACAGAATCGGATTTTTGAATCTCTGGCAGGGTGGAATGGATCACTTGCAGCATTTTGTCCAATGTCGCAGCCTGGGCAATAAGTTCAATACCGAAAATTCCTTCCTGTATAAAAGTTTCGGTTTTTACGGCATCATTTGCCTGATTGGTATTGGCAAGCAGGTTCGATAGTACGTCATCCGCATACGGCAGTGTCTGGTCTGCGACAGCCCAGTTTTGGAATTGCATCTCATAGGCAGCTTTCTTGGCCGGCACATTATTAATTTTTAAGCCTCTCACCTCGCCCTGCCATTTTTTCCAGCCATTAGCGATGGTATTTCTTTTAGATGTGTATTTCAAAAATACATCGCGTGAAGCTTCCATGTCTTTATTCCAGGAACTCAGCTTTTGAGTGCGGAGGCTGATTTTTACCGGGTCGGTAATTTTATAGATCTGATCCAGCTGAAAAGAGGAAATATACTCCTGTGTTGTACCCGGGAAACCATAGACCATAGTATAATCCCCCTCTTTATACCCGCCTGCATTGATGGTGAAAAAATTGCTGGTCTGGTAAGGTTTGTTTTGGGTAGAATAATCAGCCGGCTTGTTATCGGCACCTGCATATACCCTGAACATGCTGAAGTCAGCTGTATGGCGCGGCCACATCCAGTTATCGGTATCACCGCCGAATTTTCCTATACCATCAGGAGGAAAACCTACTAGGCGAATATCCCTGAATGTTTCAGAAATAATGACCCAATACTGATTGCCGTTAAAAAAGGGTTTAATGGTCGCATCATATCCGGTCGTATATTTATAACCTTTCTCCAGCGATTTCACTTTCGCAGCTACTATCTTGTCTCTTACATCATCGGTCAATGTATCGGGAACGTCGGGGAGAATCAAGTCGGTCACATTTTCCATTTTGCGAATAAAAGTGACGGTGAGCCCGGGGCAGGGAAGTTCCTGGTTACTATTCATAGCCCAAAAACCGTTGGCAAAATAGTCCTTGTCTCTGCTGCTAAGTGCCTGAACCGATCCATAACCACAGTGGTGGTTGGTGAGTATTAACCCTTTGGAAGAGATGATCTCGCCGGTACAGCCTTTCCCGAACAGCACGACGGCATTGTTCAGACCCGTTCCGTCGGTATTGTATATTTTTTCAATCGGAATTTCTAAGCCCATGGCATTCAGGTCTGTTTCCCGGCTTTTTAAATTAGGGGGCATCCACATCCCTTCTTTTGAGAAAGCAGGGAAAATGGTGCAAACTAAAGCTCCTGAAATGACTGTCTTTAAAATAGAATTTGCAATACGGAAATTTTGAAACATCTTTATACCAAGGTTTAAAGAAATAAAAATAGCGTATTACTATAAAAATCTTAACTGAATTATTATATTAGCCCAATATTGTGAAATACTTTTTCAAGGATATGAGAAAAAGCCTACTCGTTTTGTTATTGCTCGCTTGTTCGCAGCTTCATATTTCATTTGCCCAGGAAAGTCTCTTCAGCGCACCGGACTCGGTTTGTGTGAGGCAACCCATTTATCTGGCAGATAGTTTTACCACTCCCGCAGAGTCTTATTACTGGGGGTTTTGTTCGGGCTATATATATGGTACGGCTCAGGGTATCAATTGGGGGCCTATCCTTCCCGGCTCTCCCTCGGCTATTGAAGTGGCAAAGGATGGAGAAGATTATTATAAATTTATTGCCGTAAAAGGTGCTACATCAGACCAACTGATAAAGTTTGAGTATGGCAAAAGCCTCAGCAACATCGCTCCTACGATCATCAATATGGGCACTTTGAGCAATGTGATGCCTATAGAGACTTCCAAGCTGTTTCTGACAAAAGATAAAGGAAACTGGCATTTATTTATTTGCGGAGGCACCACCCCTGCTAACTCATCTATCGTACGTCTTGACTTCGGAGATACCTTGGGAAATACGCCTAATATTGTGAATATGGGTAACCTGTTTGGTCTTTTGAACAAGCCGAGAGGTATTTTTGTTCAGGAAGAGGCCGGAGAATATTTCGGATACGTGGTGAACCAGGCAGATAATAAATTATTGAGATTGCTTTTTGGCAAGAATATTTCCAACACACCTGTTGTGGTGGATCTGGGTGCAGGTTTCGGATTCAATGCGCCGTCCGATATGGTGCATGTATTGAATGAAGGATCATGGTACGTTTTCGTTCCGAACCAGGCTGGTAATAATCTTACCCGCCTTGATTTCGGTGCAAGCATCGCCACAACACCAACTGATAAAGACCTGGGTGATCTGGACGGAAGAATCTTCGGACCGAACAGCGTTACATTCGTAAGAGATTGTAACAACATGCATTTGTTCTTTACCAATGTTACGACCGATGATATGTCAAGAGTTGATTTTCCTACGGTAGATGGTCCGTTCACCGGAGCTAACTATACGGGTTTTGCAGGAATTTCTTCTCCTACAGCTATATCCAGAGTTATCCGCGACAGAGACAGCATCTTTGCTTATGTGACCAACGGGAACTCGAATTCGTATTCGCAGATTTATTTCCCGCAGTGCTATAACTCCTCCATAGCTTCCTCCACTGAAAAAAATCCGCCGGTATATTCTTACGATCAACCCGGTTTATACAATGTGTATTTAGCAGTAAATGAAGGCAGGGCAGATATGCAAATTGAATGTAAACAAATTGAAGTATTGCCGCTTCCTCCAATGACGGTTAGCAGGGATACGGGTATTTGCCAGGGAGATACGATCCAACTCTCTGTTGTCTCTCCTCAGGCACTGACTTATGTTTGGACACCTAATTACCGCATTGATACGATTGACGTACATAACGTAAAAGTAGCACCGGAATTTACGGTGAAATATCATTTGCAAATGAGCTATTCTACCGGTTGTATCGTAGACACCGGAGTATTGGTAGAAGTGAGCAAAAATAAAGCAGACGCCGGACCTGACAGGATAATAGCAGATGGTGCAAAAACTACGTTGGGAGGACCTTTGACCACCATGGGAGCCAACTATACACTTACATGGACGCCTAACCAATTTATCAATGATCTTTCTACGGCTACACCCGTGGTAACTCCGCCATTTGACTTCACCTACTATTTGGAGGTGACGAACACGGATGGCTGTTATTCCATAGACTCTGTGATCGTGCATGTAGATTGCAACGATATCAATGTGCCGAATGCATTTAGTCCTGAGAGCCCGAATGCAGGAGTGAACAGAGTAGGGGTGATGAACAGGAATATCGTAAAGCTGAATTCGTTCAGTATTTATGACAGATGGGGACGCCAGGTATTCTTTACAACAGACATTACCAATGAGTGGGATGGAAAGGTAAATGGCAAACCTGCTCCGTTTGGGGTCTACGTATGGGAAGCTGATGGATTCTGCGCTGAAGGCAGGAGATTCAGGCGGTCCGGGAATGTGACGCTGATTCGTTAATTTTAAAATGATACTGAGCCATGTCGGCGTATCTGTTTCAAATAGAACTACCGGAGCTAACAGAAGCAATCGCCAGGGTAATACCCGCTCACAGGAACTATGTAAATATACTTTTTTCTGAGGGCAAGCTTCTTTCGTACAGCGTGTCTGAAAACAGAGAACAAATATGGTGCGTTGTAAACGCAGAAGATGAACCCGAAGCTATGCATATAGTTTCGGGTTTTCCTTTGCAGCGCTTTTTCAGTGATGTGCAATGTGTACGGTTGCTTTTTCATAATGCTATTCCTTTATCACTTGCTTCTATTTCGTTGAATTAGTGAACGAAATGGATGAAGATGATATTCCGCGGGAGACCATAGAAAATCATGGCTGCGCCCGGGCAGTACGTTCAAAAATATCCACCTCTTTTCCCTGTGAACCGAGCTGCTGACGCCATCTTCCGGTTTGTCTTTCATAATTCCGAGTTTTCCACTTACATTTGCACCATCGCAAAGGTTTCCTGCCAATTGCAGGATGAAAAGGGAACAAGGTGTAAATCCTTGACATTACCCGATGCTGTAAGCTTCACTTACCATCTTTTGTTCTACAGCCACTGTCTCAAAACGGGAAGGCACAAAAGAAGAAGCGAGTCAGAAGACCTGCCTTTAGCAATATAATATCGCTGCTTTCGGGAATAAAAGCATGGATAGGCAAAGGCTTCTGTTTTCTTTTCTTATCTGTTTTTCCGCGCGGCATGTAAAGTGTTTTTATTAATTTTTAATACTTAACCATGCGTAAAATTTTATTATTTGTTTTTCCGGCTCTTGCAGCCACCGGTGCCTCGGCTCAGAACGTGGTCGATTTCGAATCTTTAACACTGCCTAAGACCGATACGTTTTATGTGAACTACAGTAATCCCGGGCAGGACGTAGGTTTTAATGAGAACGGTGTTCATTTTCAATGTTACTATGATACTGCATGGGGAGGCCTGTGGAGTAATGGGTTTTCCTATTCCAACATGACAGATAGCATCTCCAGCGGGTATACGAATCAATATGCAGCCAAAACGGCAAAAGGATATAGCGGATCGGCTAACTATGCTGTATATTGGGATGGCTATGGTGCCAAGGCAAAAATTATCCTTCCTGCCGGGATACCACTGAAAACTACCGGTACCACTGTTTACGGTTTTTATGTTACCAACTCAACTTATGCTTACAATTCTATGCGTGACGGTGATTTCGCTGCAAAGAAATTCGGTGATACGACGGGAACAGGTTCCGGATTGCCACAGGGGAAATACCCCGATTGGTTCAAGCTCACCGTTCAGGCCTATGCGAATGGTAGTTTGTTGAATGACAGCGTCGACTTTTTCCTGGCAGATTATCGTTTTAACGACGACGATAGCGATTACATCGTAAATGACTGGCGTTGGGTGGACCTTTCCGTTTTTAGCACGTCAGTTGACAGTCTTCAATTTACATTGACCTCTTCTGATAACGGGCAGTTCGGAATGAATACTCCGGCTTATTTCTGTATGGATAATTTCGGAGCTCTCTTATCTGCAGACGTACCGGCTACAAGTAAGCTTGCTGCAAAGATCTATCCTAACCCCGTGGCTAACGAACTCCATGTCGAGGTAAGTGATCATGCCGTTAAAACCGTTTATCTGACTGATCTTACCGGTAAACGCCTGGCAACATACACCGTGAGTGAAAAGCATATCGTGATTCATACGGCTCAATTGTCTGACGGAATGTACCTGATACAACTAGATAATGGCAAACAAATAGCTACGCAACGTTTCATCAAACAATAATCATGAAGTATTTTTTATCTGTTTTTTCCTTTTGCATATTCCCCTTTGCATTACAGGCTCAATATGCACCCCAGGCTGGTATTGTGGGAAGTGATGCTGTTCACAAGAATAGTATACAGATAGTGAACTGGGCGGTGAATTGTGAATTGCAAAAAGGATGGATGGATATTGGAAATAAAGGATTGGGTAATGTAACAACAGGTGATAGCAGCGCCGCAGTAGGCATGGCCGATAATCTGATCGTAAGCCTTGGCGATAGCGGTGTTGCTACACTTCATTTCAACCCCGCCATAGTAAATGGTGCGGGAGCTGATTTTGCAGTCTTCGAGAACGGATTTTTGAATGCAGCGAATAATGAAGAAGCTTTTTTAGAATTAGCTTTTGTGGAGGTGAGTTCTGATGGCGTAAATTTCTTCCGGTTTCCTGCAACTTCTAATACTCAGATCCTGCAGCAAATAACAGGGACCGGAGCGCCCGGCACAGGCGATTATATTAATGCCCGGCAAATCAATAATCTTGCGGGGAAGTATGTAAGCAACTACGGCACACCTTTCGATCTGGAAGAGCTGAAAAACATATCGGGCCTGAATGTCAATGCGATCACCCATGTTCGATTGGTAGACGTTATCGGTTCTCTGAATGGCTTTGAAAGCCGGGATAAAGACGGGCGGAAAGTTAATGATCCTTACCCTACCCCCTTTCCTACCAGCGGTTTCGATCTGGATGCGGTAGCCGTATTGCATCAGTCCGGTACATTGTCTGCAGGTGGTTTGTTGCCCAGTCGGTTTACAATTTATCCGAATCCTGTAACAGATAAGTTATTTATTTCAGGTCAGGATAAGCCCTTGCTTATTTCTATCACAGATGCCACGGGTAAAATACTCTTTACAGGGAATGCGGCTAGCGTGGACGTAAGCCGGCTTACGCCGGGTGGGTATTTTATTATGATTAAAGATCAGGAAGGAAGACAATGGACAGAACGATTTATCAAGCTATAGTTGCCGCTCTATTTGGATTGATTTGTGTTGTCTCCTGTAAAAAAGAAACGACAGATCCTCAGCCGCCTGTGCATACAGGTTCGAAAAAAGTGTTGTTCGTCTGTGAGGGCAGCCTGGGAAACGGCAATGCATCGCTTGATTTATTTGATAAAGACAGCAGCAGGTTCTATGAAAATATATTTGATGCAGTTAACAAACAATCGCTCGGCGATATTTTTCAGAGCATTACCTTAATTGACGGGCGGTATTTTCTGTGCATCAATAATTCCGATAAAATTGTAGTGATCAACAAAGCGGATTATACTCTTCAAGGCATTATAAACATTCCCAAGCCGCGCTATATCCTGCCTGTAAACAGCCAGAAAGCATATGTTTCCACGCTTTTCAGTAACAATGTATATGTAATCAATCCGCAGACGCTGCAAATGCTTAAATCTATCGCCATGCCGCATAAAAATCCGGAGAGTATGGTACTTTGGGAAAACAAAGCCATCATTTGTACCTGGGATACTTCAGCTAGCATGATTCATTATATGGACGTTCAAACGGATGAGATCACTGAAAGTGTAAATGTACCCGGAAAGGCACCCCAGGAAGCATTACTGGATAAGCAAAATAAGTTATGGGTATTGTCGGGAGATGTTTACAGGAAGGTGGATGCCAGGCTGACGAGACTGGATCCAATTGATGGAAAGATTTTGAAATCGTATACATTTCCTGCCGGAACCGATGTTGTAAAACCCAGACTTAACCATGCCGGAGACACGATTTATTTTATACAAGTACAATATGACGGCAGCACCGCAAATAACGGCGTTTACCGGATGAATGTAGAGACGGGAAAGTTGCCAGACGAAGCGTTCGTTAAAGCGGGCACTTTCCAGTATTTTTGGGCAATAGGCGTGGAACCGGGAACCGGAAATATCTTTATCGGAGACCCAAAGGGGTTTTCGCAAAAAGGAAGTGTGGTGGTTTATGCTCCGGATGGAACCAGGCTGAATGAATTTAAAACCGGTGTAGGACCCAGCAGTTTCTATTTTGATTATTGAGTGATCGTATAAACGCTTTATGGTAGCAACTACTATGAACGGTGCTATCGCCGTACAAGCTCATAGGATTGTTGCCGCCCGGACAATAAATGAAAAGCACAGATTGATATTTCACCCGAAGTGATAAGGCTGCGAAACCATACAGGTTGGAAAATGACTGTTTTTGCCATTAGGCGAATGACGCTTCTGTTGACGATTTTATGTCTTTTCGAAACAACAACCGCACAGTCGTTGTCAGATACACTGAGTGAAGTTCGTATCAGGCAAAAGAAAAAGCAATCCGGTTCTCAGGACCTGCGCATCCACGATTTTACAAGCGGACAGAAAATTGTGACGTTAGATTCTGTTCTCCTACAGCAATACAAGATGCAAACCGCAGCACAATTGCTGGCACAGCAGACACCGGTATTTATTAAGTCGTATGGATTCAACGGATTAGCTACGTTGAATTTCAGGGGGGCTTCAGCTGCACAGTCACAGGTGTATTGGAATGGGGTGCCGCTGCAAAATGCGGCATTGGGAATAGCCGATGTGTCGCTGCTGCCTGTGTCGTTCATCAATTCCATGCAGATAGTTTACGGAGGTTCTGCAGCGTTGTTGGGAAGCGGTAATGTCGGTGGAGCACTGGTGTTGGAAACAGAGAAGCCGGTATTTGACTCCCTTCATAAGACAGGGTATGAAATCGGTCTCGGGGCAGGAAGCTTTGCACAATACCAGCTGGCAGCCAAGGGCAGCTACTCATCCGAAAGATGGTTTCTGGCGGCTCATGTTCTTTGGCAAACCGCGCAGAATGATTTTGTGTATGAAAAAAACGGGAAAGAGTCGAGGAATGAGAATTCAAATTTATCAGGTGCTTCGGCGATGGTGCAGGCAGCGTATCAACACGATCACCATAACCGTTTCCGGGTGATAGGATGGTATCAGCACTACGATCGGCAAATACCGGCAGCCTTGTTTGAGAGCTACTCGGTGAAAAATCGGAAAGACGCTTCTTTAAAGCTATTTGCCGACTGGAATCGAAATTCGAGCTGGTCACAGCAATACTTCCGGACGTCGTTCATCACAGATGAGATGCGCTATGAAGATACCATGGTGCGGCAGCACACCATTAATACTTCCTGTCAATATTATGCAGAAGCAGGCTGGAAACAACGGATCGCAGCCCGTCATAAAGCGCTTGTTTTTATCCCGGTACATTTATCATTTCTCCAACGGGATTCCGCCCGCATCGCCATGCAGTCGAGGTATGCGCTCGCGGCGGCTTACAATTACACGGATTTGAAAGATAAGCTTGATCTGAATCTACAGGCAAGAGTAGAACGTGTTAATAACGTCAATGTATTGTTGCCCGGTGCGAATGCCAGTTACCAGTTACTTGACTGGATAAAGCTGAGAGTCAATATCCAAAAGACCTATCGGGCACCGTCGCTCAACGAGCTCTATTTTGATCCCGGAGGTAATAAAAATTTAAAACCCGAAAAAGGCTGGGCTTCAGATGCAGGCTATACAATCACCTTGCAACCCACGTCATGTTTTTCCATCCATCACGATATTGCTGCCTATTACCGACTGATTGATGATTGGATCTTATGGTTTGGTGGTGCTATCTGGACTCCTCATAACATTGCTCAGGTGAAAAGCACGGGATGGGAAGCCGATTGGACGTTTCGCTATAAACTAAACAAACTGGAGCTGCATCTCGGTTTTAAAGGCAGCTACACTCGTTCTTTGACCATGCAATCCGACATGGCAGGGGATGGCAGCATTGGAAAACAAATTCCCTATACACCTCAATGGATGGGATTGATCAACGCCGGGGCTGACTATAAACGTTTTTATATAAACTATAACCACGGCTATACCGGCCTGCGTTACTTTAATACGGACGAAACCGGGGCATTACCGTCATACCAGGTAGCGAATGTACAGTTAGGGAAGGAGATAGACAGGAAGGTATGGACATGGCATGCTTCGGCGATGTTGAATAATATTTTTAACGAAAGATATACGGTAGTGGCTTCGCGGCCCATGCCGGGCAGAAACTTTGCGTTATCAATTTCCCTTAGGAAAAAATAATACTGTATCTTTCCATCCTGAAAAAATAAAAACAAGGAGCTTTGCGACCATAATGCTCCGCCACCATGGGCTTTGATATTTTTATAACGCTGTTTCTTGTCATTCTTAATGGCTTCTTTGTAGCAGCAGAATTTGCGATAGTAAAAGTGCGCTCTTCACAGATAGAAGTGCGTGAAGATGTAAATCCTACAGTTTCGGGAGCGGCCCGAAGCATTGTCAATAATCTGGATGCCTATCTTGCAGCTACCCAATTAGGGATCACCCTTGCCAGTCTTGGATTAGGTTGGGTGGGAGAAGGCGTAACCACCAGCATCCTGCTCCGAATTTTTGATCTTTTCAACCTGAATTTATCCGATACTGCTGCACATCGTCTGGCAGTGCCCTTCGCATTTGCGTTCATTACGGTGCTTCACATTACATTCGGGGAATTAGCACCCAAGTCCCTGGCTATTCGCTATCCTACAAGTACAACGTTCGCGGTATCCATCCCCTTGCGGATATTCTATTTTGTATTCCGTCCTTTTATCTGGATGCTGAATGGTTTTGCCAATTTTATTCTGAGGTTGATCGGGATCACATCTGTACACGGTAGTGAAATACATTCAGAAGAAGAATTGAAAATGATCATTTCTGAAAGTCATGAAGGTGGGGCTATCGAAGAGACCGAACGGGATCTGATCCGTAACGTATTCGATTTTGACGATCGTCGTGTAAGTGATATCCAGACCTTGCGTAAGAATATTACCGCCATGAAAGCGGATTTTACTTTACCACAGGCTATCAATTTTGCCATCAGCGAAGGGTATTCCCGTTATCCGGTTTACACCACCTCGTTGGACGATATCATTGGAGTGATCTATACAAAAGACCTGATGCGTACCATGATGGCAACACGTAAACCTGACGAACTTCAGGCGTTGATACGCAAAACCTATTTCATTTCTGAAAGTAAAAAGATCAAAGAACTACTTAAAGAATTTCAGCTGAAGCGGATACAGATGGCAATCGTCACGAACGAGATCGGCGAAGTTTCAGGCATTGTCAGCATGGAAGATATCTTAGAAGAACTGGTGGGTGAGATACAGGATGAATACGACAATGAAAAACCTTATGTGGAGAAAATTGCACCTAACAAATTTATCGTAAGTGCACACCGCAAACTTTCCGATATCAATAAGTACCTTCCGTTCCGTCTGGATGAAGGCGAAGAATACGAGACGCTTTCAGGGCTTATATCCTTCCTGCATCCGGAAGAATTGGCGGAAGGAGACCAGGTGGTAGTAGAAGAATATAAAGTGACCATCCAGAAAATGTACCGCAACTCGGCGGAAACAGTGGAGTTGGAAGTCATACAAGATGGTGCGGACAACGAGTAAAGTCGTTTCTAATCATTGGACGTACAACATACAATTCTATTTGACTTCAGTGGCGTTGGCCCCGTTCCTCTTTTTACCTTTTTCATAATTCTAGTTTCTGCGTTTACATTTTAATTACCCACCCGGCTACATAAAACCGGGATATGGGTGATTCCTCCTGTAGGAAAGCGCAAAGTAACTGAATAGGGATTGCTGTTGTTATTTCGAATAGTCCTGTTGAACCGCTGCATAAGAACAAAAAAATGCGGCTCCGTTATTGGAGCCGCCCTGTAATTTAATTTAAGATCGTTTTACTTAATTTTCTTTTTGATGAACTTACCGATGTATTTTCCTGCAACAGCATAGCATTCCTGCAAACGTGAACCGGTATCAAAATCATAACCGCCGAAGGTTCCGCCTTGCGCATCATCTACAGATATTACGGCAACCACGTTATTAGGATTGGCAGTTTCCACGATTTTCGCTTCGCCATCGATATAGGCATTGCGGCGCGTCACCCCGATGTTGAATCCTGTTTCAGAATGCGTTGTATGAAAAATGATCGTGTATTTTGCATCTGAACCCTCTTTTAGTGTTATGCCGGACTGTTTGTCGAATTCTTCCTTGAATTGTACTTTATAGCGTTTATTTCTGTCCGCCACCCAGCTTTCAGCCCATTTATCACCTTTGCCAGGTTCCTTTTCGTTAAGGTCCGCTTTCTTATTCTCTATGAATTCGGCTTCCGGTTTGTTCTTAGTCGTAACGGTCATATCACTGTAATCATACTGCACATTCATTTCCGTAACGCCATTGAGTGCATCCAGACTGCCGCTTTTAAGCTTTATTTTTTCGGCACTGGCACTGTTCATAGTCAGGCAGGCAACTGCTGTCAAAGCTATCGAGTGTAATAGTTTCATGAATAAAAATTTTGTGCAAATTACGTGTATTAAACTTGTCCCGCCATACGTAATAACCCGTATTTTTCAAATGATCGGATCATCTCCCTTTAGGTCTCATTTTCAAAATAGATCTTATAAAATCTCCCTTTATTATCTTCTCCCTGTTCTATCATGTTGCGGTCGCCATGTACATAAATATGGAAGTTCTTATCCAATTTGATGACCGATTTGTAGTTCCTCGCCTGCCTTTTCACGGCTGCATCGGAGATGTCAAACGCATCTGCGATCTCAATATCCCTTTCCTCTTCATATTGACGTTTGTAATTGCTGAATCCGCTGATATACTCAGGGTGATGCAATACAGATTGGGAAAACTCCTCCAGCTCGAAGCTGTCCTTGTCCTTGAAAAACTGGATCGAGCGATTCAGCATATCCGCCTGGTCAGCTTTAGTCAATTCATACTCCTCCGGTAGCTTTTTAGTGATGAAATCTTTGTAAACAGCCAGTGTGTTTTCGGTGTTAAAATATTGGTCCTGCCGCTGCCGGATTTGTAGGAAATCATCTGTCCAGTATTGAGCTTCCGTACCCTTATTCGTATTGTCCACTACAGAAATGACATAACCGTTTTCTTTTTCGGAATTATAAACGATACAGCCTTTATCCAATTTGTTGATATTGATACCTTGTTCTGTTTCAATTTCAAAGTTCTCACCTTGTGGAAACACCTTCAGAAAAGTATCCTTGTTTTCAGATTTGAATAATCCTACAGCATTTATAATTTCTCCATGAAGCAAGCATTCGTTGAAATAGACTACGTAAAATTCTCCCCCTTTTATTTTAGGGTGCGTACTTTGGTTATAAAGATGTCTGGCGAGGTGTAAAGACTGCTCATGAAGCGCCTCCGGATCATCAAAAATGGCGGTAGCAAAGGTGTATACTTCGTTGAGTGACAGGCTGGAATCATGATGGAATTGATAAAATTCTTCAGATTTGAAAGGGGCAAGAAAGTAGGAAGAGAGCATTTGCAATATAGCTTCCGAGGTTTGGAGATTGCCTTTAGAGAGAAAGATGTACTCATTCTCGCTTTTGTTGCCTACTTTATGAACGCTGAGCCTGGAAATCATCTTATAAGATTTGATTGTTTGGAGTGCAAAGATGGGGACTGCAGGGCGAAAGACAAAGTTCATGTCTTTTTATAAATGCTGATTGTGCTCCATCCTGATTATTGTACAATAACTGCATCCCGTCTCCCTGAAAACTGCACCGTTTTGTTTAAAGCGGAGTTCTAAAAAACTGTCGGAAAATTGTCAGGCTACGGTAAAATCATCCTAACTTTGCGGCTGCAAAAGGCTGAATTTCTATGAAAAAATCTCATATTGTTTTGTTGGTGCTGGTTGCGGCGGCTGTATGCGTGATCGTCAGCATGTTTGGAGATTTCAGTACTTACGAGACCTTTAAATCTGCTGCTGCAGAGCAAGGCAAACAATACCATGTGATCGGTTTTTTGGAAAAAGATAAAAAAATGACCTATGATCCTAAGGTGGATCCGAATCATTTCAGCTTTTATGTAAAAGATAAAGCCGGGAATGTAAGCCAGGTAATATTTAGCGGGGCAAAGCCTATGGACATTGAAAAATCGGAGCAGATTGTGATGACCGGTTATATGGATGGCGAAACCTTCCACTGCAATAAGATCCAGATGAAATGTCCTTCCAAATACGAAAAAGACCAGGTGGCTGTCGGGCGAGGGTAAATTTCATCTTGTCCTTTTCCGTTTATTTCTTTCGTAGTCTTCGAATACATAATCTCCAAGCCCATCCAGCGAAGAGTAAAACGCCTTCCCGTTATTGACTTCGGTAAACTCCCGTACGAATTTTTGAAGATAAGGGTCGCTGGCGATCATAAAGGTAATCACCGGAATTTTGAGCCTCCTTAATTGACCGGCAAGATTTAGTGTCCTGTTGAGGATTTTGCTGTCGATGCCGAAACTGTTCTTGTAATATTTACTACCTATTTTGAGACAGGTTGGCTTCCCGTCTGTGATCATAAAGATCTGTTTATTGTTGTTCTTCCTTCTTCTTAAAATATCCATGGCAAGCTCCAAACCCGCCACCGTGTTGGTATGATAAGGACCTACCTGCAGGTAGGGGAGATCTTTCATTTCAATCTGCCATGCGTCATTGCCGAAAACCACAATATCAAGCGTATCCTTGGGATAACGGGTAGTAATGAGTTCACTCAGCGCCATTGCCACATTTTTGGCAGGTGTGATACGGTCTTCCCCGTATAAGATCATAGAGTGTGAAATGTCGATCATCAATACCGTAGAAGTCTGGGTTTTGAAATCCATTTCATGGATCTCGAGGTCCTCCTGGTGCATAGACAACTGTTCGATACCGTGATTGATAAAGGAGTTCTTAAGGCTTCCCGTATAGTCGATGGCTTCCAGTGCGTCACCAAATTCGTAAGCACGCGTTTCGGGGTTTAATTCATCACCTTGCCCGGATTTAAACGTATTGTGGTTGCCACGTTTTGTTTTTTTGAGTTTGCCGAAGATATTGTCCAGCGCGCGTTTCCGGATAGATTGTTCTGACTTTTTCGTGATGCTGTAAGCGCCTGTTGCATTATCTTCCTGCAAGTAACCGTTCTTTTTTAATTCTTCGATAAAATCACCGATGCCGTAATCATCGTTAGTAAGCCCATATTTCGCATCCAGTTGTGTGAGCCAGTCGAGCGCTTCCGTTGCATCGCCGCTGGTATATTGCAGCAGCTCCATAAACAGGTCCAGCAATTTCTGGAACGGTGATTTCGAATTATCCTCCCGGAACGCTGAAAAAACAAATCCTTTCATAACATTTAAAGTTACGAAAGGATAAAAAAGAGACCAGGTAATTTCTTGATGAAGAAATTATCAGAATTTATAGCCGATAAAAAACCGGTGGATCACACTGCCGATATCCATATTTCCTGTTGTTGCACGACTTTTACCTTCTGCTTTCAAGCCGGTGGAATACGTGCTGATGCCTGAACATTCCATGCCAAAATTGAAGCGATTGAACTGCAGCTTGGCACCGATGGTAGGCGTAGCCGCCAGGTAAACCATGTTGGCATCTCTGGAACCGAGTACCTGGTAATTTTCATAGTCACCATTCGCCACACGGGTAATAGCCGCATCTTCCTGTTGACCGCTCCCGTATCCGCCGCGCAACTCCATGGCAGCAAACAGTACGACGCGTTTGTAAAATACACGTTGCGCTTCCACGCCGAATCCCAGGATCGCCATATTGATATCCCATTGCGTGAAACGCTGTGTCACGGTATCGCTGGAGATAGAAAAATTTCTACTGATATAATAATCGTCACTGTTATCAAATTTGCCGTAAGCTGCTACGATGCGCATCCCAAAATGCTCATTCTTCCATTTTTTATATTGCAATCCCATCATCATCATCTTGTCTCCATTGTTATTGGAACCGATAACTTGTTGACCGAAAATCCCTGCTTCATGATTTTTTACTGCCGGCAGGGAGGTTTGCTGTCGATTATCTTCCTGCGCTGTGGCGAGGAACGAACTGCAAAGGGTAATGAACAGGAATGTGATGTTTTTCATATAATGTGTTTTACTAGAAACGAGCTATGACAGTAATTATTTTATAAAGATCAGAACTATCAGGAATAGTTGATGGAAAATAGTCGGAGAGTGAGGCATGAAAAATGGACAATGACCAAATAAACCGATAATTTAGAGGCTGCATGCTGGAACTAAGGTCAATACATACCACGAGATATGTTACTCCCCTGCGCGAAGGGGGATCGTTGCCTGCCATCGTAGAAGGGGATGACGGGTTCTTATACGTTATTAAATTCAGGGGAGCAGGGCAGGGGATCAAAGCGTTGGTGGCAGAATTTATAGGAGGTGAGACAGCCCGGAAATTAGGTCTTAAAGTACCGGAGCTTGTCTTTGCCTGGCTGGATGAAGCTTTTGGAAGAACAGAGCCGGATGAAGAAATCCAGGATCTCCTCAAAGCCAGCACCGGACAAAACCTTGCGTTGCATTATCTAAGCGGTTCGATTACGTATGATCCGGCTGTATCGACCCTGGATCCGCTTACCGCATCCATGATCGTATGGCTGGATGCGTTGCTCACTAACATGGATAGAACGGTACGCAACACGAATATGCTGATGTGGCATAAGGAGCTTTGGCTGATAGATCATGGTGCCTGTCTGTATTTTCATCATAATTGGGATGGATGGGAGAAAAGCAAAAGCAATAGCTTTCCCTTAATAAAAGACCATGTACTGTTGCCGCAGGCGACGATGCTGCGTGAAGCCGATGAAAAATGCAAAGCCTTTCTTACCGAAATGGATATAAGTGACATCCTGGATGCGATACCTGATGAATGGCTTGAAAATTATGATCCCGCTTTGACTGCCACAGCGGTGCGGGAGGTGTACAAACAGTTCATCTGCTTTCGCCTGAACAATTCTTCCATTTTCTTAAACGAAGCGTTACATGCACAAGCTGCTTTATGAGTATGCCGTGGTGCGCATCGTACCACGTGTAGAGCGGGAAGAGTTTATCAACGCAGGTGTTGTTTTATTCTGTAAGGAGCTGAAGGTTTTAAAGTGTCGTACACATATCCCGATACCCAAGCTACAATGTCTTGACAGCCAGCTCAATTTAGAAACGTTATCCGAAAATCTGAATGCTTTTGAGCGCATAGCATTGGGTAAAAACTGCCCCAGTAAGATAGCACGGCTCGACGAGCCATCGCGTTTCAGATGGCTTACCGCTACACGCAGTACCATAGTGCAGTGTTCTAAAGTACATCCCGGTTTTGCTTATTCATTAGACGACGTATTTGAAGGTCTGTTTCAAAAACTCGTGCTTTAGGAGGTAAATACCTTCAAAAATTTAGTGAACGCGACCGATTGCTTGACCAGCAGTAAAAGTGGGTTGATGCTATAGCGGTTGCCCGAAGGTGATCAGGTTATTGTCGGGATCAACTAATGAAAACTCTCTTTGTCCCCAGGGTTTTATTGCCAGATGTCCTGCAGGATGTATGGACACATTATCATCTGACATGGATTGGTACAGATGTTCGATATTATCGGTGCGTATATAAACTTGTCCATAGTTTTCTTTTGGGTCGAGATATTTAAATTCAAAAAAATGGATTTGTATCTCATCCTTTTCAATCATCAGGTACCCGTCAAAATCATTGCTCCCGAACTCTTTAAATTTTAATTGATTCAGGTAAAAATTCCGGGTCTTTGCTTTATCCCGCATGGGTAATTTGGGATGGATATCTGTCAGCATCTTATTGCATTTTGGTATTAGGAGATGAGTAAGTATTTCCGTAAAAATTACTGGGGTTATATCATCAAAAAGGCACCCGACTATTTTGGGTGCCTTTTTAATAACGTATCAGCAATAATTTACTAAACCAGTTCTTTATTTACCACTTCAGCCATGGTCTTACCAATATCAGCCGGGCTGGCTACGACGTGTATGCCACATTCGCCCATGATCTTCATCTTGGCAGCGGCAGTATCATCGGCACCGCCTATGATAGCTCCTGCGTGACCCATGCGGCGACCCGGAGGCGCTGTTTGACCGGCTATGAAACCTACAACAGGTTTTCTCATGTTATCTTTCAGCCAGTTTGCAGCATCTGCTTCCATGTTACCCCCTATCTCACCGATCATAATGATGCCATCTGTTTCGTCATCATTCATCAATAATTCTACAGCTTCTTTGGTGGTAGTACCGATGATCGGATCTCCTCCGATACCGATAGCGGTGGAAATACCCAGACCTGCTTTTACTACCTGGTCAGCAGCTTCGTAAGTCAGCGTACCTGATTTAGAAACGATACCAATGCGTCCTTTCTTAAAAATGAAGCCTGGCATAATACCTACTTTAGCTTCATCCGAAGTGATAACACCCGGACAGTTAGGGCCGATCAAACGACAATCTTTGCCATTGATATAAGCGCGCGCTTTCACCATGTCTTGTACAGGAATGCCCTCAGTGATACAGATGATTACCTTGATGCCGGCATCAGCAGCCTCCATTACCGCATCGGCAGCAAAAGCCGGTGGTACAAAAATGATAGACGTATCTGCACCTGTAGCTTTTACAGCATCTGCAACGGTATTGAAAACCGGCTTTTCAATGTGTGTGGTTCCGCCTTTGCCGGGTGTCACACCGCCTACCACATTGGTGCCGTATTCGATCATTTGCGTAGCGTGAAAGGTGCCTTCTGTGCCGGTAAAGCCCTGCACAATCACCTTTGAGTTTTTATTTACTAGTACTGACATGCGAGTTCTATTATTTTTTTTAACGGTGGCAAATGTACGTTCAAATTCGCAAAAACACTATCGTGTAATGGTCACCTGCCGATTAGTTTTTGTCATTTTTCAAAAACTTACCAACGTTTTCTCCGGCTATAACGTCTATATATCGGAATCAAATAAAAAAGCATCCTTTTCCAAGAATGCTACTTCAGTTCAATTTTTGTAATGGGTAATCAACTTTGATTAGAAGAATCCGGTTTCTACCGGATTTTTTTTGTATGGTATACTATAAAGTTAGAAAAATAATAATGACTTCTAACATATATTTTTTAAAGTACATTAATCTACTTCCGGTGCCTTCCCTTCAGCTTCGAGCTTACTCATATCACGGGCTTTCTGCAAAAATTCGGATGCGAAAATAAACTCATTCAGACTTTCATCATCGCTGTAAATGATATCCTTATTCGTTCCCTCCCATTTCTTCTTACCCTTATGCATATAGACGATATGGTCGCCGCTCTCCATCACCGTATTCATATCATGGGTGTTGATCACCGTGGTCATTTTGTATTCTTCTGTAAGTTCTTTGATAAGTTTGTCGATTACCAGGGAGGTTTGAGGGTCCAAACCGGAGTTAGGCTCATCGCAAAAAAGATACTTGGGATTGAGCACCAGCGCTCTCGCTAATGCTACCCGTTTTTTCATACCTCCGCTTATTTCTGAAGGGAATTTTTTGTTAGCACCTTCCAGATTAACCCGGTCCAATACTTCATTCACCCGGTTTACTTTTTCCTTGGAGCTCATCTTAGTGAACATATCCAAAGGGAATCTTACATTTCGTTCCACGCTCATACTGTCAAACAGCGCCGATCCCTGGAACAGCATCCCGATTTCTTTGCGCACCTCTTTTAAATCCTGCTCCTGCATGGTCAGGATGTCCCGTCCCTCATAAAGTATTTGTCCTTCATCCGGTCGCATCAGGCCTACCATACATTTCATTAAAACAGTTTTCCCGCTGCCGCTGGTGCCAATGATCAGGTTGGTTTTGCCTGGCTCCATAGTGGCTACCACATCATCCAATACCACCTTCTCGCCAAAGCTTTTTCTAATGTGTTTTACTTCTATCATAAAGGACTAAAGTTCAAAACTAAAGATGGAACCGCCAAATACTATTGACAGATACCCGGCAATGAAAACAAAACTCGGGCCGGGCAGCTTTTTCTTCCTATTTTTCAATAACAAAAAGAAGAAGTATTGAGATTGTTAGAAGGTGCCGTGTATACAAAGCGGCTATAACGTGTCAGATGATCTTTATTTAAAACAAAAAGTATGAAATCTATAAAACGCATTGGTGTATTGACATCCGGTGGGGACAGCCCGGGTATGAATGCTGCCATCAGGGCGGTAACACGTACTGCTATTTATCATGGCATGGAGGTTTTCGGTATTCGCAGGGGCTATCAGGGAATGATAGAGGGGGATATTGCGAAGATGGAGACCACGGATGTGTCGAATATTATACAACGGGGGGGAACTGTGCTGAAAACGGCGCGTAGCAAAGAGTTTATGGAGCCGGAAGGACGGGAGAAAGCATACCGGCAGTTAATGAAACATCAGATAGATGCGTTGGTGCTGATTGGTGGCGATGGTACATTTCGGGGCGCTGTTGAGTTTTTTAAAGAACATCAAATTCCTGCTGTAGGGCTGCCGGGTACGATAGATAAGGATCTTGCAGGGAGTGATTTTACTATAGGATTTGATACAGCCGTGAATACTGCGGTAGAGGCAATTGATAAAATACGGGATACAGCAGAGGCTCATGACCGGTTATTTGTTGTGGAAGTGATGGGGCGTGATGCCGGCTATATTGCTTTAAACAGCGGTATTGCCTGCGGAGCGGAAGATATTCTGATACCGGAAACAAAAACAGATGCCAGGGAGATATTAAAACGGATAGCGGATGACGAAAGAAGGAAGAAAACCGTTCATATTATCGTGATCGCTGAAGGGGATGATTTCGGGGGGGCAGAAGAAGTGATGGGACTTATTAAGGAACATTGCCCCCGGCTGGATGCCAGGGCTACGGTATTGGGACATATACAGCGGGGAGGCTCACCTACCTATGCTGATCGGGTATTGGCGAGTCGTTTGGGACATGCCGCTGTTGTCGGCTTAAATGAAGGTAAAACCATGGTGATGGCAGGTATAGTAAATGACAGCATTACGTATACGCCATTTGACAAGGTAGTAAAGCAACATGCCAGGATGGGGAAGGATATGCTGGAGATGATACGGGTTTTGGCGATATAGCTCCGGGACTATCATTTTTATCTTTCACATCAAAGGACTGTAGGAGGCTTAAATCCCGCAGCACTATAAATGATCCTTGGTGAAATGCAAAACAGCACATAACCGTGATTGTAGAAATATCGTTGATAGGGCGGGGAGAGCAGGAGATGATCAATACTTCTGCAATAAGATATTGGCTGTGGCCACCACACCTTCCTCCCTGCCTACAAAACTCAGTTGTTCCGTAGTGGTAGCTTTTACCGATACATCATCGGGGGATAGATGTATGATTCTCGCTATGGTTTCCTGCATAGCCGGGATATAAGGCTTGATTTTGGGTGCCTGCAACAGCAATGTGCTGTCAATATTCACCAACCAATAACCTTTTTCGCGCACCATATTGTAGCATCTTCTCAAAAGTACCTTGCTGTCAATGTTCTTATAAGCTACATCTGTATCAGGGAAATGATGTCCTATATCTCCCAGACCCACAGAACCCAACAGTGCATCGCAAATTGCGTGAAGCAGTACATCAGCATCAGAATGACCCAGACAACCTTTACTATGCGGAATTTTTACTCCGCCTAACCATAGATCACGACCTTCTACCAATTGATGAAAATCTATTCCTTGTCCTATTCTGTATGACATTGTACTGTTATTTTTAGGGTAATTGTCCGTAAATATCAGCAATAAAATGCTGTTTCTGTTCAGAGCGCAACAATATTCGTAATTTTTTAAACAACAAAAGGGGTTTCCTGAAGGGCAAACCTTCGAATTTCATTTAATGAATTCTACCCTCAGCTGCTGTCATTTTGTATGAAGGGTCACCGGTATAGGTTATTCGCTCTGCTCATGTATGGTAGGAAGAAAAAAATCTTCGTTTATGCAGCAGGTCAGCGAAACGATCCGTAAGGATAATTTAGAAAAATATTTTTTCATAAATAAAATTTCGTTACTTTTGCGCTCCAATTCTCATATTGCTCTTTATTATAAGGTTGCATTTGGGAGAATAAGCCTTCAGGAAGAAGGACATTCGTTAACACCAAAAAAATTAAAAGCCAATGGCAAAAGAAATTACCGGCTTGGTAAAGCTCCAGGTAAAAGGAGGTCAAGCTAACCCCGCGCCGCCAATAGGTCCGGCACTCGGCTCCAAGGGTGTAAACATCATGGAGTTTTGTAAGCAATTCAATGCGCGCACTCAGGACAAGATAGGTAAAGTATTACCTGTTGCGTTAACCGTGTATGCAGATAAGTCTTTTGATTTTGAAATCAAGACTCCTCCTGCAGCGGTGCAACTGATGGAAGCTTCTAAAGTTCAAAAAGGTTCTAAAGAGCCTAACCGTAACAAAGTAGGTAAGGTAACTTGGGCACAGGTGGAAGAGATCGCTAAAGATAAAATGGCTGATCTTAACTGCTTCACCGTTGAAAGCGCTATGCGCATGGTAGCCGGTACTGCTCGCAGCATGGGTCTTACTGTAGATGGAGATGCTCCGTTTGCTAAAAATTAATCCATTGATCACCTTATTTAAAACTTTGTAGCAATGGCTAACATCACAAAAAAAAGAAAAGCTGTACAAGCTAAACTGGATATAAACAAGCAATACACCCTGTCTGAAGCCAGTGCAATGGTAAAGGATATCAACTGCACTAAATTCGATAGCTCTGTAGATGTGCACATCCGCCTGGGTGTTGATCCAAAGAAAGCAGATCAGGCTATCCGTGGTACGGTTACACTTCCGCACGGTACAGGTAAAACAAAACGCGTACTGGTACTTTGCACACCGGATAAAGAAAACGATGCGAGAGCAGCGGGTGCTGATTTCGTAGGGTTGGATGAATTTGTACAAAAAATAGAAAGCGGATGGACGGATGTAGATGTAGTGATCGCTACACCTGCCGTAATGCCTAAAATTGGTCGCCTGGGTAAAGTATTAGGTCCTCGTAACCTAATGCCCAACCCTAAAACAGGTACAGTTACCAATGATGTAGCTGCTGCTGTTACCGATGTTAAAGGTGGTAAAATTGCCTTTAAAGTAGACAAAGCAGGTATCATCCATGCATCTGTTGGCCGTATCTCTTTCACTCCGGAAAAATTGGCTGAAAACGCACAGGAATTAATCAACGCTTTGGTTCGTATGAAACCGGCTACTGCAAAAGGACAATACCTGAGAGGCATTAGCATGGCAAGCACTATGAGTCCTGGTTTGATCATCGATACAAAATCTGTAGGATAATTTTTTCAGCACTTTTAAAATCTTTTAAAAAATGAACGCAACTCAAAAATCGGAAGTGGTAGAAATGCTGAAAGAGAAATTCTCTAACTACAGCAACTTTTATATCACAGATACTGAATCGCTCACAGTAGAACAAATCAATAAACTGCGTCGTCACTGCTTCGATAAGAATGTAGAGATGAAAGTAGCTAAAAATACACTTGTAAAGAAAGCGCTGGAAAGCCTGGATGCGGAAAAATACAACGGGGTTTATGACTCATTGCATAAAGTAACTGCACTTATGTTCAGTGATAGCCCGAAAGAGCCTGCGGTTATATTGAGCTCTTTCCGTGCTGCCAACAAGGGCGAACGCCCGACGTTGAAGGCGGCTTTCATCGACGGTGAATTGTTCGTGGGCGACAATCAATTAGCAAGCCTTAAAAACATCAAAACCAAGAATGAACTTATTGGTGAGATCGTGGGCTTGTTGCAATCTCCTGCTAAACGTGTTATCGCTGCATTATTGCACAACATGGAGCAAAAAGGCGGTGCAGCTGATGCATCTTCTGAAACTCCGGCTGCTGACAGTGCTTCCGAAGCTCCGGCTGCAGAATAATTAAGGCTTCCAATAATCCATATAAAAACAAAATTTAAAAACATTTAAAATCTTATAAAAATGGCAGACGTAAAAGCATTAGCCGAATCATTAGTAAACCTTACCGTAAAACAAGTACAGGAATTAGCGGACGTATTGAAAGCTGATTACGGTATCGAACCAGCTGCTGCTGCAGTAGTAATGGCTGCCGGCGGTGATGGTGGTGGCGCTGCTGCTGCTGAAGAGAAAACATCTTTCGATGTGATCCTGAAGAGCGCAGGTGCTTCTAAACTGAACGTTGTAAAAATCGTTAAAGACTTGACTGGTCTTGGTTTGAAAGAAGCTAAAGAACTGGTGGACGGTGCTCCAAAACCTATTAAAGAAGGTGTGGACAAAGCAACCGCTGAAGATCTGAAATCTAAATTGACTGAAGCAGGTGCTGAAGTTGAAATCGCTTAGTTCTTCTGAAAACATAGACATAAAAAAATCCGGGCAAATGCCCGGATTTTTTTATGTCTATGTAACAAATTACAATTATGGTCTTACATAGGTTTGGGAGCTGGTGCTACCGTTAATTGTTGATGAAATTTTAAATGTCGAATTGTCTAATGTGATTATGTCCCATGTGAAAGAGTTAGCACCATTTGTTGCTGAAAATTTAGCACCATTAATACTCCAGGTACCTTCACTTCTCGTTTGAGCATCGCCGGGTGAACATTTTGTAGCACCTTCGTCCCTGGTCGCCGTATTATCGGTATTAAACGTAAATATGTCGTCCTTTTCGCAGTCCTGTACCAAAGCGAGCATATCTGTTGTACCAGACGAAGTAGTTAATGTCATTTCGCTAATTTTCCATTTTCCTGAAGTAAGCAAAGCGCTGTTATTACTACCCCCACTTCCATTATTTAACGGATTACTGGTACCACTATTATTCGTGCTGGGGTTGGCATCATAAGCTCCGTTATTACAAGCTGCAAATCCCATAGACAACGCAGCCGCAAATCCTGCAATTAGTATGTTTTTCATATAGATATTAAATAGAAGCGCTTTTGTTTTCATAAAGATAATAATGTGCTGATATTTTCAAAAATATTGTTCTTCATTCTCATGTGAAATGACAATGGCATGTTTTTATTAGATACATCCTTTCAAAGCAATCTTCCTATGAAAGAACAAATCGGAACATTTCGTAACGAAAAGCACTCGTTGTTTTTTAACGTAGCTAATAACGTATGGGGAACAAAAGATGTGTTCGTCAACATGTATATCATAAAAGACGAAAACTCGGGAAAATGGATATTGATAGATACCGGTTTGAAATCTTCTGCCATTAAAATCAAAAAAATGGCAGATGCCTTGTTTGGTAGTAATGCCCGTCCGTCGGCCATCGTACTCACTCACGGGCATTTCGATCACGTAGGTTCTGTAGCCAGGCTGGCAGATGAATGGAAAGTGCCGGTCTATTGTCATTATCTGGAATTGCCCTATCTCAGCGGGAAATCCTCCTATCCTCCGCCCGATGCTTCGGTAAACGGAGGTCTAATGGCAAAAATGGCCTGGATCTATCCTAAAAAGGCGATTGATATCGGCAGTAAACTGAGAATATTACCACCTGACGGCAAGGTACCTTTTATAGATGGATGGGAATACATTTATACCCCAGGTCATGCGCCGGGTCATATAAGTTTATTTCGACCGGCGGATAAAGTCCTGATTGCGGGAGATGCCATTGTGACGACGGTTTCGGAATCCGTACTGTCAGTCATGTCTCAACGAAAAAAGCTTTCCGGACCTCCCCGGTATTTTACTTATGACTGGAATGCGGCTAAGAATTCAGTTATGACGTTAGCTGCCTTAAAACCGGAGATTATAGCTACCGGGCACGGTAAGCCCATGACGGGGATGGAGATGAAAAGGGCGTTGCAACATTTGTCGGAGAATTTTGATGATGTGGCGAAGCCTACTCACGGGAGATATGCTCATGAAGCGGCAGTGGTGGATGCAAGCGGTGTGATGTATGTACCTCCAAAAGAAAAAAGATTTCCGTGGTTGTTATTGACGATTGGAGTTTCGGTAGTGGTTGCTGCTGCAACAGGGGTTATTTTAAGTAATCAGAAGAAAAAAAGAAAACTGTCCCTGACGGAAAAGCTATTGCAAACGGCAGAAGACTTAACGGATTCTTTACATCATATACAGAACAAAGGCTTTAAGGAAGCCCGGAAAAAAGTGAAATTCCCATAGATCATTAACTTTCAGGCAATTTTCCGTTTATCCTTTCGTACTTGTTTTACTTCGTATATGCCTGGGAAAAAATACATTCTGTTTGTTTGTAATTCCCTGCATTTAGAACGGGTGCGTAGTTGCTCTATTTTCTCAAACAATCGGCCATCTGTTGTTTGAAACCATTGCCCGGTCTCCAGGTTGTCAATGAGCAGGACACCGGGTTCACGCTTGTCATATTTATAGAGAGCTTTGTATAGGGCAGGGTCGGTGCAGGTGCTGGCAGCAGGATTATGAAGGTAATCTACCAAGGCTTTCTCTACATCTTTCGGAAAGAACTTTTTGCCAATGAAAGGGATCAACACATGGCGGAATTGTGTTTTCCATTCTTTACCGTGCGGTGAAATAGTGTGTTTATAATTTACATAGGCCAGTAAATGGGAGAGTTCGTGCAAAAGCGTAATGAGAAAGCTATAAGGATTGAGATTTACATTGACGCTAATCCGATGAAAAGGCTGGTTCGCAGTAGGGTTTCTGTAATCACCCAGCACTGACTTCCGTTCATGAGTGAGGGTGAGGTGTATTACATGACTTTTAAAATAAGGTACGATAAGGTCAAATGCTCCTTCAGGCAAAAAATGATTCAAACTGTAAAGACTTGTCTCTTTTTTGGGCATTTGATATGCAATTAGACTTTTTTTGCCAACTTCATCAGTATTGCAGTCTCCAGAATTGTATAGATCGCGTAGATGCCGAACAATACAAAAAGGGTAGGCTTATGCAAAGTGGACCTATTGAGCATGGCATATACGACAATAGCTATCAGACAAACCATCATTTTTAAAAAAGTGCCGCTATAAACACCACGTACAAAGGCCTGCGGACGTTCATCTACCTGCTTTTTCACTATAAAATAAGTGATGAGAGTAAGCAAAGCCATCAGGATGTTGCCACTCATTAATACCGGAAGGCTAAACAAGGGATTAAACTGATGTATCCAATAAAATAATACAGAAAGTATTGAAAACACTATACCGGTTAAGAGCGTAAACTTTGTATTCATTTTTGAGGTTTGCTAAATTCCTTGATGATCTTCCAAAGGGAATAAATAAGTGCCAGTAAAGGTAAGAGAACTGTAAATAAGGGAAACTTCCAACCTGTTTTTTCATCCAGTTTCATGCCAGCCCATACTCCTAATAATAACAATACCATCCATTGCGTGCCCAGGCTCACATATCGCATGATATTTCGGTTCTTATCTTTTTGCTCCATTTCTTTTTGCCTCTAGTTTTAGTTCTTTGGCGGCATCTTTCTTCACGTCTTCAGCTTTGGGCATAATGCTGTTCATATCTTCGTTCGTCACTCGTTTTATGTCCAATAAGGTGGTATCCTTTACCCCTTTGAAATCTCCCGTAATAATAGATCTGACTGTTTTATTGAAGCGTTCCTGTTCTTTTATCATCACATTTAATGTGTCCAATTGCATCCTTAGATGCACCAATTCCTTTTGCGCTTTATTGCTCCCATAGCCGGGAATATAATATTTAAGCGGAGTAAAGAACAGGATAGATACCGTGATAATAACACTCGTTACAAATAATGTACTGATAAATATATAGAACCTGCTTCTCGAAAGTTTAGTGGAAAATACCTCTTCCAGACTATCCTCATCTACTATCTTTAATTTATACGATGAGGAAGAAGATTTTCTGATGCGTTGGGTAGTAGCCATCGCCAACTAAGGTAGCAAAAAGACAGGGATTAGTAATTGATTATTGTATTAAAACTTCCCCGCTCTCTGTCTTTTGTAGCTACATGCCAGTTGCCCGTATAATTGAGCTTATAGGGTAAAAGTTGCCCGTTTATATTTTTTAGGCGAACCTTCATTATCACGTCAAAGTCATACACCATGGTTTTGTAGGATAGAGAATAGTCGCGTGCCACAATGGAATAATCGGATTTACGAAACCATGTCGTAAGCTCGTTGTAGATTACCTCCGTTTTGTATTCCGGTTTAGGTTTAGCAGAAAACAACAGGCAATCTTCCCCATCATATTCAACCAGCATGAGCTTAAAATTGTACATTTTTGCAACCTCCGGTTCGAAAATGGCTACTTTGTTTCCTGCAAAAGGAATGCCGGCTACTTTACTTCCTGGGTTGAATATCAGTTGTTTAAGTTGCGATTTGTTTTTTTCCAGCTGTCCTTTTCCTCTTTTGGCATCATAGCCTTGCACGATATTGTTTTCTCCGCATATTTTTCCCTGTGTAAAGAAAAGAGAGGCATAGAGTTCAGCCGTATAATAATTATAGGTTTTCTTTTTCTTGTAAAAATCTCCGGTTGTCTGTTCTTCCAATACTTCCATTGTACGGCAGTTCCCTGTTCTGTGCTGTCTTGTTCTGGAATTTAAAGAGGCTTTTACCCCGCCTTTTTTATCAAATATTTTAATGTCGTTGTAAGAAGTATAGGGTACAATGTGCAACGTACGAAACGCTTTGTAAAAGGTAGTGTCCTCCTTCACCCGTTTAATAAATGCTTCAATATCCCATCCGTCGCGGGAGGCTTGCAGCACAAATTCATCCATTTCAATGGGCAATGAAAATGCGTGGGTGTCGGGAGTTTGTGCTGATACTTTGAAACAACATATAGATATATACGATGCAATTAGCCAGCCAGCCAGTTTTTTCATAAAATTATTCTGTTTTCATCCATACCTCGGCTATTATCAGGTCTTCCTGGGTTGTGATCTTAAGGTTGCGTTTCTCTCCCTCGATCAGGTGTATCGGTATTCCGGAATATTCCGCCACTGTGGCTTCATCTGTAAATCCATCCTGATAATCCTGTTCCATAACAGGTAACAAAATTGATGCCTTAAATGTTTGTGGCGTTTGTACCAGGCGTACGAGCGTCCGGTCGATCTGCCTTGAAGCAGCTCCTTCTAGTATCCTTATACTGTCGGTTGCCGCAATTGCGGGAATCGCACTTCCTTTTTCCTTCGCCTGTTCGCAACAGCTCCTGATCAGCGCAGCACTTACCAGGGGACGTACACCATCGTGCACCATTATTATGGAGTTATCCGGTATTCCTTGCAAGCCTTTTTTGACGCTATGAAAACGTGTTTCGCCACCTGCAACTATGGTGATGTCTATTCTTTCTGAAAAAGATTGCAGTACCATTTGTGCATAGCTGATATGGTGCTCGGGTAGCACAAGGATGATCTGAACATCTTCTATAGCTTTTTGAAAAGCGCGGATCGTATGGTAAAGAACAGGATGTCCATTCAATTCCAGGAACTGCTTGGGAACGGCAGTTCCCATTCGCGTTCCTTGTCCGCCGGCAACTATCACTGCATAAATAGGAGGGGTTTGCATGGAGCAAAAAAACAAATTCTATTTGTAAGTTTTGTAGCGTTTTTATCACGGATTCACATTTAGACCTGGACTGGGGTCAACAAAAAAGCCGTTTCGATAGCGAAACGGCTTTTTTGTTAATTATTCAGGTTTTTATCTCACGAGTGTGACATCCCCTTTATAAGTTTCTACGGTACCGCCATTAGGACCGGGGTAGGAAACTTTGATGATATAGTAGTACACATCCATGTCTTGCGGAACA